>CAZVXL010000016.1:0-39225 GCA_964631595.1 uncultured Lachnospiraceae bacterium | reverse complement strand
TTACCCAAACAAGGAAGCCTTAGCCTATCACAACGATGTGATATTCAGGGGCTAACCTTGCTTCTGTTTTTCCATTTCCTTTAAGATTTCCTCTTTGTGTTCGTGGAAGTAATCCAGCAACCTATCAATCATAAGCTGTTCGCGAGCTTTGGCTGTAAGGTGCAACATTTCTTCTCTTGACTCTGGCATATTCTTCACCGCCTTTCTTCTGACGCGATGCTGAAATGACGCTTATACCACTTTATCACGAAAATAAAGCGTAAAATAGATACAATATATAGATTAAAAATAATATGAAGCTACTGAATACAGAATGGTTAAGATTTCAGTAGCGGAGTGGGAATAAGAACAAAAAGACCGAAACCCCTTATTTTTCAAGGGATTTCGGTCTTATTTTTTTACCCAGCGTAACAAAAGCGTAACAGTTTACGACAAGTCCTCAATTTTCTTCTCGAACTCCGAGAGAACAACAGAGTATTTCTCGCTCTCGTCACTTTCCAAACGAGAGGAAACCTCCTCCTGCTTATCGGGATACAAATGCGAGTAGGTCTGGAGCGTCGTCTGAATGTTTTCGTGACCGAGACGCTCGGACACAAGCAAGGGCGAGAAACCCATCTCAATGAGGAGCGAGGCGTGAGAATGCCGGAGGTCATGAATACGGATCCGCTTCACGCCGGAAGCCTTACAAGCCGCCTCCATTTCATAATGGAGATAATGCTTCGTGAAATAGAACAAACGCTCCTGTGACTCATAGTCAACAAGACGGTCAGCGTAATCGCGGATCAGCGCGAGCAGAAACCGAGGAACGGAGACAACACGGTTTGACTTCGGAGTCTTCGGAGGATTGATGACCGTTTCCCCGCGCACCTGCGCCAGCGTTTTATTGATTGAGATGCGCGACCGCTCAAAATCAACATCAGCCAGAGTGAGAGCCAGCAGCTCGCCGGAACGCATACCTGTCCAGAACAACAACTCGAAAGAGAGCCGAGCCGCAGGTTTATGTACGCATTCGATAAACCGATGGAACTCATCGCGCGTCCAGAACTGCATCGCCTCCGCCGTTTTCTTTCCGAAGGGTCCACACTTCGCAACAGGATTTGACGACAGACCGTAATAGCGGATTGCGTAATTCATGACCGCCGACATTTGATTGTTTATCGTTTTGAGATACGTCTGGGAATACCCAGCCGGATCGGCGAGCAGGTTGTTCTGCCACCGGCGAATCATCGTCGGAGTGATGTCGCGGACAGCAACGGAACTGAACGAGGGCAGAATTTTAGAATTAAAGAGGTGCTGCTTATTTTCGACCGTCGTCGCCCGGAGGCGAGTGGCGCAGTCCTCCATATACAGCTCAACCAAAGAGCCAAAGGACATATCCGTCCCGCCTCCCTGCTTCCTCATGAATTCCTGCTCATATTCGAGGGCTTCCCGTCGAGTACGGAAGCCCTCCTTCTTTTTTTGTTTGCGCGTACCGTCCCAATCTTCATAACGGAAGATGGCAAACCACGTGCCGCGCTTTTCATTTTTATAGACGGACACCAGACCGCCTCCCTTCCAGCACAGTACAAGCACAGTGCAAAAACTGCCTTATACCTCATACCTTATTCCGATTACCTTATACGGAATACCTCATACCTCAAACGCGCTGCGATTGCGCAGCACGTAATCACGAAGATACCACTCAATCAGGACAAGAACAATGCCTACGACACCACCGAGGATCAAATTCACGACAGCGAGAACAATAAGCCACGTCTTCCGACCTTCAAAGTACGGAACAACGCCGGAATTATGAGCCGTGATATTTTTCGCGTTCCGCAGAGCCACAATGGCATTGACGATATTCCAAACACCGGCAGCGGCCGCATAAAGTGTGAAGCATTGAATCGCACCAATGATCAGCCAAGCAACGTTTGATGCAATCTCACCTTTTCGTACTTTTGCGGCTACGGCATCAGCCCCCGAAGGTTTCTCTACTTTTGAACGAGGAGAAGAAGCCGAAACCGTGACCTCGTGAGGAGCAGAACAATAAGGACACCGCACCGTGTGTACGCCACCGACATCCGGCAGCTCGACGGGATACCGACGCTTGCAAGCCGTGCATAAAATATTTAGTTTGAACACAACCGACACCTCCTACCAAAAGACAAAGTACCGCCGAAGCTCACGCTTCAGGCTTTCTTTTTAACATCGAGAAAATTCTCGCCGGATTTGACCTCGTCGAGCGTTTTCAGCATTTCGATGTATTCCTCCGCCTTTTTGCGGGCATCGCCGGAAAGCCCCTCCAGCTTTTCGTGGACATCGGGATCAGCGACGATAGAGGGGGCAGCCAGCGACGAGCCGGAAGCCGGATCGGAGGCATGACCCATCTGCATAGAGAAACCCATAATGTAATCAGCCGAAACGTCATACAGACGAATCAACTCCGAAATTGTGTCGGGATCGGGAGCAGACGCTCCGTTTTCATAACGAGACAGAGACTTGTCGGTAATGCTGGTCAGTTTCATGACCTGCGCCTGCGTCAAGCCTTTTCTTTCACGCGCCCTTTTGAGACGCTCGCCAAATGAGAGCATAAAAACCACCTTTCAAATCATTTTTGCGCAATTCGCTCATTTTACAAGATATATTATACCACAACTCTCGGAAAATGAAAATAATTTCTCGGAATTTTAGATAAAAGTATTGACTCTCGGAAAATGAGTGATATAATAGGGCTACAATGAAATTCTCGGAAAGCGAGTGAAAGGAGGAGTGCCACATGAAGAAGGTCTACCAGATGATGCGAGACTACCGCGAGCAGCGCGGAATCACGCAGACTCACGTCGCCAAGCAGGCGGGAATTAACTCAAAGCGCATCAGCCAGCTCGAAACAGGGCTGATCAGATTGACCGCCGACGAATTCCTGCAGATTTGCATTCACGGCTTCGGAGTCACCCCGCAAATTTTTTTTGATGACCAACTCTCAAAAAGCGAGATAAAAGCGACAAACAACCCCACGGATTGAGAATCATTGTAATTAAATTATAGCGGAAAGGAGGGCAAAAATATATGCCTAAACAAGCCACGAAAGCCGCAGACAACGTATTTTATAAAGCACGAATAGCAGCGGCAACGTGCAACGACCGACTGGCGAGCCGCGAGGGAGCGTCCGAGGAACTCGGAATCGACCGCACTCGGCTGGCGAGAATTGAACTCGGAAGCCTTAACCCTTACCCGGAGGAAGTCCTACTGATGGCAGACTACTACGACGCGCCGGAGCTTGCGAATTTCTACTGCTCCCGAATGTGTCCACTCGGAAAGAAAACGGTACCACCAGCCGAAGCGCAGAACATCGACCGGCTGACCATCCGCATAATTTCCGCACTTGACGACGCGGACGGAATCGCAGAGGCAATCCTCGACATTGCCGAAGACGGAATCATAACCCCCGACGAAAGCGAACGCCTCCAGCAAGTCATAGCGGCACTCGAAAAAATAGAGGTTACCGCGCAAGAAATGAAGATATCATAGATGCGCGGCAAACGCGCTTCTTTCCTTTCAGCATCCGTCATAAAAAGTTCATCATATCCCGTGAGTCCGAGATCTATTGTGGGTCTTTCTTTCAAGTTATCATTCCTCCTGATTTTTATTTGCTTAACCGCCATACATAAATTCCAGCAGTTCATGGATCGTTGCTTCGAGTGCCTTCACATTTTCCCAATAGGCAGCGGTATCAACAAAATTTAGTGCATGAGCCTTAAAGGCGATTTGGTTCATATTGTTGTTGATTTGAGATAGGTTTTTCAGGACATTGGTTAAGTCCATAGAAGGCTTTTCCTTTAACGGATATCCCTTCAAAACCGCATGAATATAAGCCTGTGGACCAATGCCTACCTTCGCAGCTTTTGTGTGAAGATCTGCATATTCCTCGTCAGTCAAGCGCAGATGAAAATTATTTGATCGTTTCCTTCTGTTCATTTATGCTCCTTTCAGCGTGTATAAGGGTTTGGGGCTACCCCAACAAGGTGTCTTGGGTTCCCAAAGACGATGCTTGCTAAGAAAATGCCGTTGTCATTTCCTTGAGACCGTCATTCGAAGGGTAACTCCTCGTCCGGATCTGTAAGATCCGTCCATGACACAAATGACGATTGTGACGATGCTGGGGGGAGCGAGAAGGCAGCGTCATTTTGCTGACGCAGTGACGCGAGTGCTTCGCTCCTCCTTTGACCGTCATCACCGTCACTATCGTCACAAAGCTGCAGCAACAGTAGACGCGCAACTGCAGTTTTCTTGGAATCCATCTGAATTCCCAATGGTTTGAAAACATCGCTGTAATGCCTTGTGAGCAACTTACTCGC
Source organism: uncultured Lachnospiraceae bacterium (assembly GCA_964631595.1). Lineage (GTDB taxonomy): Bacteria > Bacillota > Clostridia > Oscillospirales > CAG-272 > UMGS1312. The sequence goes on along the minus strand of CAZVXL010000016.1, from coordinate 34,888 downwards.
CATGTTGGGTTTAAGCGTCGTTTCCCTAATGGCGGCAAGTAAGTCTGTGACCGTTCCAGTAAATCTTTTCTTCTTCAGCAAGTAATCAGCCACCTGAAAAAGAAATAATGGGATGCGCTCACGGCGCAGATCCGAAGCATTAAGCTCTTCAGTTACTTCCCAGATGTTTTTCGGCATAGTCAGCTTCAGCTGCTTTTCTTCTACATCGCGGCCTGTGATACTGAGAATGGCGCTGCTGCCGAAGCGCTCTTCTTTGCGCAGAATCATGCAGGTGTCCGCAACGCCGGCAATGCCGGTGGAACCGGTCATATCGTTAAAAACGTTGCTACCATCTCGTTCCTTGCGGTTGTGATGCACTAGGAAGATACAGATGCCGTGAGTGTCAGCAAGCTTTTTCAGCGCGGACAAGTCTCGATAATCCTGGGCATAGGCGTTGGTTTTGGAAGAGACGTTGTCACGAACCATTTGCAGCGTATCAATGAAAAGCAGACCGGTTGAAGGATATTCTTGCAGCACTAACTCAATCTGCGCTTCAAGATCTGTACCGATCCTGCCGCAGGAGAATCCAAAGTGTAGATTCTCCGGGGGAACATCGGTTAGCTCTTGCATACGCTGCTGGACACGCCACTCGCAATCTTCCAAAGCAAGATAAATCACATCTGTTTTGGCTGTGGGAAGTCCCCATATTGGCTCCCCTTGGCTGATTTTCAGGCAGAACCAGAGGATCATCCAGCTTTTGCCGATTTTGGAGTCGCCGGAGAGAATTGCAAGTCCGTTTGAGAGAATGCCGTCGATTAGCATACGGGGATGTTCCAGTGGTTTATAAAATAGCGTTTCTGCGTCGATCAATTGGATCTTGTCCATGGGACAGTACCTCCTTTCTTTCCTTTTTGTTTGCTGTCAGCACTGAATCTCACCTCCCTTCGAAGTATTCAGTGATAATAAGCGCCGTTCTTCGATATTGCTCCTGCCCGTATTTTCACCGGCGTATTAACGCTCGTCCGTTTGCGCATACAGAGTCTTCGCGGTCGTACCCTTTTCGAGAACGGATATTCAATTGTCAGGCTTCAGTTGAGAGGCTGTGAAACAACCCATCACTAATTCCGAATTTCAGAGGGGTAAAAGTAAACCCTGTTTTCGAATTTTTTGATGATAAGTTCAGGGTGACGCTTGCAGCCATCACCTTTCTCCGGTGTACGGTTTGCAAAAAGCCTTCATATATCCGGACTTTTGGACACCCTAAAGTCAACCCTTGCGGAAAACTTTTTCGGAAGTCTCTCATATATTCCGGATGAGCATCTAACGGAACTAACGAAGAAAAGCCCCTCATTTACCTACCGCACGGATTTGGCGAAAAAACGAAACACTAATTTTGAAAAAACAAAAAAATATGGCACTCGGATTATTAGTCCGAGTGCCATAGGAAAAAGTCGCTATTTAATTATTTTTAGCAGGATGTCGTCAATATCTTCTGTCGGCTTGTTCTCTGCCCGAAGCAAATTCTTCCATTCAACAAGAGCGCGGACAATCAGCCGCAGCTCAAAATTATCTACCTTGATTTTGTTTTCTTAGTCATAAAAATATCCCTCCCGTCCGGTACAGTGTACCGGACGGGAGGGATGTTGTCGATCATGCGGATCGTTTTGTAATTATTCCTGTTCTGCCAGATCCGTTTCGTGGATCATTTCTTCAACAGCTTCCATAAACCAGTCCCAAAAAGAATCGTACTCACCGCGCTGTTCCCATCCCGGCTCGCAGAAATCGTGGATAATTTGGATCTTTCCGGGCTTACCCAGTTCAAAGCAAGCAACATCATCACAGTCACAGCGCTTCGCAAAGGGAATCAGCTTTCTCGCGGGGAATCTTTCCTGCATGCCGCGAGTATAGCCTTCAGCAAGCTTGGCATCCATAATGAACCAATAATCAAAATCCAGCAGATCAAGTTCCGCAACTTTCTTCAGCTGGTAAGGGTATTCGAATCCCTCATAAATCTTACTAATATCAAATAACTCCATATCGAAGCCTCCTATTACTTAATTCGTTTCTTTTCCATATGGTAGGCACCATATGGATGTGTTTTTCTCCAAGCAGAATCCTGTTTACGAACCCTGTATTGAACAGCTTCGCCCCATGTAGAGGGGGTTCCTTTCTTGGTTGTAAATCGTGCTCTTTCGCTGGATGTTAGCGGATCGCTATGCTTATGAACAACTGCCTTCACATTGATACCCACTTCATTTGCCGCTACCAAACGTGTATTATCAAGCGATGTAAGGCGGGAATCATCCATCATTACCACATCTATCGGAGGACCGGCCCAACCATTTTCCTTCATACTGCTGATGATACTTGCTCTGCCGTTTACCGAATCCTGACTATAGCGTATGGTAGAAGGCGTAAGGCTCACCGGCGTATTGAAGTGGCCGCTATAGCTTTTACTCATCGCATTTTCCCCTTTCAAACGCCTGCGCCGTTTGGCTGGGGAAAGATACGACTCGGATGCCTTGGTTGATCAGCTTATCAAAGCAAGGATAATTAGCAGAACCGTAAACAATAATTGTATGTGGACAGAGAACTTTTACAAGCTGCTCAAGGCCGTCTTCGAACCGTTTGCGATCCGCATGTTTTCGAGGGTTGCCGCCGCAGGTTCCGATTGCGATGATGCTTCTTTTGGGAATTCCCTCAAAGCTGTATCGGAAGGATTCCGGCGTTCCCCATCGAACATTGTTGATGACGGCGATTCCGTTCTCACTGAGCCAGTAACCAAACACCCGCATCCGATAGGTGTTGTACAGCTTCAGTGGGTCTGGAAAATCCTGATATGTGGAGAAATCCGGCGTGATAGCTCCTGCAAAATGACGAAGAACTTTTAGCGCCGCCTTGCTGTCGTGCCAGATGCCTCTGGGCCCGTCAAACTTGTAGTCATCGATGTACCAGCAGACAAAGGCATCTACATAGAAATCCGGTTCTTTATTTACAAGCTTTCGCTTGTAAATGCCTTTTGCCTCTTCCCATGTGATAATAGAATTCGGCAATTCTTTTGCCGTGGTAGGGCAAAACGGGATATCGTATGCACCGTATTTTGCCCCTTTACACATATATGCGTTCCATACATCTCGGCAGCCGGAACGCTGTGCTGCGTGATCAATCTTAATCATTATATCACTTTTCCTCTCAAAATTCAATGTATTGGGCGCAATTGACTCACCTGCGCCGGGTGTATTCATAGTGAGGTCCATTTCCAGACGCTCCTTTCGCTCGATTTGTGTGGATGAAGACAGAGAAGTTTTTATCCAGAGTCGTTGTAGCTCATATTCAGCCCTCCTTGCGGTTTGATACTAAGGAAATTTTACCGAAAAAGAGGGTAAATCTACATAGCCACACCATTCTTTAGACTCTCCTGCGAATCGCTTGAGGTGCGCGAAAATGTAATTTTTATCGAGATATATTGAAAAACCTGCGTTTTTATGTTATAATGCTAATGTTAATCTGCGTCTGAATGCGCAATGGCCGCTATTGCCGATGAAAGAAGGTACAAGATGACTTTCAGTTACAATAATTTATGGAAAATTCTGATTGACAGAAAGATGAAGAAAAAAGACCTGATGTCCCAAACTGGTATTACAGGCACTACCATAGCAAAGATGGGTAGAGGCGAACCGGTCAGCCTGGAAGTGATCGGCCGTATCTGTAAAGCACTGAATTTGAACGTAGGAGATATCGTAGATTTTGTAGAGTAAGCACGCGCTGCCGTGCGTATGAAAGGATGTGAAAGTAGCATGAAGAAATTATGTTTTGGATCCTATGTATCCGTGCTGGTACGTTGCAAAGCGCGTTCCGTAACGCAAAAGCATCTGATCGGCACAATGCTGCTTTCCGTAAACGGCAGCTATGATATTACCGATGATGATGGAGCAACAGCAGCTCTGGCACGTGGCAAAAATAATCTTTCTGAAAATGTCACGCTCTTCCTGGATGATGTGGCAGCAGCACTTCCTTCCCGCTTCGAAGAAAAAATACTTCCGCTGCTGGATGCCAATAAAAAAGGCAATATCGTCCTTGCTCTCAAGGAAATTCTGAGAGAAGATACCGATATTGCTGATGATACTGAAATTGAACTACTTAATCGTCTTACAAAGGCAGAATTCCTGCAGCGAGATAGTTTTGTCTTCGCAGATCTGCTGGCGGGGTTATTCCTGTACGTTGCCAAATATACAGATAACCACAACAAGAAGCAGTATATTGAAGAAATCAACGATGCGTTCATTGCCCAATTTGACACGCAACGAGACCGAATTACGTTTATTCCGTCTTATAGTATTCAAAGTGCGGGGGAAATTAAGACCGTTGCCGCAGATGCACATATCATGGAACTTATGGCCGAAGCCGAAGGCGCTTGTCCCATGTGCGGCAAGGCTCTTGCGGCAGATAATTGCATGATCGTAACGCTGGTTGACGGAAGCGATATGCTTTTGTGTTTTGAATGCGGCGCGAAGGTGGAGCACTCCTCTGCAGAGCGCAGTGTCGCGCTGGAGCTGAAAAACAATCTCCAAAGCAGAAGCCAGATGCATGACGCAATTGCGGCCAATCGCCTCGTGGCAGGTATCCGTGAAGTGCTGATGAATATTGACAGCATACCGACAGAGAATATTATCCTCAGAAAAACGCCTCTAAGCATTGAGAAAAAAGTGTCTGAAATGCATCTGCAAAGGAAAATTCGTGGGTATATTATTGACGGTATATACGACGCGGTTAACGCTTGCATTGAAGGGTTGGCCGCCGAAAACCGGGTCAATGTAACCAAGCTGTCTAAATGTATCCGGCGCTTATTTGAAGATGCCAGCGCCGAAACGCAGACGCAGAGTGAAATATTCAACGGCCTTGTCAGCTATCTGTTTGTTCACAACGGACAGAAGCAGTTTGAGGCTTGTGAATTGCTGGTTGCATATTTTGTGCAAAGGTGTGAGGTGTTCAATGAAATTACCGAGTAAAACAACGCCCTACAAAGGCAGTGTGTTGGCAGTATTCCCGGCAATCCTCACACAACTGCGAGAACAAAATATGACGGTAGCAGACTTGCGAAAAGCACTACCTGAAGTTGATTTTGGTGATTTTATCAACGCACTCGACTGCCTGTACGCGCTTGGAAAGGTAGAGCTTGATGTGGAAAGGGGGATGCTCAGCTATGTTGATACAGATTCAATGTGATAAGTTTGCAGAAGAATTCCGTACAGTTGATTTTCACCCCGGCCTTAATACTGTTTTGGGCAGTATTGGCGGCAGCAATGCTCTTGGAAAATCCACTTTTCTTTGGATCGTTGACTATATGTTCGGCGGTGAGGGCTACTGCGCTCCCGGCAGTGATATCAAACAGAATGTAAAGGATCATAGCATCCGCGCCACATTCCTGTTTGATGGTGAATATCATTATTTTGTGCGCAACACTGCAACGCCGAAGAGTGTCAGCCGTTGCGATAAAGCCGGGCATCTGATCCAGAACATGAGTCTGGAGGAATACCGTCGATTTTTGGTAGAAAACTATCATCCCGGTGTACCCTTCGATGATATGACCGCGCGGTTTTTCCGCATCTATGGCAAAGAAAATACATATGAAAAATATCCTTATCTGACAAAGCCGAAAGAAGCCGACGAAAAAGCTGTGGATTTTCTTCTGCGGCTTTTCGGCAAGGGGCCTGTCATTACGGCGCTTCGTGCTGCGGAGGACGAGCTTGGCATCAAAGAATCCCAATGGGTAAAATCCAAGCTGAAGCCAAAATCCTTTGAAAAGATTGAAGAAAATGAGATATTGATTGCCTCTCTGCGCTCCCGCCTTCAAACATTGATGCGTCAGGAGGGAGACACCGGCATGGCACTGTTAGGCTTGGATACCGGAAGCTTTGAGGCCGTGTCCAAGCTGCAGAAGGATCTGCGTTCCCTGACCCGGCGCAGGAATCAACTGAAATCCCGCCTGGAGGCAGTAAGAAACGGCAATGTTCCGTTTATCAATACGCCCATTGCCGATGATTTCGAGGAACTGAAGGAATTCTTCCCCGGTGTCAATATCCGGGAGCTTTCCCAGGTAGAGGCATTTCACAGGCAGCTGCAGACCATTCTTCAGCAGGAAATTGCGGATGAAGTGGCTACTCTGGAGCCGCTGATCGCCCGTTGTGATGCAGAGATCGCACGATTGACGCAAAAGTTGGAGACATCTGGTGTTACCGCTGATGTTACGCAAAGAATCCTTTCCCAGTGTGTCAGCATCTCCAAGCAGATCGATAAACTGGAGGAAGAAAACCGCGAACTGCGACACGAAAAAGAGCTGCAGGAGCAACGTGTGCTGGCAGAAAGACAGTTTGAGCAGCTAATCTCGCAGCGGGACGCTGCCATATTCGAGGTGGTCACGCTGATCAACCAAAAGCTTGCAGAGTTGAATGCGGTTGTAACCGGTGGCAATGAAACTGCACCTGCCTTAGAGATATCTCTGCAGAAGGAGATATCTTTTATTACCAAAGGCAATACCAGCGAGGGTACTGCCTATAAGAGCATGGTGCTGTACGATCTGGCGATGCTCAGCCTGACCGGCGTTTCGGCGCTGATCCATGACGGCAACATTCTGCAGAGTATCAGCCGTGATAATTTCAAAGAGATCCTTCAACTTTATCGAAGCAGCGGCAAGCAGGTGTTTATCGCTGTGGATAAGGAAGATGTTGAAAATCTGACCGATTCGGTCGTGCTGGAGCTTTCCGAAAGTCATCTGCTTTTCGGGCGTTCCTGGAGTAAGAATAACGCATAAAGGAGCACATTTATGGCTGCTATAGACAAATTATTAGAGCAGGTTACGGATCCCACCCTTCGAGGAAGGCTGCAGGAGGAGTTTAACCGCGCTCTTCAAAATAAAAAATTTGGACTTGTGTTTGAAGAACACATGCCCGAATGCACGCCGCTTTACGGTGTAGAGATCAAGCGCGGCGGCAGCGTTGCAAAAAACGACAGAAAGAAGATCAACACCGTATACACCGTGCTGAAAAAGACGGCGAATACCGCTGTGTGTCGCAATAAAGTTACCGGCGAAGTGGAGGAGATTCCTCTTTCCGAGCTGGTTGCCGTTGCGGAATTCGGTGAGGCTATTTTTCCTTGTCTGCAGCCCATTGATAAGGTAGAGAATGCGCCGGACAGCGAACTGTGGCACACGCTGATCGAGGCAGACAATTACCATGCCCTGCAGCTGCTGGAATACCTGTACACCGGCAAGGTGGATTGTGTTTATATCGATCCACCCTACAATACCGGTGCCAAGGACTGGAAATATAACAACGACTATGTAGACGGTTCTGACAGCTACCGCCATAGCAAGTGGCTTTCTATGATGAAAAAGCGCCTGAAGCTGGCAAAGCGACTGCTGAACCCGTATGATTCCGTATTGATATTAACTATAGATGAAAAAGAATATTTGCATATAGGCTGCCTGCTAGAGGATATGTTCCCAGAAGCAAAGATTCAAATGATAAGTTCTTTAATGAACAGACACGGAACAAGCCGAAGCAACGAGTTTTCCCGCACAAATGAATTTGTGTATTTTGTTATGCTCGGTGACTATGAAATTAGTTCTATCGATAGCGCTTCCTATCTTTCCGAAGGCTCGGGCTTGCATTGGCATACTTTAAGAAGAAGCACGGCAACCAACATTCGTGATGCCCAGCACCCAAACCAATTCTATCCGATCTATGTTAACAATTCGACAGGAAGAGTTCAGGAAGTAGGCGCCTGTTTACCAATTGAGATGAATATTTCTGAAGTTTCCGATATGCCTGGTTGTGACACGGTTTTTCCGCTTAGAGATGACGGCACCGAAATGATGTGGGGTGTAAGCAGGGACAAGTTCGTAGATTATCTGCGGCGCGGATATGCACGTGTAACAAAGCATACACCAAACAAGCCTCAAAAATATGTTATTCAATACTTACAAACAGGTGTGATTAACGATATTGAAAACGGAAATATTGAAATCGTGGGGCGCGAAGCCGATGGAAGTGTAATAGGTGTATACAAAATCGGAAAGGAGACTATTCCCTCAACGTTATGGACATATGATTCTCACGATGCACGTGATTACGGCACAAAAATTTTGAAGGAATTGATTGGTGAATCTCGTTTTGATTTCCCAAAATCTTTGTATGCAGTAAGAGATTGCTTAAAACTGTTTACCGCGCATAAACCAGATGCGCTAGTTGTTGACTTTTTCGCCGGTTCTGGCACAACATTGCATGCCGTGAATCTGCTGAACGCTGAGGACGGTGGACAGCGTCGCTGTATTATGGTGACAAATAATGAAGTATCTAGTAAAGAGGCAAAGATACTAGAGGAAAAGAATCTTAAACCTGGAGATCCGGAATGGGAGAAATTTGGTATTGCTAGATATGTGACATGGCCGCGAATAATGTGTAGTGTTACAGGAATTGATATTAACGGGGATCAATTGGCTGGTGATTACGGAGTTGAAATTGAAGATTATGTTGCTGACGAAGACAGTGTAATCTTGTCAAAGTCCACAGGAAAGCAAATGAGGACTACCGTATATAAGAAGACAAAAAAGCAACTGTATCCGGCATTGGCGCAAATCAAGAAAGCCGACGGCTTTGCCGCCAACTGTGAATACTTTAAACTGGGCTTTCTGGATCGCAACCGTGTATCTCTTGGTATGCAGTTTGAGGAGATCCTGCCGCTGCTGTGGCTGAAATCCGGTGCGGTGGGCAAGCGCCCGGAGCTGCAGTTTGACGAGGAGCCGAACATGTTGGTGCTGCCGGAGAACCGGTTTGCAGTGCTGGTGGAAGAAGCGGCCTTCTCAACATTTGCAAAGGAAGTTGCAGCCCACGACTGCATTGATACGGTGTATTTTGTGACCAATTCCGAACCTGCCTTCCATGAGATGTCTGCCAACATCGGAATCAAGAATACCCATCAGCTTTATAGGGAATATATCGATAATTTCGTTATCGGAGCAAGGAGGGATGCAAGATGAGAATGCAGCTGTTTCCGTTTCAGGAAGATGCATTGGCAGAACTGAATAAGAAAATCGGAAAGGCGCACATTCTGTGGAGCGAAAGTGATCCGCAGGTTATCTCCTTCTCCGCACCTACCGGGTCCGGTAAAACCATTATAATGACCGCTTTGTTTGAAGAGATCCTCTTCGGCAATGCGGACAGATTGGCGGATCCCGATGCCATCTTCGTGTGGCTGTCCGATTCTCCTATGCTCAATGCACAGACCCGCTTCAAAATCGAGCGCGAGTCTGATAAGATCAAGGTGCGTGATCTTGTCACTGTAGATCCCACCTTCAATGCCGAATATCTGGAAGGCGGACATATCTATTTCCTGAATACACAGAAGCTGGGTTCCGACAAGCTTCTGACCACACCTTCCGATATGCGCCAGTATTCCATTTGGGAGACGCTGGCAAACACCGCAAAGCGCTATCCCGACAAGCTGTATGTTGTGATTGACGAAGCGCACCGCGGCACGGCAACATCGGATAAGGATGTGAAAAAAGCTCATTCCATCATGCAGAAATTCATCAAAGGCAGCACAGAGGACGGTTTGCCGCCTATGCCGCTGATCATTGGTGTTTCTGCAACACCGCAGCGTTTTGAAAAACTGCTGGAAGGAACATCTTCCACTGTACAGAAGGTGCAAGTATCGGTAGGCGCTGTCCGTGATTCCGGTCTGTTGAAGGATCGCATTATCATCCGTTTCCCGGACATGCCCTTGATGGCGGATATGTCTATCCTGAAGAGTGCTGTAGAGAATTGGGCTGAAAAATGCCGTCGCTGGGACGCTTACTCCGACGCGCAGAGAGAGCGCAAGGTAAATCCAGTCCTGGTTATTCAGGTGGAGGATGGCAGCGCAAATCAGGTTACCAGCACCGATATCGATGTGTGCATCGATTGTATTGAGGAGGTAATCGGAAGACATCTTCTACCCGGCGAAGCGGTACATACATTCAATGGTTATGATACCCTCACCTATGGCAATACAGAGTTGCGCTATGTAGAGGCTTCCCGTATTGAAGAGGACCCCAACATTCGCGTGGTGTTTTTCAAAATGAATCTGTCTACCGGTTGGGACTGCCCCAGAGCCGAAACCATGATGTCCTTCCGTAGTGCGCAGGATTATACCTTCATTGCGCAGCTGCTGGGTAGAATGATTCGTACCCCTTTGGCGCGGCACATTGATTCCGATGCGGAACTGAATAATGTCAGCCTGTTCCTGCCGTATTTTGATGAAGATACGGTTGGTAAAGTTATCGAAGCTCTGCGAGATAATGAGATGGCTGCTCCTGCGGATATTGGCACCAATCGAGAACTTGTAACCCTGAAGCGCGATCCTGCTTTTGCGGATGTGTTCGATGCTATGGATAATTTGGTGACATACCGCATTGATTCCGCCAAGAAGCAGCAACCAATTCGTCTACTGATGGGTCTTTCCCGTGCGTTGACCATGGACGGCATTGATCTTCGTGCACAAAAGAATACTCGTAATGCCATTATTGCTAAAATGGGTGAAAAGCTGGATGAACTGAAGGCAACCGATGAATTCGATACATTTGCCAAGAGCATCACAGGCTTCTCCCTGGGTGCGCTGACATTTAATTACGGAGACACCGCCTATACCTACGATGAAGCAACCAACGAGGTAACTGTCACCGATTTCGATATTCGCAGACATTTTGAGCAGGCCGGAAAGATCCTGGGGGAAGGGCTCCATACCGAATATTGGGTCAAACATTCAAACAGAGACGAGACCGATGTCTGGATTGAAGTAATCGTTCTTGTTCACAACACCGGCATTATGGAAGCGCTGAACAGCTACGCAGAGCGTGCCTTCTCCGATCTTTATGAAAATAACAAGCGTCAGATCGCGGCTCTGCCGGAGGCAAGAAAGCAATTCTATACCAAGCTGATTTCTTCTTCCAGTCAGCCAATAGCTATGCCGTGGTCTTTGCCGCTTTCCGTCGATTTTACAGTATCGGACAACAGCGCAAAATACGATAAGCATTTGTATGTAAATGACGCAGGCGAAATGGAAACCTATCTGGGCACCTGGGAAGCCGGTGTGCTGAGAGAGGAAATCGCAAACGGTGCGGTTTGTTGGCTTAGAAATCTTGATCGCAAGCCCTGGTCTCTGTGTGTTCCTTACGAAGTGAACGGAGTACCTACGCCTATGTATCCAGATCTTGTGGTGGTGCGTGCTGACTCCTGCGGCTATGTGTTTGACATCCTGGAACCTCACGACAGCAGTAGAAAGGATAATTGCCCCAAAGCGATCGGCCTTGCAAAGTTTGCTGAATTGCATTGGGACAAATTGGGGCGCATTCAACTGATCCGCGAAATGAAGGGCCCTGATAATCAGATGCACTTCTATCGCTTGGATATGGGCAAGGCAGCAATCCGCAACCGTGTGCGCGGCATCAGCAGCAACGCTGAGCTTGACCGCATTTTCGAGGAAGCTGCCGTCCGCGAAGATTAAAACTCTGCTATAAAGGCAAAGAAGGTGATTATTTGAAAAGGAAATTTGAGTCTGGGGATTGTGTTAAGCTCTCTAATCCCTATCAAGATAAATATGAATACGGCTATATCGATGAATATGACAAGAAAAGCAAGGACTGGGTTGTTCGCGTGAAGGGATCCTGTGCTTTGATCCATGTTCCTGCCAGTGATTTGGTATATATGCCGCCTTTTATCCTCTCCGACGATGTCTTGGGCAAGCTCCTCCGCTATGAGTACACTTGTGAGGATTATACAAAAAACATTATCCCGGACGGAAATTGGGAATATGAAGATCCCTATGAATATTCCCTTGAGGATATGATTGCTTTGGTGTATAATCTTCAGGATAAAAAGCCAACAAATCAAGAAATCACTGCCTGGGTAGAACTGGTTTTTTGCGAGTTTGAAGATCTGTATTGGCATGCCGGTAATCCGGAGTTTGATGATGAACGCCCGGTCATGGTTTTTTCATCCCCAAAAAATGATGCCGCGATGGCTCTTAGCATTTATTCAGCGTTTTATAACTTTATGTTAGACGACACAAGTGGTCCTGCATCCGCCAAGATTGACATTTCTCAGATTTTTTCCGATATCGAGAACTACAAGCAAAACAAGCCGATGAAGCAACATTTGTGGACAATTGGCAACAAACTATCCGCCTTGAGCAATGCCGAGGATGCTAAATTAAGGGCGCTTTCTCTTGAAGAAAAAAGTGAATTGCGGAGTATTATTCTGGAACTGACCGAGTTGGGTTATGCAAATGCATTATCAACACTTGGCTATGCTTATTATGGAGGAAACGAGCTGTTCCCCTGCGATTGGGACAAGTCGCGGGACTGTTTCCTTAAACTTCTGGAGATGGACAACGTTGCAGATTTGGATAAATGCCAGTATGCAAATACGCTTGGTTACATTTTCTATTACGGAAGATGCAACAATGGTATCCCAGAATATGAAAAAGCATATCAGTATTTTGCTCTAGGTGCCGCCGGTGGCATGTATGAATCTATGTATAAGCTGGCAGATATGTATGCACACGGCTATGGTGTAACAAAGAATACCCGTGCAGCCATGACATTAGTAAATATGGTTTATACCGAAAACTTGCGGCTGATTAAGAAAGAACGCTTCGATTGTCAATTTGCAGATGCTGCACTTCGCATGGGAAATCTTTGCCGCGACGGTATTATGCATGACGATGAATACTATTACTATACGTTGGCTGATTTTGCCATTAGAAAAAGACTTGCCTACGATTACTATGGTGATGCACATGTGTTTTCTGGTATTCAAAAAGAACTGGCGCGGATACGGGAAAACCGGCCTTTGAAAAAAGTGTCTACAATCACCAGTAGCTACGCTCCCGGAGTTTTTGAAAACCTGTTTAACAAGCATTCCTGCATTGTTAAACTTCGCCCTGTAAAAAACGGTATTAAAATCACGGCAAAGCGTTTGCCTAAACCGGGAAGAGATGATGTGAAATCTGTCTTTGAGTGTTACCCGGAATACGGTTATTGCAACCTGATTAGCAAGGCATCTATGACGGTGTTTGGGCCTGAACTTCCTCTGTTGAACGAAAAGCAATCGTTTGTCGCAGATGGGTTCGATGTAATTTGGGTTGATGGTGGTCTCCGTTGTTCATTTACCCATCATGGTGAGGAACAGTTCACCTTTGCTGCAGATAAATTTACGCGAAAGCTCTCGACAAAATCAAAAAAGGCACAAACAGAATACTTGTTTGCAAGCGTCGTTTTCAACAAAGGCGGACATACTTACGATTACATATGTGATATTGCGGATGCAGTAATAGGCGACAAGGTAATTGTCCTCGCAAACGGTGAAGAAAAAGAAGTGGAAATTGTTCGATTGTTTAATATGGTCATTGGCGATATGCCGCTGGCCGTTGAAAAGTATAAAAAGATTCTGAGGAAGGCATAATGTCACTACAGGATACAAGTAAGTTCATAAGCCTCATTCTTCGCCACAAACCAGACGTGATTGGAATTACGCTTGGTGAGCACGGATGGGCAAATGTTGAAGATCTTATCGCCGGAATAGCAAAAACGCGCATTTTTAATGCTACTATGCTGGATGAGATTGTTGCAACGGATGAAAAGCAGCGATATTCCTTTAATGAGGATAAAACGCTAATCCGTGCGAATCAAGGACACTCTATACCTGTTGATGTTGAACTGGCAGAGTGTGTTCCACCTGCGGTTTTGTACCACGGAACCGGAAAGAAGTACGTTCAATCGATCAATGAGATTGGCTTAATTCCAAAATCACGTTTATATGTCCATCTTTCAGCAGATATCGAAACAGCCACCAAAGTTGGCGTAAGGCACGGTGAAGTGTGCATTTATACAATAGACACAACTGCAATGATTAAAGAAGGCTATAAGTTTTATTTGTCTGCAAACGGTGTCTGGCTGACAAAGGAAGTGCCAAACAAGTACATTTCACTTCTTTGAAAGATGAAATGATGACCCCCAAATGACCCCGAAATTTCTCCGAACGATGCGGAACAGACGGAAACACCGGTATTTTCGCTCGAAAATCATAAAAACAAAGCCCTTATCCGCACCTTTCGGACGGAATAAGAGCTTTGAAACTACAACTTCGGAGGAGTGGGAATAATACAAACAACGCCCGAAAGCCCCATAAATACAGGGTTTTCGGGCGTTTTTGCTTTATCGGTGTACCGAAATCGTACCATGATTCGATATTATCTACATCTAACCGAAGCACGGCGGCAGGGGGCAGCGCCTCTCTGTCGCCGCTTTTTGACAGCTTTCAAAAGCTCTTTGACATATGATGCCGACGGCGGTAAAGCAGGATACGATATTACAGGGGTACATTTCCCTTTTCATTTCTTCAGCTCCGTTTTATGCAGCCGCACAAAGAACATCGCGCTTACTGCCAACGATACAGCTTCTGCAATGGGGAATGCCCACCATACCATACCGACATCATTTGTCACCCTTGCGAGCAGCCATGCCACAGGCACAAGAACTACCAGCTGACGCATCAGCGACATAATAAGGCTGTAATTGCCTCGTCCGATAGCCTGATACATATTTGAAGATACCAGTCCCAATGCCGCAAGCGGGAAGCAAAGGCAGATGATCCGCAGTGCCGGAATGCCGGCCCGCAAAAGTTCTTCTGTCGGATTGAAGAAGCCGAGTAACTGTTCGGGAAGAAGCATAAAGGCAAGCACACCTACAAGCATAATAACAAGGGCAATACCACAGCCCTGATAGAATGATCGGAGCAGGCGCTCATTCTTCTTAGCGCCGTAGTTGTACCCCATGATCGGCATAAGTCCCTGATTCAGACCCAAGACCGGCATGAACACGAAGGAACGCAGCTTGAAATACAGACCGAATACCGTGTATGCCGCTGTGGAGAAGGCGGCAAGAATAGCGTTGATCGCCATATTCATTACCGTACTGATCGCCTGCATGACAATTGCGGGAATACCGACGGCATAAATATCCTTCACTATGCCACCGTGAAAGCGGAAGCCTTTGAAAGGGATTTTGATGGACGGATGCCGTGCGACCACGACAACCGCCAAAATCATGGAAAGTATCTGTCCGCCCACCGTGGCGATAGCCGCACCGGTAACCCCCATAGCCGGAAGACCAAACCATCCGAAGATCAAAATGGGATCGACTACGATATTGATCACGGCACCGACAAGCTGAAACATCATCGGCCAGAACATATTTCCGGTGGCTTGCAGGATCTTTTCAAGCATGGTCACAACAAACTGTCCGAAAGCAAAAATACAGCAAATGGAGAGATACTGATCCCCCATGCGGATAATTTCAGGATCCGACTCAAACATCCGAAAGAAAGGAGTCGTGAAAAATGCGCCAAAGACAGCGAACACCAACCATGTCACGATACTCAGCATCACGCCATGGGTTGCGGTTGATTCTGCTTCCTCCCTGCGGCCTTGTCCGAGCCTTCGTGAAATAAGCGAGGTAACACCTGCCGCAGTACCGACCGCAAACGCAATCAGCAGATTTTGGATTGGATAGGCAAGGGAGAGCGCGGAGACCGCTTTCTCACTGACCTGTGCCACAAAGTAGCTGTCCACAATGTTATACAGTGCTTGAATAAGCATAGAAAACATAGCGGGCAGAGACATTGATATAATCAAGGGAAACATTTTTGCCGTTCCCATACGGCTTTTATTTTGCGTTTCCATCGGCATTTTACTTATTCTCACTTTCTGTCCTCAAAAGCTTTTGAAGAAGCTTTTGTAATTCTTTTCTTTCTTGTTCCGATAAATGTTCAACCCACATATGGTCGATTTTCGCGACAGTCGCTTCCAATTCCATCTGCATCTCTTTTGCTTTGGGCGTTAAGGAGATAAGCTTGCTTCTGGCATCCTTGGGATTCACGATTTTCAAAACAAACTCTTTCTTTTCAAGACTGTCCAGCAGTCCCAAAACCGTAGGGTGCGTAATTGCACACTCCTTTTCAATATCAACAATTCGCGCGTTTTGGCTCGGCTGCATAAACAAAAACTTCAACACTCGGCACTGAGATGCTGTCAAATCATAATCTGCCAAAATCGGGTTTGCGATTTTATCAAATTCATTAGATGCCGTTTTTATTAAAACTGCGATCCTGTCACCGTGCATGACTTTTCTCCTTTTTTCGTAGCTACCTACTAATTATAAGCAGGTAACTGCCTTTTGTCAAGGAGATATATTACCGACCCACTTGTGTCTTTTTGTGCGTTTTCACTAAAGGTGTCGTGTTGATCCGAGCACACCTCTCCACTGCATTTCGGCGCAATTGTAATACTGTTCTCAATCATTACTTTGTTTTTGTGCGGAACGGAGAGTGATTTTACGTATTCCTTTATGCGAAGATCATTTACGTGCGGAATATAAAAAAAGTATTAACAAGCCAAAAATAGCGTCCTTTAGTATAGATTTATTTGATAATTTATGTTATAATGAAGTAATAGGGTGTATCATGCCCGATTTTGCTTCTTACAAGTTAAATATTCTATTTCCACATAAAGCCCCGATGGGCAAAAACGAAAGGATATCTCCCGAAAATATGCCGACTTACATAGAAAAAGCCGATAAAATGACTCTGCCGATGATCCCTCTCAGAGGGATGGTCGCGTTTCCCTCGCTTCCGCTGAATCTCGATCTTGAGCGGGATTTTTCGATAGCCGCCGCGGAAGCAGCCGAGAGGAGCGATCGTCTGATATTCCTCATATGCCAGAAGGACATCGCGATCGAAAAGCCGGAGGCGAACGATTTTTTCCTCACCGGAACTGTTGCGAAGATCAGGCAGACGGTACGCACCCCCGACGGTATCCTGCGTGTTATCGTGGAGGGCATCTGCCGTGCCACTATCTCCTGCATCGCCAAAACCGAGCCGTATTACGTAGCGGATGTAATAGCAAGGACGCTCCGTCTCTCCGAAAGTGAGAGCGACATCAAAGGAGAGGCGCTGCGCCGTCAGGTGATCCATTCGCTCTCCTCCATGCTCGATCTTATACCGAATCTCTCGGGCGACCTTCTGGCAACCGTCTCCGCGATAAAGAACTCCGGTCTTATGGCGGATTTCATAGCCTCCAACGTTCTTGTTCGCTTTGAGGACAGGCAGCAGATCCTTGACGATTTCGATCCGCTGCGCCGTCTTGAGCGCGCCGCCGTGCTTTTGGAAAGCGAGGCGGGGCTTCTGCGTCTTGAGGGTCAGATCCACAAAAAGGTACGTGAGCAGATCGACGACAATCAAAGAGAATACTATCTCCGTGAGCAGATGAAGGTCATTCAAAACGAGCTGGGCGGAGAGGGAGACGACGTTGCGGAGTATTATGCGAAGATCGACGCGGAAAAGCTTCCCGACACTGTTCGCGAAAAGCTTCTGAAAGAGGTCTCCCACCTCGCTCGCGCTCCGTTCGCCTCTCCCGAGGCGGCTTCGATCAGAAGCTACCTTGATGCCTGTCTCGAATACCCGTGGCTAAAATCCACCAATGATAAGCTGAATATTCCCGCCGCCGAAAAGGTCCTCAACGCAGATCATTACGGGCTGGAAAAGGTGAAGGAGAGGATCCTCGACTTTCTTGCCGTAAAGAAGCTCAATCCGGAGCACGGCAGTCAAATACTGTGCCTCGTCGGCCCTCCCGGTGTCGGCAAGACCTCTCTCGGAGCCTCTATCGCAAGAGCGATGAACCGCAAATACGCCCGCATCTCGCTCGGCGGCATACGCGATGAGGCGGAGATACGCGGTCACAGGCGCACCTACGTCGCATCCATGCCAGGCAGGATCGTGGCAGCGCTCACCAAGGTCGGAGTAAACAATCCGGTCGTGCTCCTCGATGAGCTGGACAAGCTGTGCTCGGACGTTCACGGCGACCCCGCATCCGCGATGCTTGAGGTTCTCGATCCCGAGCAAAACCGCACCTTCAGAGATCATTTCCTTGAGATGCCGGTGGATCTGTCAAACTGCTTCTTCATTGCCACGGCAAACACGCTTGACACTGTTCCCCGCCCTCTCATCGACCGAATGGAGATAATTGAGCTCCACACCTACACGCGAAACGAAAAGCTCCACATAGCAAGGGAGCATCTTTGCGAAAAGCAGATACGCCGCCACGGTCTCAACCTGCGGCAGGTAAAGCTCTCCGACGGTGCGATATTTGAAATAATCGACGGCTACACCCGCGAATCCGGCGTCCGCAATCTCGAAAGATGCATTGCCACGGTATGCCGAAAGGCGGCAAGGAGGATCGCGGACGGCTCGGCAAAGCGCGTTACGGTAACCGAGGCGAACGTAAAGGAATTCCTCGGAGTGCGCCGCTTCCTTGACGAGAAGAAAAACGATCTCGATCTTATCGGCGTAGTCAACGGACTTGCCTACACCGAGGTCGGCGGAGATATACTCAAGATCGAAGCAGCCGTAATGGAGGGAACGGGCAAGCTTGAGCTGACCGGAACTCTCGGAGATGTCATGAAGGAATCGGCAAGGATCGCCGTAAGCTACATCCGCGCAAACGCGGAGGCTCTCGGTGTTCCGAAGGATTTCCACAAAACACTCGATATACATATTCACGTACCCGAGGGGGCTGTTCCGAAGGACGGCCCGTCTGCGGGAGTTACGATGCTGACCGCTCTTGTGAGCGCCCTCACCGGAAGGGCTGTACGCTCGGATATCGCAATGACCGGCGAGCTCACTCTCACGGGACGCGTGCTTCCCATCGGCGGGCTTCGCGAAAAGACCACCGCGGCGTATAGCGCAGGCGTCACAAGGGTAATAATTCCTTATGACAACTCATCGGATATTGAGGAGATAGATCCCGATGTCCGTGCGGGGCTGACCTTCACGCCGTGCAGGACTGCCGACGAGGTGTTGAAGCTTGCGCTTCTGCCGCGGCTTGATGTCATGACCTCGGAGACGGAGCAGCTCAAGCCGAGCGCTCCTATAATTCCCGAAAATCATGCCGGCTCGGGTGCCGGTGCATATTGCGGCGGAAAGCAGGTATTCGAAAAATGAAGCTGAATCTACACAATGCCGAGCTGAAGATCACGGCGGGTGCGGCTTCGCAGTTCCCGTCCGATGCACTTCCTCAGATCGCCTTTGCGGGGCGGTCGAACGTGGGCAAATCCTCTCTTGTAAATTCCCTTTTGCAGAGAAAATCGCTTGCCCGTGTGAGTGCCACTCCCGGCAAGACTATCACGATAAACTTTTATGACATAGACAAAAAGCTGTATCTCGTCGATCTCCCCGGCTACGGATATGCAAAGCGCACCGCCTCGGAGCAGAGAAAATGGTCAATGCTCACCGACGGATATTTCACAAACAACAAGAGCATCGACAGGCTCTGTCTTGTGATCCAGCTTGTGGATTCCCGTGTGGGGCCCACAAAGGATGACGTTGATATGCTGAATTTCCTCATACAGACGGAAACGCCGCACATCATCGTCGCAACGAAATGCGACAAGCTCAACAAAACGGAGCGAAACAAATTCAGCGAATGTATCGCGGGGTGCGATGCCGCCTCGAGAGCGCAAGCGGTCATCATGTATTCCTCAAAGACGGGAGAGGGGCGCGACGAGCTCCTGCAAAGGATCACCGCCGCCGCCGAATCCATTTAGCTCATACTATTACGAAAGGCAGATACGGGTATGCTTGATTTTTCATCCGCCATGGATATTACACGGACACTCTTGTCCGTGCCGTCTATACTCATCGCCCTTACCGTGCATGAGGTAGCTCACGGCTATGCCGCCTACAGGCTCGGAGATCCCACTGCGCGAAATCTCGGCAGGTTGTCGCTGAATCCTCTGAAGCATCTCGATCCGATAGGCACGCTGTGTATGCTTCTTGCGGGCTTCGGCTGGGCAAAGCCCGTTCCGATCAACACAAGGAATTTCAAGAATCCGCGCAGAGACATGGCTCTATCCGCGCTTGCGGGTCCCGTCTCAAATGTGCTTCTCGGCTTTGCCGGTGTTCTGCTTCAAGCGATCTTTCTGAAGCTTTTCGGTGTCTTCCCTCCCACAGCGGAAAGGACGGCATATATCTACCAGATAACAATAATTTTCTTTGCGATGTTCACCTCGCTCAACATAGGGCTTGCGATCTTCAACCTATTGCCCGTCCCGCCGCTCGACGGCTCGCGCATCTTCTATATTTTCCTGCCGCCGAGACTTTATTTCGGCATCATGAAATACGAGAGATACATCTCCCTTGCCATCATGCTTGCTCTTATTTCGGGAGTCCTCGACAGACCTCTCAGCTTTGCCATGAACGGTATTATAAACGGTATGTGGTATATCGTCAGGCTGATCCCGTTCTTGAGGTGAATATGACTGAGATAAAATACAAGCTCGACACCTTTGAGGGGCCTCTCGATCTGCTTCTGTCTCTGATATCAAAGCACAAGATCGACATCAACGATATTCCGATATCGCTCCTCTGCGACCAGTATATGGCGTACATCGACGAGGCGCAGCATCTCGACATGGAGCTCTCCTCCGATTTCATCGTAATGGCAAGTGAGCTCATGCTCATAAAGAGCCGTATGCTCCTGCCGAAGGACGAGGAGAGTGAGGAGGAGGATCCGAGAGCCGCTCTTGCCGCCGCACTTCTCGAATACAAGCGTGCGAAGGCAGCCGCCGAGGATCTCAAGGTACGCTTCGGTGAATACGGTCTGCGAATGGTCAAGGATACAGACGAGATCACCGTGGACAAATCCTACGTTGCCGATCACGATATTTCCCTGCTCACGAAGGCTTATAACCGTGTGCTCACGACCGTGCGTGTATCCGACACCGAGGCAAGGAAAAAGCTCGATCCGCTTATCGGCTCACGTCCGATCCCGATACGCTCGATAGTACACCGCCTTTCCGAGCGGCTGAAGGAGCACGGCAGACTTGAGCTTTTCGACTTCTTTTCCGATGCCGCCGAGAGGCAGGAGCTCATCGCCATGTTCATGGCGATCCTTGAGCTGCTGAAATCGGGGCTCATACAGCTTGAATGTACAAAATACCGCGACGACGGTATTATCGACGTAATGGACGACGGAGCAATATCACTCGCAGACGGTGCGGACACCGCCGCTCTTGTCGGTGCCGTTGCCGAAGATTCTTAAAACAAAGGAGGCAGTTATGACTCTTGAGGATAATGCCGTAACAGAGCCGACGGCTCTGTCCGATGATGAACGAATGAGTATAATCGAAGCCGTGCTTTTCGCCGCCGGCTATCCCGTAAGCTACGCCAAGCTGTCAAGTGTCACCGGCGGAACACCGGCGGAGATAAAAAAGCTCGTGAATTCGCGAATGGAGTATTACAACTCACCGGACTCCCTCCCGCGCGGCATCATGCTGCTCTGCTTCTCCGATTCCTGCCAGCTTTGCACGAAGGCGGAGCTCGGCGGATATATCAGAGATGCCCTCGGCATCAGGCGCGGCGGAAATCTCTCCGCCTCCTCCCTTGAGGTGCTTGCCATCGTCGCATACAACGAGCCCGTTACCAGAAGCTTCATCGACACGGTGCGCGGCGTTGATTCCGCCTATGCGGTAAACTCTCTCTCCGAGAAGCATCTGATAGAGCCGTGCGGACGGCTCGACGTTCCCGGCAGACCGATACTCTACCGCACCACCGAGGATTTTCTCCGAGTATTCGGAATGTCCTCCCTCGGTGATCTGCCCGAGATCGAAGGCGCACCGACAGCCGACGGCGGCAACATTCCGATCGAGGATATGCAGTTTACCGAGATGACCGATTCCGTAGTCGATGCTGCAGGCGAGAGCGCCTCGGCTGCCGCTGCCGCGGATACCGACACAAGCTCATGACAGCGCTTTGCATTATCGCCGTAATTATCATTTTCCTTGTGCTGTTACTTCTGTCAAGGATAAGCATTACGGTCTCATACAAAAAGCAGCCGTCGCTTCCGTCGGAATATTCGGTGATCGCAGGGCTGGGTCCTCTGAGACTCAGACTGTATCCGAAAAAGAAGAAAAAAATAAAGCTATCCGATTTCTCGGCAAAAAAATACAGAAGACTTCTTGAAGCGAAGCGCACCCGAAAGAGTGAACCGCCGAAGAAGAAGGAGCCCGCGGAGGAAGCTTTTCCGAGCAGCTTTTCCGAGGCCTTTGACGTTATCGGTCGCCTGCTCAAAGCTCTCGGGACAAGGATAACCTACGAGCTGCTTCGGGTCAGGATAAACGTCTCCGCAGGAGATGCCGCCAAAACCGCGCTCGTCTATTCCGCATTTTCCTCATCTCTTGCGGTATTTCTCGATATTATAAGCTCCCACGCCGATGTACGGCTGAGAGATTCGAAGGATATACGCCTCACGTGCGATTTCGACGGAGCCGAAACGCACGGTGACATCTGTATTCGCTTCAGTATTCGCGTGATAAAGCTCCTCCTCTCCGGCAAAGAGTTTATAGGGAGTCTCTTTCACGCACTTGTACTAAACGACCTTGAAGAACCCAAAAAATAATTTCAGCCGCAACGCGGCAGAACGGAGCTTTACTATGAGCGAAAACAAATTCAACGAAAACTTTCGGCTTGCCATGGATGCCATTCGTTCCATGGCGGCGGCAAACACCGTCATCGGTGAGCCTGTCACCACGCCGAACGGCACAATGATCATTCCCGTATCAAAGCTTTCAATGGGATATGCCTCGGGCGCACTTGACTACAACTCCAAAAAGCCCGAGCCGTCTTCCCTGCCCCAGAATTTCGGCGGTCTCGGCGGCTCCGGACTCACGGTTTCTCCCGTCGCCTTTTTGATCGTCGCTCCCGACGGAACCATTGATATGCTGAACGTGAACGAGCCGCTCGGCTCGCCCGATCCCGTATCAAGCATAATCGGGCTGATAGAAAGGTCTCCCGAGCTTATCGAACGGCTGAGAAACGCTCTCGGCAAGGATAAAAGACCCGAATAATCACGCCGCCGCAGGAAATATTTTTTCGGTATAATCTCTCCGCCGCGATCAAGACTATATACAGCACCGACTTACACGGAGAATTATTATGAAAAAAATTACCGCAAGGCTTATTTCCTTATTTTTCGTTTTTGCCGTCCTTATCGGAGCCTCCGTATCCGTCTCTGCCGTCGCGCCCCCGCCGACTGTCTCGGCTGAGAGTGCCGTGCTCGCAGAGGGAGAGAGCGGGAAGCTGATCTGGTCTGTAAATGCAGACAAGCGCCTCCCGATGGCAAGCACTACGAAAATAATGACCGCTCTCGTTGCCATTGAGACAACCGACAGACTTGACCGTGAGGTCGTGATCTCTCCCGATGCCTGCGGCATTGAGGGCTCATCGGTATATCTCAAGGCAGGAGAGCGTCTCACTCTTGAGCAGCTTCTCTATGCCCTGCTTCTTGAGAGTGCCAATGACTGCGCCTGTGCCATCGCAATTGACGTGGCGGGCTCGGTGGACGGCTTTACCGAGCTTATGAACGCCACTGCGGAAAGGCTCGGCATGACGGGCTCTCATTTCACGAATCCGCACGGTCTTGACGATCCGGAGCATTATACTACCGCCGCAGATATGGCAAGGCTCACTGTCTACGCGCTGAAAAACGCCGAGCTTCTGCGGATCGTTTCAACGCGCAAGACCGAGATCCCTCTTAACGGTGACGAGGGTACGAGACTTCTCATAAATCACAACAAGCTCCTGAAATATTACGACGGAGCTATCGGCGTAAAGACCGGATTCACGAAGCGGAGCGGACGTTGTCTTGTATCCGCCGCCGAGCGCGACGGAGTTCGCATGATCGCCGTGACTCTCAACGCCCCCGATGACTGGAGCGATCACGCAAAGATGCTCGATCACGGCTTCGCGCTGTATCACCGCAGAGTGCTTGCCGAGGTGGGAGCGATCTCCTACGATATGCCCGTCACGGGCGGGGACTCGGGTACTGTCAGGCTCACGAACCGAAACGGTGCCGAGCTCACGCTGCCGATCGACTCACCCGAGGTGAGGTGCGTTATAGATGCTCCGAGATTCGTCTACGCTTCCGTATCCGAGGGTTGTGTGCTCGGTCATGCACGCTTTTATCTCGGAGATACCGAGATAAGGTCACTTCCGCTGTATGCGGAATCAAGCATTGCCGCAATCGAAAAGCCGTCGCTGTGGCACAGAATAAAAGAGCTTTACAAATAGCCCGCCTCGGCGGGTACATAGGTACGAACATGAACGAGATCAAGCTTCAAAAATTCTTCTCCGATGCCGGAGTTATGTCCCGCCGTCATGCCGAGGTCGCCATTGCGGAGGGGAGAGTCCTTGTCAATGGCTCTCCCGCCGAGATCGGAATGAGGATAGACCCGTGGTATGACATAGTTACCCTTGACGGCAAGGAGGTAATGCCGCGCACTATCGAAGAATACACTTATATCATGCTGAACAAGCCCGCAGGGTACGTCACCACGCTATCCGACGAAAAGGGCAGACCGACCGTGCTTGAGCTCGTATCCGAGCTCGGTATCAGAGTATACCCCGTCGGACGGCTCGATATGTATTCCGAGGGACTCCTTCTCATGACCGATGACGGGACCTTGGCAAACAGAATAATGCATCCGTCGTCCGAGATCAAAAAAGCCTACGCCGTTCGTCTGCGCGGTCGGCACACCGCCGAGGATATCGCCTCTCTCGAACAGCCGATGAGGCTTGACGGGTATGAGCTCCGTCCCGTATCGGTAAAGCTTATTTCCGCAGAGAGAAAAACACAGCGCGGTGAAAGTGTTACCGATATTCTCATTACTCTCAGTGAGGGCAGAAACAGGCAGATCCGCAAAATGTGCGATATATGCGGCTTCTCCGTTATCCGCCTTAGAAGGATCGGTGAGGGTGAGCTCACGCTCGGTAATCTTCCCACCGGCAAATGGCGGCACCTCACCAAGGCGGAGGTCGCCTATCTCAAGGGCATTTAGGAGGAGCTATGTTTAAGGTACGAGCTATTGAGGCAAAATCGGAGCAGGAGAGGCTGTGCCGAATATGCCGCACGGAATACATGGAAGACGATTTTGCATACGCCGCATACGATATCGAATCCCCCGATGACATCGGCGGAGAGGCTATCGGAATATGTCAGTTCTCCTTTATCGGAGAATGTGTGATACATTCGCTCTCCCCCGCAGACGGCAAGGACGGAGACGAGGCGATGCTTATCCTCGGCTTCGCCGTGCTCGAATTTCTCCGCAGGTGCGGCTTCTCCGACGTGACGGCGCACATTCCCGAGGCTTATGCACAGAGATTGGGCTTTACGAAGGACGGAGATACATACACCATAGATCTTTCCGCTCCGCGCGCTTGCGGCGGACACTGACGGAGGGGACGGGAATGAAATATTTGATCGCCATGGATTCCTTCAAGGGCTGTCTCGATGCCGATGCAGTGTGTGATGCCGTCAAGAGCGGTGTAACGGCGCTTTTCGGTAACGAGGCCGTATGTCTTCCCTTGGCTGACGGAGGTGAGGGCACCGCCGCCGCGATATGCCACGCTCTCGGAGGAGAGCTTATACACTGTGATGTGACCGACCCCTTCGGTGATACTGCCGAGGGGTATTTCGGGGCTGTAAGAGGCTCGGGGCTTGCCGTGATCGACACTGCCGCCGCCTCCGGTCTCGGACTTACCAAAAGGGGCAGAGGCAAAATACTTAATGCCTCCACCTACGGCACGGGGCTTCAGATACTCGATATGCTGAACGCAGGCTTCAGGCGGATCACCGTCGGGCTCGGCGGAAGCGGCACAAATGACGGCGGTGTGGGCGCTCTGTGTGCGCTCGGTGCTGTCTTCCGCGACAAAAGCGGCCGCAGGATAGAGAGACCGTGCGCCGCCTCCCTCGGGGATATCGGCTCCGTCGATATCTCGGGGCTTGACGTGCGTTTGAAGGACACCGAGCTGTCGCTGATGTACGACGTTGATATTCCGCTGACAGGTGAGCGCGGCTCTACGCGGAATTATTCTCCGCAGAAGGGTGCAGATCCCGAGACTGTTGAGCTTCTGGAGGCGGGTATGACCTCATACGCCGAGGCGTTACGTGCCTCTCTCGGAATTGATGCCTCGGGCATATCGGGAGCAGGTGCCGCAGGCGGGCTCGGCTTCGGGCTTCACATTGCCGGCGGCAAGCTTGTAAACGGCGCAGAGCATATGCTGAGGCTGTGTGATTTCGACAGACTTGCGGAGAAATGTGACATCGTCATCACGGGCGAAGGACGCACCGATTTTCAAACAGCCCACGGCAAGCTTCCCGCGGCTGTTGCCGCCGCCGCAAAGCGACATTCCCTGCCCGTCATATGCATCTGCGGTGCGGCAAGTCCCGTGCCCGAGCTGTACGAGCTCGGGATCGACGGAATATTCGCCATTCCGAGTGCACCGATGACGCTTGACGAATCTCTTGCAAGAGCGCCCGAGCTCATTTCCGCGCTCTCGCGAAACATAGCCGGAATCATCGCGGCAATGAGGTGATTTGTTTTATGAAGGCAATGAGGGTCAAAACTCTGTCCGCGCTTGCATTTCTTGTATATTTTGCAAGCTACGTCACTCGCATCAACTACGGTGCGATACTCTCCGAGATAGTCATCTCCGAGGGAATCTCCAAATCCTCGGCATCTCTTGCCGTAACTCTTGCATTTATAACCTACGGCATAGGTCAGCTTATTGCCGGCTACATAGGCGACAGGCTCGACCCGTACAAGATCATCATGGTCGGTCTGCTTGCCTCCTCTGCGATAAACATACTTATGTCCTGCGGTCTCGGCATATCCGTTCTCACTGCATTGTGGGCTGTCAACGGCTTTGCGCAAAGCCTTATATGGCCGCCGCTGGTTCGGATACTTGCCTCAAATTTGTCATCCGAGGATTACAACAGGGCGTGTGTCACGGCAAATTCCGCCGGAGCGGTCGGCACCGTGTTCATCTATCTGACCTCTCCACTCCTCATAAATATCAGCGGGTGGAGATCGGTATTTATCTTCTCCTCCGCCATCGGCATTACCGCCGCCGCGGTTTTCGGTATACTGACAGTCGGCAGTGCCCAGGCGAAGACCTCTCCCGCATCCTGCGACGAGAGTTTCCTTCCCGAATCGAATCAGCAAGGAGCCCACAGCACTTCACCGAGCGGGATCTTCGTTTTCTCGGGGCTTGTCGTTATTTTTATTGCGATACTGTTTCAAGGCATACTCCGTGACGGTATTCAGACATGGACACCGTCGTTTTTGTCCGAGACCTACGGACTTCCGACCGAGTCCTCGATCCTCTCCGGTGTGATAATACCGCTGTTCGGGATCTTCAGTTTGAAGCTGACCTCCGTTATCAACAGCAGAGTGATAAAGAACGAGCTTCTGCTCTCGATCCTGCTGTTCTCCGTTTCCGCAGTATGCACTGTCCTGTCCTCATTTATCCGCTTGACGGCGCTATCCGTCATTCTCATGGCGACCGTCACGGGCTGTATGCACGGAATAAACCTGCTTCTCGTATGTCAGATTCCCGCTAAATTCGTAAAATACGGAAGATCCTCATACATATCCGGTCTGCTCAATTTCTTCACCTATATCGGCGCGGCGCTCTCCACCTACGGTATAGCGGTCATCGCGGAAAGAGCATCATGGACAGTTGTCCTTCTGATCTGCTCCGCTGTCGCAATACTCGGTCTTGCCGCCTGCCTTATCGCATACAAGCCGTGGACGCGCTTTAACAAGGACTGAAAAAAACATCACCGATCCGTGCTTTCGGATCGGTGATTTCTTTTTATTTACGAAGCTCTACGCCGAACTTCTCCGAGATCTTCCTCAGAAGCTTCTCGACCACGGTATCTGCCTCGCTGTCGCTGAGTGTTCTGTCGGAGGCTCTCAGCTTCACCTCAAACGAGAGGCTCTTGTGATTCTCGCCCACTTGCGGCCCGCGGTAAACGTCGAACAGCTTTACGGATTCAAGAACTCCGCCGCCTGCCTTCTTTATCACGCTCTCGATAGAGCCCGCCTCAAGCTCCTCATCACAAACGAAGGAGAAGTCTCTCTCCAGCGCGGGATACTTGGGAAGGGGTGAGTAGCCGAGCTCCGTGCATCTGAGACCGAACATCTCATCGAAATCAAGCTCGGCGGCAAGTACGCGGACATTTCCGAAGCCGTAATTCTCGGCGGTCGCGGGATGCACCTCTCCGAACACGCCGATACGCTTATCACCGCACATCACATCGGCGCATCTGCCGGGATGGAAGGCTGTCTCGCAGGTCTGTGCCTTATAGGAGACATCATTTACGGAAAGTCTGTCAAGGAGCGCCTCAATGTATCCCTTCATACGGTAGAAGCCGTCGCTTGACTTGGAATGATCGATAAAGCCGATGGTTATACGCTTGGGCTCATCGGGAAGCTCTCCCTCCGTCTTCGGAATATACACGGAGGCAAGCTCGAACAGGAACACGTCGCGGTTCTTCTTGGAATGGTTGAGAGCAAGCACCTCAAGCATTGACGGAAGCGCTGTCGTTCTCATCACGGAGGTGTCCTCACCGAGCGGATTCATGATAACGACGGAGTTTCTGCGCGGATCGTCTGCGTCAAGGCGAAGCTTATCGTAATACTTGGGGCTGATGAATGAGAAGGTCTCAATCTGATCGGCACCCATGCCTATGAGAGCCTCCTCTGCCTCGATAGCGTACTTCTGCTTTTCTGTTCTGCCGCCCTCGGCAAGTCCGGAGGAAAAGCCCGTGGATTCAATGCTGTTGTAGCCGTATATTCTGATGATCTCCTCCGCAACATCGTTCATGCAACGCACGTCATCACGGAAGGAGGGCACAGTCAGGGTATTTCCGTCCACCTTAAACTCAAGCCTTGTCAGCGCATCCTTCATGAACTCCTCGGATATATTCGTTCCGAGGAATTTATTTATCCTTTCGGGAGAGAGCTCAAGCTTGAAGCTTTCCTTCTTCTCGGGATAGCAGTCGATGAAATCGGCAACGACGTCACCCGCATCAAGGAGATTTACAAGCTCGCAGGCGCGCTTGAGTGCTGCCATGGTCCCCTCGGCATCAAGACCCTTCTCGAATCTCGACGAGGATTCGGTTCTCATTCCGAGAGCCTTTGCGCTACGTCGCACACTTCCGCCGTTGAACACCGCGGACTCAAATACGACCTTCTCGGTACTGTCGGATATACCGGAATTTGCTCCGCCCATGACTCCGGCAAGAGCAACGGGCTTCTTTTCATCTGCGATAACGAGCATATCCGAGCCGAGCTCATGCTTTATGTTATCAAGCGTTACGTACTCCTCGTTCTCCTCCGCGCGGCGCACTATGATATGCTTTCCCTCAAGGCAGGCATAATCGAATGCGTGCATCGGCTGACCGTATTCAAGCATTACGTAGTTCGTAATATCGACGATATTGTTGATGGGACGAACACCGGAGGCGCGAAGTCTCATTCTCAGCCAGAGCGGTGAGGGCTTGATACGCACGTTCTTGACCACTGCCGCGCTGTATCGGTAGCAGAGATCGGGCGCCTTGACATCGACCTTGATGTGATTCTCCACCTTATCGCCGTCGGACAGGAACAAAACCGAGGGCGCCTTTACGGAAAATTCGCGGTCGAAGGAGACGGCGCTCTCTCTTGCAAGTCCGATAACGGAGAGGCAGTCGGGACGGTTTGAGGTTATCTCAAACTCAACCACCTTATCGGAGAGAAGAAGTGTCTCGACAATGTCCGCGCCGGGAACGGGATCTATTCCGCAGTCACCGAGTATGAGTATTCCGTCCTCGATAGCACCGGGCATATCGTGCAGAGTGAGCCCGAGCTCCGCTATCGAGCAGAACATTCCCTCGGACACTACGCCGCGAAGCTTTCCCTTTTTGATCTTCACTCCGTTCGGAAGATGCGCTCCGTCGGTTGCGACCGGAACCTTCGCGCCAACCGTTACATTTGTGGCGGCGGTGACGATCTGTACGGGCGCCTCACGTCCTATATCTACGGAGCACACAACAAGCTTATCCGCATCCGGATGCTTCTCCACAGACAGCACATGGCCGCATACGACTCCCGAAATATCATCGGCAAGAAGCTCGTAGCCCTCCACCTTGGAGCCTGTGTCTGTCATTTTGTCACAGTATGACTTTATATCTATATCCTTTACATCGGTAAAATCCGACAGCCAATTCATTGATAGCTTCATAACAATCTCCATGTCGCCGTTAGGCGCAAATTAATTTAGGATAATGCCGCTCGGCATTGCAGCAGCCGACAGCTCACCGTGCGTGAGCCGCAAATACACCCATCAGAACTGAGACAGGAATCTCACGTCATTCTCGTAGAGGAGGCGCATATCGTCAATGTGATATTTCAAAAGCGCCGCTCTCTCGACACCGAGACCGAACGCGAAGCCGCTGTAGACCTCGGGATCTATACCGCAGCACCGAAGCACGTTGGGATGCACCATTCCCGCGCCGAGAATCTCGATCCAGCCCTCGCCCTTACAGAGGCGACAGCCCTTGCCGCCGCAGGCGAAGCAGGACAGATCGACCTCAGCCGAAGGCTCGGTAAACGGGAAATGATGAGGACGGAAGCGCACCTTTGTATCGCTTCCGAAAAGATGACGTGCGAATATCTCAAGCGTTCCCTTGAGATCACCCATGGTGATTCCCTTATCCACCACAAGTCCCTCCATTTGGTGGAACAGCGGAGAATGAGTCGCATCAACGGCATCGGAGCGGTACACGCGTCCGGGGGAGATGATGCGGATCGGGGGCGTTGTGCTATCCATTACGCGCGCCTGCACGGGAGAGGTCTGAGAACGGAGAAGAATATTATCGGTAATGTAAAAGGTATCCTGCGTATCTCTTGCGGGGTGATCGGGCGGGATATTGAGCGCTTGGAAGTTGTAATAATCGTACTCAACCTCGGGCCCCTCCGCAATGGTAAAGCCCATTCCGATGAAGATATCCTCCAGATCCTCCTGAACACGAGCAAGCAGATGCTTGTGTCCCACGGAAACGGGAGTACCCGGCTGAGTGACGTCAAGGCGCTCACACTGAAGCTTTTTCTCAAGCTCGGCAGCCTTTGCCGCATCTCCGATTCTGGTTATCGCATCCTCGATCGCGGCGCGGACTTCATTCGCCATCTGTCCGATGACAGGTCTTTCCTCGGGGGAAAGAGAGCCCATTCCGCGAAGCACTGTCGTAAGCTCACCCTTTTTTCCGAGATACTTTACACGTATTGCCTCCGTATCCGGATCTATTGCGCGGAGCTGCTCCATCGCCGCTTCTTTGATCTTTAGCAGTTTTTCCTTCATTGCCTTTACCGTCCTTTTGAAAGATTGTAGAAAAATAAAAAACGCCGGACTTCGGGACGGCGCAATGCACCGCGGTACCACCCGAATTCAGGCGAGAGCCAACACTCATCAGTCGATAACGAGACTAACCGCGGACAAGAATCCGCCGCTCCAAAGAGAAGGGCCGGTCACCTGCACGCCGATGCTTTCAGCCGAGGCATCGGTCTCTTTTTCCGTACACGCTGTGACAAGCCGGCTTTTTCAACGCGGGCTGTTTATTCACATATCTATAGAATTTTAACACATAAAGGAGCGTTTGTCAAGAGCTGTTTTGCGCTATGTGAAAAGGCTCAACACAGCCCGAGGGACGCTCCTCAGCGCCAAATATGCTTACGCACGCCGTTTATCGCGTATCTGCAAAACGCATATACCGACTGGCGGGGTGAGAGCAGTTGCCCCTTACGGTAGATACTGAAGCGGTTTTTTGCCGACCTCAGCTTATTGAAGGAGCGCGAATCCTTTATGACCTTATAATCGACCAGAACCTCTTTTACTCCCCTTGCGGTATATCCGTTTCTGAGCAGATGAAGCCACAGCGCATAATCCTCATGGGAGAACGAGGGATCGAATTTATAATTATCCGTAATATTCTTTTTCATGAGCACCGTGGAGCAACCGATGACATTTTCATAAAGCATCTGCTTATAGCTTGTTGCGGCAGGCACTATGTAATCCTTCTTTTTTTCGGTCTGTATGTTACAGAGTGAATAGGAGCAATATATAAGATCGGCACCCGAGTCAGCCGCAAGCGAAAGCTGCTTTTCAAGCTTGGCGGGATGCCATACATCATCGCTGTCAAGAAATGCGACCCACTCGCCCCTTGCAAGTGCAAAGCCGCTGTTACGCGTCTGTGCGACGCCCACGTTGTTCTCGTTTCGGTAATACCTTATACGCGGATCGCGCTCGGCGTGTTCCGATATTTTTGCGGCAGTACCGTCGTCGGAGCAATCGTCGAGGACGATAAGCTCCCAGTTCTCATAGCTTTGCCCGATAACCGATTTCACAGCCTCGGAGATGAACTTTTCCGCATTATAAGCGGGCATGATCACAGATACGGTCGGCGTATTAATCTTTATCACTCCTTCTCCAACCGTGAAAGATCGCGGATACGGTTTTCAGTAATATTTTTATATCCAGCCAAACAGAGCGATTCTTAATGTATTCCACGTCCCATCTTGCCTTATCCTGAGGCATGAGATCCATTCTGCCGTAGACCTGTGCATAGCCTGTGATACCCGGCTTCACCTTGAGGCGCTCATCGAAGCCGTGTATGTAGGTCTCGAATTCCCTGTAGAAGCAGGCGCGCTCCGGTCTCGGGCCGATAATGCTCATTGTGCCGGTAAGGGTGAGAAGAAATTGCGGTATCTCGTCAAGCTTTGTTTTACGAAGGATCACGCCGAGCGGGAAGCACCGCGGATCATCGTCATCCTTTGCCCATTGCGCGCCGTTCTCCTCTGCCGTCATGCACATCGTGCGAAATTTCAGTATTGTTATCTTCTCGCCGTTCAAGCCGAGTCTTTCCTGCTTATAAAAAACAGTACCGGGGGATGCACACTTGATCATTACCGATATTACAAGCATCGGAATCGCAAGAAGGATCAGAGCTATGAGAGATGCTGCTATATCGAATATTCTCTTTACAAATGAATATACGGGCTTCGGTTCAACAGTGCCGAGCCGCTCTATATAATATTCGCCGTTTTTTTCAAACGGCAGTATAACGACCTCGTCGGCAGAGCCGAATTCGAAGCCGTTCTCGGGACTTGTTATATTCATGTCGTAATTTCTTTCTCGGGTATTGGTTTCATGAGCCGTACTCCGCATCGGCGACGTAAAAAGCGCCGAAATACTCTGAAAACTCGGTCTCGGCAATTCAAGATGCCTCTATATAGTAAAATGGCTATAGAAACCTATAACCATTTTAGCATATTTATTGCGTTTCGTCAATACTTTTTGACAAATAGTTCACAATTATGTCGAATTTCAAGCTTCCTCGGTCTCGGTGACCTCTGCGGTCTCAAGTGCCGCCACCCAGTCGGGTACGGGGCGAAGATCGGTGCTGCCGACCTGCTTTTCACGCTCACCGATCCATACGAGCCATGCCTCCTCCTCAAGTGTCGGGTAAACCTTGGTAGTGCCGTTATCCACACTCACTATCGCCTTGGGATCGAAGCCGAGCTCGACCACGCGGTCATACACGAAATCGTAAAGCTCACTGAGCTCAGCGATACGCTCATCGTCGCCCGCCTCATATGCGGTGAAATAGGACGAGAAGATGCCGTCGTAGTATACCGAGCAGCTCAGAAGCTTTGCGCGGTACTCCTGCTTCTCGCTTCCGGCAAGTCTTACCGCCTTGTCGATAAGCTCCATCATGGTCTCAAAGTTGAGACGCACGAACTCGGGATCGTACTCGGGGTCGCAGTTGCTTCCGTAGCCCCAGCAATTCTCACAGCCGATGCGATCGGTCGCCTCGATCCAGAGGTCGATATACTCACGCACATAGCGCCAGCCGTCACCGTACTCTCTCTCAAGCATACGGCAAAGCGCCGCCTCGTACTCCTCGTCGGTCATATCCTTGTGCCAGTTGATCTCCGCGCCGAGCTGTTGCTCCACTCTCTTTATTCCGAAGCCGTGGTATGTATTCTGCCAGAACAGGCCTCTTACGCCGAGCTCATCGAAATAGCGGAAATCGTCAAGCAGTACGTCAAGTACAGTATACTGCTGAAGCACGGAATCAAGTGCATAATGCCATACGGTCACGTTCTTTGCGGCATCGCACCAGCCGCGAAGCCATTCATTGTGATCTATGTTGTTGTTTGTAACAAGATAGCCCTCCTCGGTATCGGGACCGACCACACACTCGGAGCCGTTGAAGGGATGATTGAAGCAGTTACCGTTGGATGCGAAGGTGATATACACGTTGTCGTGCGCCTTTGTCACCTTCGGAGGGATCTTCGTTGCAAAGTATGCATAGATGTGCACGCCGAGATCCGCACCGTCGTATCTTTCCTCAAGATCCGCCGCAAGGCGGCTTGCGAATCTCAGCACGGGGCCCGAATCCGAGCCGTCCTCGGCTATGACCTCGAAGCACTCGTTGCAGTGGCAGTATAAATTGTTATCAAGCTGTGCTATATCAATATCCTTGAGAGTCTCACCGGCAACTCCGCCTGCGGCAACGTGATCGTCTATATACTTAAATACGTTCTCAGACAGTACCTCGTAGTTGCCCTCGCTCGTATAGCAGATCTGTGAGGAATAATGAGGCAGGGGATGTCCCACTCCCATCCAGTCGAAGCGTCCCATTCCGTGCATGGCTCCGGCGTGAGATCCGTAGGAATTGTACATGCTGTTCCATGAGATTTGTGTCCTGTCGCTCACGTACGCACATGGTGCCCATGCGTTTGTATGAATATTGAGATATTCGAAGATCGGCACCTCGCTCTCCAAGATACCCGCGGGGATCTCTATGAGGTCTGCCTCGTTCAGATAGCTGTCGCCGTAGATGAGCCCCTCCCAGCCGCACTCGTTCTGGAGGAAGCGGT
>CAZVXL010000015.1:0-40108 GCA_964631595.1 uncultured Lachnospiraceae bacterium | reverse complement strand
AGGATCCTCCCCGTGCTTGACGAGGTCAAGGGTGTTGCCATCATCTGCGCGGATCACGGAAACGCAGACGAAATGTACGAGGTGGATAAGAGCGGCGCTCCCAAGAAGGGTGAGCACGGCTTCAAGGCAAAGACGAGCCACACTCTCAATCCCGTACCGATGATAATCTACGATAACTTCAACTCCGACAGCTACACCGTGAAGCCCGATACCGGCAGCTTCGGTCTCTCGAACGTCGCCGCCACCGCCGTAAATCTTCTCGGCTACGAGGCGCCCGATTTCTGGGATACCTCCGTTATCGAAATAAAATAAGCCCGTCGCGGGCTTCTACGCAATGCGGCAAAAGCGCACTGCGGCAGGCTTTGCCCCATATCTCACGCCACGAGTCCGTTTTTCGGACAGGCATTCCCGAGGTACGTCGGCAAGGCGCCGCACATCGCTTTGCCGCGCACACATAAAATCAAATAAAATATTTTACATAATAAGGAGTACATACCATGTCAAAGGAAATTCTTGTTGAAACCTCCGCACGTCACGTCCACCTCACGAAGGAGCACGTGGAGATACTGTTCGGTGCGGGAGCCACCCTGACCCACAAAAAGGATCTGAGCCAGCCCGGTCAGTTCGCCTGTGAGGAGAGAGTGACCGTTGTCGGACCCAAGAAGTCCATTCCCAATGTTATCATTCTCGGTCCCGAGCGTCCCGCCTCTCAGGTTGAGGTATCGCTCACCGATGCACGTACCCTCGGCGTTACCGCCCCCGTAAGAGAGAGCGGAGACGTAGCCGGAAGCGGCGCCTGCAAGCTGGTCGGCCCCGCAGGTGAGGTTGAACTCACCGAGGGCGTTATCGCCGCAAAGCGTCACATCCACATGACTCCCGAGGATGCCGCAGAGCTCGGCGTTTCCGACAAGGAGATCGTATCCGTTAAGGTAAGCTCCTCCGAGCGCGCACTCAGCTTCGGTGACGTCGTAGTCAGAGTAAGCCCCAAGTTTGCTCTCGCAATGCACATCGACACCGATGAGTCCAACGCGGCAATGGCATTCGGTGAGTGCTTCGGCACGATCGAAAAATAATCGCAGGATCTTGAAATGATCAAAGCGGCGATTTTCGATCTCGACGGCACTCTTGCCGATACCCTCGACGATCTCGGAACAGCAATGAACGCCATGCTTCGCCGTTACGGATGGCAGGAGCGCAGCCGTGAAGAGCTGAGGCAGTTCATCAACCGCGGCGCAAGGATCTTCGTATCCCGCTCAATGCCCGAGGACAGTCACACCTCGCCCGACGAGCCGATCGTCACCGAGGCGCTGGCGGCATACAGTGAATATTACGCTGGGTGCTTCAACGAGCAGACTCACCCCTTCGACGGGATCCCCGAGGCGCTTGAGCGCCTGTCCTCCGAGGGTATCGCTCTTGCGATACTCTCCAACAAGCAGGATCGCTTCGTTCACCTTATCGCGGACAAAATATTTCCCGACACGTTTACCGTGATAAGAGGTCAGGGAGAATACCCCGAAAAGCCCTCCCCCGAGGCGGCTCTTGCCTCGGCACGCGAAATGGGAGTATTGCCCGAGGAGTGCGCCTTTATCGGAGATTCCGATATCGACATGAAGACCGCGCTCAATGCCGGTATGCTTCCGATCGGTGTTTCTTGGGGATACCGCGCACCCGACGTACTGTCCGAGGCGGGCGCCCGATTTATCGCAAACAACCCGTCCGAGCTTGCCGATATAATTCTTTCTCGGCATATTTGATGTACCGTCTCTTTTTTGGTAAAAAAAACGCAAATTAATCGGCAATTTCGGTATTTTTTATTGACAACAACAAAACCTTGCTGTATAATATCTTTGTAACATATCAACAAAACAATACGGTGTAGTTGTTTGTTGAATTAATATTTTTGGAGGAAAAAACATGAAGAAGCTAATATCTTCAATTCTTGCCCTTGCTACCATGGCCTCCGTAGCAGTTTTTCCGGCTACGGCAGAGGATCCTGCTCAGGGTGCCTCAAATGTGTCCGTGGAAGCGCTTTATCTTTCTAAAAAGCCCACCTTCGACGGCGTTATCAACGCTGACGAGTGGGGCGAGAAGACTCTGACCGTTTCCGGTGCAGACGCAGCCACCCCCGCAAATCCCACTCTTTCCAAGACAAACGTATTCGCTTGGTACGGCTATTCTCTTAACGAAGCCGGCGACGCAGTTGAGGAAGAAGATCTGGAAGTCAAGGCAAAGGTTACTGCCATGACCTACGATCTGTGGTTCCGCTGGGATCTTGAGTATCTCTACATCGCCGCTAAGGTAAACGATCCCGATGATTATTACCTTCCCGCCGGACGCGATAGCATCTGGAACGGTGATGCGCTCCAGCTCAGAGTTGACCCCATGGGTCCCAACGCTTATCAGTCCTATAAGAATCCCGATTACGACTACCGCACCGAGCCCTTTGATTACCTCGCTGCAAACGTGACCGGTTACACTCCTTGGGCTTATCCCACGAAGATCTGTAACATCGGCTTCGGTCTGATCAAGGGTAAGCCGCAGGCTTATGACATGGCAGACAACGGTACCGGTAACATGACCAAGAAGCAGATCCTTAACGACCCCGGCAAGCTCGGTCCCAACGTCAACCCCTTCAAGGATGAGAAGAACTATGCTACCGAGTTCGCTATGACCGTTAATCCCAACGGAGACGGATCCAACACCAACGTTTACGAGATCGCCGTTCCGTTCGCATTCCTCGATCAGTGGGAGCTCGGACAGGTTGCAGTAGGCTATGCTTGGGGCGTATCCCTTGTTGCGCTTCTCGCAAATGAGGAGAGCGGCTTCTACTCCTACCTGACTTGGGGATCCGGTATCTGCGGTGCACAGCAGAATGATGCATGGCTCAGACCCACTTGCGGCGGTTCCAATGCCGTAATTCTGAGCAACAAGGACGCTATTGACCCCTCCAAGACCGTTGAAGGTCTTCCCGTATACGAGAAGAAGGGCAATGAGGATATCGAGCACGTTGAGAACGTTCTTGATGCAACATCCATGAGCTCCTACTACTTCTCCGCTACCACCGAGAATCCCGTTATCGATGCTGCTTACACCGTATCTCTTGATGTAGCATACATGGGACCTCACACCCTTAAGCCCGAGGCTACCAACATCGGCTTCAGAATCGGTACGAACTACGCTATGTCTGCCGGTTGGGATGCAGAAGGCAAGACCTTCTTCGTAGCCGAGTCCCTCTGGGAGGACGGTATCAACAAGGATATTCCTTACGCAACAAGTGAGGAGTTCGATTGGCCCATCGGTGAGTGGCACAACCTCAGCGTAACCGTTGACGGTGAGAAGGTCACCATCAAGCTTGACGACGAGATCATGCTTGAGGATGAGGACAAGAGAAATGCTTGCGTATCCACCTACAGCTCTACCTTCGAAGTACTTATGTACAACCTCGGTAGCTATGTATTCGATAACTACAAGGTCATCACCGGTGACAAGGTAGTTGAGTACAACTTTGACTCCGACGACGCCGCTTGGAATCACAGTGATATGAGACTCCAGTCCATTCCCAACTACTTCAGCGCAGTTCCCGGTGTTTGTAAGAACGCTATCCTGAAGGCTCACGAGGCTCATGAAGGAACCGAGTGCACCTGTGAGGCTGATGCAGAGAAGACCTACGGTTGTCTCTTTAAGCCCCTCGCAGATGAGAACGGTAAGGTATTCAACACCTGTCTGTTCTGCGGTGAGAAGACCGGCGACGAGATCATTGTAGACGATGTTGTTTACGGTGACTCCAACGGTGACGGAGCCGTAGACCTCTCCGACGTAACACTTCTTCTGAAGCACCTCGCAAGCTGGGAAGTTGAGATCGACAACAAGTCTGCCGATGTAAACGCAGACGGCGACGTTAACCTTGCAGATGCAACACTTCTTCTGAAGCACCTCGCAGGTTGGGATGTTGTTCTCGGCCCCGTTGCATAAGCGATTAAGCTTTACAGCTCAAAAATACCGACTGAATCTTCAGTCGGTATTTTTTTATTTTCGATCCGCCGACGGGCACGTGAGATAAGCGGTGCGGTGCGCTGGCGACATGGCACGGCGGTCGAGCATAGTCATGCGGTAACGGAACAAAGCGACGGCTGCCGACATACGGCGGACACAGGGCGGGCGTAATCGCAACACAAAATACCGACCGGAGATCGGTCGGTATTTTTTATCGGTATTCATGAGAGATGGCAAAGCGGCGCAGACATTCGATTTTGCGTAGCCGAGTGCCGTCCTCGTCGCACCTGCGGCATTAGCAAGGTGTGTCGGCTGTACGCATTGCCGAGTGCCGCCCCCCTTTATTTCGATTCGGCGGAATCGGGATCAAGTCTGTTCCGGATAGCCATTAGGATCTGATTTTCCTCGGCGCTCGGGCAAAGAAGCGTATTATCCGTAGTATCTGCCTTAAAATACACCGCACTGCCGTTTACGACCAAGATGTAATCTGTCTGCGCCGTGCCCGAAAGAGTTGTTCCGATCATTGAGGAAAACGCCTGATCCGCATTTACAAAGCCGTCCTTCAGCGGATCGAGGAAAAGGTAGTCGGCAGTGCCGCTGCCGTCTGTTATGACCTTATTGTCCTCGGGGAAATACTCGCAAAGCCTGTCACACACAACTGTGCGTATGTTGCTCATATAGACCATGTAATCTTGCATCTGCTTCTTCGTGGCAGTACCAGAGGTGATGTCCTCCTCCGTAATATCGGGGCACTTCACCTCCGCCGAGACCTCACTGCCGTCGGACAGCTTCATCGTCTCCGACGCCTCGTACTCCGATCTCACCGTGCTTATAAGCTCCGTCACCTCGTCAAGCGTGACAGTCTCAACGATAGCGGAGATGTGCGCCGTCTCCACCGGTGCTCTGCTCTCCTCTGTCGTGGATACGGCGGTGCTGCCGTCACTCGGTGCATCGGGCTCTCCCACATCTGCGGAGCAGGCTGTCGCGGATATGAGCATCACCGCGGACAGCGATATGGCTATTAGCTTTTTCATATGACCTCCGTGCCGCATGGCAATATAATAATATTTGAAATGAGTCTGCCGAGCTCGGTATATTTTGCCGAGTTCGGGCAAGATAATTATACGGCAGTTTTATCGCCAAGTCAAGCGCGCATTTGCGAAACGGTATCCGGTGTCGGCGGAAAGCCGTAATAATACGATGCACTGCCAAACAGCACGGCAAGCCTTGCCGCCGTCAGATATCTGTCTCCGCTTGCATCGATGCCTGTCGCACGCAGTGCCCTCTCACGCGCGCTCTCCCCCGCAAAGCCCATTCCGCACAGCCAGCCCGCAACCGAGGAATCGCCGCATCCGACAGCGGATCTGACAGCCGCAGTCTCTCCGAGCGGCTTCGGACAGGGCACGTACCCGTGACCTCCGTCCCGAGATGCGTAATACGCGCCGCCTCCGCCGAGGCTCACGAGCACATTCTGCGCCCCGCGCGCAATAAGCTCAGCCGCGCCCTCACCGATAAGCTCCGTATTCTCAAGATTCTCATCTGTCTGCATGATGCCGAGCAGCTCAAAAAGCTCATGAACATTCGGCTTCAGGAGCATGGGGGACACCGCAAGCGCCTCCGCGAGAGCAGCTCCGGAGAGATCGCACACAAGTCCGACCCCGCTCGGGAGTGCCTCGGACACGGTACGGATATAGCTCGGCTGTACTCCGAGAGGCAAGCTTCCGGCAAGCACCGCGACATCTCCCGACCCAAGCCCGCGAAGCTTTTCGGTGAGCAATGAGAGCTCGTCGGCTGTGGGGCGCGGCCCCGCGCCGTTCAGCTCCGTATCTGGCTCATCACCTCCGCTTGGGGAGATGATCTTGACATTTATCCTTGTCACCCCGTCCGAGAGTCTGACAAAATCGCACGAAAAGCCCGCCGCGCGAAGTCCCTCCTCAAGGGCATCGCCCGTAAAGCCGGCGGTAAAGCCCGTCAGCACTCCGCAATTACCGAAGCCCCGCAGGGCGCAGGATATATTGATTCCCTTTCCACCGAAGCGCACAGTCTGTGAGCTTGCCCGATTTACTCTGCTGCCGACAAGGCTGTCTACGGTCATGGCACAGTCTATTGCCGGATTCATGGTTACGGTGTATATCATAACGTCTC
The DNA here is from genome assembly GCA_964631595.1 of uncultured Lachnospiraceae bacterium. Lineage (GTDB taxonomy): Bacteria > Bacillota > Clostridia > Oscillospirales > CAG-272 > UMGS1312. The sequence goes on along the minus strand of CAZVXL010000015.1, from coordinate 33,970 downwards.
CTTCGCCGCAAAGCGGCAATGATATCTCAGCTTCTGAGTCCCTTGGGGTAGTGATTCTTGACATAGCCGCCGGCGATCCTGATGCCGCCCACGGCGCACCCGAGCACCGTCACGACTCCCCAGCCCTTCTCCGCATCAAGGGAGACCGACGAGAGCGGAAAGCCCTCTCCGTGGAGATAATCGCGCAAAAGCTCGCTGTCCGTGCCAAGCTCCAGCTTGATCCGCGCCTTCCTTCCGTATGCCGAAAAGAAGTGGTGATGAGGCACCAATCTGCCGTCGGCGGCAATACTGCCGAGTCGCACACCGTTACAAAGCAATCCGTCACTCGGTATGCCCTCCGCAGCCGTTATGAATATATCCCCGCCGATCACACACATAGGATAGCTCTGCATATCCTCAAGGAAATCACCCAGAAATTCCTCCGCCGCAGACCGCTCCGCCGCACTAAGCGCCCTTTGGTCTCTCTGCGGTCTCATATTCCTGCCGCCGCGCCTATCTCCCGCTCTGTTCTGCGGTGCCGAGATGACGGGCGCTCCGTCGCGCCGCATAAGCCCGAAGAACTGTCCCTCGCCCTTTGTTTTGTGCGGATATGCGCGCAGGCACAGCTCCGTCGGGAATTGCGGATCCGGGATTCCGCGGCACAGCTCCCCCGCCCCGCTCGGCGGCTCCGCCGAAACAAGTGAAAACTGCGGATGCTCACGCAAAAATGAGGCTATGAGCCCCTCATCCTCCTCGCGTGAGAAGGTACAGGTGGAGTAAAGCAGATATCCTCCGTCGCGCACGGTCTCGGCGGCGGAGCGGAGTATCTCGCGCTGTCTCGATGCACAGCCCGCCGAATTTTCCACGCTCCAATCCGCCACCGCGCACGGCTCCTTGCGGAACATTCCCTCTCCGGAGCACGGCGCATCCACCAGCACAAGATCGAAATATCCGGCAAACGCGGGGCAAAGCCTGTCCGGCGACAGGTTATATACCGCGCAGTTCTTATACCCCATTCGCTCTACATTTCCGAGCAATACCCTTGCCCGCTTCGGGGAATACTCATTCGTGACGACGAGCCCGCTCTCTCCCACAAGTCCGGCAAGCTGCCCCGTCTTGCCACCCGGTGCGGCACACAGATCGAGCACGCGCCATCCCTCGCGGATCGGAGCGGAAAGCACGGGGAGCATCGCGGAGAGCTCCTGTATATAGTACGCTCCCGCATGGTGGAGGGGATTTTTACCGCCCGCCGCACCGTCAAAGAGAAACACGTTCTCGATCCCCGTAGGGGTAAGCGACGGCTCGGAGATCTCCGACACATCGCCCGCAAGCTTTACGGGATTTATTCTGAGAGCGCGTGTGCTCTCCGTGTCAAGCGATGCAAAATAGCTGTCCGCCTCATCTCCGAGCAGCTCTCGCATCCGTTCTTCATATTCATATGGCAGCTTCATAGAAATCTCCGACAGTCATATTAAGCGCACGGATACGTGGTGCCGAGCCCCGAGCAGTTCCGTGCGTTTTTCACTCCTTATATTATAGCTCACCGAAACGAAAAAATCAATGAGTACGGAGGTACACGTGAGGATTCTTTTACTTGCGGCAGCCATGGGCATCGGCGGTGCCGAAACACACATTCTAGAGCTTGCCCGCGCTCTTGTGCTTCGCGGTCATTCCGTGACCGTCGCATCCGACGGCGGTATTCTCACGGTGAGGCTCATCGCGCTCGGTGCGGAACACACGGAGGTGCCGCTCGCCTCCCACTCCCCGACAGACGTGCTTCGCTCGTATCATGCGCTGTCGGATATGCTCCGTCATCGGCACTTCGACATGATCCATGCCCATTCCCGCATATCCGCCCTCATCGGCTCGGCTCTCGGTCGGCGCTTCGGCATACCCGCCGTCACCACCTTCCACGGGATCTGCAATTCCGCACGGTATCTCCGTATGCTGACCGACCGCAGCGGATATGCGCTTGCGGTATCGGAGGATATACGCCGTTACATGAGTGAGCACTGCCGCATACCGCCTGAGCATATCTCTCTGACGGTAAACGGGATCGACACCGCCAGATTTGAGAAGCACGTTCCCGCCCTTCCTCGAGATATACCGGATATGAGCGGCGGCAGGTGTATCCTGTGCATCTCAAGGCTTGAGAAGGACACCTCTTGGCACGTACTGCGTATGCTTGAGGCAATGCCGCGGATAGTGTCCTCAGTACCCACGGCAAGACTCCTCGTCGCGGGGGACGGCTCCATGCTCGGGAGGATCGCCCGACTTGCCGCAGAGATAAACAGAGACCTCGGGCGCATCTGCGTATTCATTCTCGGTCCGCGCACCGACACCGAAGCCGTGCTGAGCCTTGCCGACGTATTTGTCGGAGTTTCAAGAGCCGCAATGGAGGCAATGGCGTGCCGTGTCCCGACAATTCTGTCGGGTGCCCAAGGGCATCTCGGGATTTTCACCCCCGAGCTTGAAGACGTCGCGGCAGAAACGAACTTCTGCTGTCGCGGCAACGCCGTCGCAGATTCGTCCGTCCTCGCAGATGAGGTGTGCGACCTGCTCTCACGCCCAGAGGAGGAGCTTCTGAAAATGGGTGATCTCAATCGCAGTGTGATAAAGCGACTGTACTCCGTCGGGCAGATGGCAGACGATGCGGAGCGTCTGTACCGCTACGTCTCCGACATATCGCGGCGGCGGGGAGGGCGCAGATGAGTATTCCGTACCGTTTTCTCGCTAATCGGCGCGCTGGAGAGCCTCGGTCAAGGCACGGCGTTATCATATCGGGATATTTCGGCTACGAAAACAGCGGTGACGATGCCTCTCTCGACTGCATCGCCGCCGCGGTGAAAAGAGCTGTCCCGAATATCAAGATATCGGTGCTCTGCAAGAACCCCGCGAAATTTTCCGAGCTGCACGGCGTGTGCGGCATCGAAAGATTCGATCCGCTCGCGGTGCTCCGTGAGCTGAGGTACGCCCGACTTTTGATCAGCGGCGGCGGCAGTCTCATGCAAGATGCCACAAGCACGCGCAGCCTTGTGTACTATACGGGAATAATACTGCTGGCGCGCCTGTGCGGGGTAAAGATATATATATGTGCAAACGGGATAGGCCCCGTCAAAGGAAGCCTTGCGAAAAAGCTCATCAAAGCCGCCGTCTCCGCCGCCGATATCATAAGTGTACGCGACAGGCAATCGCAGGAGGCGCTCACGTGCCTCGGGATCCCGACGGAGAGGATAACCGTCACGCCGGATACGGTCTTTCAGTCGGCGCTGTACCCTCCGCACCTCTCACACGCACGTGAATACCGCCCGCCGCTCGGTTTGCGCGGTCGGTATTTTGCCGTATCCGTCCGGCGCTCGGGGCTCACGCCCGATCGGCTGTCCGAGCTGTACCGAGGGCTTCGCGCCATCATGCTCCGCTTTGATATGACGCCCGTCTTTATTCCGATGCAGAATTATGAGGACTCCGACCCGACAAGGCTTGCTGCCGAGGGCACGGGAGGTGAGGCGGTGATCTCTCCGTATCTCTCCCGCAGTGAGATATGCGCCCTGCTCCGAGGCGCCGAGCTTGCAGTGTCGATGCGACTGCACCTTATGATATACGCCGCAATATCGGGCACTCCCGCCGTCGGAATAGCAGTCGATCCGAAGATCGGTGCGATATCGGAGCAGCTCGGTCTCGGAGCGCCGATAGAGTCGGCGCATATTTCCGCAGGTGCGGTGCTTGAGGCGGCGGAGGGTGCTCTCAAGTGCGACAGAGCGGCGATAGAGCAGGCGGCAAGGCAGCTCGCGGAGCGCAGTGCCGATGAGACTGATGCCGCCCTCCGCGCCCTTCTGGATCCGCCGCAAAGCGGGTGAGGCACGGGACGGAAAAATAGGCTCTAATAATATTAGAGAACTTTGAAACCCAAACCGCTTTTTGTGTGTAAATTTTTTGAACGCGGTATACAATCTGCACAAAGCACAGCCGTAAATTTTGGAGGAAAAGACTCTTCCATTTGCCGTGAGAATTTGATATAATATAGGACAGGATATAAGCGGTATTTTCCGCAAATTTTTAGATTATATCGGAGGATATATCAATGGCAAGTTTGTCATTCAAGCATATTTACAAGAAGTACGCCGGCGGTGTTACCGCGGTTTCCGACTTCTGCCTTGAGGTCAAGGACAAGGAATTCCTTATTCTCGTCGGCCCTTCGGGTTGCGGAAAGACCACCACGCTTCGTATGATCGCAGGTCTTGAGGAGATCTCCGACGGTGAGCTGTTCATCGGCGACCGTCTCGTAAACGACGTTGCACCTAAGGATCGTGATATCGCGATGGTGTTCCAGAACTACGCTCTGTACCCTCACATGACCGTATTTGACAACATGGCATTCGGTCTGAAGCTCAGAAAGACTCCCAAGGAGGAGATCAAGCGCCGCGTTGAGGAGGCAGCTCGTATCCTCGACATCACTCACCTTCTCGACAGACGCCCCAAGGCTCTGTCCGGTGGTCAGAAGCAGCGTGTTGCGCTCGGACGTGCCATCGTGCGTAACCCTCAGGTATTCCTTCTCGATGAGCCTCTCTCCAACCTTGATGCAAAGCTCCGTGCAGCGATGAGAACCGAGCTTACAAAGATCCACCAGAGAGTAGGTACCACCTTTGTATACGTAACTCACGATCAGGTCGAGGCTATGACCATGGCTTCCCGTATCGTTGTTATGAAGGACGGACTTATCCAGCAGGTAGATACTCCTCAGAACCTCTACGACAAGCCCGTAAACCTCTTTGTTGCAGGATTTATCGGAACTCCTCAGATGAACTTCCTCAACGGCTCTCTTGAGCAGAAGGGCAACGACATCTATCTGAACATCGGCGATTCTTCTCTGAAGCTTCCCGCCGACAAGGCATCCGATCCCATGATCAAGGATTACATCGGCAAGGACGTTATCGCGGGAATCCGTCCCGAGTGCATCCATGACGAGGAGCAGTACATCGCCGCAATGCCCGACAGCGTTATCGAAACAGATGTTGAGGTAACAGAGCTTATGGGTGCGGAGATCTACCTCTACCTCTCCTTTGAGGAGCAGAACATGATCGCACGCGTTTCCTCCAGAAGCACTGCAAGAGCAGGCGACAAGATCAAGGTCGCTCTTGAGATGAGCCGTATCCACCTCTTTGATAAGGATACCGAGAGATTCATCGTTCACTGATTCTCGTCTCTCAAGCCTCTTACAAATATAAAGGTCGTGTACCTCGGTACACGACCTTTTTGTATCTCCGCCACGTGGGATATCCCCGATTCCGACGCAGGGCTGATCTGGGAATCTCCCTCCCGCCCCCAAAGCTTCCGCTCGGCGCATCACGCATCGGTATTCCCACTGCCGTCCCGCCTGCATAAACTGATATTGCGGTGTCCGAATCGTTCTTCGGTGTTTAATATCCGCCGTTTCGGGTAATAATAATACCGTAGCTGCGGTATACCGCAGAGGATATGCAAAGGAAAGGAATGAAACCATCGTGAATGTCAGACGCGGAGACATTTATTATGCGGATCTCAGTCCGGTCGTGGGAAGTGAGCAGGGCGGTCTGCGCCCCGTTCTCATTATTCAAAATGACGTGGGCAACAAGCACAGTCCCACCGTCATCGCCGCCGCGATCACAAGCAAAATGAGCAAGGCTCGTCTGCCTACCCACATAGACGTATACGCAAGCAAGGTCGGACTTCAAAAGGATTCCGTGATCCTTTTGGAGCAAGTCCGTACTATCGACAAAAAACGCCTTAAAGAAAAAATGGGGCATCTTGACGATTCCGTTATGCGGGAGGTCAACGATGCGATATCGGTAAGCTTCGGGCTCGGAGGTACATCCGCAACGGGTAATGCCGCCGCCGTAAATACTGTTCCGGCAGCATTTTAAGCATCTGCACAAGCAGACATCTCAAGGGAGGAGGTCGCCGCGACCACCTCCCTTGAGCCGCTTTTTACCCGTATTCCGTCGGTTACCCTCCCCGTCCGACCGGCTTTGCGGTCGAGCTTTGCAAATTCGGTTAATCGGCAATTTTATTTTTCAAAAAATATGGAATATTTTTGATTTTTGTGATATAATGTAAAATGAGGAATTTTGGGGAATACTCATCTCCGATCTATCCTCATTTTACCGCTTTTCTACCGTATTGCGGTATACAATAAATCAAGAGAAAGTGAGTGTGCTTCAAATGAATACCGGTATTGTCATCTTTCTTGGGCTGGCTATCGTGTTTGCGGGGCTTATCTGCATCGTGCTCCTGTGCAAGATCATGGGCATCCTTGTAGCGATCTCCGAAAATCGCAGTGCCAATCCGAGCAATGTCACATCCGTGCCGAGCGCAAAGGCTCCGAATCCCGCGAGGTCTCCGGATCCCGCGCCGAGAAGTGAGATCATCGCCGCCGTATCCGCGGTCATTGCGGAGGAGCTTGGCGAAGACGTCTCCGCGATCAAAATTCTGTCTCTCAAAAAAATCAACTAAAGAAAGGCTTCCGCACAGTCGGAATGAGGTATCAAAAATGAAAAAGTACAATGTATCTGTAAACGGAACCATGTATCAGGTCGAGATCGAGGTCGCAAGCGAGGCTGAGGTAAAGGCCGCAGCTCCTGCTGCTCCTGCAACTCCTGCCGCAGCTCCTGCGCCCGCAGCCGCTCCCACACCCGCCGCAGCTCCCGTAGCATCCGGAGAGGGTGAGACCATCGCCGCTCCCATGCCCGGCACGATCCTTTCCGTAAACGTCGCCGTAGGTGATACCGTAAAGGCAGGTCAGGTCCTCTTTATTCTTGAGGCAATGAAGATGGAGAACGAGATCATGTCCCCCGTAGACGGTACTGTCACGTCCGTCGGTACGACAAAGGGCTCGTCTGTTGACACCGGTGCTGTTCTCTGCACCATCGCGTAATCTGCCGTCCGAGCAGCCGAAAGGACTATATTATGTTGTGCACTGATAAAAATCCTTCACTTTTTCGCAAATTCTTTTGCCTTGCGGCAATAATGCTTGCCCTCACCCTTCTCATATCCGGCAACACCGTATTTGCCGCCGAGAAGACCGATGCCTCGGCAGACGATACAAAGGTCGTGGTCTTCGACAACTCCGAGCTTGATACCGCCGATGACGACGAGATCAAGTCGGCGGAGGAGGAAGATGACGGCGCGGTCGGCATAGGCGAGGCTGTTGTCAATTTCCTGAAGCAGACTGGCTTTTATACGATGTTTGCCACCGGTCAGTACAAGTCGATCATAATGCTTCTCATCTCGTTCTTCCTCATGTTTCTTGCCATCGTCAAGAAATTTGAGCCGCTTCTTTTGCTCCCCATCGCATTCGGTATGCTCCTTACGAATCTCCCCGGTGCGGAGATGTACCATGAGGCGCTCTTTGCCGGCGGTCACGTAAACTGGGAGCTGTTCGGCGGCGGTAAGGTCACCCCCGAGATCATCGCAAATCTCAAGGACGCCGGTGTAGGTCAAAACATACTTGACACGCTGACCGTGGGCAAGAGCATCACGGCGGGTCTCATAGATTATCTGTACCTCGGCGTAAAGCTCGGCATTTACCCCTGCCTTATCTTCATTGGTGTCGGCGCAATGACGGATTTCGGCCCGCTGATCGCAAATCCCAAGAGCCTGCTGCTCGGCGCTGCCGCTCAGCTCGGAATTTTCATGACCTTTGCCTGTGCAAGGCTCTCCGGTATGTTCTCCGAGGCGGAGGCGGCATCTATCGGCATAATCGGCGGTGCGGACGGCCCCACGGCGATATTTGTAACAACGCTTTTGGCTCCCGACCTTCTCGGTCCCATCGCCGTTGCCGCATACTCATATATGGCGCTTGTGCCCGTTATCCAGCCGCCTATCATGAAGCTTCTCACCACTAAGGAGGAGCGTTGCATCGTCATGAATGAGCTTCGCCCCGTATCAAAGCGTGAGAAGATCATCTTTCCCTTTGTTGTTGTGGTATTCGTATCCCTGCTTGTTCCGTCGGCGGCTCCTCTTGTGGCCTCCCTCATGCTCGGTAACCTCTTGAAGGAGTGCGGAGTTACGGAGCGCCTGTCGAAGACAGTTCAGAACGAGCTTATGAACATCGTCACGATATTCCTCGGAATATCGGTCGGCGCGACCGCCACAGCCGGAACCTTCCTCAGCCTCCGCACGATCCTCATTATAGTAATGGGTGTTGTCGCATTCAGCATGGGTACAGCCGGCGGCGTACTTCTCGCAAAGTTCATGAACCTGTTCCTGAAGAACAAGATCAATCCCCTTATCGGCTCTGCCGGAGTTTCCGCCGTTCCCATGGCGGCAAGAGTTTCTCAGGTCGTCGGACAGAAGGAGAATCCCAAAAATTTCCTGCTTATGCACGCTATGGGTCCGAATGTGGCGGGAGTTATCGGCTCCGCGATCGCCGCAGGTGTACTTATCGCACTGTTCGGATAAAATACATACGGGGATTTGTCCCGATTTAATGGAAGGATAGAAATAATGGCAAACAAGCTGTTTATTACCGATACAATACTGCGCGATGCTCACCAGTCACAGGCCGCTACGCGCATGAAGCTTGAAGATATGCTTCCCGCCTGTGAGATACTCGACGATATCGGATACTGGTCTCTCGAATGCTGGGGCGGCGCAACCTTTGACGCCTGCATGAGATTCCTGAACGAGGATCCGTGGGAGCGACTTCGCGCTCTCAAGGCCGCAATGCCCAAGACCAAGCTCCAGATGCTTCTTCGCGGACAGAATCTTCTCGGCTACAAGCATTACGCCGATGACGTTGTTGATGCCTTCGTTCGCAAATCCATCGAAAACGGAATTGACGTAGTCCGCGTATTCGATGCCCTCAACGATATCCGCAACATGAGCCGCGCAATGAAAGCCATAAAGGAATACGGCGGCATATGCGAGGCGGCGATCAGCTACACTGTCAGCCCTGTCCACAACGAGGAGTACTTTGTAGATCTTGCCGCAAGACTTGAGGAAGCCGGCGCCGACGTTATCTGCATCAAGGATATGGCGAATCTGCTTCTGCCTTACGATGCATTCAGCCTCGTTAAGGCATTGAAGGCGAAGATCGGCGTACCGATCCATCTTCACACCCACAACACCGCCGGCATCGGAGATATGACAAACATGATGGCAGCCATGGCGGGCGTTGACATTGTTGACTGTGCGCTCTCTCCCTTTGCAAACGGAACATCTCAGCCCGCGACCGAGTCTCTTGTGGCTACGCTTGCAAACACCGAGAGAAGCACCGGACTGAGCCTCCAAAAGATGAGTGCCGCCGCCGCACATTTCCGCGGTGTTGCAGAGCGCATGAAGGCAGAGGGCACGCTTGATCCCAAGGTGCTCAACGTAGATCCGAACACCCTGCTCTATCAGGTACCCGGCGGTATGCTCTCAAATCTTCTCTCCCAGCTCAAGCAGGCAGGTGCGGAGGATAAGCTGTACGACGTTCTTGCCGAGGTTCCGAGAGTCAGAGAGGATTTCGGATATCCGCCCCTTGTCACCCCCACGAGCCAGATCGTCGGCACACAGGCGGTCATGAACGTGCTGGTCGGTGAGAGATACAAAATGATCCCCAAGGAATCGAAGGGACTTCTTCGCGGTGAGTACGGTGCACTGCCCGCCCCCGTGAACGAGGAGGTTCGCCGCAAGGCCATCGGTGATGACGAGGTGATAACCTGCCGTCCCGCAGATCTTCTTGAGCCGGAGCTGGAGAAATACCGTGCCGAGGCAGGTGAGCTTGCACACTCCGACGAGGACGTGCTCAGCTACGCCCTGTTCCCGCAGGTCGCCTCCAAATTCCTTGAGAAGCGAAATAACCCCGACTCCGAGGACAAGGTACGCACGCTGTACGTACAGGATATGGGTCTGTAATAGACCTTTCCGTGAGCGGTTACAGACTCAAGTATTCACATAAGCACACGGCGCGACAGAGCATAGTCTCTGCCGCGCCTTTTGTATGCCGTGCGACTGATTCCCCCGCAATGCACGTAGCATCGCGCAAGCGCAAAGAAAGAGCTTCCGTATTCCCCGAAAAGGAGCACGGAAGCTCTTATTCTGCTGTAATCGCGGCGCTCAACGAGCATCTATCCCGCGAACGACCTCACAAAAATATCTGCCGCGTGCCTCGAAATTCTCAAAAGCATCAAAGCTGGCGCAGGCGGGCGACAGGAGCACCGCCTTGGCAGACGTGCCCTCCGACGAATGTGCCGCCTCCGACGCGCGCAGAACGGCAGATCTGAAATCGCTCTCGCGTATCAGCGTTATGCCGCTGCCGTCAAAGCCCGAATGAGCGCGCATCGCCGCCTCGATCTTGGGCGCGGTCGCCCCCGTCAGCACCAGCGTTTTTACGTTACCGCAGCCGATCACGGCATCTGCCAGCGGCTCAAAGGGGATATTCTTATCGTATCCGCCGCATATCAGATGAAGCTCCTTATCGGGCAGAGCGGACAGCGCCGCCGCAGTCCGAGTCGGGCTTGAATCTATTGAGCTGTTGTAGTACGCCACGTCACCGATGGTACGCACAAGTTCGAGCCTGTGCTGTACTCCGCCGAAATTCGCGGCGACCTTGCGTATACCCTCCGGCGCAACATATCCGAGTGTGGCTCCGATCGCCGCCATGTAATTCTCGGCATTGTGCATACCCGCAAGAAGGATATCCCCGAGGGGCAGTATCGCCTCGGGCTCCTCACCGTTCCTGAACACGGTTATGACCCCGTTCTGCGGGAATATGCGTATATCCTTCTGCGGCACCTTGCCTATCGGATCACGCGAAAACCACACCACGGGGCAAGCGCACTCCATTCCGAGCCTCCGCGTGTGCGCGTTACCGTAATTCATGACCGCCCTTCGGCAGTGACGCAAGGCGCGCTTCTTTGCCTCTATGTACTCGTCCATATCGGTATGCCAGTTCAGATGATTCGGTGTGATATTGGTGATGACCGTCGCCTCCGATTCGAAATCCGCATCCATGAGCTGGAATGACGATATCTCAGCCGCTACACGGTCTCGCTCGCTCATACTGTCAAGTCTATGGAGCAGTGGCTCACCGATGTTTCCCCCGAGATACACATTGCCTCCGTCACAGCCCTCCTTTAAGAGCAGTGAGGTGATCGTGGTCGTTGTGGACTTGCCGTCACTGCCCGTGACAACAAAAGCCTTTGCCGGGCAAAGCTCCAAGAACAGCCCGAGCTCCGTGATCACGCGACTGCCGTTTTCGGCAGCCGCCTTAAACTCAGGAATATCCTGCCGTATTCCCGGAGAGCGTATCACCAGCTCCTCCGTGAGCTCCGACAGATATCTGTCTCCGCAAATCAGCTTCGCGCCCGCTTTTCTTACCGCCTCGCACTTCTCCGCCCCGAGCTCGGATTCCGTTTTCCTGTCGCGAACGCTGACAAATGCGCCCTTCTTTGAAAAAAATTCCGCAAGAGGAGTATTTGAAACTCCCGCACCGATCAGCGCTATTCTCTTTTTATTAAAATCGTATGTCATGCTACCGCCGCCTTTCCGCCGCTGTTGTACATCTATATTATATCGCACCGCACCGATTTATGCAAGGATATCCGCCCCATAAGGCAAATAAAAATACCCGCCGCACCGTCGCAAGCCGCGGTACCGTTCCGAGGATCTGTCGCCACGCCATACGGCAAAGAGCCCTGCATGGCGATGGCAGTCACACGCCGCGCAGAGCTCTCATATTCGTTTGTGCCACGCCGTCGCGCTTACAGCACCTTGTAGCCCTTGTCCTCGACAGTCTTTCTCAGCACGTCATCTCCGACATCGGCGGAGAGGCGCAGTGTCGCCGTACCGCTCTTGTGATCGCAATCGGCATTCTCCACGCCGTCAAGCGCCTCAAGAGCTTTTTTGACGTTTGCCTCACAATGAGGACACATCATTCCCTCGATCTTCAATACCTTTTCCATTTGCTTTTTCTCCTTTGATCTTATTATTCTGTCATGTCTCGGATCGTATATTTTTGTGAGATTGAGTCGCAGAGCATTTGTGACTACCAAAAAGCTCGACAGACTCATCGCCGCCGCACCGAACATGGGATTAAGCTCCCACCCGAGCAGAGGTACGAACGCACCCGCGGCAAGCGGTATTCCTATGATATTATAGGCAAATGCCCAAAACAGATTTTCGTGTATATTGCGAAGTGTCGCGCGGCTCAGCCTTATCGCGGCGGGAACGTCGGACAGGCGGCTGTTCATCAGTACTATATCCGCAGAATCTATCGCCACATCTGTTCCCGCGCCGATGGCAATACCCACATCCGCGCAGGTCAGCGCTGGGGCATCGTTTATTCCGTCACCCACCATCGCAACATTGCCATAACGCTTCAAGCGACTTACCGCCGCCGCCTTCTCCTCGGGCAATACCTCGGAGATGACCTCGTCCACGCCCGCCTGTCTGCCGACAGCCTCGGCACATCGCCTGTTATCTCCCGTCAGCATGACTACGCGCACGCTCATGCCCTGCAATTCTCGCACGGCTTCGGCGCTCTCCGCTCTTATCACGTCCGCCGCGCCTATGGCGCCGAGACAGCGATCCTCCCTCGCGAAAAGAAGCGGTGTTTTTCCCTCCGCGGACAGTTTGTCAACAGCGGCAAGCACGTCCTCGGGGATATTTGCACGTGAGGACACGTATTTTAGGCTTCCGCCGAATATCCTTATATCGGATAAAGCTCCCTCAAGACCGCCGCCGGGGGAGACTTCGAAGTCCGCCGCCGCCGTCGCAGTAATGCTCTGCCTTTCGCATTCGCGTACCACGGCTCCGGCAAGGGGGTGCTCACTCATCATCTCAAGCGACAGCGCCGTCTGCAAAAGCTCTCGCTCCGTTATACCCTCGGCGGGAATGGTATCCGTGACCTCCGGCTTGCCCTCGGTCACAGTTCCCGTCTTGTCAAGCGCAACAGCCCTCACCCTGCCCGCCGCCTCAAGGACGGCGGCTGTTTTATACAGGATCCCGTTCTTCGCGCCGACGCCGCTTCCGACCATTATCGCCACGGGCGTGGCAAGTCCGAGAGCACACGGACAGCTTATCACAAGGACGGATATTCCCCTCGCAAGCGCAAATCCGAGCTCTCTGCCGAGGATAAGCCAAGTAACGGCAGTTACGGCGGCAACGCAGATGACGGCGGGCACGAACACGCCCGACACCTTATCCGCCACCTTTGCTATCGGCGCCTTTGTCGCCGCCGCATCTCCGACAAGCTGTATGATACGCGACAGCGCGGTATCCGCTCCCACACGCACCGCTCTGCATTTCATAAATCCGGTTCTGTTTACGGTCGCGGCGGAGACCGCCGAGCCCTCGCTTTTTTCGACAGGAATACTCTCCCCTGTCAGCGCCGCCTCATCGACCGCAGATGCGCCCTCAAGCACCACCCCATCCACGGGTATTCTCTCTCCGGGGCGCACTGCGAATATATCTCCGACGGCGATCTGCTCCACGGGGACAGTCTCCTCCGTGCCGTCGGGAAGCACCCTCACCGCGGTCTCGGGGGCAAGCTTCATCAACCCATTTAAGGCATCTGTCGTTTTTCCCTTTGAGCGCGCCTCAAGCAGCTTTCCGACTGTTATCAGCGCAAGTATCATCGCGGCGGATTCAAAGTACAGCTCATGCGAATACTCCATCACCGCCTCATGATCCCCGGCGCTTTGCGCCGTCGTCATCATGAACAGCGCATACACGCTGTAGATATAGGATGCCCCCGAGCCGAGAGCCACCAGTGTGTCCATGTTAGGCGAACGCCTAAGTATTGCTTTCGTGCCGCTTATGAAAAATCTTTGATTTATCACCATAACGGCAGTCGCCAAAAGCAACTGGATAAGCCCTATTGCCACATGGTTATTGCTAAGTCCTTCGGGCAGCGGGAAGCCCCACATCATATGCCCCATCGAAAAGTACATCAGTACGAGAAGGAATATGACCGATGCCGCAAGGCGGCGAATGAGGGCGCGCTCCGCGCCGTCCTCCGACAGCTTACCGTCACCGCCCCTCGGTGCGCTCGGTCGGTCGAACAGACCCTCCGGCTCTGCGCCGTAGCCCGCCATTTCGACCGCTCTTACGATATCCTCGGCAGACGCCTCGCCTTCCACTCCCATTGAATTTGTCAGCAGGCTCACGGAACAGGACGTGACTCCGCTCACAGCCGAAACCGCTTTTTCCACGCGGGCACTGCAAGCCGCACAGCTCATTCCCGCGACCTTAAATCTCCGCATCTTCTCCTCCGTTTATCCTTACAAGCAGATATGTCTTCTCATTTATGATTTACCGTCACCACACGCTTTATTCGGCACAGTGCGCTCCGTCAAAGCTCTACCGTTACAGTATGAACTCCGCCGTCTATGGGAGCCGGCACAAGTGCGCCGCACGGCTCTCCGTCAAAGGTAAAGCGTGTGCCCTCTCCGACTCTCGCAAAGCCCTTCTGCTTCTTTACGGTTATCCTGAACTTTGTGCCGAGTCTGTTAAGCTCATAGTACACCTTCTCCGTATCAAACGGCAGCACGGGGCTGAGTCTGAGCCCGTCCTCCTCGTACTCGATGCCGAGGAATTCGGAAACGGTGAGTGAGAGCCAGCTTGCGGTACCGGACAGCATCGGGCCGACCCCCTCCATCGTCTCGGAATTGTTATACTGTGTGCAGAAGCGCGGATTTCCCTTGAATACATAGGGATCGGTCAGCGTTCTGTACGGGAATACGAGATCAAGCATCCAATACGCAAGCTCTGCAAGCTCTGCCGCAAGCGCCTCGCTCTGCACCGTCTTCGAAGCCTTGAACATCGCCGCCGTCGCCATCATCGTAGCGTGCTTGAATACCGCACCGTTCTCGCGGTCGCCGGGGAAATAATGCTCCGTTGCCGTTTGCGTGGATATCTTGTCAAGATCGCAGGGCGTGGACAGCTTCAGTCCCGCGCCGTTCATGAGATTCTTCTTTACCACATCAAGCATTATGCGTATCTGCTCCTCATCGGCAGTATCCGAGAGGATCGACCATGAGAAGCAATTCAGGAAGTACGAGCCGTCGATGCTCGGATCTGCGCTGAGCCTGTCGCCCTTTGCGCCTACATATGTATATCCGCCCTCACGCTCGCTGTTGATCATTGCTCTGGCGAAGAAATTCTCCTTCCAAGCGTGGCGCTGAATATTATCATACAGCTTGGCGCTCATGCCCTCCAGCCTCTCGGCCTCCGCACTTCTTCCCGTCATACGTGCAAGAGTACAAAGCTCATCCTCGGCAAGCTTCAGAAGGAAGGCGTTCATAACGCTCTCGCAGAAATGCGACTTAAAGCGCACGCCCCAGCTCTCTCCGCTCTCCGCAAGCTGTGCCCTGTACCGCTTCTCCTTCTCGATACCGTCGATCGAATCGGCATCAAGCTTCAGGCAGTCGTTCCAGTCCGCATTGTCAAGGAGCGGCAGACCGTGATCGCCCACGGAGATCTCGCCGCTGTAGATGACAGCCGCCATACAGGTGTCGAACAGGCTTCTCTCTCCGCCGTCCGCCATCGGGATAAGCTGATCGAGGAAAGCCGTATCTCCCGTGAGACTCACATAGCGGTATACCGCTTGGATCAGCCAGAGCTGATCGTCGGAGCATTTGCCGGGCTCCTTGCCCTCCCAGTAGAAGTTGTGGTTTGCGTATCCCATTCGGTACACATTTTCCGCCCAACGGCTGAGCATATCCCTTGCAAGATCCGCTCTGCCCATCGCCGCCATATAGTACATGGAGGCGTACATATCCTGTATCTCGCGGAAGCCTATCTGCCGCTGTGCCTTCTGTGTCCATGCAAAGGAGCGGGATACAAAGGACTGATAAAGCACTTGGAACGGAAGATTGTTGTTTACGTAGGCATCCATCACCGAGCTTCCGGAATCCATACGGATATACGAGGAATACCTTGAATAGAAATCCGTCACCGAGGCAAGCGCCGCATCCGCCGCGCCCTTTTCGGTAAACTCATCAAGAAGGTTTCCGAGCTTTTCCTCGAAATTCAAGGGCTGTGAATCATCCTCGGGCACCCAGCACATTCCCACAAGCTCACATATCTCCACCGTCTCGGAGGGAGCGGCACAGAAGCTCTTGCCCATTGCAAAGAAATACGCCGCCTTACGCACGGGATGTGAGGTGAGTCGCGCCACATTCTGCGGATGCTCCACCGTACCGCTTCCGATAAAGTCAGTATAGCTCGGGCAGTACTCGTCCATGGGCTCACCGTTTACTATCATCGAAGCAAAGCGCTTCTCAAAACGGCGTCCTCTGGGATAATCCGCGGGGGATACAGCCCAAGTCCTGCCGTCCTTCTTCACCACACCGCTCTCATGAACGATGTTGCAGTACATTATGTCATTGGCAAGAGCATCCGGCGGGAATATGCCGAACACGCCCGTCATAACGATCTTCAGCTCACGCGGAGTCTCCCCGATGTTCTTCACCGTGACCTTCTGCACCTCGCACGCCTCCGGCTGTCCCTCCTTCTCGGGAAGAATGAATATCGTTCTCTCTATCTCAAGACCGCACTCCGTCACGTATGTGATCACCGTTTTGTTTTGCGAATGGCGGCAGACCGCCGTCTTGATATTTTCGTGAGGATTTGCGGAGAAGAATATCTGTCTGCCGTTTTCGACGAGATAGAACTGGCGGTTCATCGGATCGCCGTTCTCCTCCTGCTGAAGGAGAGTTCTCGTGACGAGCACCTGCCTGCCCGCATCGGCTCTGAAGGAGCCGCAGCCGAGAGCATTTACGGCGCTCTTGGGAGTGGTGAGCAGAGGATTGTCGAAGCCGATCCTGTTGCCCAGCAGCAGATTTATGCGGAAATGCGTGCTGATCTCGGGTGTGGTGAGGTCTATGATGTGATCTCCGTTTTCGTCAAGCACGCCCGCCGCAGCCTCGGTCTTGCGGATAATGCGGAAAAGCTCCGCCGATGCCGCCTCCGTCAGCTCACGCCGCTTTCCGTCGGCAAGCAGGATATGGGCGCTCTCCTTGTCCGTATCGCAGACGAAAAGCACGTCCCCGTCAATATCGCAGAGAAGCGCGGATATCTCCGGACTGTTTATGATCGCCGCGCAGACAGGCATATTCGCCCGAAGTCCGCAAACTCCCGCCACGGGAGCCTCCTCGCGGAATGCGCTCAGATACTCAGCGTCGGCGTGTCCCGTGATGCTGTCACCGAAAACCTCCGCAAGCCGCTCCGCGGCACTCTTGTAGGTGTCTCTTGATTTTTCGATTGTAAGACTCATATTTATACTCCGATCAATGGAATTTTATGTGAAGTTAGTCTTCTATAATTAGTTTACCATAAAACAGAGTAAAATGAAAGAGGTATGTGCATTTTTTAGCCAAAAACAGGAGAAATAAAGCATATCGGATGAAAACGGGCGGATTTTTCCGTCGTAGGCGGCAAATATCCCGCTTCTGTTGACTTTTCGATCACTTCGATAGTATAATCATATTATCGGGGAGGGAGGACGCGCGTCCTCTTACCGCAAGCTTATCGGAGGAAATATGTACAGATTACTTATTATCGAAGACGATGCGGGGATAGCCGATGCGATAAGGGCTCATGCGGAGACGTGGGGTATGCAGGTGTACTGCATTTCGGATTTTCGGAACGTGATATCCGAATTTGCTGAGTTCAAGCCGCATATCGTTCTGCTCGATATCTCTCTGCCCTTCTTTGACGGCTACTACTGGTGCAGTGAGATACGGAAGATATCAAAGGTGCCGATAATATTCATCTCCTCCGCCTCCGACAGCATGAACATGATAATGGCAATGAACATGGGCGCGGACGATTTTATCGCAAAGCCCTTCGATCAAAGTCTGCTTATGGCAAAGCTCAAGGCGATGCTCAGACGGGCGTACAATTTCTCCGAATCGCCGTCGATCCTTGAGCACCGAGGAGCGATCCTCGATCTCGGAGACGGCTCGCTTGCCTACGGAGAGGAAAAGGTACGGCTGTCAAAAAACGAATACAGGATACTGCGGATACTTATGGAGAGCAAGGGCAAGGCGGTCAGCCGCGAAAGGCTCATGGAACTGCTCTGGGAGACAGACTGCTTTGTGGACGAGAACACGCTCAGCGTCAATGTCGGAAGGCTTCGCAAAAAGCTCGATGCGCTCGGGCTTTGCGACTTTATCACCACAAAATTCGGCGTAGGCTATTTGATAGAGGACTGAATCATGGAGCTGTTTTTTAAGTACGTCAAGGGTCACAGGCGGGCGCTTGTCGCATATCTCATATTCTCCGGCATATTCATACTGAGCTTTTACCTGTACCGTCTGCCGCTTGAGGCTGTGCTGTATCCGATCATCCTGTGTACAGCCGTTGCCGCCGTCTGCATCACGCTCGATTTCATCTCGGTCAAGAGAGAGCACCTCTGCCTCTCACGCATCACCTCCGCAAGCGATGTGTCCCCGTCCGCATTTCCGACTGTCCACGGTGTCACGGACGAGGACTTACGGCGGATCATATTTCTTTTGGCAGATGAGCACAGGCGGCAGTGCAAGGAGGCGGAGCAAAGCTATAACGATATGGTGAGGTACTACACCGTTTGGGCGCATCAGATCAAAACTCCGCTCGCCTCGATGCGTCTGCATCTGCAAAGTGAGGATTCTCCGCTGTCGCGCAAGCTGACCTTGGAGCTTCACCGAGTCGATCGGTATGTTGAAATGGTTCTGGCATTTCTCAGGCTCAATTCGGACAGCACCGACTACATATTCAAGGAGCACGATCTCGACACGCTCGTAAAAGCCGTGGTGCGTGATTTTTCATCTGAATTCATAAGCCGCAGGCTCAGTCTTGTATACAAGCCGCTGAACACCTCCGTTATCACGGACGAAAAATGGCTCTCGTTTGTGATAGAGCAGGTGCTCTCAAATGCACTGAAATACACACGCTCCGGCTCCGTTACGATAGAGACGGAGGAAGGGAGCGTCCTTGTCATCCGCGACACCGGCATCGGGATCGCGCCCGAGGATCTGCCGCGCATATTCGACAACGGCTACACCGGCTGTAACGGGCACTCGGACAAGCACTCAAGCGGTATCGGGCTATATCTGTGCCGCCGCGTATGCCGCAATCTCGGTCACCGCATCTCCGTCACCTCCGAGGTGGGGGTCGGCACCGCCGTCAGGATAGATCTGTCGCAGAGGCGGCTTCGGGCGGAGTAGTCCGTGCGCCGATTTCTTACAAAAGCGTTAGATTCTCGGCGCTTTTGTAAGGTGATGAAATTGCGATACGAAATGTCCTTATGTATAATAATATCAAAGATCAAAGGAGGATATCTGCTATGAAGATCTTAGATGTTATCGGTGTTGGAAAAACATACACGTCGCGCCTCGGAGGAAGCAAGGCGGAGGCACTTAAAAGCATTTCGCTGAGCGTGGACGAGGGGGAGTACGTTGCCATAATGGGCGAGTCCAGCTCGGGCAAGACCACCCTTTTGAACATTCTTGCGGCGCTCGACCGCCCCACCTCCGGCTCCGTATTCCTTGACGGGAAAGAGCTCTCTCGGATCAAGGAATCTCAAGCCGCCGCATTTCGCCGCGACAATCTGGGCTTTGTATTTCAAGAATTCAATATGCTCGACACCTTTACCGTTGAGGACAACATCTACCTCCCGCTCGTGCTCGCGGGAAAACCCTATGCGGAAATGGAGAGGCGGCTGATGCCGCTCGCGCGCAAGCTCGGCATCTCGGATATACTGAAGAAATACCCGTACGAGATCTCGGGAGGTCAGAAGCAGCGTGCCGCCGTTGCCCGTGCGCTCATCACGTCTCCGAGGCTGATTCTTGCCGACGAGCCGACAGGCGCTCTTGATTCCAAGGCGACCGACGAGCTGCTTCGCCTGTTCTCCGAAATAAACGCCGACGGTCAGACGATACTCATGGTCACCCACTCGGTCAAGGCGGCAAGCCATGCAAATCGCATCCTATTCATAAAGGACGGTGAGGTCTACCACCGAATAGACCGCGGCAGAAGCACAAATGAGCAGCTTTATCAGATGATCTCAAGCACCCTCACCGTGCTTGACGCCGGAGGTGAGGGAAAATGAAGCTCGGCTTCTACTCAAGGCTGGCGTTTGACGGCATACGCAAGAACAAGCGGCTGTATCTCCCGTATATTTTGACCTGCATCGGAATGGTCATGATGTTCTACATCATGCACTATCTCGCATCAATGCCGATGCTGGGGGATATCGCCGGCGGAAGAACTCTGACCACCGTTTTCGGCTTCGGATTTTGGGTCTTGGCTCTTTTTTCGGTGCTGTTCCTGTTTTATTCAAACTCCTTTCTCATGCGAAGGAGGCAGAAGGAATTCGGTCTGTACAATATACTCGGAATGGGCAAGAAGGAGCTGGGGGTGTTGCTCCTTTGCGAATCCGCGATCCTTTGCATATCGGCAATACTTCTCGGGCTTATCTGCGGCATACTTCTCTCCAAGCTGACGGAGCTTTTGCTTATTGCGCTCATAGACAGTGAGGTGAGCTACTCTCTCAGAATAGATCCCGATGCGGTCAAGGATACCTTTACGGTATTTATCCCGATATTCGTGCTTATATTCCTGAAAAACCTCATCTCACTGCAAAGGCTCAGTGCCACCGAGCTGCTGAAAAGCGAAAACGTCGGTGAGAAGCCGCCGAAGGCAAGGTATCTGCTCGGCACCGCGGGAATACTGGTCCTTGCGGGCGCATATTACATCGCGCTCTCGATAAAGACACCGCTGACTGCGCTCTCCTCGTTCTTCATCGCCGTTCTGATGGTCATTTGCGCGACCTATCTGCTCTTTATCTCGGGCTCCGTCATGCTGTGCAATCTTCTCCGCAGGAGAAAGAGCTACTATTACAAAAAAGAGCACTTCGTTTCCGTATCGTCCATGATCTACAGAATGAAGCGCAACGGCGCGGGGCTTGCCTCCATCTGCATTTTGAGCACGATGGTGCTTGTTATGACGGTCGGTGCCGCAAGCCTTTATTTCGGAGCGGAGGACAGCATCAGCTCCGGTTATCCGCATCAGTTTCAGGTACGTGCGGATTACCTGTACGACGGCAGTGACGGTATCACCGAGCCTCCGGAAAACGACGCCCTTGCCTCGGAGCTTGATAAATTTCTTGAGGAGCACGGCGTAACCACGAAAAACGAGGAGCGGTACACCTGCACCTCCGCCGTCGGCTTACTCAGGGACGGATACCTGACCTTCGATGTCTCCACGGTCAATGCGGTCGATATGACCTCCGCCGGCTACGTATGCAATGTGCGCTTTATCCCGCTTGAGGATTACAACCGCTGTATGGGCACCGACGAGGTGCTCGATGACGGTCAGCTTTTGTTCTTCTCCGACCACCGCTCCTGCGATTTTTCCACCGTCACGACGGCAGACGGGACCGTATGGCAGATAAAGAAGCAGTCGGATAAGCTCATACTGGGCCAAGGAGAGCTTGACACCGTGATCCCGAGTGTGACCCTTGTAACAAAGGATATCGGCAAGGCTCTGTCAAGCATCTACTATGAGCTCGGAGAGCTTGAGGACGAGTGCCGCATCTCAGTGATCCGGAGCTTTGATACAGAGCTCAGCCCGTCCGATCAGCTAAAGCTAAGAGATGATATTTTCGAGTCGGATATCACGGCAAAGGGGGATTTCTACTCGGCAAGCCTCTCATGCAGAGAGAGTGAGCGTGAGGTATTCTACAGCACCTTCGGAGGCGTTCTGTTTTTAGCAGTTATTCTGTCGGTCATGTTCCTTTCCGCCACTGTTTTGATCATATACTACAAGCAGATCTCCGAGGGCTACGAGGATCGGAGCCGCTTTGAGATCATGCGAAAGGTCGGCATGACACCCTCCGATATCAGAAAAAGCATAAACTCCCAGATGCTCACCCTGTTCCTGCTGCCGTTTTTGACTGCCGCCATGCATCTGTCCTTCGCTTTTCCCTTAGTGCAAAAGCTGCTCGCGCTCATGCATTTCGACAATCCTCCGCTTATGCTCGCCGTAGCCGCGGCGGTGATCCTCCTGTTCGGGATATTCTACATTCTCGTATACAGGCTGACCTCAAATTCCTACTACACCATCGTCAGCGGAAGCGACGATGAGCGATGACAGGCTACAATAAAACAGGTGTGAGAGCCGAGGCATCGGCTCTCACACCTGTTTTGTCAAAGTCAGGGCTCAGTCAAGCCCCAAAAACCGCTCTGCGGTAATGTGCGCGATCTGCTCGGTCTCCGTGGCTGTCAGCGGCAGAGACATGAACCGTTCCGCCTCGACGTCGGGATCCCACAGCGGGAAATCGCTTCCGAACATCACCCTCTCCGCTCCGAAGCGGCGGATATACTTAACCGCACGCTCCGGCTCCATGAACATAAGGCTCGACGAAACATCGACAAGGCAGTCGGTATCGGCAAGATATTCTTCCGCCTCATCCCACACCGACCAGCCGCCGAGATGCGCGGCAACAGTCTGAAGCCGAGGGAAATCCTTCATGACCTGTCTGAGCCTGCGCGGGTGAGAGTAGTCGTATCTGTGATCGCCCGTATGCAGATAAACGGGGAGGCGTCCCTCTATCTCCTCATACATCGGATACAGACGTCGGTCGTCAATATCAAAGTGCTGTGTATCGGGGTGCATTTTTATTCCGCGAAGCCCGAGCCTTTTTATCTGCTCAACCGCCTCACCGATATTCTCCATTCCCGCATGGACTGTGCCGAAGCCGACAAATTCGCCGTGTGCATCACACTCGCTCTTTACAAATTCGTTGATCCCACTCACCTGCTCCGGTCGCACCGCGACGGGCAGGATCAGATATTTCTCCACCCCCGCTCGGCTTCCCTTTTCTATAAGCTCATCGGAGGTGCCGATATTGTCGCTCTCAAGCTCGTAAAAATCGCAGACGCTCTCCGTCGCCTTCCTCGCTATTTTGCTCGGATATACGTGTGTGTGTATGTCAATAAGCCGCAATGTAATGCCTTCTTTCTCTGTTTCCGTTTTTGTTTTTGCGCCGAGTTTACGTGAGGCCCCGCATCAAGACCGATTCCCGTACTCGATCCCCGCAAGAGCCGCACCGATAACAGGTCCGAACTGAGATCTGTCGGGAATGATGAAATTCAGATCGAACATCGTGTTGAGACTGCCGAAAACAGTCGGTGCCTGCCGCATCGCGGTCAGATTTCCGGTGAGCACGATATCCCTTATGCCGTGTCCCTGCGCCGCAAATCTACTAACCATGGCTATCGTCTCAAACACCATGTTTATAATGCCGAGTGCTATATCCTCTCGGCTTGCGATATCGCTGATATTTCCGAAATTCGATGCCGTCATACGCTCGGTGAGGTTCGGCGTGATCGACACCTTGGAGATATCGTCTATCTTCAGATCTATCTTCGACAGATCGCCACCCGCCGCAAGTTCCTCGATATGCTCCACGGTATCCATGCCGAGAAGCTTCTTTGAGAGTCCCACAAGCGTGCCTCCGCCGACTCCGGTACCGCCGAGATGCACGGGCTCCTTGTCACACTCGGCGTGGACGAGCGCCGTGCCCGTGCCCATGCTCACCACGATGGCTCTGTCAAGCCCCGACAAATACAGCCCGCCGAAGCCGATACAGCGAAACTCCGGCACGATCTCGCACGGGAGCGAATAAATCGGTCTCGACATGAAGGACGAGCCGACTCCCGTGATCATCACTCTCGATATATCGTCAAGCTCAAGGGAATTTTCCTCAACAAATTTTCCGAATGCCCCGTACACCGAGGTTATCGGATCTGTTGCCCTGACGAACATCGGCTGCATAAGTACAGGCTCAGCCGCTTCGTCGGTGATATCAAAGCCGCAGATCTTCGTTGAGCTTCCGCCAACATCTATTCCAACTACAATCCTCTTGCTCATGGCAACTCCTTTGTTTTCATATCCGATAAGTGCGCACCCCGCACTCGGATGTTATTTCCTAAAGTCCTATTCGGCGCAGATTATATTCCGGTCTCAGTATCGCACAGACTCCGACGGAGACGAAGCGATCCTTCACGTAGAGGCTCTCCCGCCTCATTCCCTCGAATACCATTCCGCATTTTTCCATTACACGTCGGCTTGCGTCGTTTCCGTCCATGTATTTTGCCTCGATGCGGTGCAGCTCAAGATAATCGAAGCCGAAGCGTATCACACGCCGCAGTGCCTCGGTCGCAAGTCCCCTGCCCCGATAGTCCGGATTTATGACATATCCGACCTCCGCCGCCGAATTGCTCTGATCGAAGCGCGTAAAGCCGCAGGTGCCTATCATTTTCCCGCTGTCGCGGTATTCCAGTGCCCAGTCGTAAAACTCCCCCTGCTTATACCGCTGATTCAGATATACGAGGTATTGGTATGAGAATTTTCTGCTCGGGTGAGGATTCCACATGAGATATTCGGTGGTCTCCGTCCTTCTTGCATAGTCATACATATCGTCGGCATCTGTCTTCTGCATTTTACGCAAAATAAGCCTCTCCGTTTCAAGCACGGGGATATTCCTGAATACCCTCAGCCTATCGTCATTTTGCAAGTCCCACACCTCCTCCGAGAAAATACCCTTTAATTATATTACAAATCCGCGCGTAAATCAAGTATTCACGGCGTTTATTTATCTCTTATCACTTGACCGCCAAGGTGGGGAGTGATATAATAAAATCATAAGTTTATATTGCCGCTTTGCGGTACGGAGGATAAAACAATGAAAGCTGTAATATTCGGTGCAGGCAACATCGGCCGCGGCTTTATCGGGCCGCTTTTCTCTGAATCCGGATTTGAGGTAACATTTATAGATGTTTCCAAGACCGTCGTTGAAAGGCTCAATGCCGACGGCAAATATCCGCTGAGGATCGTATCAAACGAGGGCAGTCGTGAGATCATGGTGGAAAACGTATGTGCCGTTGACGGCAATGATGCGGAAAGTGCCGCAAGGGCGATTGCGGAGTGCGATATCTGCGCCACCTGTGTCGGAGCAGGCGCTATCAAGTACATTCTCCCGAACTTCATAAACGGACTCCGTCTCCGTCTGAAGACCACGGGAAAGCCCCTCGATCTTCTGATCTGTGAAAATCTCATGGATGCGGACAAATACGTCCGCTCGCTTCTTGAGCCCGAGCTCACCGAGGACGAGCTTAGCTCCGTCGGCCTCATTGAGACCTCGGTCGGACGCATGGTTCCCGCTCCGGATCCCGAAGCGAACAAGGACAATCCGCTCCGCGTTGCCGTTGAGGAATACGGTGTCCTTCCCGTTGACCGCGATGCCTTCAAGGGAGAGCTGCCGCCCGTCAAAAACATGGTGGCGCACAGTCCCTTCCGTTTTTACATTGAGAGAAAGCTCTACCTTCACAACATGGGACACGCAGTTTGCGCTTATCTCGGAAGCTACACGGGGCATGAAAAGATATGCACCGCCATTGCCGATCCCGCGATACGTGTTCTCGTGACCGGTGCCATGACGGAAAGCGCCCTTGCTCTGTCGGAGAAATACGGCGTATCCGCGGCTCCAATAATGGAGCACGCCGCCGATCTTATCCGCCGCTTCGGAAACAGAGCGCTCGGAGATACCTGTGCAAGAGTCGGCGCGGATATTCCCAGAAAGCTTGCTCCGTCCGACCGTCTTACCGGCGGCGCGATGAATGTCATCTCAACAGGTGCCGTGCCCGTATTCGTATGCGTCGGTGCCGCCGCCGCGCTCTTTAAGTACATGAAGGATTCCGAGCTCGATATGTCATGCGAATACGCAATGGCGGAATACAAAAAGCTTGCGGGAGAGCCCGATGCGGCTGTCTGTGAGCTTGTGGAGCAGTTCTACGGTATGCTCGTTTCCGGTGCGGAGCTATCCGAGATCATTGCGGCGGCTGACATCGCAAAGCATAAGGCTGTGGGGATGATAGTCTGATGCTATTCTGCGACAGCCACACTCATTCGAATTTCTCCTTTGATGCGGAGCAGTCCGTATCCGAGCTTTGTGAATCCGCCGCAGGCAAGGGGATAGACCGCATCGCTCTCACCGATCACTACGATATCGACTGCATCCTCGACGGCTTTTACGAGGATTACGATGCCGAGGGCGCACGTGCGGAGGCGGAGCGCTGTCGCTCCGTTTACGGAGGCGTCACGGATATCGTTTTCGGGATCGAGCTCGGACAGCCTCATCTGCGTGAGCGTGAGGCGCATGAGTTCATCAAAAAGCACGGTGTGGAGTTCGTTATCGCCTCCATCCACAATCTCGACAGGGTGCCCGACTACATTTTTATAAATTACGAAACCGTTCCGCAGCCTCTGATCGACGATCTTTACGAAAGATATGTGCGTGAGCTATGCCTTGCCGCCGCCTTCAAGGGCGCGCACACTCTTGCTCATGCCACGTATCCCGTCAGATACATTAGCAGGGACGGCAGAAGCGTTGATGTCAAAAGATTCTACGATCTCTACAAACAGCTTTTCACTGTCATGAAGGAGAACGGGGTCGCGCTTGAGGTGAACACCTCGGGCATACGCAAGGGGTACGGAATGTCGCCCGACAGGGAGCTGTTGTCCTTCTACGCAGACTGTGGCGGCAAGCTTGTCAGCTGCGGCTCGGATGCACATATTGTCGGTGAGGTCGGGACAGACGTCAGGGAATGTACGAAGCTTTTGCACAGTCTCGGCTTCAGATATCTCACCTGCCCTGCTCACAACGGTCCCGAGCAGATACTAATTGATTGACTTTTGGGAGTAATTATGGATACAAACACCGCCGCGGCTGACATCAGCCTGCTTTATCCGAATACCGAAAGCGCCGAGGAGCAGTACGCCTCGGAAAGGCTTGTCGAATATCGGCGTATCGCGCTTGAACAGCTTGAGCTTGACAGCGCGTTCGATATGCCGGCAGAGACGATAGCGCATTTCTTTACTCTCGATCCCGAGGTGATCCGCTACCGTCAGGAGACCTTTGCGGATCTGCTTTGCGCTCCCGAGCTGTGCGATGTATTCCGCCGAATGATCCCCATGCTTCAGGATATAGCGGAGCTTCGCCGCATGGGCGGTGATTTTTCCTCCGAGGGGGAGGGGTATCTGTACAGCGTTGCGGAGGCGGAGATCTATATATCTCTGCTTGAGCTTCTTCGAGACGGGCTTCTGCCGCACGCCGACAAGTACAAGAGCCGTGCGCTCTCGTCCTTTGCGGAAAAGATACGTACTCTCACCGAAAGCGACGATGCAAAGGCGCTGAACTCCCGCCTGAGTGAGCTCGGCTCACGTGTAAGAGAGATACGCAGTGTCACGGTAGGCGTTAATCTCGACTCAAGAATGAAGCCCGAGAGTGCCGGTGTTCTCTCGATAAACAACAGCAAATTCAAATCCGGAGAGCTGCTTGACAGAATACTCCGCCTTGACTTCAAGGCGGGCGAGATGACCTGCATCGCTCCGCTTACTCCGCTCAGGAAAAATCAGACCGAAAACGAGCAGACCGCCATGTCCAATGCGTTTTCGTCTGCCATTGCAAATGTATTTCACTCATCTGTTCGTCAGTGGAAGCGTATCGTACAGGCATATGTGCTTGACAATACGGATTTCCTCCTCCGCATGATGCCGGAGGTCGAATTTGTGACAAAATCGGTAAAGCTGCTGACCGCTCTCAAGGAGCGCGGCTGTACGCTCATCTTCCCGAAGCTTCTCCCCGTATCCGAAAAGCATTTCAGCGCCAAGGCGCTCATAAACCCGATAATCGCCATGAAGATCGACGGGGAGCTTGTTCCCAACGATTTTGCGTTTGACGACGACGGCATGATATTCATTATAACCGGCCCGAATCGCGGCGGAAAATCTGTCATAACCTGCGCCGTCGGTCACGCCTTTGCCATGGCTCAGCTCGGGCTTCCGGTATGCGCCGACGAAGCGGAGATAAGCCCGTGCGACAATATATTCACCCACTTTCCCACGGGAAGTGAGGACACGGTCGACAAGGGCAGGCTCGGTGAGGAGTGCGCCAGACTCGGTGACATCTTCGACGGTGTGACCGAGAACAGCCTTATTCTTCTCGATGAATCCCTCAGCTCTACCGGCTCATACGAGGGCTCGTACATCGCCGCCGAGGTGCTTGCAGGCTTCAGCATGGCGGGCTGTCGCGGAATATTCTCAACACACCTTCATGATCTTGCGGCATCGGTGCCGTCGATCAACGAAAGATGCGTGCCCGCCGGAGGCGTGAGGCTTGACAATCTCTCCGCGGATATTGCCGACGGCAAGCGCAGCTTCCGCATTGTACGGCGAACTCCCGACGGAAAGAGCTATGCCCGCGATATTGCCGAAAAGTACGGGCTGTCCTACGAAAACATTATGGCTAAGCTTAGCTTGAAAAAGGAGGAGCGGACATGACACTTGAAGAACTCGAATCGGTATGCAAGGGCTGTACCGAATGTGCGCTCCACGAGGGACGTACAAACTGTGTGTTCGGCACAGGTGACCGTAACGCAAGGCTGATGTTCGTCGGTGAGGCACCCGGCGAAAAAGAGGATCTCTCGGGGATCCCGTTTGTCGGTGCGGCGGGAAAGCTGCTCGACAAATACCTATGCGCGGTGGATATACCGAGAGAGGACGTATACATCGCGAACATTTTGAAATGCAGACCGCCGAAAAATCGCGACCCACTGCCGAGTGAGCAGGATGCCTGCATCGGATATCTCAGAGAGCAGGTACGCATCATTCGCCCGAGGATCATAGTTTGCCTCGGCAGGATCGCCGCCATGCGCCTCATAAAGCCGGATTACATGATAACAAAGGAGCACGGTCAATTCGTTCAAAAGGGCGATTTCACCGTGACGGCAGTGTTCCACCCCGCCGCGCTCCTGCGCGATCCGCGAAAGAAGGAAGCAATGCTCGCGGATATGAAAAAGATCAAGGAATACCTTGACAAATGCTCGCTTTAAGTCAAAGCAGCTCCCGTGACCGCCACGCAGACGGCTCCGAGAGCTGTTTTTTTATTCACTTGTCGGCGCGCTTACAGTCCCAGATCTATCTTCTCCCAAGAAACGCCGAGCTCCTCTCTGCCCATATGTCCGTATGCCGCAAGAGGCTCGTATATAGGCGCTCTGAGTCCGAGTCGCTCTATTATCGCCGCAGGGCGCAGATCCACCTTGCTTATCACCTCGCGCGCGATGTGCTCATCGTCGATCTTGCCCGTGCCGAAGGTATCCACCATCACCGATACGGGATTCGCAACGCCGATGGCATACGCAAGCTGTACCTCGCACTTATCGGCATAGCCAGCCGCCACAATATTCTTGGCAACGTGGCGCGCGGCATACGATGCGGAGCGATCCACCTTTGTGGGATCCTTGCCCGAGAAGGCGCCGCCGCCGTGGCGCGAATATCCGCCGTAGGTATCCACTATTATTTTTCTGCCGGTAAGTCCGCTGTCGCCGTTGGGGCCGCCGATGACAAATCTTCCCGTGGGATTTACGAATATCTTCGTGTTCTCATCAAGCATATCGGCAGGAACAGAGGGGCTGATGACATACTTTATGATGTCCTCTCTTATCTGCTCCATATCCATCTCGGGTGAGTGCTGGGAGGAGACGACGATCGTTTCAATGCGGACAGGTCTTCCGTCCTCGTACTCCACGGTGAACTGCGTCTTTCCGTCGGGACGGAGATACGGAAGCGTTCCGTTCTTTCTGACCTCGGACAGCTTCTTTGCGGTCTTATGTGCAAGTGATATCGGCAACGGCATAAGCTCAGTCGTCTCGCGGCAGGCATAGCCGAACATGAGTCCCTGATCTCCCGCGCCGATATCAAAGCCGTCTCCCGTCGCCTTTGCCTCAAGAGACTTATCGACTCCGAGCGCTATATCGGCAGACTGCTCGTGGATAGAGTTTATGATACCGCAGGTGTCGCAGTCAAAGCCGAATTTCGCGCGATCGTAGCCGATGCGGCGCACCGTATTTCTCACTATCGACTGAACGTCGGCATACGCCTTCGACGTAATCTCGCCCATAACCATCACAAGTCCGGTAGTACAAGCACTCTCGCACGCCACTCTCGACATGGGATCCTCCCTCAGCAGTGCATCAAGCACCGCATCGGAGATCTGGTCACAGATCTTGTCGGGATGTCCCTCGGTTACGGATTCCGATGTAAACAGCATTCTCATATTCGTATCCGCCTCGGCATACGCCAAGGCTCTCCTTCCGTTATAATCAATAAATCTCCGACAAGAAGCCGGAGACCGTCAGTTGCTGGCTTCTTATCTTCGGGATTTAGCACCTTGCCGCTTCTGCAAAAACGGTAGGTTGCCGGGCTTCACGGGGCCTGTCCCTCAGCCACTCTCGATAAGATTAAATTGTATCACAGCTCCGCCGCAATGCCCTCTGCCATCGCAGACGGCAATCCGCCTCGGACTGCTTACATATTGTATCACATATCGGCGCAAATATCAATAGCTTTTGCCGAAAAACATTGAGTCCCATACAGGATCATAAAAATATCCGAGGGGTCGCAGCCGTGCCCCTCGGAAGATGTGCATTTTGCCGAGCCGATGCTCAGCTGAAGATCGCGAATGCGCCGACAAGTCCGTATGCGCCGAGCGCAACGATCAGGGATGCGAGAATGACTCCGCCGAAAATCGACGGGAGAGCGTATTTCATACGCATATTGAGAAGCGCGGCGACAAGCGCGCCTGTCCACGCGCCCGTTCCGGGCAGGGGGATTCCGACAAAAAGCAGAAGTCCCCACGTCGCGTACCTTGTGACCTTATTCTTATTCTTATCCGCCTTTTCCTCGATCCAAACCGCGATTTTTCTGAGGCTTTTTCTGCCCTTCATAAAATCGAGCACCTTGCGAATAAAGAGAAGAATAAACGGTACGGGAAGCATATTTCCGATAATACAGGCGATGATGTTCGGTATCAAATCAACACCGACTGCCGCGCCCCAGATGATCCCGCCCCTGAGCTCAATAAGAGGAAGCATGGAAATAAGGAACACATGAACTATGGGAATTTTGAAAAAGTCCAACATTGTCGAAGCCTTTCTTTTATCTCGGCAGACCGTATATCACAAACTGCGGGGCACTGTCGATACGCAATGTCCGTCCGCTCGGTATATTTGATGCAAACGCTCGGCTTACGGGTTGCGCAAGCTCTCTGCGATATTATATCACAGCAAAATTTCATATTCAATAAAATTTCACCGATTTTACAGTAAAATTCCACCGATTTTACAGTGAATTCATATCCTCAAATGAAGATATCGGCATTGAAAACGAAAAGCAGAAGTGCAAGTGAAAGTGCGAGAATGAGCACGGCGACAGCCGCCACGGTGATCATCGGTCTCTTTCCCGCACCCGTCTTTCCTCCCGCCGAGCCTGTACCGCCCGAGGAGCGGAGAACTCCGACAGATTTCAGCGCAGTCGAAAACGGCTTATAGAGAAGCATTACGACGGAGGCGTTGACAAGCCCCTTAATGAGATTGAACGGCAGCAGGAGTGCGGGGATCATGCCGACCAGCTCGGCGGTCTGCACTCCGAGATAATATGGGGTTATGACAAGATTTGCGCCTATCATCACCGCCACCGTACACACCACGGCGGAGGCAAGCGCGATCAGGGCTCCGGATATATTCTTACGGAGCTTATATATAACCGATGCGACAAAGCAAAAGGTGAAGCTGGACAGGAAATTCATAATAAGCCCGTACATACCGGTATCGCTTATTGTCAAAAATTCCAGCAGTGACACCGCCGCAGGCATCGCGACGGCGGAGAGAGGCCCGAAGTACATACCTCCTATTGCCATTATCGCATCCTTTAAGTCAAATGTGAGAAAGGATACCTTGAATTTCAGAAAAAACAGGCATATGTATGCCAGAGCGCAGAAAAGTGACACGGCAGTCAGTCTGCGAAGTCTCATGGTTGAGCTTTTAGCGGTTTTCATAATTTCCTCCGTGACCTTTGGAGAAAAGAAAAAGCCCGACAAACGTCAGGGCGCGGCTGCACTCCGTGCAGCTCATCTTTTATCATCCGGACTTTCTTGCTTTTGCAAGGATGCAGAGCATCACCGTCGGCACAGGAATTTCACCTGTTCGGCGATCTTTCGATCGTTCGCGTGCTGTAAACGCCGGTATGGAATCACACCAATCCCCAAAGATAGATTATTCTGTTTCAATATGGTTAAGCAATAATCGCAGAGCGGCAAAATGCCGCTCTGCGATACAGCCGATCGTAAATTTACGCGATGATCTCGGAAACGACGCCGGATCCTACGGTTCTACCACCCTCACGGATAGCGAAACGCAGACCCTGCTCCATAGCGATAGGAGTGATAAGCTCAACAGTCATATCAACGTTATCGCCGGGGCGGCACATATCAACGCCTTCGGGAAGGCTGATAGAGCCGGTAACGTCGGTAGTTCTGAAGTAGAACTGAGGACGGTAGCCTGCGAAGAAGGGCTTCTGACGTCCACCCTCTTTTTCGGTCAGAACGTAAACCTGTCCTACAAACTTGGTGTGGGGATGAACGGAGCCGGGCTTACAAAGAACCTGTCCACGCTCGATCTCGTTCTTAGCAACACCACGGAGAAGAAGACCTACGTTGTCTCCTGCCTCAGCCTGATCAAGAAGCTTGTGGAACATCTCAACACCGGTAATAACGGTGGTTCTTCTCTCCTCGGTAAGACCGATGATCTCAACGGTATCGGATACCTTTACAGTACCACGCTCAACTCTACCGGTTGCAACGGTACCACGACCGGAAATGGAGAATACATCCTCGACGGGGAGAAGGAAGTCAAGGTCGGACTTTCTCTCGGGAGTGGGGATATGCTCGTCAACTGCCTTCATAAGCTCCTTGATGGAGTCATATGCGGGATCGTTGATATCTGCGGGAGCGTCAAGAGCAACACGAGCGGAACCACGGATAATGGGGGTGTCGTCGCCGGGGAAGTCATACTCGTTCAGAAGCTCACGGATCTCCATCTCAACAAGCTCAAGGAGCTCCTCGTCGTCAACGAGGTCGGTCTTGTTCATGTATACAACGATAGCAGGAACACCAACCTGACGAGCAAGAAGGATGTGCTCACGAGTCTGCTGCATAGGACCGTCGGATGCTGCAACAACGAGGATCGCGCCGTCCATCTGAGCAGCACCGGTGATCATGTTCTTAACGTAGTCGGCGTGGCCGGGGCAGTCAACGTGTGCGTAGTGACGTGCATCGGTCTCATACTCAACGTGTCTGGTGTTGATCGTGATACCACGAGCTCTCTCCTCGGGAGCGTTATCGATCTGATCGTAAGCCATGAACTCGATATCGCCGTTGCCGAGAGAAAGTGTCTTGGTAATTGCTGCAGTAAGTGTGGTCTTACCATGGTCAACGTGACCGATGGTACCAATGTTAACGTGGGGCTTTGTTCTTTGGAATGTAGCCTTTGCCATTTTAATTTCCTCCTGAGAAATAATAATTAATTAATTTGTTTTTCGGAAGCCTTATGCCTTCTTGGCCTTGCCGCTTATGATGCTCTCCTGAATACTCTTGGGCACCTCGGCAAAGTGGCTGGGCTCCATGGAATACTGACCGCGTCCCTGTGTCTTGGAGCGAAGAACGGTTGCATAACCGAACATCTCTGCCAGCGGCACGTGTGCGGTGATCTGAGTTGCGCCGGAGAGAGAATCCATAGACTGGATCTGTCCGCGGCGGGAGTTCATATCTCCGATTACATCACCGAGATAATCGTCGGGAGTAATGGTAACGACCTTCATGATAGGCTCGGTGAGAACGGGGTCTGCCTTCTTCATAGCCTCCTTGAATGCCATGGAGCCGGCGATCTTGAACGCCATCTCAGAGGAGTCTACCTCATGGTAGGAGCCGTCGTACAGGGTGACCTTTACGTCTACAACATTGTAGCCTGCAAGCACACCGGTCTGCATAGCTCCCTGAATACCTGCATCAACAGCGGGGATGTACTCCTTGGGAATAGCACCGCCGACGATGTTGTTGATGAACTCGTATCCCTTGCCGGGCTCGTTG
>CAZVXL010000014.1:0-42430 GCA_964631595.1 uncultured Lachnospiraceae bacterium | reverse complement strand
CGTTGCCACGAAGACTTTTTAGTCCTCAAAAACCCAGTGTTTATGCAGGTTTTCATCGTTTTTGGTATTATTCCCACTCGATAGTGCCGATGGGCTTGGGAGTGAGGTCGTAGAGCACGCGGTTGATACCGGCAACCTCGCTTGTGATCCGCGCCGTGATGCGGTGGAGCAGGGCATAGGGTATCTCCTCGATCGTGGCGGACATTGCATCGGTGGTGTTGACCGCACGGATGATCGCGGGCCAGCCCTCATAACGCTTGCCGTCCTTAACGCCGACGCTCTTTACGTCGGGTACGGCGATGAAGTACTGCCAAACCTTTTCGGAGAGTCCGTTTGCGGCAAATTCCTCGCGGAGAATCGCATCTGCCTCTCTGAGTGCGGCAAGACGGTCGCGTGTGATCGCGCCGAGACAACGCACGCCGAGTCCGGGGCCGGGGAAGGGCTGACGGTATACCATGCTGTGCGGGAGACCGATCGCCTCACCCACAACACGTACCTCATCCTTAAAGAGATACATAAGGGGCTCTACAAGCTCCAGATTCATATCCTCGGGAAGTCCGCCGACGTTGTGGTGCGCCTTGACTCCGTCGGATTCGAGAATGTCGGGATAAATGGTACCCTGAGCAAGGAAGGAAATGCCGTCAAGCTTTGCCGCCTCCTCGGAGAACACGCGAATAAATTCGGCACCGATGATCTTGCGCTTGCGCTCGGGCTCAGAGACGCCTGCAAGAAGATCGAGGAATCTGTCGGTCGCATCAATGTATATAAGATTGGCGGAGAGCTCCTTGCCGAATACTTCGATAACCTGCTCGCTCTCGCCCTTTCGCATGAGTCCGTGATTTACATGAACACATACGAGCTGCTTGCCTATCGCCTTTATGAGAAGCGCGGCAACAACAGAGGAATCGACACCGCCCGAGAGCGCAAGGAGAACCTTTTTGTCTCCGACCTGCTCGCGGATCTTCGCGATCTGCTCGTCAATAAAGGCGTCCGCAAGCTCCTTCGTTGTTATACGGGCCATATTTTCCGGCCTTTTAGCGTATTCCATATCTTTTCCTCCGTATGATCAGTTAGTGTAGTTGTCGAAGTATCCCTGAACGAGGACAACGGGTGTACCCTTGTCTCCCGAGCCGCTTGTGAGATCGCAGAGGGAACCGATAAGATCGGTGAGCTGGCGCGGGGTAGTACCCTGAGATGCCATGTTGCCGACAAGGTCATTCTGCTTTTTCCTGATGCTCTCGGAGATAGCCTCCTTCAGAGCCTCGCCGGAGAGCTCCTTGAAATCGTTGTCAGCCAAATATTTAAGCTTCAGCTCATTCGGTGTACCGATGAGTCCGTCGGTGAATGCGGGGGAGACCACAGGATCGGCAAGCTCCCAGATCTTACCCTGAGGATCCTTGAAGGCGCCGTCGCCGTAGACCATGACCTCAACGTGCTTGCCGCAGGCATCGAAAACACTCTTTTGAATTTTCAGAACAAGATCCTTGCAATCTCTGGGGAAAAGCTTTATGGTGTCCTCGGTGGATTTGTTGGAGCCGAGAAGACCGTATTTCTCGTTACAGCCGCTTCCGTTTACGGGAGAGGTGAGTATCTCGTCAAGGCTGTAAACAGTCTTGGCGCCTGCCGCCTTCAGAATACGCTTGGTGCGTGCTCTGGTGTGGATATCGCAGTTCAGAACGCAGTCGGTGTAATCGAGGATAGCCTTTGCCTGATTTGCGAAAATGATCTCAACCTCGGCACCGCATTCACGGATGAGCTCGCCGTAGTACTGCACGTAGTCCACGCCCGTGAACTCGTGCTTGTTCTCTCCGAACAGCTCGCGATACTTCTCAAGAGAGAGCACGTCGAAGTAAGGATTGAGACCGGCTTCGTCGATCTTGTCAAGGCTTACAAGCTCGTTGCCCACCTCATCGGAGGGGTAGCTGAGCATGAGGACAATCTTTTTGGCGCCCTTTGCGATACCTCTCAGGCAGATGGCAAAACGGTTACGGGATAGAATAGGGAAAATAACACCAACAGTTCCGCCGCCGAATTTGGCACGAATGTCAGCGGCAATGTCGTCAACGGACGCATAGTTGCCCTGCGCTCTTGCGACAATAGATTCTGTAATGGAAATAACGTCTCGGTCACGAAGCTCAAAGCCTTCGTTTTTTGCTGCTTCCAGCACACTTTCGGTAACGATTTCGGCAAGATCGTCACCCTCTCTGATAATGGGGCAGCGGATACCGCGTGAAACGGTTCCAACACTACGCTTTTTTTGTTCCATGGTTTTCCCTTTCGTGAAAAAATAGAATTATAAAATGCATATTTGCAAGAAGTCGGTTTGAATCCTGCAAAAACACACTCTATATTATATCAAATTTTGTGTGTCAGTGCAATAGAAGTGAAGCAAAAAATGTAAAAAAACAATGACATCAAATAAATTTTTTTGCTTTTCAGTCGCACTCGGTCAGTGTATCGGCATTAATGATGAGGTATGTGCTTTCTTCAAGCTCATAAGTCTCAAGGATTCCGGATACTCTGACATACGCCTTGTCCATAGGCTTGTCCCCGTCGTAGCTGATGCGAAAGCCGACCTTGGTCATCGGATCCGAGGAGTGATCGTGATCCTCATGGCAATGGGCGTGCTCCATTCTGTATACGGAGTAGTACATCTCGTTTTTGTACATATCCGCCATGTACTCTCCCTCAAGCTCTATTCGCTCACCGAGGAAATCCTCGTAATATGCGTATACCTCATTTACCGCATCGGCAAAGCAGTCGTCGGGTATCTTGTATGTGTCCCCGTCACGCACGACATATCCGCTGTGCGAATGTGTGCCGAAGCCGGTATCAGCCGCCGTCATTTCGGCGGAGGTATCGACCTTTGTGTCCGAGGCGCCGTTTTCACAGCCGAAAAGAAGAAGTGATGCAAGGATAAGTGCAATAGCTGTCTTTTTCATCGGTCAAGCTCCTTTCCTGTTTGCGGATCTTCTGTGCAGATGCTCCCCCGCACCGCCTATGATGCTGAAAATCGCGAACGCGATACCGTTCACCACAACGATGGCGGAGCCGGCGGGAACAGTCAGCAGATGCGCGGCTGTAACGCCGATAAAGAAGCATACGAGGGAGACAGCGGCAGATGAGATCACCACGGCTCTGAAGCTTCTGAATACGCGCATCGAGGTGAGGGCGGGGAAGATGATGAGTGCGGATATGAGCAGAGTTCCCATCATTCTCATTCCGAGAACTATCGTGACCGCGGTGAGAGCGGCGATGAGTATGTTGTACAGCCCCGTCGGGATTCCGACGGCACCGGCAAAGCTCTCGTCAAAGGTAATGGCGAATATCTTGTGGTAGAACAGGATAAAGAGCAGAACCACAACAGCCGCGATAATGAGGCTGAAATACGCCTCATCTCGTCTTATCGTAAACATATTTCCGAACATATAGCTGCTCACGTCGATGTTCGTACCCGCCTTGTACATAGCAATGTAACCGACGGCGAGGGAAAGGGTGGAGAGCACGGCAATGGCGGCATCGCCTCTCATCGGGCTGTTCTCCGTGATCCTGAGCAGTACCGCCGCGGCGAGCACCACGACGGGGATAGCTATGGTAAGGCTTGCGCCCGATGCGCCGAGCGCACCGGAGAGAGCAAGTATCGCAAAGCCGACGTGCGACAGGCCGTCGCCTATCATCGAATATCTTTTAAGCACAAGACTTACGCCGAGCAGAGCCGCGCAAAGCGATACGGCACTGCCAACCGCTATCGCGCGCAGGGCGAAGGAATAGGATAAAAACTCTCTGATCTGATCTATAAGTCCGGTCATACTTCTTCACCTCTGCATTCGTTGCAGGTGCATCCGAGAAAATGCTTGCCCATTCTGTTTTTTCTGTATTCGTCGGCGGTGCCGAAGAAGCTGTGATCCTTTTCGAGATGCAGAAGCTTCGAGGCATACTTGACGGCGGAGGGAATATCGTGCGAGACCATGACCACAGCCATGCCGTCGGTCTCGTTCAGCTCCTTAATGATCCCGTAGAGCTGGGAGGTGATGACGGGATCGAGACCCGAGGCGGGCTCGTCGAGCATCAGCAGCTTGTCTGCCGCGCATATCGCTCTTGCGAGCTGAACGCGCTGCCGCTGTCCGCCGGAAAGCTCCCTGAAGCATCTGTTCTTGATATCGGATATCCCGAGCCGCTCCATTGCATATTCCGCCGCCTTCTTTTCCTCCTTGGTGAAGAAGGGACGAAGTCCCATTCGGTTGAGAAGACCGCTTGTGACGACCTCGTAGACAGTGGCGGGGAAATCCTTTCCGGAGAGCACCGTCTGCGGGACGTAGCCCACGTTTCTGCGGGACAGTCCGTCGCCGTAGCTCACCCTTCCGGAAAACGGGCGCTTCAGCCCCACAAGAGTGCGTAAAAGCGTGGTCTTGCCCGAGCCGTTTTCGCCCACTATGCAGATGTAATCTCCGCGCTCAACGGAGAAGCTCAGATCCTTTACGATAATGCGGCCCTCATATGCAAGAGTTACCTCATCGCAGGTGATGTATGACATATGTTCATCCTTTGCGTATCAAATTTAGTTGTCGGGAGAGGCAAAAGCCTCGGTCAGAGCCGCAAGATTGCGCCTCATCAGGTCCGTGTATGTAACACCGGCGGCAAAATCATCCGCCGAGACGGTGTGGCAGGACCACAGCGTCATTACCCTTGCGCCGGTGGCATCCGCGACAGTCTGCGCGACATTTCCCGTGGACATATCAAGCTTGAAGATGACGGGAATGTTCTCGGAGGAGACCTTGTTTATGAGGTACTGCACCGTCTTGCTGGAGGGCTCCGTCGATGCGGCGCATCCGCTGAAGGCGGCACTGTAGGAGATGCCGTATTCGTTGCAAAAATACAGGAGAGGAAAGCGGTCGGCAACAACTATCGAAGGAGAGTCCACCGAGCTTGCGAGAGCTCTGATATCGGAATCGAGCTCAGTAAGCTCTCCGCGAAGCTTGTCCGCGTTCGCGCGGAAGGTGTCCGCATTCTCCGGCATCTGCTCACACATCGCATCGGCGATAGCCTCGGATATCTTCATTGCGTTTACCGGAGAAGTCCAGATGTGCTCGTCGTATTCCACGTGCTCAAGCGCACCGTGTTCGTGCTCATGATCGTGCTCATCCGCCTCCGCTCCCTCGGGAGTCTTTGCGGTGAGGGGCTCCGCTATATCCATGAGTGAGATGACCGAGCTCTCGGGCAGCTCCGCCGAGCGGAGCATATTTTCCACCCACACATCGGACTCACCGCCGACGTATATGAATATGTCACAGCCGTGTACGGCGGCGATATCGGCAGATGAGGGGTCGTAATCGTGACTGTCCTGTCCCGCGCCGAGGAGAAGCTTCAGGTTTACGTTCGGGACATCGCCCGCGATGCTCCGCGCAAGATCGTACTGGGGAAAGATCGTGCAGACGATATCGAGATCGCCCGTGTCCCGCTCGGAGCCTCCCGCACAGGAGACGGAAAGCAGCATGACAGCCGCAAGGGTGAGAGCGGTAACGGTGCGGATAAATACGTTACGTTTTTTCATTTTGTTATTTTTCGACGATCTCCGCAAACGGCACGCATATTTCGAGCCGCCGCCGCAAGAGAGAATTCCTTTTCGATTTTTTGAATTGATGCCGCCGATACGCCTTGTGCCGATTCGGAGGTGAGAACGGCGCAGAGCTGTGCGGCAATTGTGTCGGGAGAGGTGTCGGAGAGGAAAAAGCCGCTTATACCGTTATCTATGACGTCGGGAATACCTCCGACGGGAGTTGCCAGCGGGATGACTCCGAGTGACATCGCCTCAAGGATCCCTCCGGGCACACCTTCCGCATCGGTCGGATACAGGAGCACACGGCATCTTGACAGCTCACGCAGTGCCTCGTCATGCTCCAGCCATCCGGTGACGGAGATGTATTCGTCCGCCCCGAGCTCATTTATGAGCTCGAGCGTTTGCGCCTCAAGAGGGCCGCCGCCGATTATTCTGAGTCTGAACTCGGGAAGCCTTTCGTGAAGCTTGCAAAATGCACGAACGGCATCGTCGATGTGCTTGCCGTGAGCGAGACGGCACATCATGCCGACAAGGGCGGGACGCTCCGAAAACGGTATGGGAACTATGCCCGAGCTCGGTACGAAAAGCTTTATACAGCATCGCGGTACTGAAGGGGGAAGATCCCACTGCTCGAAAACGGACGGAGCCTCGGCACAGATTCGGGAGGCGTGGCTTGCCATGTACAGTGTGAGCCTTTCCGATAAGCTGCCGTGCGGAGCGACGTTTCCGTAAACGAAGAAGTTGACCTCGGCACCGCGCAGACGTGCTGCCAAAAACGCCCCGAGCATCTTGTCTGCGATCCAGAAATACAGTGTATCGTCTCTCCCGAGCTTTATCAGAAGCGAGAAAAACAGGCGGAGCTGGAGGAATATGTACGAAAACAGCTTGAATATCCCCTTGCCGCCGTATGGCAGATTCTTTACGCGAATACCGTCGGGTATTTCGGGTACGCCGTCGCTCGGCAGTCTTGCACCGATGATAAGCGGGGAATATCCGGCGGAAACGAGAACGCGCACGAATTTACCGAGGCTCACAAGCGGAGACACGTTGTGGAGCGGCACCGGATTTGTAATGACAAGCGTTCTCATTATTATATCCCTCCGTAAAAGTTCTGTAGGTATTATAACACAAAGACCGCTTGATTTCAATAGATAAAGAGTCGCTCACGGCGCGCCGCGGAGACTTCGGGAAACATAAAAGTCCTGCCGGAGCATGGCAGGACTTTTGCTTGTGTGATTTTATGCACCAATGGTGTTGTAGAGCTTTGTGAACTGGCTCTTTTTGCGTGCGGCTGCATTCTTGTGAATGATGCCGTGGCTTACAGCCTGATCAACCTTCTTGACTGCTGCCTTGTATGCAAGCTCGGCTGCTGCCTTGTCACCGCTTTCAACTGCGGCATAGTACTTCTTGATAATGGTCTTCATCTGGCTCTTGAACATTCTGTTACGAAGGTTCTTTGCTTCGGCAACCTTAACACGCTTTTTTGCGGATTTGATATTCGGCATGATGACTCTCCTAAAATTCAAAATTATGTTACACGAAGACCTGAGAGGGTGCCTTCGATGTAGACTTTCATACATTCATAGATTATAGCACACTTTTATGTGTATTGCAATAGCTTTTCTCAAAAAAGATTAAAATTTTTCCCTCGGATATCGCACTGCCCGATACACCATGAACATAGGACGGTCTTCGGCGGCAAAACCGCCTGCGACTTTGCCGAAATAATGCGAAACAGACGATATTTCGGCGGCTATAGCTTGAAATTTTCCCGAAGGTACAGTATAATAGTGCAGAGATGACAGTAATATAAATTATCATAATTAAGGTATAGCTGTATGAATAACGCTTCTAAGTACACACGTCAGTTTTTTTGTGTTCCGTCTCCGACGAGAAGAT
The DNA here is from genome assembly GCA_964631595.1 of uncultured Lachnospiraceae bacterium. GTDB lineage: Bacteria > Bacillota > Clostridia > Oscillospirales > CAG-272 > UMGS1312. Next base: position 34,974 of record CAZVXL010000014.1, on the reverse strand, counting down.
GGGCGGATAAGCCGTATATAGACAAGCCTCCGATCTGGTGCTCCGTTGATCTGCGTGACGGCAACCAATCCCTTGTCGTTCCGATGAATCTTGAGGAAAAGCTGGAGTTTTTCAGACTTCTTGTGAGCATCGGCTTTAAGGAGATCGAGGTGGGCTTTCCCGCCGCCTCCGATACGGAATACAGATTTCTCCGCACGCTTATAGAGGAGAATATGATTCCCGAGGACGTGACCGTGCAGGTGCTCACGCAGAGCCGCCGACATATTATCGAAAAGACCTTCGAGGCACTGCGCGGCTGTCCGAGAGCCATAGTTCACCTGTATAATCCCACCTCACTTGTTCAGAGAGAGCAGGTCTTCGGCAAGTCGAGGGAGGAGATCATCGGCATTGCAACGGACGGCGCAAGGCTGTTTTCCGAGATGGCGGCGAGAACGGGCGGAGAATATGTGTTTGAGTATTCGCCCGAATCCTTTACGGGGACCGAGCCGGAGCTTGCGCTTGAGATATGCAATGCGGTGCTGGATATCTGGCAGCCGACACCGCAGAAAAAGGCGATAATAAATCTTCCCGTCACGGTCGAGCTTTCGAGCCCGCATATTTACGCCGATCAGGTGGAATATATGTGTGACGGGCTGAAATACAGAGACTCCGTGACCGTGTCGCTTCACCCGCATAATGACCGAGGCTGCGCGATAGCTGATTCCGAGCTCGGACTGCTTGCGGGAGCGGAAAGAATAGAGGGTACTCTTTTCGGAAACGGAGAGCGCACGGGAAATGCGGATATAGTGACACTTGCGCTGAATATGTACGCGCAGGGCGTGGAGCCGGGACTTGATCTCACCGAGCTTCCGCGAATACGCGAGATATATGAGCGCATCACCGGTATGGAGGTGCATGACCGCCAGCCCTACTCGGGTAAGCTTGTGTTTGCGGCATTTTCCGGATCTCATCAGGATGCCATCGCCAAGGGGCTCAAATGGTATCGTAAGAGCGGCAACGGGGCATGGACGGTGCCGTATCTTCCCATAGATCCCGAGGATATCGGAAGGGAATACGAGTCCTCCGTAATTCGCATAAACTCACAGTCCGGCAAGGGCGGTATCGGCTATCTGCTTGAAAATACATACGGATATGTCCTGCCTGCCGAAATGCGTGAGGAGGTCGGCTACACGGTGAAGGGCATCTCGGATAAGACTCAGGCGGAGCTTGCCCCGAGCGAGGTATACGGAATATTCGCGGATACCTATGTTAACAGGTGCGACAGGATAAAGCTCGAGGATTACGACTTCGTCCGCGGAGACAGGACTACCGTTACACTGTCGCTGATGACAGCTGACGGGGCTTGCACCGTTTCCGCGACCGCGGCAGGCCGTCTTGAAGCGGCAATAGCCGCAATGGAGGAGAAATTCGGCATGAGCCTCACCGAGCTCACCTTCGACAGCCATGAGCTTGATCTCGGTGAGGAGATACTTGCCGTGGCATATATGAGCGTAAAGGTGAACGGCGGCAGACGTGTCTGGGGAGTTGGAGTCAGCGATGATATCATCACCTCGTCGATGCTTGCCCTCGTTACGGCTGTAAACAGATCCCTCACGGATGACTGATATGCAGATATAAAAGACACGGAGTCATATGGCTCCGTGCCTTTTTTGCCTCGGCGGTGCTATGCCTCAAGCTGACGCCCGAGAAATCCCGCGGCGGTCTGGATCAGCTTTGCTTCAAGCTCCGGAGCGATGCTTTGTGCGCTGCCCTTCGATCTGTCGGTGACAGATGCAACGAGCCCCGTGATATCTCCCTCCGAGATAATGGGCATTGCACAGCTTACGAGCGCCTCTCCGCCGTCTGTTACGGGTATGCTCTCACCGCCGCGGGAGCAGTAGAGGGCGCGCTTCTCCATGATCGCCTCCAGAGCGGCGGACAGCTTGCGGTCGGCGTAGTCCTTTCGCGGGATCCCCGCACAGGCGATCACGGCATCTCTGTCGCATATCACAACTGCCATCTGACAGGTCTTGTAAAGAGTCTCCGCGTATTGGGCGGCAAATGAAGCAAGCTCGCCGATCGGAGAGTATTTCTTGAATATGACCTCTCCCTCTCTGTCGGTGTATATCTCAAGTGGGTCGCCCTCACGGATCCTCATTGTGCGTCTGATCTCCTTCGGAATAACGACCCTCCCGAGATCGTCTATCCTTCTGACAATACCGGTTGCTTTCATAATATATATAATCTCCTTGACTGCGAATTTGCACTGTTAGTATCTGTAAAATAAAGAGATTTATACTTTGTATTCTCAAGTTCGCGAAGCCTTCTTTGTCGGTGCGGTGGCGGAATTCCGAGAATTGACAAAAATGAGCTTATGTAGTAAAATATTACCGTAGACAAAAATCCCAAAACGAAAGGCTTGCTTATAATGGCTAAGAGCATATCTGAAATCGATACAAACTTCAGCGTAAAGGCGCAGATCAGCCGCGACGGAATGTCCTTTTATAATATCGACGACGCTCCGTTCAAAATATACGGCGTATTCAGAGAGGGCGAAAAATATCGCAGACTCCCCGAGGCTGTCGCAAAATCAGTGTCGGAGGGAGTGCATTATCTCCATGCCAATACCGCCGGCGGAAGGGTGCGGTTTAAGACGGACAGCGCTAAGGTGTCGATCGTTGCGAAAATGGACGATGTCGGCAAAATGTCCCATTTCCCGCTGACAGGCTCCTCGGCGTTCGATCTGTATGTGAAGGATGAGGACGGCTACCGCTACGTAAACACCTTTGTGCCCCCGTTCGATATCGAGAACGGCTACGAGGGCACGGTCGAGCTCGGTGAGAGGAAAATGCGCGATATCACGATAAATTTCCCGCTCTACAGCAACGTGGACGAGCTTCTCATCGGAATAGAGGAGACAGCCGAGCTGACGGAGGGTGACAGCTATAAGCCGTTCGAGCCCATCGTGTACTACGGCTCGTCGATCACTCAGGGCGGGTGTGCATCGAGAGCGGGAAGCTCATATGAGGGCATACTCTCTCGCAGATTCGACAGAGATTATTTGAATCTCGGCTTTTCCGGAAGCGCCAGAGCCGAGGACGGCATGATAGATTATATCAAGGGGCTTTCGATGTCGGCGTTCGTGCTTGACTATGACCACAATGCCCCCTCGTGCGAGCATCTCAAAGCGACTCACGAAAAGCTGTTCAAGGCGGTGAGAGAGACACATCCGGATATACCGATAATCATTCTCTCAAGACCGAAGTATCTCCTTGATGCCGAGGAAACGGAGAGACTTTCTATAATTCGCGAGACCTATGAAAATGCCGTCAGAGCAGGTGACGAAAATGTCTATATGCTTGACGGCAGACAGCTTATGAGACTTGCCGGAAACGAGGGAACGGTGGACAACTGCCATCCCACGGATCTCGGCTTTGCTTCCATGGCGGAGGCGCTCGGTGAGCTGATGGAGAGGGTACTGTAAACAGAGGACTTTAACGTGTCGTCTTGTGCGAGACGTGGGATAAATGCCGAGCTCGGCGGAAAGGAAAATATGAAAATCAAGAAGCTTTTGTCAGCCGCTCTTGCAGCATCGGTAATGTCCTGCGGGCTTATTTCTCCGTCGGCGGCGGTCGTTACGGCAGATGATTACACATCGGCGGAGCTTGACAGCTCGTCGTATGATCTCTACAAATATACCCGCCCGTTCTGGGAGGGAAATATCGTGTACAACGAGATCGTATTCCCGATAAGGGATTCGGACGGAACGCTTCCGCAGTTTGAGCTTATGTACGATGCGGATCAAATAGTTTCGGTAAAGAGCTACAGCCTCAAGGTCACCTATACGGAGGGCAAGGATTACATTCTCAAGGACGGAAATCTCGTGGTGCTTGAGGGCGGCAGTATTCCGATATCGAATTACGGAGACATTCACGTGAGCTCCGTTCCGGCGGGCTACGGCTCGGATCAGATCTCCCCGTATTATCCCCATGCCGGTAATGACGGTATGTGGGAGTATTGGACGGGCGGCGCGGATCTCAGCAATAAGTCCATAACGGTCACGTATGTCCATAACGACACATGGAAGGCGTACGTTCCGACAAATCAAGAGGCAAATCTCCCGAAAACGCTTGATAAGCTCAAGAATAAGCAGGAGCTCTCCCTCGTCGTGATCGGAGACAGCGTATCCACCGGCGCAATGGGCAGCGGCTTTCTCGGAATAGCCCCAAACGTCGATGCGTATCCCGAGATGACAGCGAAGGCTCTGGGTGAGAAATACGGTTATGACGGAATAAAGCTTTACAATACCGCCATCGGCGGAACGATGTCGTATTTTGACAGCGGAAAGCTGGACAGGACCGTTATCAAGTATTCCCCCGACCTTGTCATCATCAATTACGGAATGAATGACTCCTCCTGCGACCGAGTCGGTATCTCGGGCACCGAGTTTAAGTCGAATCTAAAGATGCAGATCAACTACATAAGGGAAAAGCTTCCCGATTGTGAGATACTGCTCGTATCGTCGCTTTACGGCAACAGATACACCTTCCCCGCATCAAGATACGAGGAGCACGCCGCAGTGCTTCATACACTTGCCTCCGAGATGAACGGAGTCGGTGTTGCCGATCCTCAGAGAATAGAGAAGTATCTTATCGAGGAAACAGGGAAGGACTTCCTCTGCTTTATGGCGGATAACATGGTGCATCCCAACGATTTCGGAATGAGACTCATGTCTCAGACCATTCTTGAGGCGCTCAGTGTCAGCGATATTGATGCGTACCGCACCGCTCTTGTCGATGAGCTTGCGGCGTATGCGGATCCCGACAGCAGGAATGAGCTGAAAAAGTATGAGCTGACCGCACTTATAACGGAGACGGCAAATACAGTCGGCGCTTTCTCCGATGAGTGGGATATAAACGAAGCGATAAGTGCGGCGTATGCCGAGGCGGAAGCGATCATCAAGAGATGCGATTCGCACGTATGTACCGATACGGTCATTCCGCCGATGTGCAAGAGCGACGGATATACGCTGACCGAGTGTATATACTGTGATTTCAGCTATACGCATGACCCTGTTCCGGAGCTCGGAGCGGAGCATATCTTCGATTCCGGAAGACAAACCGTATCTCCCACGTATAAGAGTGCGGGTGAGATCACCTACACCTGCGACAGATGCGGATACAGCAAAACGGAGGTGGCGGAGGTGCTCGGAAACGCCCCGTCGCTGGCTGATAAGGGAATGATACATATAAGCAACACGTATAACTATATGGAGTCTTCCCTGAAGCCGTATACCTCGGGAGGGGCATACATCGAGTTCGATGCCTGCCCGATCGGTGTGGAGAAATTCAGCGGCACTCCGTATATCGGACTTTGGTTCAGCGGCTATACCGTCACCGCGTGCTATAATTTCCGATCACAGCAGGTCGAGATCGGCACGGGAAATCTGCCGTCCGGCACGACCAAGGTCATTGCCTCGGCAAAGTATGACTGGAGCTCCGACGGCGGCGAATACGAGTATAACTGGAAAAAATTCGCCGTGTACGTAAAGGGCTCGCTTGTGAATATATATATTGACGGAGAGCTGATCCTCTCGGATAAGGATTCCGCCTACAGCGCAACAAACGAGGTCGCCCTCCTCTATACCACGGGCGAATATTATATTGATAATTTCAAGGTCGTTACCGGAAACTACGATGCCACGGTCGGCACGGGCGGCAACGTGCTCGGAGCATGGGATTTCGATACCGAGGCGTCCTTTACTTCCTTCAAGAGCGTGTGGTCGAATCAGTATTCGACCATAACACGTGTAATACCGAACAAGAAGAACGTGACAACGGGTATCTATAAGCACGAGCATTCCGGCTCACTTCTGAATACAGTTCCATGCGGATGCTCCTACGGCGGATACGACGAGTACGTCTGCGATATGTGTGCAAAGCTTTATCGGACAAACTATACCGAGCCTCTGTGCGAGACAGGTCATACGTTGACAGGTAAGGCTGTCGGCAAATACTCGACACCGAGCATCGACGGATATTACACGTACACCTGTGAGAGCTGTGATATGACCTTCACGGAGCTTATCCCCGCGGGTACACAAATGGATACCGGCATACTTTGCGGAGACGTCAACGGCGACGGCGTGATCAATGCAAACGATATGATCCGCCTCAAGAACGGAGTTCTCGGCGGCAACGTCGGGCTCTCGGAAAGAGCCGACGTTGACGGCAACGGTGTCGTAAATGCGGGTGATTTCGCGGCACTATCATTGCTTATCTCCGGAGGAGGCGCCTGAGTGTCCCGAACGGTAAAAAAACAAGGCATCGCATGATGCCTTGTTTTTGTCTTGCGGGAAGGGAAGGAACGGTGTGCCGAGTTAACCCAGCCACCATTCATCATTCTCACCCGAGGATTTGTTGTGGCCGAACAGGAACGACGGATTATCTTCAATGTTGTAGACCTTTCCGCTTGCTGCCGATTTTTCTTCGTTCAGCGAATAGCCGTACAGCGTGCCGTACTCTCGGAACATCTCATAAAGCTCGGCATAACGCTCACGCGATTCCGCATCTCCGTTCAGATACCACGGATCGTGTACAAGCGTCAGCTCCATGTGAAGCATCGCACAGTACATTACTCCGACAAGCGTTTCCGCCGCCTCTGATTCAGCCGCGTCGAGCGCGTGGCTGTAAAGCTCAAGCATATACGGGAATTCCTTTATCGCAAGATCTATGGAAAGTCTCTCGGAGGGATCCGACCAAGCCATGGATGACCAGCAGCCGTCATATGCAAGCGAGTCCGCAAGCTCCATGCAGTCGATGATGCACCGAGCGCTTTCGGCGCCGAGCATAACGGTGTAGTAATCGAGGATCACAGCCCTGTATTCCTCCTCACTCATCTCCGCATCCCACATAAGCCTGTCGATAAGATACGGTCTTATGAGATCAGCCGGAGTACGCGGTCCCGGTGCGGGATCGGTGAAGATGCTGTATACCTCCTCGTGGCTTGCAATGTATGCGATATCCTGTCGCAGAGTGCGGTCTATCGGAGAGGCAAACGCACTCCACTCCCAAGTTCCGGGATAGTACCATACTGAGAGCTGATTCTTGTTCAGAATGTCACACCATTCCTCAAACTCCTTGGCGTACAGACTGTTGTTTATCGTGTACGGGGACGTGCTTGCGGTATCTCTGCATGAGAGTCCGTCGATGGGATGGCTGTAGCAGAGATTTTTGTGGATATCATTGTAGAAGCAGTACGATATCTGCACATTGTCTCTCGGACGGTTGACAAGAGGAACCGATGCCGTTCCGAAGTATGCAAAGGTGCTGACATAAAGCGTGGAGCCGAATTCGCGTTCGATCACCTCCGCGACCCTGTTTGCAAAGTACAGGACGGGACCGATATAGCCTCCGTCGGTGTAGACCAGCTCGGTACAGTCGGCGCACATACAGAAATTTGAGGTATCCATTTGTCCGGTCGAGATCGTGGTGATCTCCTTTCCGAGCTCGGCACCTTCTTCAATATATTTGTTTACCTTATTCACGTATATCTCAAAGGAGTGCTCAAGAAAGCCCTCGTCGGTGAAGCACGGCTGTCCGTTCGGATCGTATGAGTCGTGTGCGTAATAAGGCTCTACAACACCGTGGTTTGCAACCTTCCAGAGCCCGTACAGATTAAATCTCTTGTCCGTGTTCAGAGCGTAGTTGGGAATACGGTACGCCTTCCGCTTTGCCGAGTACAGCGGAGCTATCGCGGCAGTGTATTTGAGGTACTGATACCAGTTCGTGTCACGTCCGTCGATGGAGGGAGACTGCATATCGTATGTGCCCGCGGGAATGTCTATCGCATCGGCCTCGTAGAGATAGTCAACCCCGGAGCTGTCATCTGTGCCGGTCAGATAATTGTATACAAAGCGGTATCCGACGTAGCTCTCAAGAAGCTCATATACGGCATAAAGACAGCCGCGGTAATAGCCGCCCTTGAGGGTGATGTCTCCCGCATCGTCCACCGCGATGAGCAGGCTCTCGTCTCCGAAGACGGCGTAGTCCTCACTGTCCCGCATAACTCTTTCGAGAGTGATGCGTCTGCCGGAGACCTCGGTGCCGAAGGGCACTGTCGGAAGCTCGGCGCCGCAGGCACGCTTTATGTAGCGCTGAAGCTCACTTGCGGCAAACTCATGACACGTGTCGGATACCTCGGGCAGGATGATGGTGTATTCGGAAATATCGTGACCCGCAACGGTGAGCGACTTTACCGCGTATCCCTCTCCGAAGGTGTAGCTTCCGCTGTCAAGCTCCGCCATGTTGTTTGCGTAGTATCTCACTCCGCGGTCAAGCCCGTCGGCGGTCTTGCCTATTATCACCGCACTGCCGTGCTCCTTTTTTATCGTGTAACCCTCGTCACGAAGCGCGGATACGTCGATGCCGAGGCTCTCCGCATCCTCGGCTGTGCCGAGAATAATGTCGGCGGGGTATTTGTCACCGAGTCGGCTGCTGAGCCAAGTCGCGTATTTTTCCGATGATGAGGAAAGCGCTGTCGCACATTCGCGTTCTGCGGACGGTATACCGCATGAGACTGCGGAAATAAGTATTCCGGCAGAAAGAAGTACAGAGATCAAGCGTTTTGTATTCATGACCTACCTCACTTTCAGTATTTGTTAACACAATTATAACAAAAAAGTAAGCAAAATGCAATACTACATAAGAAAAAGCCGCCTGCGTACTGCATGACGGCTGTTTTTGATTTTAAGCCTTTGCGACGTTCTCCTCACGTGAGGGGGCATTTTCAACTGTCGGGACATCCTTTTCGAGCGCCTCTCTTGCCACCGCTATCATAAGCTTGATGCGGTTCTCCTGATTGACTCTCGTCGCACCCGGATCGTAGTCGATCGGGACTATGTTCGCCTCGGGATACCTTTCGCGGATCCTGCGGCTCATGCCCTTGCCGTTGATGTGATTCGGCAGACAGCCGAAGGGCTGTGTGCATATGATGTTGCGGTAGCCGTTGCGTATCAGCTCGCATATCTCTGCGGTAAGTACCCAGCCCTCGCCCATTTTGCATCCGCAGCTTATGATCTCCTCGCCCTTCGTGCGAAGCTCCTCAAACTCCTCCGGCGGAACAAAGCGACCGTGAGCGCGGACAGCCTTTATAATAAGACCGTTCAAATAGCACATATACCTCAGCACGATCCTGTACACCCTTGCGGTCACGGCTTTTCCGCCGTAAAGGAGCTCGTCCTCAATGGTGTTGTAGACACAGTACTGACAGAAGCTCATGAGCCCGGGGAGCATGACCTCACAGTCCTGACTGTGCAGAAATTCCTCAAGACCGTTGTTCGCAAGAGCGGAATACTTTACATATATCTCTCCGACGATGCCGACCTTGACCTTGGGCACCACCGTCATCGGAATGCGCCCGAAATCGGTGCACATATCGGCAAGAGTTCGCTTTATCTCACCGTGTGTGTGACCCTTGCCTGCCGCAAAGCGATCCGATATGTCTTTTATGTACCTGTCCGTGAGCGCCTCGGCGTCTCCCGCGTTGTTCTCGTAGGGCAATACCTGATTTTTCAGAAGCATCAGCATATCGCCGTATACCACAGCCGCAAGAAGCCTGCGTATAAAGAGGTAGTTGAAGGTGAAGCCGGTGTTCTGCTTTTCAAGCCCCGAAACATTGAAGGATATTATCGGAATACCGTCAAAGCCCGCCGCGACAAGAGCCTTGCGGAGCAGGAATATGTAATTCGAGGCGCGACAGCCGCCGCCTGTCTGAGAGATCATGAGAGCGGTCTTTGTCAGATCGTATTTGCCGCTTTGCAGGGCGGAGATCATCTGACCGATAACGAGCAGTGCGGGGTAGCAGGTGTCGTTGTGAACGTATTTCAGCCCCGTCTCAATGACGTTTTGCGTATCGTCGGAGAGAAGCACTACGTTCAGCCCCTCTTTTCTGAATGCGGAACACAGCAGCTCAAAGTGGATCGGCGCCATGTTGGGCACGAGGACAGTGTAGTCCTTTTTCATTTCCTTGGTAAACGGGGTCTTTTTAATTTCCACTCTGTGCCTCCTTTTCATTTGCGCCCTCAAGGGCAACAAACAGACTTCGCAGACGGATCTTCACCGCACCGAGATTCGTTATTTCGTCGATCTTTATCTGGGTGTAGATCTTACCGCCGTCTTCAAGTATCTCTCTCGTTTCGTCTGTGGTGACGGCATCAACGCCGCAGCCGAAGGAAACGAGCTGGACTAAATTCATATCGGGATTTTGACATACGTATTTTGCCGCACTGTACAGACGTGCGTGGTACGTCCACTGATTGAGCACATTGGTCTTGACCTTGCCGCAAAGCCCCGAGACAGAGTCCTCGGAGAGGACAGCCGCGCCGAGTGAGCAGATCAGCCTGTCAATGCCGTGGCTCGTCTCCGGATCTATGTGATACGGTCTGCCGGCAAGGACTATTATCGGATAGCCCTCGGCACGCGCCTCGGTAAGGCATCTCTTGCCCTCCTCATGCACACGCTTCATGAACAGCTCGTATTCACCGTAAGCGGCATCGGCGGCACGCTTTATCTCGGCTTTTGTTATGCCGTCGAAGTATTTGCCGAGCACGAGGAAAAGCTTGTCGGGGAAATTCTTTCTCTTGTGGATACCCAAATAGTCGTTGATGAACTTCACGCTCTTGAGCTCACGCACGTTGCCCGCAAGCACCTCGGGATAATACGCCACAACGGGACAGTTGTAATGGTTGTCCCCCTCGCCCTCGTCGAAATTGTAGCTCATGCAGGGGGAGAATATCGCGTCGGGCTTCTGAGAGATAAGATATTCGATGTGCCCGTGCATAAGCTTTGCGGGGAAGCATACGGTGTCCGAGGGGATAGTCAGCTGACCGGACAGATAGAGCTCCCTTGTGGAGAAGGGCGAATGGAACACCTCAAAGCCGAGCTCGGTGAAAAGCGTGTACCAGAACGGATACAGCTCGTACATACCGAGTCCCATCGGAATACCGAGCCTGCCTCTTGATCCCGCCTTCGGCTTGTATTCCTCAAGCATCGCGCGCTTGCGTTCAAACATATTGTACTTGGAGGCACCGCTGTCCGTCTTGCCCGTGACAGGCTTTTCACAGCGGTTTCCGCTGATGTATCTGCGTGAGCCGTCAAAGGTGTTGACGGTCAGACGGCAGTGATTCTGACAGCCCTTGCAAACTGTCGGAGCGGCAGTGTGGGTGAAGCTCGCAAGAGAGGCGGCATCGGCAGTCGTGCTTGACTCTCCCGCACGCTCCATTGCGTAAAGAGCCGCACCGTATGCACCCATAAGACCGGAGATGTTCGGCCTTATGACGTTCCGTCCCGTTTCCTTTTCAAAGGCGCGGAGCACGGCATCGTTAAGAAACGTACCGCCCTGAACCACGATGCTGTTTCCGAGAGATTTGCCGTCTCTGGCACGGATGACCTTGTAGAGCGCATTCTTGACCACGCTTATCGAGAGTCCCGCCGAGATGTTTTCGATCGTGGCACCGTCCTTTTGCGCCTGCTTTACGGAGGAATTCATGAATACGGTGCACCTCGATCCGAGATCGACGGGTCTGTCGGCAAACAGTCCCTTACGTGCGAAATCCGCGATATCCATCGACAGCGCCTCCGCAAAGGTCTGGAGAAAGGAGCCGCAGCCCGAGGAGCACGCCTCGTTCAGATAGATGTTGTCTATAACGCCGTTTCTGATCTTAAAGCACTTTATGTCCTGACCGCCGATGTCGATGATGAAATCGACGTCGGGACGGAATTTTTTTGCGGCGGTGAAATGAGCCATTGTCTCAACAAGCCCGAAATCAAGCGTGAAGGCGTTCTTTATCAGCTCCTCACCGTAGCCGGTGGCGGCACTGCCCGCAACTCTTGCCTCGGGGAAGCGCGCATAGAAATCGGTGAGGAAGCGCTTGACCGCGCCGACGGGATTTCCGTTGCTCGGCTCGTAGCTCTGCATGACGATATCGCCGCTCTTGTTAATCACCACTGATTTTACCGTCGTGGAGCCTGCATCCACGCCTATGAATACGTTGCCGTCACCGATATCACCCGTGTCCGTCTCAACGCGGTCGCGTTCGTGACGGAGCCTGAATTCCTCGTATTCCTCGGGTGAGGCGAACAGCGCGGGCTGACTTCTGTAGCCGGAGGCGGAGGTGTAGGAGGCGATGCGCTCGGCGGCGGACAGCAGATCGGTGAGCTCCTCGCCGTATGAGAGTGCGGCACCCATTGCCACGAAATAGAGCGAATTGTCGGGGCACACGCCCTTTGTGTTAAGAGTTTTGTCAAAGCTCCGACGGAGCTCGGACATGAACGTAAGAGGACCGCCGAGATAGAGCACGTTGCCCTCTATCGGACGTCCTTGGGCAAGTCCCGCGACAGTCTGGTTGACAACCGCATAGAAGATGCTTGCGGCGATATCGCTTTTCGCGGCACCCTGATTCAGCAGGGGCTGAATATCGGATTTCGCAAAAACTCCGCAGCGCGAGGCGATGGTGTATATCTTCTCATGCTCCGCGGCAAGAGAATTCATCTCGTCGGGCGCGACCTTCAAAAGCGTAGCCATTTGATCTATGAACGCACCCGTGCCTCCGGCACACGTGCCGTTCATGCGTACCTCAAGCTCACCGTCGAGGAACAGTATCTTCGCATCCTCACCGCCGAGCTCAATTACGACGTCGGTTTCAGGCATGAACGAATTGACTGCGGTTCTGGTGGCGTATACCTCCTGAACGAACGGAATACCGCAGGCATCGGCAAGTCCCATGCCGGCGGAGCCGGATACGGTGAGATAGGTCTCACCGTCACCGAAGCGTGCGGCAAGCTCACCGAGCAGACGCGAGGTCATCTCGGTTATCTTCGAGAAATGCCGCTCATATGATTTGTATACGATGGCGCCCGAGCTGTCAAGCACGGCGCATTTGAGTGTAGTAGATCCTACATCAAGACCGATTCTGTACATATGTTACACTTTCTTTGAAAATATGTTCATATAGATTATATGCAAAGCAATTAATATATTATTATACGCCCAAAAAGTGAACTTTTCAACATTAAGTGAAAAAAATCTCGGGTATCTGTCATTTCAGACGCTCCGACGGAGGCGGACACGCCGTGCGCCCGACTTCACCGCGCTCCGAATAATAGCTGCGGTACTTGACAGATAAGGGCATTTTTGCTAATATTAGGACAACTCGGTAAAGATATTTGCAGATCCCGAAATGTGAACAGACGAAAAGGAGAAAAACATGAAAAAGAAGGTACTGATACTCTCGGCAAGCCCGCGAAAGGGCGGTAATACGGATATTCTTTGCGATGAATTTATGCGCGGTGCGCTTGAGGCGGGACACGAGGTCACAAAGGTGCGCGTGGCGGAAAGAAACATCGGATATTGCAAGGCCTGCTATGCCTGCCGCGATACCGGCTCTTGCGCGATAAAGGACGATATGGCACCGCTTCTGCAAATGATGATCGACTGCGACGTCATGGTGCTTGCCAGCCCCGTCTATTTCTATTCCGTGGATGCACAGCTTAAGGCTGTGATAGACAGAAGCGTGGCACGCTGGACTGAGGTGAAGAATAAGGAGCTTTATTATATAGTAGCCGCCGCCGACAGCGAGATCGAGTCCGCGAGGATCACGCTTGACTGCTTCAGAGGCTATGCCGACTGCATTGAGGGCGCCTCGGAGAAGGGCGTTATCTGCGGTATGGGCGTATACGAAAAGGGTGAGGTCAAGGATACCGCGGCAATGGCGGAGGCATACGAAATGGGTAAGAGAGTGTAGGCGTGCTGTCACTTTTTTCGCGACATATCGGATATTGTGAACAAATATCGACGGATCGGCACAAATTTTACTGTTTTTTGTTACGGAATATTGACAAATAACCTCGTTGCGGATATAATTTAACTGTCAGAAATTGCCAAAGCTTATTAAGGAGGTTTTTCTTTTGAACAGGAAAAAGATCGTAATGCTTGCAACATGGCTTGTCGTTATAGCCGTAATAGTTGCTGTCGGTATCGTCGGCGGAAATCCCGATGCCGTAATGGACTGTGCGGACTGTGAGGGAAGCGGTATTGTTGCGGATGCGGTATGCGAGGTCTGTGCCGGAGAGGGCACCGTACCTGCCGACAGCCCGTATTATTCCACATGGATGGCGCTTCTTGCGCCCGTCATCGCGATCGCGCTTGCCCTTGTTACCAAGGAGGTGTACTCCTCCCTCGTTATCGGTATCATCGTGGGCGGACTGCTCGTCGCTGACTTCGACCCCGTAGGAACACTTGACCACTTGATGCAGGACGGCATCATCGGCGCCGTTTCGGGCACTGCGGGAATATTCATATTCCTCGTTATCCTCGGAATCATGGTGGCACTGATAAACCGTGCCGGAGGCTCTGCCGCATTCGGAAGATGGGCACAGAAGAACATAAAGACCAGAGCGGGCGCTATGCTCTGTACGTTCGTTCTCGGAGTGATGATCTTCATCGACGATTATTTCAACTGCCTCACCGTCGGAAGCGTTATGCGCCCCGTCACCGATGCACAGAAGATATCGCGCGCAAAGCTTGCGTACCTCATAGATGCCACGGCGGCTCCCGTATGTATGATAGCTCCCATTTCGTCATGGGCGGCAGCAGTTTCGAGCTATGCCGCGGAGGGCGAGGGAATCAAGCTGTTCATTTCCGCAATCCCTTATAACCTCTATTCACTCCTGACTCTTGCCTTTATCATACTGACTACCGTGATCAACGTAGAGTACGGCCCAATGAAGATACATGAGGAGAACGCACGTCTTCGCGGCGATCTTCACACGAGCGGCTCCTTTGAATCCACCGAGGAAGAAAAATTCAACGAAAAGGGACGTGTCATCGATCTTATTCTCCCCGTTATCGTGCTTATCATCACCTGCGTATGGGGTATGATATACGTAGGCGGCTTCTTTGAAGCAGGCGGAGAGAATTACCATGATTTCGTTGCCGCATTCGCGAATACCGATGCGACCGTAGGCCTGCCTCTCGGCGCATTCGTATCCCTCATTTTCACCATAATCTATATGGCGCTTCGCAGGGTAGTGACCCTCTCCGAGTCCATGAGCAGCGTGCCGAAGGGCTTCATCGCCATGGTTCCCGCGATCCTTATTCTCACCTTTGCAACATCTCTTAAGAATATGACAAATCTTCTCGGCGCAGATGTTTATGTCGAGGGACTCATGGAGGGCGCGGCTGCCGGACTTGCAAGCTTCCTCCCCGCGATCATATTCCTCGTAGCCGTCGGACTTTCCTTTGCGACCGGTACGTCATGGGGAACCTTCGGAATCCTCATTCCCATCGTTTGCAGTATCTTCAAGGATCCCGGTGCGCTCCAGACCATCGGTATATCCGCCTGCCTTGCAGGTGCGGTCTGCGGTGACCACTGCTCACCCATCTCCGATACGACGATCATGTCCTCCGCGGGAGCTCAGTGCGATCACGTAAATCACGTGTCCACTCAGATCCCCTACGCCTTCACCGTCGCCCTCATAAGCTTTGTGGGCTATGTGATTGCGGGATTTGTTCAGAACGTGTTCGTAGTGCTCGGAAGCAGCCTTGCGATCCTTGTGCTCACACTTCTCGTAATAAAGCTTGTAACAAAGAAAAAGAACGCAAGCCTGTAATGCACGCGGTGCGAGTCCGAATATAAAATACCGAAAACAGCCGATCCGTATGAGATCGGCTGTTTTGATTTGTGAGGCGCGGGATATCTCCATAAATTACCCCGTGTATTCCGACTTCGGCGGCGGATAATATAAGCAGAATCTTACCTGCGAGGCAGAAACGGTGAATGATTACGTAAAATACAGAGATCTTGACGAGCTTATCTCGAGGAGTCGGAGCAGCAGCAGATACTTTTTTACACTGCCCACTGACGTTCAGCTTGAGCTGATGATAAACGGAGAGCTGATACACGATTCCTCCGAGCTTCATCTTTACGCGAGATGCGCCGAGAGACGCCGCCTTGAGCAGATCTTTATGCGCCCCTCCTCCGCCGAGCGTATATTTGCGGCGGATGCGGAAATACTGAATATGAAATCATGAGATTTCATACCGTGTCCTGCGGGACATTAAGCGAAAGGACAGAAAAATGGATAAGAAAAACTGCAACTGCAAGATCCAGTGTACGGTGACTCAGTGCGCCAACCACTCCTGCGAGGGCAACTACTGTGCTCTTGACACCATTCGCGTGGGTACGCATGAGCAGGATCCCACAATGATACAGTGCACCGACTGCGAATCCTTCGTGCTCGGTGATAAGAATCACTGCGGAAGATAAGGAACAAGACCGGCACGGCGGCACATCTCACGGAGGTGTGCCGCCGCTTTTTTATACCGATAGGCTATGGGCACACCGACACAAATACACGAAAAATCGTGATAATTGCATCATAAGCCTTGTAAAAGAGAGACCTTTATGGTAATATATTCTTAACCATATTTACCGAAAAGGATAAATGAAAATGCCTATCAAGTATAACAAAAAGACAAATAGGATCACACTTACCACGCAAAACACCATGTATGTGATCGAGATCCTCGAAGACCGCTTCCTCGGTCACCTTTACTACGGAAAAAAGAAGCGCGGACTTGACCTTGTGTACGATTACCGCACAGGCTCCTTTACGCCGTATTACGAGGATTTTTACCGATTTCAGCCCGACCTTGCCGCAACGGAGTATTCATATTTCGGAAGCGGCGATTTCCGCTGTACCTCACTGAAGCTGAAAAACGAGAGCGGAAATTCCGTCACCGTCTTCAAATACGTGTCGCACAGGATCTTCACCGGACGTGCGCCCATTGACCGTATGCCGTACGCGGAGGTGAAGGATGGAGAGCAGACGCTTGAGATAACCCTTGCCGACGAGGTCACGTCATGCGAGCTGAAGCTCTACTATACGGTATTCGAGGACTGCGACGTGATATCCCGATATATGAAGCTGACGAATAACGGAAGCGCACCGGTCGATATCGAGAAGTGTATGAGCCTGCAATGCGACCTGTTCGGACGTGACTACGATATCATCTCACTCCACGGCGCACATTGCTGGGAGAGAATGTTCTGCCGAAATCCCGTTCGCCTCGGAGGACAGACGATATACAGCCGCCGCGGCACGTCGAGCCATCAGTTCAACCCCTTCATGGGCATCTGCCGCAGAAATGCCACCGAGGAGAGGGGCGAATGCTTCGGCTTTAACCTTGTCTATTCGGGCAATTTCCTCGGAGAAGCGGAGCTCGGACAGGAGGAAGGATGCCGAGTTCAGCTCGGACTCGGAGGCGAGAACTTCGGATGGCATCTTTGCCACGGAGAGACCTTCGAATCTCCCGAGGCGGTCATGACCTATACCGATAAGGGTATCGGACAGATGTCGCGCAATTTCCACAAGTTTACAAGAGAACGTATACTCCCCGAGGAGATTTTTGAGAATCGCCCCGTTGTCCTCAATACTTGGGAGGCGGTCTACTTCAACATCGACGAGAAGATACTCCTTGATTTTGCCGAGAAATCCGCGAAATACGGCATTGATATGCTTGTCATGGATGACGGCTGGTTCGGCGCGAGGGAGCACGACCGCGCAGGTCTCGGAGATTGGTGGGAGAATCCCGCAAAATTCAAGGACGGGCTCAAGACCTTTGTCGAGCGTGTAAAGAAGAACGGACTGAAGTTCGGTATTTGGATCGAGCCCGAGATGGTCAATCCGGACTCCGATCTGTACAGAGCACATCCCGAATGGACACTGAGAGTGCCGGGCAGGGAAAATATGCTCTCACGCTCCCAGCTTGTGCTTGATATGTCGAATCCCGACGTGGTCGAGTATCTGAAAAGCTCCTTCGAGAAGACGCTCGGAGATGTGTCGATAGATTACATAAAGTGGGATATGAACCGTCACCTCAGCGAGGTCGGCTCCGATTTCCTGCCTCCGGAGAGACAGAAGGAGGTAGCACATCGGTATATGCTCGGTACGTACGATCTGTACCGCTGGTTCAGAGAGAGATTCCCGAGGGTCATGCTTGAGAACTGCTCGGGCGGCGGCGGAAGATACGATCTCGGTATGATGAAGTACAGCCACCAGATCTGGGCATCGGATAATACGGATCCCGTGTGGCGCTGTAAGATCCAGTACGGCTCCACAATACCTTATCCGGTAAGCACGATGAGCTGTCACGTGTCCCACCCCGGCGCAAGCATAAGCGAGATGGACTACCGCTATACCGTCGCCATCAACGGTATGCTCGGATATGAGATGAATATACTTGATATGGACGAGGGGGTACTTCAAAGAATACCGGAGCAGATAAGCGAATACAGACGGTACGAGGAGCTGATAAAGACGGGCGATTTCTACAGACTGCTCAGCCCCCACGATACCGCATATTATTCGTATTATTTCGTAGATGCGGCAAATGACAATATCCTTCTCACATTTGTCCAGCAGGAGCCGGATAAGCGCCAAAAGGAGGTCAAGCTGAAGCTGTCGCGCGCCGACAGAGGTGCGGTGTATACCGATAAGAAGACCGGCACCGAGTACACGGGCGAGCAGCTCCGCGCGGGTATCACCGTGACCACAAACACCGATGATACAAGATTCGCACGTATGTGGGAGCTTGTGAAGAAATAATTCCCGCTCGAAAGAGAACTGCCGTCCGGTGACGGCAGTTCCTGCTCTGTAGAGAAAGATCGGAATTCGGGGCATTTTTTCACTCTACCGACGGTTTACATCTCCCCGCTAAACCGACGGTATGTGTACTTTATATGGCATATGGGCTATACTGTGTGCGAAAGGAGGCAGAGCATGGATCAAATCAAAATCGGAAAATTCATTGCCGATTGCAGAAAACGGAAAAATTTAACACAGCTGCAGTTGGCGGAGAAGCTTGATATTACCGATAAAGCGATATCAAAATGGGAGCGCGGCCTGTCAATGCCCGACTCATCCATAATGCTTGAGCTTTGCGGTATTCTCGGCATCACGGTAAACGATTTATTAAGTGGGGAGGTAATTACAATGGATAATTACGGAAAAGAATCGGAAAAAAACTTGCTTGAAGTGATAAGACAAAAAGAGCGGGCGGACAAACAATTGCTGTCCTTGGAAATTTTCTTGGGCTATTTGTGCTCGGCGATCTTCATAGCGCTTGTGTTCGTCGCTTCGTATGTTCAAATGGCAAATTGGCTGAGGACCGTCCTTATCGGTATAGGCTTTATTCTGTTTGCGGTAGGTGTCGGATTTGCAAACAGGATCGAGCAGACGGCGGGGTACTATGTATGTGCCAAATGCGGATACAGATACGTTCCCTCGTACAAAAGCGTGTTTATATCGGCTCATTGGGGTAGAACAAGACATATGCGTTGCCCGAGGTGCGGCGGTAAGTCTTGGCAGAAAAAAGTGCTGAATAAAGAGCCGAATAAAGAGTAGATCTGCTTTTTCCACCGAAAGATCTGCGAATAAACATTGCCTTGCAGGCAGAAGACGCCCTCGGAGGACACAGTCCCCTGCGGGCGCTTTTCGCTTGCATCAGACCGAGAGAAAGAGCACGCCGTAGCGCGGAAGAATCGCCGTGCCTTCTCCCGCATCACCGAATACGGCTCTGTATCCCTCGGGGATATCTATTTGAAGCGCATCGCCGCGATTGAAATAAGCGACCGTCCTGCGCTCCCCGACGTATCGGTGTATCTCAAGCATCTGCTCCGTTGCCGTCCGAAGCTCGTATTCGCCGTACCGAAGCTCCGCAGTGTCGCGCTTCAGCCGCCCGAGCTTTCCGAAGCGCTCGGTCATCTCGGAATTTTCACTCCCCCACGGGAACGGTCTGCGGCAGAACGGATCGGAATACCCCTCAAGCCCCACCTCATCACCGTAGAAAATCGAGACGGCTCCGGGAAGGGCGCACATCAGCGCGAAGGCGAATACGGTCGCCGCCTCTCCCTCGGAGCGCTCGTCGGCGGAGAGCCTTGCGTGTGCAAACTCACTGCCGCATTTGCCGTCCTCGGGTACGCCCGCAAGAGAGGTGATGGCTCTTGCGGTATCATGAGTTCCGAGCACGTTCATGGCACAGTGTACCGAGCACTCGGGATACCGCCTGAATATCCCCTCGGTGATGCTTCGGAATTTTTGAAAATCGCCGTAGCGCACATAGTCGAGCACCGCCTCGCGGAACGGGTAGTTCATCACCGAATCGAGCTGTGAGCCCCGCAGATACCGCCGCCTTTTGCCGTATGCCGTCTTGTGTGAGGCATCCTCCCATACCTCACCGAGCACGGCAACGTCCCCCGCCTCCTTGGCGCAGCTGCGAAGCTCGTCGAGGAATACGTCGGAGAGCTCGTCGCATACGTCGAGCCGCCAGCCCATGACACCCATTCCCAGATATTTGCGAAGTATGCCGTCCCTCCCGAGTATGAAGCGCCGCCACGATGCGTTCTCCGAAACAACACGGGGTAGGGTGTCTATCCCCCACCAGCATTCGTATACGTCGGGGAATCGGCTGAAGGTGTACCACGTCGCATACGGCGAGTTCTCTGACTGATATGCCCCGAGAGAAGGATAGCTTCCGTATTTGTTGAAGTATACGCTGTCGTCTCCCGTGTGATTGAATACACCGTCAAGCATTATCCCGATCCCGTGCTCTGCGGCTTTGCGGCACAGCCTTTCAAGCGCACCGTCACCGCCGAGCATCGGATCGACGTGCCCGTAATCCCCCGTATCGTATCTGTGATTCGAGCGCGCCTCAAATATCGGGCTGAGATAGATGAGCTGTGTCCCGAGCGAGGCGATGTACGGGAGCATTTGTGTGATCCCGTCGAGGTCGCCGCCGTAGAAGTATCTGTTTTGCACGCTCTCTCCGCGTATCTCTCCGTATTCCGGTATATCGGAATCCCATTCTACCGACCGGGTACCCGCCTTCGGCGGATAGCTTCCGCCCTTTTTGAAGCGATCGACGAAAATGTGGTAGATGACACAGCCGTGAAGCCATTTCGGGGTAGTGTAGCCGTCCCTGTATATAAGAAGCTGTCTGTCACCCGCCTCCGAGCAGGGAAGCAGTACCAGCGGAGCCTCACCTCCCATAAACAGCGTACCTCCGTCGGAGAAGGTGAGCCTGTAGCGATACCAGAACAGCCCGTCGCCGCCCTCTCCGCACAGCTCGGACATTGACACCTCACGGGAGAACACGCCGTCACCGCTTTGCGTAAGAGCGATATGAATATCCACCTCACCGTCTCGGTGAAGCTCCATCACGGCATCCGTCATATCTCCGCAAAGCTCAAATCTCACAACGTCGCGACTGCCGAACGCTCCGTGAAGACTTCTGTCCTCACCCGAGCTCAGATATTTCTTCTCGGTGATATCCCTCATGCCTTTCCGCCGTCTCCCGATACGGGAGCTGCCTCCCATATTCTCTCCGCATATTCGCGTATGCATCTGTCTGCGGTAAAATACCCTGCGGCGGCGATGTTCCTTGCCGAGCATTTGTACCACCTGCCGCTGTCGGCGTATGCGTCGAGCGCCTCCCGAAAGGCGTTCATATACGGCTCGTAATCTGCAAGGCACATATAAGGATCCGATATCCCGAGCCCGCCGACAAGATACCGCTCAATGCTCTCAAAGCCGCATCCGGCAAAGCCGTGCCTCAGCCTTGCGATGACCTCGGAGAGCATCGGGCTTTGGCGGAGATACTCCGTGGAATCGTAGCCGAGCCGCCACCTCTCATCGACCTCCGCGGCGGTCGGGCCGAAGATGAAAATGGAGTCACTGCCGACCGCCTTCTCCATTTCGATGTTTGCACCGTCGCACGTGCCGACCGTCAGTGCGCCGTTCAGCATGAATTTCATGCACCCAGTGCCGCTCGCCTCCTTGCCCGCAAGAGATATCTGCTCGCTTATATCTGCGGCGGGGATGAGCTTTTCCGCAAGACTCACGTTGTATTCCTCAAGATAGATGACTCTCAGCGTATCGCGAACACGCGGATCTGCGGCGATCTCCTCACCGAGACACCACAAAAGCTTTATGATGCTCTTTGCCATGCGGTATCCCGAGGCAGCCTTCCCGCCGAATATGAAGGTACACGGGGCTACCGTCTCGCCGTTTATCGCGGAGCAGTATAGGGAGATGATCTTCAGCGCGCTCAAGAGCTGCCTCTTGTATTCGTGTATGCGCTTTACCTGAACGTCGAATACGGAGTCGGGCGGTACGGTGATGCCGCTCCTCAGATATATCTCACGGCAGAGCCGCTCCTTGTTTTCGAGTTTTATCCTTGCAAGGCGCTCCTTTATTTCGTCACTGTCGGCAAATGCGGCAAAATCGCACAGCCTCTCCGGCTCGCGCCTGTAGGAGGCTCCCACCGTCTCGTCGAGCAGAGCGGCAAGCCTTGGATTCGCAATGCACAGCCACCGCCTGTGCGCGATACCGTTTGTGATGCTGTCGAATTTCTGCGGCTTCCATCTGTACTGATCGCGGAAGACCGAGTCTCTCAGTATCGCGGAATGAAGCTCGGATACACCGTTCACCTTCTTTGCGGCGGCGACACAAAGATTTGCCATGCGGAGCTCCGAGGAGGCGCTGATCGCCATGCGCGAAATGCGCTCAAAATCCCCCGTGCAGTAATTCCACAGATCGGCACAAAACCGTCTGTTGATCTCCTCACAGATCGAATGGATGCGCGGGAGCTTCAGCTTTATAAGCTCGCTCCTCCAGCATTCCAGCGCCTCCGGCATCACGGTGTGATTCGTGTAGGTCACGCACTCCGTCACCGTGCTCCACGCCCTGTCCCAGTCCAAACGGAATTCGTCCATGAATATCCGCATCAGCTCGGGAACGGCAAGCGCGGGGTGAGTATCGTTGAGGTGTATCGCGTTCATGCTTGCAAAGCTGTCAAGCGTTCCGTATCTGTCGATGTGATCTCTGACGATGCTCTGGCAGGTGGCGGATACAAGAAAATACTGCTGCATCAGGCGCAGAAGCTTGCCCTCGTCGTGATCGTCGGAGGGGTAGAGAAGCTTCGATATCATCTCCGCCTCGGCGGATTTGTTGACGGCACGTATATATTTGCCCTGTGAGAACAGCTCCATGTCAAAGCTTATCGGATCTCTCGCGCGCCAGAGGCGGAGATTCGCAACGCCCTCCGAGTCGTATCCCGATATCTGTATATCGCACGGGATAGCCTGCACCTCGTCGAAGTGCTCATGGATCACGTGAAGCTCACCGTTTTGCCATTCCTCGCGTATATTGCCGCCGAAGCGCACCTTGAAGATCCTGTCCGATCTTACCGTCAGCCATTCTCCGCCGCCCTCGAGCCACATATCCGGAAGCTCTATCTGATCCCCGTCGATTATCCTCTGTCGGAAAAGCCCGTATTCATAGCATATCGAAAAGCCGGTTGCATTGTAGCCGAGAGTGGCAAGCGAATCCATGAAGCAGGCGGCAAGCCTGCCGAGCCCACCGTTTCCGAGCCCCGGATCCGGCTCGGCATCGCAGATAGCGTCAAGGCTGAAGCCGAGTGAGCTCACCGCCGAGCTGTACGGCTCGAAGAGACGGAGATTCATGAGATTTTGTCGCAGAAGCGGCCCCGTCAGAAATTCCATGCAAAGGTAGCTTATCCGCTTTCGGGGATCCTTCTTCAGCTTATCCTTGAACGAGCGGCGCTTCTCCGACAGAATATCCTTTACGGTCAGTATTACCGCGCTGTAGATCTGTCCCGCCTCCGCCTCCGCCGCGGATACGCCGTAATGCCTTGTGAGCTTCTGCTCTATATTTTCCTTTATCTCTTTTTCCGTTACCGGTATTTTCATTTGCCGCTCCCATCGCTTTTGATTTTTTTGTATAGGCGTATATATTTTTCGCCCGAGCTGTCCCATGAGAAGTCGATTCTCATTATTCGTCCGATAAGCTCGCCCCACAGCTCCTTTCGGTAAAAGAAGCCCACGGCGCGGCGAATCGTGAACATCATGTCATGTGCATTGTAATTTGCGAACGAAAAGCCGTTGCCCGTGCCCCCGTCGTCGCTGAGTGAGCGCACCGTGTCCGCAAGACCTCCCGTCTCTCTGACGATCGGTACCGTGCCGTACCGTGATGCTATCATCTGTGCAAGCCCACACGGCTCGCTCTTTGACGGCATGAGAAGCATATCCGCACCTGCGTACAGCTTTGATGCAAGCGCGGGGTCAAACGCGATGAAGGCTCTGAAACTGCTTGGGAACAGCGCGGACAGAGTCCTGAAGAAATTCTCATATCGCTCCTCGCCCGTTCCGAGCAGAACAAATCTCGCCGCCCCCTCCGAGAGCAGCTCGCCTATCACCCTCTCTATCAGCTCAAAGCCCTTGTGAGAGGCAAGACGTGAGATCATTGCGATGATCGGCTTGCCGTCATTCTCAAAGCCGCACAGTGAGCAAAGCTCACCTCTGCATACCGCTTTGCCCGACATATCGCCGCTACCGTACCTCATCGCGATAGCCGTGTCCCTCTCGGGATCGTATCGCTCCGTGTCAATGCCGTTGACTATCCCCGTGAGCTTGGATGAGACCTCCCTCAAGATCGGTGAGAGCCCGTGGGAATAGTAATCGGTCTGTATCTCCTCCGCATAGGTGGGACTGACTGTTGTGATCGCATCGGATAGGATCGATGCCCCCTTGGTCAGATTTATCACTCCCCCGAAATCGAGATATCCGCGTGCATTTTCACCCAGACCGAATACGTCCCAAAGGATATCGGGCGAATATACACCTTGGTAGGAAATGTTGTGAATAGTGTACACGGTGCGTATTCCGGCATATTCCCCCGCACCGCCGTACCACAGCTTCAAGTATACGGGAATTAGGGCGGTCTGCCAGTCGTTTGCGTGAAGTATATCGGGGTAAAAGCCCACCGCTCTCATCAGCTCCGGCACTGCCGCCGAGAAGAACGCAAAGCGCTCGCCGTCGTCAAAATCCCCGTAAAAGCTTTGGCGGCGAAAATAGTATTCGTTGTCAATGAAATAGTACCCCACTCCCGCCGAGACGTATTCCCAAATGCCCATGTACTGTCTGCGCCACGCAAGAGATACCTCACCCTCATATATGAGAGTGAGCCTGTCCCCGAAGCTCTCGCGTACCGAGGGGTAGAGCGGCATCACCACACGTACATCCCCCATCTCTCCGAGCCGTTGCGCTATCGCCTGCGGCAACGAGCCCATGACGTCCCCGAGACCGCCCGTGGCGGCAAACGGGGACACCTCACTTGCGGCATACAGTATTTTCATGCTCTGCCTCCTTGTCGGAAATTTTTCATGCGATGTGTCCCTTCGGAATACAGAACGGTGTGCCGTCACAGCCCGACAGCACTCTGCCGTCACGGATCAGCACGTTCTTGTCGCATATCACATGATCGAGTGTTACATTGTCACCGATAACGGTGTCCTGCATGATTATCGAATTTCGAACCACTGCGTTTTCACCCACCTTGACACCTCTGAACAGCACGGAGTCCTCCACCCTGCCGCGCACGGTACAGCCGTCCGCGATCAGTGAGCTTTTTGCGCGTGAAGCGCACTCGTACCTTGTCGGCGGGGAGTTGCGGCGCCTTGTGTAAATAGGTCTGTCGGGGAGAAACAGCTCATCTCTTGCGACCTTGTCGTGTATCAGCTCGGTGCTTACGGAATAATAATCCGAGAGGGAGGAGATGAGCGCGCTGTAGCCCGACATTCGCCATATGCGTATGCTGTATCGGCGGAGCCCGCGCAGAAGTATATCTCTCGTAAAGCTGGTGTAGCCGTGCGCGGCGGCATCACTCACGAGATACGAGAGAAGCTCGGAGGACATCACCATGATGTTGAGCCCCGGATCGGTATCGGAGCCCTGCGCCACCGTCCCCTCAAGCACGTCTCTCACAACACCGCCGCTGTCGGCTCTGAAGGCGATGCCGCGGACATTTCCGAAACGTGCGCCGTGCTCCGCCACCGCCACGGTGATATCCGCACCTGCGGCAACGTGCTCGGAGATAAGCTCACGCAGATCCACGTTGCACACCGTATTGCAGTCGGAGAGCACGACAAGCTCCTCCTTTATGGCGGAGATATACGGATATACGCCGATAAGTGCCTCGAGCCTTGTCCGGTAAAGTCCCCTCTCACCTGCAAAGGAGGTGATATACGGCGGCAGGATCTTGACCCCGCCGCTCCGCCTTGCCAGATCGAAATCCTTGCCCGAGCCGATGTGCTCCATAAGCGAATGATAGTTGGAATGGGCGATGACGCCGATGTTCCATATATCGGAATTGACCATGTTGGAGAGGGCAAAGTCGATGAGCCTGTATCTGCATAAAAACGGTATCGCCGCCACCGTCCGCGTCTTTGTCAGCTCCGGCAGACTTTTGTCGTGTATGTTTGAAAAGATTATTCCCGCCGAATTCATAAGTTCTCCTCCTCCGTTTCTTTTCCGCTGTATATGACCGAGCCGTCGGGCACCACCTCACCGCTTCCGATGACTGTTATCTCCTTTCCTCCGCCGTCTGCTCTGCCCACGGCGGCACCTCTGCCGATAACGGCACGGCTGTCTATTATCGCATAATCCACCGTCGCATCGGCGCATATCCTCACGTCGCTCATGATAACGCTGTTTCTCACCCTCGCTCCCTCCTCCACGCTAACTCCGTCGGAGAGCACCGAGCCTTCGACCGAGCCTCGGATATCACATCCCTCCGTTATCAGTGAATTTACGATCTCGGCATCGGGGCCGACGAAATGCGGCGGCAGTGCGGGACTGCGCGAATAGATCCGTCTGTCGGAGCTGTGTATGTCAAATGCCGGAGAGCTTCCGAGCAGATCCATGTTTGCCTCCCACAGACTCTCAACCGTTCCGACATCCTTCCAGTACCCGTCGAAGCGATATGCAAACAAACGTGCGCCGCCGTCGAGCATGGCGGGGATCACGTTTTTGCCGAAATCCTTGGCGGATCTTTTGTCACCGTTGTCCGCCTCAAGATACTTTTCGAGGACGGCGGTCGAAAAAACGTATATTCCCATTGATGCGAGAGTGCTTCTCGGTTTCTTGGGCTTTTCCTCAAATTCGGTTATTCGCAGATTTTTGTCGATGGAGACGATCCCGAAGCGGCTTGCCTGAGAGGTCGGAACGTCAAGCACCGCGATAGTGCAATCCGCACCCGTGTCGATGTGCTGTTCGAGCATAAGGCTGTAGTCCATCTTATAGATGTGATCCCCCGAGAGTATCAGCACGTGACTCGGATCGTAGCGACGGATGAAATTGAGATTCTGGTAGATGGCATCGGCGGTGCCGTTGTAGAAATCGCCGCCTCTTTTTCGCCTGTACGGCGGCAGTACGGTCACACCGCTTTGCAGTCGGTCGAGATCCCACGGCAGTCCGTTTCCGATGTATTCGTTCAGAACGAGCGGCTGATACTGAGTCAGCACGCCGACGGTGTATATTCCCGAATTCACGCAGTTGGACAGCGGAAAATCTATTATCCTGTGCTTGCCGCCGAAGGATACGGCGGGCTTTGCCGTGTGCTCGGTCAGAGCATACAGCCTGCTCCCCTGACCGCCGGCGAGCAGCATCGCCACGCATGATGCTTTCTTATACATTGCTTCTCCTCCCGTGCTTTTCTTTTTTGCTTTGTGTGTTATGTCCGCCTGCCTTTTCCCCTGCATCGGCTTTGTTCTCCCCCTCACATATGGCCGACAGATCGGCGGTGCGGGAGCGCTTTTTTCTTGACGGCGCCGCTTTTGCGAGATACACCGCACAGTTCCCGTGCAGCGTGAGAGATAGCTCGCTTTCTCCGCCGTCACCCTTAGCGGTGACAAGTCGGGACGGTATCCTGCCCGTGCCGCCGAACTCGGGCATATCCGTGGACAGGAGCACCTCGTAGCTGCCGCCCCTTTTTACACGGAACGTATAGTCGGCGGAGACGGGAGCAAAATGAAACAGGCATATCAGCTCTCTGCCGCGCCTGTCGCGCCGAATGAAGGAAACGATGTTATCCTCTCTGCGCTCGGTGTCGATCCACTCGAAGCCGTCCCAGTCCGAATCGTTGTCCCAAAGGGGAGGTGAGCTTTTGTAAAAACGGCACAGCACCCCGACAAATTCGCGCATTTCTCCGTGACGGGGGTAGTTCGTCATGAACCATTCGAGGCTGTGCTCGCAGTCCCACTCTCTGAACTGTGCAAATTCCGTGCCCATGAACAGAAGCTTTGCGCCGGGCATTGCGTACATGAATGAAAGATATGTCCGCATCAGAGAAAATTTTTCGTCGTATGAGCCGTACATCTTTTCGATGAGAGAGCTCTTGCCGTGAACAACCTCGTCGTGAGATACGGGAATGATGTATTTCTCATCGAAGGCATACATCATCGGGAAGGTGAGCTTTTCGTGAATGTGAGAGCGGAAATACGGATCGGAGGAGAGATAGGCGTACATATCGTTTGCAAAGCCCATGTTCCATTTGTGCGTGAACCCGAGCCCACCCTCCTTTATCGGACGGGTGACCATCGGCCATGTGCCCGATTCCTCCGCTGCCGTGACTGCATCGGGATGACGTGACAGGATAGCCGTGTTCAGCTTGCGGAGAAACGCTATCGCCTCAAGATTCTCCCTTCCGCCGTAGATGTTCGGGATCCATTCGCCCGCCGCGCGGTCATAGTCCAGATACAGCATTGACGATACAGCGTCCACCCTCAGCCCGTCGATGTGGTATTCCTCAATCCAGAACAGGGCGGAGGAGATGAGAAAGGACTGCACCTCACATCTGCCGACGTCGAAGAAGCGTGTTCCCCAGCCGGCGTGCTCCATTCTGTCCGCCCCCTGATATTCGTAAAGAGGGCCGCCGTCAAACTCAAAAAGCCCGTGCCCGTCACGGGGAAAGTGCGCCGGTACGAAATCGAGCAGGACACCGATCCCCGCGGCGTGCATACGGTCAACGAAATACTTGAAGTCCCGCGGCGAGCCGTGCCGCGCGGTCGGGGCGAAATACCCCGTCACCTGATAGCCCCATGAGGGATCGTAGGGGTGCTCCGTTATCGGCAGGAGCTCTATGTGAGTAAAGCCCATTTCCGCGACATAGACCGACAGCCTGTCGGCAAGCTCCCTCCATGAGAGATAATCTCCCGCCTCTCCGCAGGGAGAATCCTCCGACTGCGGTGAGGAAACGCCGTGCCTTGCCCACGAGCCTGCGTGAAGCTCGTAAATATTCATCGGACGTGAGCGCCCGATACTGCCTCTCCTCCGCGCGATATACAGAGAATCCGTCCATTTGTAGGAGATATCGGTGCATATGACGGAGGCTGTTTTCGGCGGCTTTTCGAAAGAGAGCGCATATGGGTCGCTTTTCAGCTGTGCTTTGCCTCCCCCGACTATGCGGTATTTGTAGGGAAGCCCCTCAAGACTGCCGCTCTGCGGCAGAGTGAGCTCCCAAACCCCGCCGTCGCTCTCACGCTTCATCTGCGCTCCCGTGTCCCATGAGGTGAAATCCCCGCATACGTAAACGCAGTCCGCCATCGGTGCCCAAACTCTGAAGCGGTAGAAGCCCTCGCCCGTCCTGTGTACTCCGAGATATTCCTGCGCCTTGAAGTTCGTGCCTTGATGAAAAAGATATTGAGCAAGAGACGAAGCGTCTTTGTTTTCCGCAGTGTTCATTTCATTATCGCCCCTTCGTGTTGAGATGTAGTTATTATATCAGCTCCGGCTGTCGTGTTCTGCCGATTTGCGGCGCGGAAAATGTGGAAAAATTCACAATTATTATTTCTGTTGGGGCGAGGATTTATACATAGCCGTGACTTGACACGCAGAGAGAAATATGGTAAAATATTCAGCGGTAAATAGGAATAGGTTTTTGCCGTCGGAATTCCGATGGGATAAATACGCAGGAAAGGAACGGTCGGTGGAATGAAGCTTTTGCTCAAGGGCGGTCAGGTGTTTCTTCAAGGTGAATTTGTCGCATCGACGGTGCTCATCTCCGACGGGCAGGTGTTTCTTTCTCCCTCAACCGAGTTGTTGTCTCTTGACGGAGCAGAAGTGCTTGATATAACAAATAAATATGTTTTTCCCGGCTTTACAGATGTTCACGTTCATCTCAGAGAGCCGGGATATTCTTATAAAGAGACGGTGAAGACGGGAAGCCTTGCAGCTGCCGCCGGCGGCTACACCTCGGTGCTTGCGATGCCGAATGTGGATCCGCCTCCCGACTCGGAAATGCGGCTCCGAAATATGACGGAGCTGATCGCACGCGATGCCGCGGCGGATGTGCTTTGCTACGGATGCATAACGGAGGGACGGCGCGGAGAGCGCGTCGCACCTCTTGAGGAGATGACGTCGGCTGTCGCGTTTTCCGATGACGGCAGCGGAGTTCAGGACGAGAGCGTGATGCTTGAGGCGATGCGGCGCGCGGCGGCGCTCGGAAAGATAGTCGCGGCGCACTGCGAGGATAATTCGCTTCTGCACGGCGGATACATACACGACGGAGAATACGCGCGACTCCACGGGCATAGAGGAATATGCTCGGAATCGGAGTGGCGCCCGATCGAAAGAGATATACGGCTTGCGGCAATGACGGGCTGTGAGTATCATGTGTGCCATGTTTCGGCAAAGGAAAGCGTTGAGCTTATAAGGCGTGCGAAGGCGAGCGGCGTTCATATCACCGCGGAGACCGCACCGCACTACCTTGTCTTTGATGATTCGATGCTTCGGGAGAGCGGAGCCTTTAAGATGAATCCGCCGATAAGAGGCAGTGAGGACAGGGAAGCGCTGATAGAGGGGCTTCTTGACGGCACGATAGATATGATAGCGACAGACCATGCGCCCCATTCGGCTGAGGAAAAGAGCGGAGGACTTCGCGACAGCCTTATGGGAGTGGTCGGACTTGAGACCGCGTTTCCGGTGCTGTATACGTCGCTTGTGAAAACAGGCATAATTCCGCTCGGGAAGCTTGTTTCACTGATGGCATCCGCCCCTGCGAGACGCTTCGGCACAGGCGAGGGCATTTTGAGAGACGGCGGAGAGGCGAGCCTCTGTGTGTACGATCTTGACAGAGAATATGAGATCTTGCCGGAATGCTTCGTTTCAAAGGGGAGAAGCACCCCGTTTGAGGGAATGAAGGTTTCGGGAAAATGCGAAATGACCGTAAAGAAAGGAAAAGTGATATGGATAGAAAATTCAATAAAAAATTAGTCCTTGCGGACGGGCAGGAATTCTACGGCTACGGCTTCGGCGCCGATACCGAGAAGGTGTGCGAGGTGGTATTCAACACGTCAATGGTGGGATATCAGGAGGTCGTGAGCGATCTTTCCTATACCGATCAGATAGTTGTCATGACATACCCCCTGATCGGAAATTACGGTATCGCGGACGAGGACTTCGAGTCGAAGGCGACCTCACTCGGCGGACTTGTCGTGAGAGAGTACAACGATATTCCGAGCAATTTCCGCTGTACGCAAACCCTGTCCGAGACGATGGAGGAATACGGTGTTCCCGGAATCGAGGGCATTGACACGCGTAAGCTCACCAAGGTGATACGCGACGGCGGCTGCCCCATGGGACTTATATGCAATGCCGATAAGCCGACGGACGAGGCTGTCGCACAGATAAAGAACACTCCTCTGCCGAAGGATTCCGTGGCGAGAGTATCCACCAAGAAGAAATGGTACTCACGCACCGCAAAGCACCGCTTCAATGTGGTCATCGTGGATTTCGGCACAAGACTCAGCATCGTGCGTACTCTCAATAAGATCGGCTGTAACGTGACTGTCGTACCGTGGAATACCTCGGCGGAGGACATCATTGCGATGAAGCCCGACGGAATATTCCTCTCCGACGGTCCCGGAAACCCCGAGGACGTACCCAGCGTGATCGAGCTGACGCGCACCCTGTGCGGAAAGTATCCGATCTGCGGTGAGGGACTCGGACACCAGATAATAGCACTTGCCTGCGGCGCCGAGATATATGCGATGAAGTTCGGACACAGAGGCTCAAATCATCCGGTAAGAAATATCGCGACGGGTAAGATCGAGGTCGTCGGTCAGAATCACGGATTTGCGGTCAGCGAGGAATCGCTCCGCGGAACGGGACTCAAGGTGACTCACGTAAATGTTCTTGACGGAACTGTCGAGGGCATTGAGTCGGTTGAGAACAGGATGTTCAGCACACAGTATCATCCCGAGGTGGAATCGGTTGACGGAGAGGTCTGCTTCTTTGACAGGCTCGTCTCCTATATGAGTATGTAAAGGAAAGGGAGAGAAGCAATGCCTAAGAGAACAGATATAAAGAAGGTAATGGTAATCGGCTCCGGCCCCATAGTTATCGGACAGGCTGCCGAGTTTGACTATGCGGGAACACAGGCGTGCCTTGCCCTGAAGGAGGAGGGATACGAGGTCATTCTCGTAAACTCCAATCCCGCGACGATCATGACGGACACGACTATCGCGGATAAGGTGTATATGGAGCCGCTTACTCTTGAGTATGTGGCGAGAATACTGCGCTATGAGAGACCGGATGCCATCGTCCCCGGACTCGGCGGACAGACGGGACTCAATCTTGCGATGCAGCTTGAGAAAAAAGGAATACTCAGAGAGTGCAGGACAAAGCTGCTCGGTACTACGAGCGCATCTATCGAGACTGCCGAGGACAGAGAGCTTTTCAAGGAGCTCTGCCTCAAGATCGGAGAGCCGGTTATAGCCTCCGAGATCACTCACAATATGGACGAGGCAATCGCCGCGGCTGAGGAGATCGGATATCCCGTGGTTCTTCGCCCCGCGTTCACCCTCGGCGGAACGGGCGGCGGCTTTGCAAACGACCGCGACGAGCTGTGCGATATCATGAAGAACGCGCTCAAGCTCTCTCCCGTAGGTCAGGTGCTCATCGAAAAGAGCATAAAGGGCTACAAGGAGATCGAGTTTGAGGTAATGCGCGATTCAAACGACACCGCCATAACCATATGCTCAATGGAGAACGTCGATCCCGTCGGTATCCATACGGGAGATTCGATCGTTGTGGCACCCTGCCAGACGCTCACCTCACGCGAGTACGGTATGCTCAGAGGAGCCGCTCTCAAGATCATACGCGCCCTGAAGATCGAGGGCGGATGCAACGTGCAGTTCGCACTTGATCCCGAATCCTTCGATTACTACGTAATAGAGGTAAACCCGAGAGTATCGCGCTCCTCGGCTCTTGCATCTAAGGCGAGCGGCTATCCCATCGCAAGAGTTACCGCGAAGATCGCCGTCGGACTTACGCTTGACGAGATACGTCTTTCGAATACACCCGCGTCCTTTGAGCCGTCGATAGACTACGTGGTGACAAAGATGGCGCGCTTCCCGTTCGATAAGTTCGCCACCGCATCGAATGCGCTCAGCACGCAGATGAAGGCGACGGGCGAGACGATGAGCATCGGCAGAACTCTTGAGGAGAGCTTCCTCAAGGCGGTACGTTCACTTGAAATAGGCGTGTGCCACCTCTATATGCCCAAGTTCGATAAGTACACGGAGAATGAGCTTCTCAAATATGTGCAGATCGGCACGGACGACAGAATATTCGCGATAGCGAGACTGTTCAGAATGGGCGTTATGCCGGAGACCGTTGCTGCACTGACACAGATAGATACGCTCTTCCTCCGTAAGATAAAGAACATAACCGACCTTGAGCCGGAGATCTCGGAAAATGTCGGGGATGTTGACGTGCTCTATAAGGCGAAGCGAATGGGCTTCGGGGATAAGTACATATCCCGCCTCTGGAATATGAGCGAGGATGAGGTCTACGCCATTCGTAAGAGGGAAGGCATCTTCCCGGTGTACAAGTACATCGACACCTGCGCCGCGGAATTCGGCAACCTTGTTCCGTACTTCTATTCCACCTACGAGGAGGAAAACGAGTCCGTTCCCTCCGACAGAAAGAAGATCATCGTTCTCGGCTCCGGCCCCATAAGAATAGGTCAGGGCGTGGAGTTCGACTATTCCACCGTTCACGCCGTTCAAACGATCAAGGAAGCGGGATACGAGGCTATCATAATCAACAACAATCCGGAGACTGTCTCCACCGACTATACGACAAGCGACAAGCTCTACTTCGAGCCTCTGACCGTAGAGGACGTAATGAATATAATCGAGCTTGAGAAGCCGGACGGAGTTATCGCCTCTCTCGGCGGACAGACCGCGATAAATCTTGCCGACCCGCTGACAAACAGGGGAGTAAAGCTCATCGGCACCGACACCGTCGCGATCGACCGCGCGGAGAACAGAGACTCCTTTGAAAAGGTGATGAACGAGCTCGGTATTCCTCAGCCCAAGGGACACGCCGTGACCAATATCGAGGACGGCGTAAAGGCAGCCGAGGATATCGGATATCCCGTGCTCGTGCGCCCCAGCTATGTTCTCGGCGGACGTGCGATGCAGATCGTAAGCGATGAGGCGGCGCTCAGAGTGTACCTCAATACCGCAGTTGAAATAGATGCGGATAAGCCCGTGCTCGTTGATAAATACATCGTCGGACGTGAGCTTGAGGTCGATGCGGTATGCGACGGCACGGACGTGTTCGTCCCCGGAATAATGGAGCATGTCGAGCGCACCGGAATACACTCGGGCGATTCGATAAGCGTGTACCCCACCTTCAGCGTTTCCGATAACGCAAAGAACACCATACTTGACTACACTAAGAGACTCGGACTCGGTATCGGCATCGTCGGTCTGTTCAATATCCAGTTTATCGTCGATAAAGAGGAAAAGGTCTACGTCATCGAGGTAAATCCCCGCTCGTCGAGAACCGTTCCGTTCCTCTCCAAGGCTACGGGATATCCCATTGCCGATATCGCGACCTTGGCGATCCTCGGACACAGCCTGAAGGAGCAGGGCTATCCCATGCTCACTCCCGAGCATACGAGAGGCAGATGGTATGTAAAGGCGCCCGCATTCTCGTTCTCCAAGCTTCGCGGCATGGATGTCTACCTCTCACCCGAGATGAAGTCCACGGGCGAGGCGATAGGCTATGAC
>CAZVXL010000013.1:0-51004 GCA_964631595.1 uncultured Lachnospiraceae bacterium | reverse complement strand
GAAAAACAAACTTCGATTACTGCGATGCGATCCTGCCCAGCCGGCAGACATAATCACTTATTAAATAAGATATAAATTATCTATCCTTCAGTGAATGCTAAATCGCGCCACATATTATTTTACCATATAGCTCCCGAAAATGCAAGCCCTTTGTAAAAAGAATATGGGGGGATTGCGGTATTACAATAAAAATAACTAATTGTCATTAAAATTAAGCTCCAATCGTTTTTCATTCCTTGTCACACTGCTTTTTAAGCACTTCGTATGTCGGCACACTTTGCCGCGTGAAGAAGATGTATATTGCAGAGGGGACGGCTATCATGTGAAGATGTGTATTTCACTCCGCAATGTGGTATCAGGCAAAAAAGACTCTTTTGCCATGAAGCAAAAGAGCCTTTTCGTGGTGCGAGAAACGGGACTTGAACCCGTACGGTGTTAACCACACGCCCCTCAAACGTGCGCGTCTGCCGGTTCCGCCACTCTCGCATACAACCCAGTGTTCCGGACTGCGAGAAAGATTATACCAAATATCGGAGCAAATGTCAATACTATTTTTCAAAAAAGTCTGAGTTTTTTGAAATTTTTTTATCGGGCGTGATCGTGCGACATAATTTGCACAAGGGTTGAACTTTTTTCGTATTTGTGGTAGAATAAGAAAAAACAGATCAGTATACGGAAACGGGATGACTTGATGGCATTTGAACGGATATATACAGTCGAGGCTTCCTCGGAGGCGGAGGTCGAGCAGGTCGGCAGACGGCTCGGAGAGCTTGCGGCGAAATACGGCAAGCCGTGCTATATCGCCCTTGACGGGGATATGGGGGCGGGGAAGACCGTGCTTGTCCGCGGATTGGCGGCGGTGCTGTCACCGAAAAGCAGGGTAAAGAGCCCCACCTACACCGTTGTAAACGAATACCGCAGCGGCACGCTCCCGCTGTTTCATTTCGATCTGTACCGCATATCCGACGTCGGGGATGAGCTGTACGGCATAGGCTTCGATGATTACTTGGCGGAGGGCGTATGCGCCGTGGAGTGGAGCTCCGTCCTCGGAGACGATGCTCCGTCGGATAGGGTGTCCGTGTATATTGAAAAGCTCGGCGAAGGGGAGAGGCGGTTGACCGTAAGACTGCCCGATTTCCTTTGCGAGCCGAACGGAGGAATATAAATGCTTGTGTTGGCACTTGACAGTACCTCTCAAACCATGTCTGCGGCACTGTCGGAGGAGGATACTCTCCTCGGAAATATTACACTTAATATAGGAAATAAGCACAGCACCACGCTGCTTCCCGCAGTGGATTTTCTCATGCGGCAGGCGGGAAAGAGCGTATCCGAGCTCGGATTGCTTGCCTATACCGCCGGACCGGGCTCGTTTACCGGAGTGAGGATCGGCGCCGCCACCGTAAAGGGGCTTGCGCTCGGTCGCGACATTCCGTGTGTCGGCGTGTCCTCTCTTGAGGCAATGGCGGCGGGGCTGACATTCGCGCGCGGCATCATCTGCCCGATAATAAATGCAAGGCGCGACTGCTACTATACTGCGTTTTTCGAAAACGGCGACGACGGCTTGACTCGGCTGAGCGAGGATATGAATATATCGGGAGATGAGACGGAGGCATATCTGAGGGGACGAGAGGAGCCGATCTACTTGGTCGGTGACGGAGCCGAGGTGTATCTCTCATCTCACTCGACCGTCTGCGTGGCGGCGATCACTGCGGATCGCTGTACCGATGTTGCGTATGCCGCAGGACTTTTGGCTCTTTCAAAATACAGGAGTGAAGCGGGAGATGCGGATTTCTCCGCCGCTTCCGCAAGACCGACATATCTGCGCCGAACTCAGGCTGAGCGTGAGCTTGCCGAGCGGAACGGAAACTGAATCATTCGGAGGTTTATATGCTTAAGGACAAAAATATCGCTATCGGCTGTGACCACGGCGGATACAATCTGAAGTGCGCCATCATCTCTTATCTGCATCAAAACGGCATCGCGTATACCGATCTCGGCACCTACAGCGGCGAGAGCTGTGACTATCCCGACATAGCCGAAAAGGTGTGTGCCGCCATCACCTCGGGTGAGTGCGAGGGCGGAATACTCGTGTGCGGAACGGGAATCGGCATGAGCATAGCCGCAAATAAGGTCAGGGGAATCAGAGCCGCCTGCTGCTCCGATACGTTTTCGGCAAGGCTGACGAGGATCCATAACGATGCAAACGTGCTCTGTATCGGTGAGCGCGTGGTGGGCTGCGGTCTTGCGCTTGAGCTTGTCGATGCATTCCTCGGCGCCGAGTTCGAGAGCGGCGGCAGACATTCCGCAAGAGTGGAGAAGATACGACTGCTTGAGGAGAAGCAGTGACGCCGCTTGCCGCAAGCGGTGAGGGGCACGGTGGTCGTCGCGGCGACGGAGCTTTCGAGGCGGTCACGCGAAAAAATCGTAAAAATGTGTTGACAAGTGCGCCGCACAGTGATATAATGACAGAGTAATAAACCGTTGAGGCGGAGATAACGGCGATGATGCCTTCAAAGAGAGCCCGTGGTGCTGAGAGTCGGGTAAGAAACAAGTCGTCAAATGGACCGCTGAGGGTGCAGTGAAATGCAACGCAAAGTATTCTGCAACGCGAGACCCGCGTCAGAGGTCGGGAATATGTCAGTATTCCGTAAGAGCACGGCTTTACCGTGAATCAAGGTGGCACCGCGGATATAATTATTCGTCCTTGACAGACCAAGTTCTGTCAAGGCTTTTTTTATCAAAAAAAACAGCGTGACAGAGGCGTGAATTAAGACGGAGGCGCTTATGGCAACACTTTCAAAACAATTGCGCGGCGTAATTTGAGCCGAGACAGAATAACGGCGAGCGAAAGCCGCTTGATACCACAAACCAAAAAATAAATGTTTGAATATGCGGAGGTTAAGACCATGGAATTTAACGGAATTGATTTTGATACCTATTTTAAGAATTATCCCGACGAGAACGGATATTTCGGCAGATACGGCGGAGTCTATGTTTCCGACGAGCTGAAGGCGGCGATGAAAGAGATCACGGAGGCATATTTTACGATATGCAAATCCTCGAAGTTTATAAGCGAGCTCAGACGTATACGCAAGGAGTTTCAGGGAAGACCCACACCCATTTCGCATCTTGAGAGACTTTCCGGTAAGATTGGAAATGTTCAGCTCTATGTAAAGCGTGAGGATCTGAATCACACGGGCGCGCATAAGCTGAATCACTGTATGGGTGAGGCTCTGCTTGCGAAATACATGGGCAAAAAGAAGATAATCGCGGAAACGGGCGCAGGACAGCACGGTGTCGCGCTTGCTACCGCGGCGGCTTATTTCGGACTTGAGTGCGATATATACATGGGCACTGTCGATATCAAAAAGCAGGCACCGAATGTTGCGCGAATGAAGATCCTCGGCGCAAATGTTGTGGAGGTAACGCACGGACTTGCCACTCTCAAGGAGGCGGTCGATGCCGCATTTGCCGCATATGCCAAGGATTACGAGAACTGCATTTACTGCATCGGCTCTGTGCTCGGCCCGCACCCCTTCCCGATGATGGTGCGCGATTTTCAGAGCGTTATCGGAATCGAGGCGAGAGAGCAGTTCATATCCATGACGGGTGAGCTTCCCGATGCGATCGTCGCCTGCGTCGGCGGCGGATCGAATGCAGCGGGTCTGTTCGCGGGCTTCCTGAACGATCCCGTGGATATTTACGGAGTTGAGCCTCTCGGACGCGGTCCGAAGATCGGAGATCATGCGGCAAGCCTCAAGTACGGTACGGAGGGCATTATGCACGGCTTCAACAGCATCATGCTGAAGGACGAGGACGGCGAGCCCGCTCCCGTGTATTCCGTGGCGAGCGGACTTGATTACCCCTCCTCGGGCCCCGAGCACGCATTCCTCCACGATATCGGCAGGATCAAGTACGTGACAGCCGATGACGATGAGGCGATCGACGCCTTCTTCGCCCTGTCCCGACTTGAGGGAATAATCCCCGCGATCGAAAGCTCCCACGCCGTGGCATATGCCATAAAGCTGGCAAAGGAAATGGGCAAGGGCTCTATCCTCATAAACCTTTCCGGCAGGGGAGACAAGGATATGGATTACGTTATCGAAAAGTACGGCATCAGATAAGTCGGGCGCCTTGTGCCCTGTATGCCGAAATACCCCCTCACACTGTGAGGGGGTATTTCTGATGATGCTGTTATTTTAAGCCTACCGCGTCTATTATCTCCTGAGTATTCTCGGAGGATATCACCATCAGCACGGCATTCTCGTGTATCTCCACGCGATATCCGTCGGATGCGGCGAATTCCTCGGGATTGTAGGCGGAGAGCTTCTTTTGAAGGGCTGTGACATATTCGCGCTTCATCACCTCGGCGGCATCCTCAATGAGAGCTTTCTCCGTGCCGTCCTTGAATACGATGAGGGCGAAGGTGTCCGCGCTCATTCCGTCACATTCGCTGAGGACGAAGTCCTCAACGGCATCCGTGTACCTGTCGTCCATAAGTCCGTAGGTGAACATGAGTACCTCGTCGCTGTACTCGTCCTCCTTGAAGACGAGCCTCAGACCGTCTCCGTAATATCCGCGCACACTGTCCGCGATCCTTGAAAGATCCGAGACACTCTCGGCGGCGGTGCCGGTCTGCTCCGGCGCCTCGGGCGCCGTGCCGCCTGCCTTGCAGGCTGTAAGACAGATCGCGGCGATAAGAAGAAATGCAGCAATACCCGATTTTCTCATATACGGATCCTCCTTTATGAGAATGTACGTGAGTTTGTGAACTCACTCAGATTCTTTTCCACTACCTCCATGATAACCACGTCCGCGCCCGATTCAAGGATCTCGTTCTTGCTGAAATCGTAGCTCCAGTCAAAGGTCGATCGGTGGAAGCTGTCCTTGAGGAAGTGAACCAGAGATACCGCAAAGGAGTCGCGGTAGACGTAGAGAGAGGGGGCACCTTCGTTGTAGGTGTTCTCATAGGTGATGTGTTTCAGTGCATCGGAATACCCATCTGCCCAGATATTGCAGAAGCGGTACTGTCCCCAGTAGCCGTCGGAGACCTTCTGACCTATCGTTGCGGTCATTCCGCTTTTCAGCGTGTATACGGGGCCGAAGTCACTATACTTGCTGTAGTATCCCAGATAGTATGCCATGTCCTTCATGTAGGTCTCATGCTCGGTCACGGTGAAATCGCTCTTTTTGAGAGTATATGCACCGCTCACGCTCTTGCCTATCTGCTTCATTATTTCCGTGTATCCCACAAATCCGCCGTTGTTGTTCCAGTGCGTATCGTATTTGTAGAACAGGGTATCGCCGTATTCGGCTTTTGCCGAGATCAGCGCATCGCGAAGGTCGATCACCTCCACCGTGCTGTTTTCCGCCAGATATTCAACAGCAAGATCGGTGTTGGTCTTCTCGGCGGCGGTCAGCTTTTTGGGCACATACTCGGGGTAGACGGAGGATTTGTTCGGAGTGATCACGAGGTACAGCTTGATGCCGTTCTCCTTTGCCCATGTGTCTCTCTCGTTCATCATGGATGCGAGCTTTTTGTATCTGGCATCGACCATGACGGAATTTCCGGTGTAATCGTCGATCGCCGCGCCGTAGAACATGAAGTCATTTTTTCCTATGTAGATCTTGTGATCGGTGAGAGGCCCCGCGTTTTCCACAAGTCTTCTCTGATCCATTGCGGGAGTATTGCATTCGTCTGTCGCGGGAGCGATACGCGAGCCCTTCAGCTCCTCGGTGATCGGGTGCGGAACCACCGTGTAATCGACGGAGATGTCGATGCTGATCTGACCGTCCTCCGTTTCAACGGTGTCATGCACCGAGCCCTCATACGGGAACTCCTCCTCCGGCTCGGTCTCGGCTGTGTCCGTCGCAGTCTCGGCAGTCTCGGCAGTACCGACAGCCTCGGTCATGGAGCTCGTGATGGGGGCTTCTTCCGCAGAGGCGGCGACGAGTCCCGCATCGGTGAGAGCGGTGATGAGCAGAGCCGCCGCTATCACGGCGCTTATGCTGCCCGAGGCTTTTTTCTTTTTCTTCTTTATGAATATGACAGCCGCCGCCGCAAGTACCGCGAATACTCCGATGGCGATCCACAGCGTATAAGAGGGTATCTCCTCGGTCGGAAGCACCGTCACGGGAGAATCCTCGTCTGCGGAGATGCTTGCATAAAGCGTTTTGGTCTTTCCGGGGGCGATACTGCGTACAGTATGCACCGAGGGATCCGCATACTTGTCGGCATCAGCGGCATCTGTGCCGGAGACGGCGGTATCCGAGGCATCGGAGGCGCTTTTTGCCGCTCCGCTTTCCGTGCCGCTTGTCTCGGACGGCTTTTTTGTGTCGATCTTTATGCTCTTTTCCTCAGAGCCGTCGATCTTAATGCTGACATTTGCAAGGTAACGGTCGCTGATGTTTTCAAGCTCGATCTCAAGCTCATAGGCACCGTTCGTCTTCGATGAGACACGAAGCTCATCGCTTTCCGCCGCGCCTACGGAGGCGGCTGTACCGATGCAGATGACCGATGACAGCAGCACTGCGAATAATCCTTTGAAATTCACCATATTTGTGTTCCTTTCAAGCCCAAATGGGTCTTTCCTTATTTTACTACATTTTTTCCGCCAACACAATAGCAAAAAGCAAGTTATTTGTTAAAATATACCGTGCGGAGCGATAATTCGTCACAATGCCTATTGTAAAGGGGCGTCGGGAATGTTATAATTAAGAGAGAAAAATATTTGGAGGATCGTTTTGTGAAAGCTGTGATTTCCGTGATCGGTAAGGATTCCGTAGGTATTCTTGCCAAGGTCAGCGCTATCTGCGCCGAAAAAAATGCCAACATTTTGGATGTTACTCAGTCCGTGCTTCAGGATATGTTCGTAATGGTGATGCTTGCCGATATCGGCAGTATGTCCTGCTCGCTCCATGAGCTGTCCGATGCTCTTTCCTCTCTTGCGACGGATATCGGGATGGATATCCGCGTTATGCATGAGGATATCTTCAATTCAATGCACAGGATCTGAGGGGGCACCGTAAATAATGCTGAATCTTAATGACATCATGGAAACCATTTCCATGATCCAAAACGAAAATCTCGATATCCGCACGATAACCATGGGTATCTCCCTCCTCGATTGTGCCGACAGCGATATCGACCGCGCCTGCGACAAGATCTACGCCAAGGTGCTTCGTCTGGCGGGCAAGCTTGTCTCCGTCGGAGAGGAGATCGAGGAAAAGTACGGTATTCCGATAATCAATAAGCGTGTGTCGGTCACGCCGATAGCGATGCTTGCCGCATCCTCCGGCGGAGATCCGGTGAAATACGCCCTGACTCTTGACCGCATCGCAAAGGAGATCGGAGTGAACTTCATCGGCGGATATTCCGCCCTCGTCCACAAGGGCTTTTCCGCGGGAGACCGCGAGCTGATAGCTTCGATCCCCGAGGCTCTTGCAAGCACCGAGAGGGTCTGCTCCTCCGTGAATATAGGCTCCACCAAGGCGGGCATCAATATGGATGCCGTCGGCATGATGGGTAAGGTTATACGAAGCGCCGCCGAGATCACCGCAGATCGCAACTGCATAGGCTGTGCAAAGCTTGTTGTATTCTGCAACGCTCCCGAGGATAACCCCTTTATGGCGGGCGCCTTCCACGGCGTCGGTGAGCCGGACTGCGTGATCAATGTCGGAGTTTCGGGCCCCGGAGTTGTCCGTGCGGCTCTTAAGAAGTGCCCCGACGGGGACCTCAGCATGGTGTCCGATATAATCAAGCGCACCGCATTCAAGATCACCAGAATGGGACAGCTCGTCGGAGCCGAGGCGTCAAAGCGGCTCGGAGTTCCCTTCGGTATAGTGGATCTGTCTCTTGCGCCCACTCCCGCCGTCGGAGATTCCGTCGCGCATATACTTGAGGAAATGGGACTTGAGATCTGCGGAATACACGGAACCACCGCCGCACTTGCACTGCTCAACGATGCGGTGAAGAAGGGCGGGGTAATGGCGTCCTCCCACGTGGGCGGACTTTCCGGCGCGTTCATTCCCGTATCCGAGGATGCCGGCATGATAGCGGCGGCACGCTCGGGAGATCTCTCCATTGAGAAGCTGGAGGCGATGACATCGGTCTGCTCCGTCGGACTTGATATGATAGTAGTCCCCGGAGATACCTCCGCCGACGTTATTTCCGCGATAATTGCGGACGAGGCGGCGATCGGAATGGTGAACTCCAAGACCACCGCGGTAAGACTCATTCCCGCGATAGGCAAGGATGTCGGAGACGAGCTGGAGTTCGGCGGACTTCTCGGCTCGGGACCCGTAATGCCTCTCAGAGCAAGGCTCAGCCCGAGCAAGTTTATCGCGCGCGGCGGCAGGATACCCGCACCTCTGCAAAGCCTCAAAAATTAAATATTCCGTCACGGAGCATCGACACCGTCTGCCGATGCTCCGTTTTTTCTTTCGGGTGCGAAATCTTGACACGGGGAAAACTATGTTATATAATAA
Source organism: uncultured Lachnospiraceae bacterium (assembly GCA_964631595.1). Taxonomy (GTDB): domain Bacteria; phylum Bacillota; class Clostridia; order Oscillospirales; family CAG-272; genus UMGS1312. The sequence continues at coordinate 42,517 of CAZVXL010000013.1, read as the reverse complement.
AGTATTGATGATAAAATCAATTACTGCAAAGACTCAGGAGGTATATGATAATGAGTGAAAAGGATGATGTAAAGCGCGGCGGTATAAGTGTGGAGATGGAGCATATCTTCCCCGTGATAAAGAAATGGCTTTATTCGGAGAAGGAGATATTCCTTCGCGAGATCGTATCAAACGCCTGTGATGCCTGTACCAAGCTCGGCAGACTTGCCTCTCTCGGGAAGACGGAAAACGTCGACACCGAGGCATTCCGTATAGATGTTACGCTTGACTGCGATGCAAAGACAGTTACGGTCACCGATAACGGTATCGGTATGACCGAGGAGGAGCTTCGGAAGTATCTGTGCCAGATAGCTCTGTCGGGCGCACTTGACTTTATTGAAAAATACGAGGGAGAGAGCGAGGGTGCCGGCTCCGGCATCATCGGTCATTTCGGACTCGGCTTCTATTCCTCGTTTATGGTCAGCGACACCGTGGAGGTCATAACACGCTCACACGATCTTTCTCCCGCGGTAAAGTGGGTATGCGGAACGGACGGCGAATATGAGATCATGCCCGCCGATCCGGAGGATGACGATACTCCGGCAAGAGGAACCACGGTCATTATGCACATCGGTGCGGAGGGCGAGGAATACCTCAGCGAGTATAAGCTAAAAGAGGTGCTTGATAAGTACTGCGCCTTTATGCCCGTGCCGATATATTTTAACGTCACGGGAAAGACAGAGGATGATGCCTCCGACGGAGATAAGACGGAGGCTCCGATCAACGATACGACTCCGCTGTGGCTGAAGACCGCATCGGAATGTACCGATGAGGAGTACGCCGATTTCTACAGAAAGGTATTCCGCGATTTCAGAGAGCCGCTGTTCCATATTCACCTCAGAGCGGACTATCCTCTGAATTTCAAGGGAATACTTTACTTCCCCAAGATCACGAATGAGTACGACAGCCTTGAGGGACAGGTAAAGCTGTATTATAATCAGGTGTTTGTGGCAGATAATATAAAGGAGGTCATTCCCGAATATCTCCTTATGCTCAAGGGAGTTCTTGACTGCCCCGAGCTTCCGCTCAACGTGTCCAGAAGCTATCTGCAAAACAGCGGATACGTATCGAAGATATCCGCACATATCACCAAGAAGGTCGCGGACAAGCTTGTCTCAATGTTCAATACGGACAGAGAGGGCTATGAGAAGATATGGCGCGATGTAAAGACCTTTGTCGAATATGCCTCACTGAAGGATAAGAAATTCTATGACCGCGTAAAGAGTGCCATCCTGTTTGAAAAGTGCTCGGGAGAGTTTGTGACTCTTGATGAATATCTTGAGAGCGCGAAGGAAAAGCATGAGGGCAAGGTGTACTACGCAAATGACAAGACCGCACAGGCAAGCTATATCTCCATGTTCAAGAGCGAGGGCATTGATGCCGTGCTGCTTGACAGGATCATTGACAGCAGCTTCATATCGTTTGTCGAGCAGGAGGGCGGCGTGAAATTCGTTCGCGTCGATGCCGAGGTCGCGGGCGCTATGAAAAACGAGGATGCAAAGGAGCCCGAGGGCGTAGCCGAGCTGTTCGGAGAGGTCGTTGCCGAGGGTACAAAGGTGACCTTTGAGTGCCTGAAGCAGGAGAATATCCCCGCTATCCTCAACGTATCCGAGGAAAACCGCCGTATGGAGGATATGATGCGTATGTACTCCGGCGGAGATATGCCGAATATGCCCACCGATGCAACTCTTATCGTCAATACGAGCAATTCCCTCATCGGAAGCCTGCCCGAAAAGATAAAGACGGAGCCGGATACCGCAAAAAGACTTGCAAAGCATATATATTCTCTCTGCAAGCTCAGCCAGCGGAAGCTCTCCGCCGACGAGCTGAACGAATTTCTGTCCGACAGCTACGATATCCTCGGTAAGCTTTAATGACTGCCGACGAGAAGCTTGCCGTCATTGCCGGCAATCTGAGGACTGCCGAGCGGATGAGAGCGGATGCCGATGCGTTCGCGGGCGGCGCGGCGCTTGAGCTTGCGGCTCTTGCGGGTGATGCCGACGGTGCGGAGCTGTCCGAGCTTGCAAGGCTCGTCATGCCGAGCGAGGATCGGGAGATGCTTGCAAGGCTGTGCCTCTGCTGCCGCAAATACCGAGAGTCGCCTCTGCCGGCTCCGTTTCAGCCGGAGAGCGCAGAGGAGCCGAACACGGTGACGATCCCCGAGATCGCACGGCTCGGTGATGCCTTGCGCATCATGGAGGCGCATGGCTTCGGACTGAATGTGAAATACGGAGATTCCTTTGCCTCCTGCGCGGAGGATGTGAAATACGGGCACAGCCGATATACTCTCATGCCGATGAGAGATCCGTCGGAGGGAAGACTCAATTCCTTTGAGAGATTGAGGGAGAAGCATGGGCTGAAGATACACTGCGCGGTAAATGTCCCCTCCGAGGAGGGGGAGAGCTTCGTGTATCAGCTCTGCGCGCTCGGCTTCCCCGACTGCTCGGAGAGGCCGCCGTCGCGACTGTCCTTTGATTCCGACGTTGCGTCGATCCCCTCGGAATATCTTGACGGAGCGCGACTGCTCGGAGCGGAGCTTGTTTCCGCCGAGCTTGAGAGCACCGCCTCCGGAATGTCGCACATCAGCGCCGTGCTTGCGACGGGCGGCATGGATAAGACGGAGTTTTCGGCACTTCTCATGTACCTCGGTATCGGCGCCGACTACACCATAAACGGCTGTTATGCCGAAATATAAATACGAAAGGTCATATCATGGACTATATTGAAAGCTACAAAAGATGGCTCTCCGAGCCTACTCTCCCCGAGGATCTGAAGCGTGAGCTGGTCGGCATGAGCGATGACGACAAAAAGCTGGCGTTTTCGGGATATATGTCATTCGGCACGGCGGGACTGCGCTCCGTTATGGGAGCCGGAACCGCGCTTATGAATACCTGCACGGTGGCACACGCGACCGAGGGTATCGCCCGCCTCATCGAGAAGGTCGGAGGAGATGCCAAGGAAAGAGGAGTCGCCATTGCCTACGACAGCCGTAACAGATCTGCCGAATTTGCCGACAGATGCGCTCAGGTGTTGACTGCGCACGGGATCAGAGTTTATCTGTTCTCGTCTCTCCGTCCCACCCCCGTGCTCTCGTTTTCGATACTTCACCTCGGCTGTATTGCCGGACTCAATATCACGGCATCGCACAATCCCGCCGAGTATAACGGCTATAAGGCGTATTGGGAGGACGGCGCACAGCTTCCTCCGGATCATGCCGCAACTGTTTCCGAGGAGATGTCGCGCATTGACATATTCGACGATGTTCCGACTCCCGATAAGGCAAGACCGGAGCTTGTCACCGTTTGCGACGAGCTTGCGGACGGCGCGTATATTGACAGCGTGCTTGCACAAAGAGTAAATCCCGAGGCGATACCCGTGGCGGCGGATCGGCTTGCCGTTGTGTATACACCGCTTCACGGCGCGGGTGCGGTCATGGTTCCCGAGGTGCTCAGACGCGCGGGAATAACAAGGCTGTTCACTGTCGGAGAGCAGATGGCTCCCGACGGAGATTTTCCCACCGTAAAGTACCCGAATCCGGAGTTTGCCGAGGCGTACACGCTCGGTGAGGCTATCGCTTTGAGAGAGGGAAGCGACCTTATCGTCGCCACCGACCCCGATGCGGACAGAGTCGGAGCGGCAGTACGCGGAAAGGACGGAAAGTTCTTCCGCATCACGGGAAATCAGATGGGCGCTCTTATCCTTGATTATATAATCACCGCATTGAAGGAGAGCGGGGGCGTTCCCGAGGATGCGTATGCGGTGAAATCCATCGTGTCATCGGAGCTTGCGACACGCATTTGCGAGGCAAACGGTGTCGAGATGTACAATGTGCTCACCGGCTTCAAGTTCATCGGTGAGGTCATAAAGAAGCATGAGGCGGAGGGACACGGCACCTTCCTGCTCGGATTTGAGGAGAGCTACGGCTACCTGAAGGGCACTTATGCGCGCGATAAGGATGCGGTCGTGGCATCACTGCTCATCTGTGAGATGGCGGCATATTATAAGCTGAAGGGCATGACGCTCGGAGATGCTCTTGACGGGCTTTTCGAGAAATACGGATACTTCCGTGAGAACGTGTTCAGCATTGAGATGAAGGGCCTCGGCGCGGACGATAAGATGAAGGCTCTTATGCAGGGACTTCGCGCAGAGCCGCCGAAGGTGCTTGCCGGCAGAGCTGTGGCGGAGCTTCGCGATTATAAGCTCGGAACGATAAAGAGCATCGTGACCGGAGAGGTTAGCGAGACCGGACTGCCGTCCTCGGATGTGCTCTATTATGTCACCGATGCGAGAGACGTTATAGTTGTCCGTCCCTCCGGTACGGAGCCCAAGGTGAAGGTGTATATCATGACGTCGGGTAAGACCGCAGATGAGGCGGATGCAAACGCCGTCCTGTTCACCGATGCGATGAAGTCGCTTCTTTCGTAAGCGGCACCATGCAGATCCCTTTTCCCGATTATGTGCGCCGAGTGATAGGGCGCCTTATGAGTGAGGGCTACGATTCATATGCGGTCGGCGGCTGTATACGCGACAGTATACTCGGACGTGAGCCGCATGACTGGGATATTACGACGGCGGCAAGACCGAGCGATGTGATGCGCGTGTTTTCCGACGGCGAGCTGCGCGCCGTAAAGGGTGCGGGTGTTCGGCACGGCACCGTGACGGTGCTTGCGGACGGAGCGGCGTGCGAGATCACGACCTTCAGAAGCGACGGCACGTATGCGGATCACCGCAGACCGGATTCGGTGAGCTTCTCCGATACGGTGGAGGAGGATCTCGGCAGACGCGATTTCACGATGAACGCAGTTGCGGCAAGACCGCAGGGTAGTGGCGCCTTGACGGTAGATCCGTTCGGCGGCGCGCGTGATATTGAGGCGAGGGTGATACGCGCGGTGGGAGATCCGAGGGTGCGCCTGAGCGAGGATGCACTGCGTATCCTGCGCGCGGTAAGATTTACGGCGGAGCTCGGCTTTTCCCCCGATGAAGAATTGCGTGCGGCTGCCGCCGAGCTTTGCGAAACTCTCTGCTGTGTTTCGAGGGAAAGGGTCACGGCGGAGCTGTGGAAATGTCTGTCGGCACCGTTCCTTGCGATGGCGACGGAGGCTTTTCCCGAGGTGTTCGACCGACTTTGCAAAACGCCTCCACGCCGACTGTATCGCTATTGCTCCGAGACGGCGGAGCCCGTGGTGAGGCTTGCGCTGATGGCGGAGCACGGAGCGGTAGGAGACGAGCCTTTCGGAGGGCTCACCCTTCCGAAAAAGGTAAAGAACACCCTTCGCCTTTTCCTCGAGCTTGAGATGCCTCCGAGAAGTCGCGCCGACGTGTGCGCCCTCATGCGTACCTTCGGTGATGCGCTTCCGATGCTTGCCGAATATTTGCATATCCTGCATCTTGACGGCACCTTCGACGGGGACTTCTTCGAGGGTGAGGGGCTGCTTTGCGAGGCGAGGCTTATCGCAGAGAGCGGCGTGCCGTATCTTCCGTCGATGCTTGCCCTCGGCGGCGATGGCATCATATCCGCGGGGATCCCCGAGAGACGGGTGGGGGAGGTGCTTGACGTGCTTCTGCGCGAGGTGCAGCTCGGTACTCTTGCCAATGACAGAGCATCTCTCGAGGAGCGCGTAAGGTCAATCAAAACAGAATAAAAAACAAGAATTTACACATTGTTTACAATTAAATTATGTGTAAATTCTTTTTCGTTCTTTTGTAAATATCGGGAAAGAAAAGGGTAATTCCGGATTTTCGGTTGACAACCGAGCCAAAAAGTGCTAAAATTATAAACTGCCTTAGATTGTCCTTGAAGGGCATATCTGAGACCATTTGTGCTATTTTTCATTAGATTTATATGCAAGTGGGAGCTAAAAGAATGGAGTTGATATTTGATGGTAAAACCCCATAAGCTGGGCAAGAACACGAGAATGAGCTTCTCTAAGATCGACGAGCCCATCGAAATGCCCGACCTCCTTGAGGTACAGAAGGAATCATACAAGTGGTTCATGGAAAAGGGACTTTTGGAGGTGCTGGAGGATGTGTCTCCGATCGTTGACTATTCCGGCAATCTGTACATTGATTTTGTTTCTTTTTCAATCGACGAGAATACCAAATATCCGATAGAGGAGTGCAAGGAGCGTGATGCGAATTACGCCGCACCCCTCAAGGTCAACGTGCGCCTCACGAACAAGCTTACCGGAGAGGTAAAGCAGTCCGAGATATTCATGGGAGACTTCCCCCTTATGACGGATAAGGGCACGTTTGTCATCAACGGCGCGGAGCGTGTCGTTGTATCTCAGATCGTGCGTTCCCCCGGAATCTACTACGGCTGTGATGTGGACAAGACCGGTAAGCGGATCTACAATTCCACCGTTATCCCCTACAGAGGCGCGTGGCTGGAGTACGAGACCGATTCCAGTGACGTATTCTATGTTCGCATAGACAAGAACCGCAAGCTCCCCGTAACAGTTCTTATACGTGCTCTCGGCATTGAGACTCCCGCACAGATCGCGGAGGTCTTCGGTGATGAGGTCAAGCTTACCGCCACTCTTGACAAGGATGAGTGCGAGGCTCTTTCCTTTGAGAACAAGTCGACGATCCGCGACGAGGCACTGAAGGAGATCTACAAGAAGCTCCGTCCCGGTGAGCCCGCTATCGTCGAGAGCGCCGAGATCCTTATAAACAATCTGTTCTTCGATCCCAAGCGCTACGATCTTGCCCCCGTCGGCAGATACAAGTACGACAAAAAGCTTGCCATCGGCAAGAGAATCGAGGGACATACTCTGTCCCGTGCCGCAGTATCTCCCATCACGGGTGAGGTGCTGTTTGAGGAGGGCACTATCCTTTCCGCCGCAGATGCGGAGGCGGTAGAACGCGCCTGCATCAATGAGGTATACCTCCGTATGGAGGACGGCAGTGAGGTCAAGGTGTTCTCAAACGGAACCGTATGGCCCGAGAGCGTTATCGGACGCACACTTGAAGAATACGACATTCATGAGAAGGTTCGCCTTGACGTTCTGAATGAGCTGCTTGATGAGGCGGCAGGCGATGAGAAGACCTTCGGTGAGCTGGTGCTTCGCCGCAAGGCAGAGCTTTGCCCCAAGCATATCACGAGAGAGGATATCCTTTCCTCCATCAACTATCTGCTGTGCCTATCTCACGACGTCGGCACGACGGACGATATCGACCACCTCGGAAACAGACGTCTCCGCTGTGTCGGTGAGCTTCTTCAGAATCAGCTCCGTATCGGTCTTTCCAGAATGGATAAGATCGTCAAGGAGCGCATGACGATACAGGACAGCGAGAGCCTGACACCTCAGACCCTTATAAACATCAGACCTGTTGTTACCGCGATCCGCGAGTTCTTCGGCTCGTCTCCTCTGTCCCAGTTCATGGATCAGAACAACCCCCTTGCGGAGCTGACTCATAAGAGACGTCTCTCTGCGCTCGGTCCCGGCGGTCTGTCCAGAGACAGAGCCTCCTTTGAGGTGCGTGACGTACACTACACCCATTACGGAAGAATGTGCCCGATCGAGACTCCCGAGGGACCCAACATCGGACTTATCTCGTACCTTTCGACCTACGCACGTATCTCGAAGTACGGCTTCATCGAGGCTCCCTACCGCAAGGTGGATAAGGAGACCGGCGTTGTCACCGACGAGGTGGTATACATGACCGCCGACGTCGAGGACGGATATATAGTCGCTCAGGCAAACGAGCCCCTTGACGAAAACAATCGCTTTGTGAACAGCAAGGTCACGGCGAGAGACAGAACCGAGATCATCGAGGTCGATGCCTCCAAGGTCGATTACATGGACGTATCCCCCAAGATGGTGGTATCCGTTGCCACCGCGATGATCCCGTTCCTTGAGAACGACGATAACTCCCGTGCACTCATGGGCTCCAACATGCAGAAGCAGGCTGTGCCGCTGCTTGTTACCGATTCGCCCATCGTCGGAACGGGTATGGAGTACAAGGCGGCAGTGGATTCCGGCGTAGTCGAGGTCGCTCGTCGCGCGGGCTATGCGGAGTCCGTATCCGCAGACCGCATCGTCATCAGAACAGACGACGGTCAGAAGGATGTATATCATCTCATCAAATTCAAGCGCTCAAACCAGAGCACCTGCGTAAATCAGCGCCCGATAATCAATGTCGGTGAGCGTATCGAGGAGGGTCAGATCATCGCCGACGTCCCCGCTACCGCGGACGGCGAGATCGCACTCGGTAAGAACGCCCTTATCGGCTTTATGACTTGGGAGGGCTACAACTACGAGGACGCGGTGCTTCTCAATGAGAGGCTGGTACGCGACGACGTGTACACCTCCATTCATATCGAGGAATACTCTCATGAGGCGAGAGATACAAAGCTCGGGCCGGAGGAGATCACACGCGAGATCCCCAATGTCGGTGACGATGCGCTGAAGGATCTTGATGCCGACGGTATCGTAAAGATCGGTACCGAGGTAAGAGCCGGAGATATTCTTGTCGGTAAGGTAACTCCCAAGGGAGAGACCGAGCTGACCGCAGAGGAGAGGCTTCTCCGCGCGATCTTCGGTGAGAAGGCAAGAGAGGTACGCGATACCTCAATGAGACTGCCTCACGGCGCAAACGGAATCATCGTTGACGTCAAGGTGTTCTCACGCGAGAACGGGGACGATCTGTCGCCCGGCGTCAATAAGGTAGTAAGAGTTTATATAGCGCAGAAGCGTAAGATATCCGTCGGAGATAAGATGGCGGGACGTCACGGTAACAAGGGTGTCGTTTCACGTATTCTTCCTCCCGAGGATATGCCCTTCCTGCCCGACGGCACACCGCTTGATATCGTGCTGAATCCTCTCGGCGTTCCTTCCCGAATGAATATCGGTCAGGTGCTTGAGGTGCATCTCGGTATCGCCGCGAAGAAGCTCGGCTGGAAGATAATGACTCCCGTATTCGACGGAGCAAACGAGAAGGATATCACCGAGTGCATGAAGATGGCGGGTATGGCACGTCCCGTGCTTCCCAACGAGAATGTTGCCGGTAAGAACGTCTATGAGGTCACGGGCATTGATGAGGACGGTAAGGATATCCTCCGTCAGCTCAGCCCCGCCGAGATCGACAATAAGGAGTATACGGAGTCGCTGAGACTTGCCGATAAGCTCAAGGTCGTAGACGGTAAGACCATTCTGTACGACGGACGTACGGGTGAGGCATTTGATAACCCCGTTACGGTCGGTATCATGTACTACCTGAAGCTTCACCATCTCGTTGACGATAAGATCCACGCCCGTTCGACAGGTCCTTACTCACTTGTTACACAGCAGCCCTTGGGCGGTAAGGCACAGTTCGGCGGACAGCGCTTCGGAGAGATGGAGGTATGGGCACTTGAGGCATACGGCGCGGCATACACCCTTCAGGAGATCCTTACGGTCAAGTCCGACGATGTCACCGGCCGTGTCAAGACCTATGAGGCGATCGTCAAGGGACAGAATATCCCCACTCCCGGAGTTCCCGAGGCATTCAAGGTGCTCGTAAAGGAGCTTCAGGCGCTTGCTCTTGATATAAGGATACTTGATAAGGACGGCAATGAGATCGAGCTCTCAACTATCGGTGAGGATCCGATGCCGGAAGCACCCAAGAGCTATCCCGATGCAGACGTGACTGCCGAGGATGTCGGCTCATCCGTTGAGACAAAACAGCTTTACGATTCATATACGGACAGTGAATTCAATTCCGACAGTGAAAACGAAGATGCGGTATTCAGCGTAGGCGAGCTTGCCTTCGATGATGCTGACGAAGAAGAAGATTATTGATATAACTACGGCATAAATAACTTCGCAAATCAAATAAAATGAGAAAAAGGTAATTGCCGATGGATAATAAGAACACATTCGATTCAATAAAGATCGGTCTTGCTTCACCCGAGATGATTCGCAACTGGTCTTACGGTGAGGTCAAAAAGCCCGAAACCATAAACTACCGTACACTCAAGGCGGAGCGCGACGGCTTGTTCTGCGAGCGCATTTTCGGCCCGACCAAGGACTGGGAGTGCCTTTGCGGAAAGTATAAGCGTATCAGGCACAAGGGCAAGATCTGTGAGAAGTGCGGAGTAGAGGTGACCCAGAAAAAGGTTCGCCGTGAGCGCATGGGCCATATAGAGCTTGCCGCTCCCGTATCTCATATCTGGTACTTCAGAGCCATTCCTTCGAGAATGGGACTTCTGCTTGATATCTCTCCGAGACTTCTTGAGAAGGTACTGTATTTTGCCCGCTACATCGTTATAGATCCCGGTATGACACCGCTTGCAAAGTATCAGCTCCTCACGGAGACCGAATACAGAGCGGCATATGAGAGATACGAGAACGATTTCCGCGTGGGTATGGGTGCCGAGGCGATAAAGGAGCTTCTGCACGAGATTGATATCGAGGCACTGTCCGCACAGCTCAGAGAGGAGCTTGCGACCGCCTCCGGTCAAAAGAAGATCCGTATAGTCAAGCGCCTTGAGGTCGTTGAGGCATTCCGTAAATCGGGAAATAAGCCCGAGTGGATGATCCTTGACGTTATCCCCGTTATCCCGCCGGATATCCGTGCGATGGTACAGCTTGACGGCGGCCGCTTTGCCACCTCCGATCTTAACGATCTGTACCGCCGCGTTATCAACAGAAACAACCGACTCAAGAGACTTCTTGAGCTCCGTGCTCCCGAGATAATCATTCGCAACGAGAAGCGAATGCTTCAGGAGGCTGTTGATGCACTTATAGATAACGGCCGTCGCGGAAAGCCCGTGACAGGTCCCAGCAACAGACCCCTGAAGTCACTCTCCGAGATGCTTCGCGGTAAGCAGGGACGCTTCCGTCAGAACCTTCTCGGTAAGCGTGTTGACTATTCGGGACGTTCGGTAATCGTTGTAGGCCCTAACCTCAAGATCTACCAGTGCGGTCTGCCTAAGGAAATGGCTCTTGAGCTGTTCAAGCCCTTTGTAATGAAGCGCCTTGTTGAGACTCAAAAGGCGTCGAATATCAAGGAGGCAAAGAAGAAGGTCGAGCGCGTAAATCCCGATGTATGGGATGCACTGGAAAATGTTATTAAGGAGCACCCCGTACTGCTCAACCGTGCGCCTACGCTTCACAGACTGTCGATTCAGGCGTTCGAGCCCGTGCTTGTCGAGGGTAAGGCGATAAAGCTTCATCCCTTGGTATGTAAGGCGTTTAATGCGGACTTTGACGGAGACCAGATGCCGGTACACGTTCCGCTGTCTGCCGAGGCGCAGGCAGAGGCGCGCTTCCTCATGCTCTCCGCAAATAACCTCCTGAAGCCTGTTGACGGACGCGCTATCGCCGTTCCTTCTCAGGACATGGTGCTCGGCTCCTTCTATCTGACTCTCGATAAGGCGGGCGAGCCCGGTGAGGGCAAGATCTTCCGCGACTTTGATGAGGCTGTGATGGCTTACGAGAACGGACTTCTCGGACTTCATGCTCCCATCAAGGTAAGAGTTTCAAAGGAGATAAACGGAGAGACTGTCACAAGGATCATCGACGCCACTCTCGGACGTCTTATCTTCAATAAGAATATCCCGCAGGATCTCGGATACGTTGATCGCACCGATCCAGACAAGATCCTTGATCTTGAGATCATGTTCGTCACCACCTCCAAGGAGCTCAATAAGATCATCGACAGATGTATCAAGGTGCACGGCTTCAGCGTAACCGCCGAGGTGCTTGATGAGATAAAGGCGATGGGCTACAAGTACTCCACCAGAAGTGCTATCTCCATATCCGTTGCGGATATGACGATACCGCCCGAGAAGTACACTCTCATCGCAGAGGCTGAGAAGCAGGTCGATAAGATAGGCAAGTATTTCCGCCGCGGTGAGCTTTCCGAGGATGAGAGATACGCCAATGTCATCAAGATCTGGGAGCAGACTACGGCAGACGTTGTATCTGCGCTCCAAGCTAACTTTGACAGATACAATCCCATTAAGATGATGTCAGACTCCGGTGCCCGCGGTAACGTGACACAGATGCGTCAGCTTGCCGGTATGCGCGGACTTATGTTTGCTACCTCCGGTAAGACCATGGAGATCCCGATCAAGTCGAACTTCCGTGAAGGACTTAATATACTGGAGTATTTCATTGCGGCGCGCGGTGCGCGTAAGTCTCTGTCCGATACGGCGCTCAAGACAGCAGACTCCGGATACCTCACAAGACGACTTGTCGATGTATCTCAGGATGTAATTATCCGTGAGGAGGACTGCGGAGCCGATAAGGGTATCTGGGTAGAGGATATTAAGGAAGGCACCGAGGTGATCGAGCCCCTCCGCGACAGACTTGTCGGAAGATATACCGTCGATCCCGTTGCGGATCCCGCCACCGGCGAGATCATTGCGGAGGCGGGCGTGATGCTCACGGATGCCGATGCCGCAAGGATCGTAAATGCCGGTATTACGAGAGTTCATATCCGTTCCGTGCTTCAGTGTAAGGCACGTCACGGCGTCTGCGCTCATTGCTACGGCTCCGATCTTGCACACTCCACGACAGTCAATATCGGTGAATCTGTCGGTATCATCGCCGCACAGTCCATCGGTGAGCCCGGTACACAGCTTACGATGCGTACCTTCCATACCGGTGGTGTTGCAGGCTCCGATATCACACAGGGTCTTCCGAGAGTCGAGGAGCTGTTCGAGGCACGTAAGCCCAAGAAGACCGCGATCGTTGCCGAGACCTCGGGTACTGTCTCCATCGAGGAGGCAAAGCGCCTGAGAAATGTTGTCATCACTCCCTCCGCGGGCGGAGAGAATCTCACATATCAGATCCCCTTCGGTACACGTATCGTTGTTGAGGACGGTCAGTATGTCGAGGCGGGACGCGAGCTGACGGAGGGCTACAAGAGCCCTGCGGATATTCTTCGTATCAACGGAATTGATGCGGTATATGACTACATCATCCGTGAGGTGCAGAAGGTGTACCGCTCTCAGAGTATTGATATCAACGATAAGCACATCGAGGTCATCGCCCGTCAGATGACGAGAAAGGTAAAGGTAGAGGAATCGGGAGATACATCGCTTCTTTCCGGCTCTACCGTGGATCTCAGCGAGTTTAATGCGGAGAATTCCGAGGTTCAGGCTCGTATTGATGCGGGTGAGAGAACGCTCTGCCTTGCAACGGCGACGCCGGTGCTTCTCGGTATTACGAAGGCATCGCTTCTCACCGAATCCTTCCTTTCCGCCGCATCCTTCCAGGAGACCACAAAGGTCCTCACCGAGGCGGCTATCAAGGGTAAGGTGGATCACCTCATGGGACTCAAGGAGAATGTTATTATCGGTAAGCTGATCCCCGCCGGTACCGGTATCGAGAGATATCAGAACGTGCAGGTAGACGGCTTGGCTGTACCCGAGCCCGAGGAGCCCGAGCAGAGACAGGAGGTTCCGTTCTCCTTTGACGATGAATACGATGAGGAGATCGACGGCGAGCTTGACATAGAGCTTGACGGCGAGGAGGATGAGGATGCAGAGGCTTTTGAGGAGGCTCCGGAGGAGCTTGAAGAAGCCGAGGAATCCGAGGAATAATTGCCTAAGTATAAAACCGAGAGAAGCTGCGGCTTCTCTCGGTTTTGAAATTACGGAACGGTTGCACGGCGCGGAGATGTATTCTTACTTCCGGTAAGGGCTTATTCTCCGCCGAGGGCGGGAAGCTCAAAGCCGTGTATAAAGCCCGAGACGTCGGAGGAGCATATGTCTCCGCCGATCACGCGATTTCGGTAAACTATTATGTTGGCATATACCGTGCCGCTGTAGTCCGGATAATTCGTGACGGTGTAGGTGTACCGCTCAACCTCTCTCCCCTTGTGCTTTTGCAGATCGAGCCCTTGAGATTTTTGGAGCTCGTTGTACTCCGTCATTATTTTGTCGAACTCGGCGGGAAGCTTGACCTTGACCGACTCGACCTCCCTGTCCTCCATTTCCCAGCCGAACTGCTCAAGAAATTTGCGCCTGTCCTCGGCTGTTTTGATCTTGTCATATCTTATGCTCTTGTTCGCAGTCGAAATAGCCTCTGTTGTGAGAGTCTCCGAGCGACTTGATATCACCGCCACGGAGATCAGTGCGGCTACTGCGATCAGGATCACTGCGAAAAATTTAATAGTGCTTCCTTTTACTGTGTAAATAAACATAATCTTGCTCCTGTATAGATTTCTGTAATATTTATATTATACCAAGTCGCGGAATATGTGAAAGGATATTGTTTTATTATGTTTCTCATAGTGGATGACGATAAACTGAAAAGAAGCCGCGCTCTCCGAGATGCGCTTGCGGCGTATGAGCTTCCCGTGATAATCACGACCGCCGCGCAAATAAGCTGTTATCCGGAGGCGCTTGCGGTAGTGGCATTCGCGGACAGCGAGGCGTATCTGAACATCGTTTCGCTTCGATGCGGGAGGATACCATTACTTGCCGTCAACGGCTCGGGCAGTAGGATATACAATAAAGACGTTGTGTTTTACGATCCGAGGGAGCATGGCTCACACGCCGAGTTTGTGCTTGATTTCATAGAAAAGCGCTTCGGTATCACGCCGCCTGTATACAAGGTGCGGAATCTGACGGTAAACGGCACTCGGGTGAATATGGATATCGTGCGCTTCAAGCTCACCGCCTCGGAAAGACGTATACTCATTCTGCTGATGATCTGCCGCGACAGATGGGTGAGCGAGAGGTCAATAGGCAGGGCTTGCTTTGCGGACTGCAAAAAGTCATGCAGGGTGGCGGTGCATATCTGCAACTTGAATAAAAAGGTGCGGAGCTACATCGGTCAAAGACTTGTGATGACAAAGCGTGGCAGCGGATATAAGCTGGAGCCGCTCTTATGAAGGCTTTTCGAGTGTGCTGTATCGTGCTGACTGTTGCGCTCACAGTCGGACTTCTTGTGATAAGACAGCGGTATGCGGACGGCGAGGAGATGACTGCCGACAGCTTCGCCGTCAGCGGGCTTGCAGACGGGATAGCTGTATGTGCCGGAGATACCGTGGACGGCATTTGGGTGAATGTGCCGAGTGGTGTCGATGCGGAGGATATCATCTCGGTATCATCAAATCCCGAGGTGGCGTGCCTCGTCCTTGACAGGGAGAATACAGAGGACAGAATGATACGGGCAAGCGTGTCGGCAATATCGGCGGGGCTTGTGAGCGTGTATGTCAGATCCGCCGACGGAGAGCTTGAATCGGAGAAATATACGGTGAACGTGATAGCTGCCGAGGGTGAGGAGCCCACATCCGACGAGCAGACGGCGACGACCGTCGCAGACGGCTTGACCACGGTGTACGTTACCCCGAGCGGCAAGAAATATCATCTTCGTGCCTCATGCGCCGGAGCAAGCGCAAGAGCGGTGGATATCGAGACCGCCGTAGCCGACGGATATCTGCCGTGCAAAAACTGTGCAATGCATAAATAAATAACCGCCGACATGATCATGTCGGCGGTTTTGTCCGCTTGCTTTGAGGGTGTTATTTGCCGGAGTAAAAGAGAGTCGCGGCATCGTCGATATCAATTCCGAATACGTATGCGATCTCCCCGAACAACAGCTTTTGTACATCGGAAAGAGCCTTCTCATCGGCAACGTGAAGACGTTTGCCGAGAGCCTCCTTCTCGGCTTTCTTGCGGCAGAGAAGTCGGATCACGCCGCCCATCTCGCAAACCTCGCATCGCTTCAGGACGGCAGAAAAGAAATCGCGCCTTTGCTGATCTCCCGCGATCCAAGGAATGTCCGTGTCGGGAGAGTGAAGGGCGGGCATGAGCTCATCCCTTGAGGATACGCGGCGCATGGTGACCTTGGAGTTTGAAACGGGACAAAAGATCGTCGAGCCCTTGGAAAATACGGGCTTTAGGATATAGTACGGCTCACGCTTACCGAGAAAATCTTCGATCCTGATATCTTCGATCAGGCAAACTCCCGTACTGCCGTAGATTATCGCATTTCCCACATTAAACATAGGATATCCCCGCTTCTGTAATCACGGTAAGGCGTTTCTCCGAAATGCCTTACCGTGATTATTATACCATAAAATGGAAAATTATGTCATAGGCAATCTTGCCAACAAAAAATTAAAATCCGAATATTTGACTGCAAATATGAACAAATGTCCCTATAAAGAGCTGTAATATTTTACAGTGATGCGCGTTTGTGAAAATTATTCGGCAAAATTACGAAAAATGCTATTTACGAACGGCTGTAATTGTGGTATAATAATCGCAGTAAGACGTTTCGGAGAAACGTCTTGCGGCAAAGCCGCTGTGTGCATTCGCACACACTGCACTATTGACGGCTTCGCAAAAATGCCCTTGCGAGCAAGCATTTTTGCTTCATGGTATAATAATCGCAGGAAATCTTGCCTGCAAGATTTCGCGTGCTTTCGCACTTTCGCGCCCGTCGAGGCGCACTTCAAATTTCGCAAGGCGGCTTTTTGGCGAAATGTACCGGCAATCCCAAAAAGCTTTAGACCGACCGAAAATCCATAAGCTCCGGACATATTAAAACAGTTTGAAGGTTTTGGGGAGCCCGAGGGGACTTTTTCAAAAGTCCTCCCACCCCCCCTCAATAAAAACACTGTTGCTCTGTGGGGGGGAGCCGGGGTGGAATTTTAAAAACGGCCTCTCGGAAAGCCCTCGTTCGTACCTTGGAAGCCCGAGTGAACTTTTTCGAAAGTCCTCTCGGATAACTCTCGTAAATCCCGCAGATCCGCGCCGAGAGCGCAGAATTATTTGAATAAAACTTAAAGGAGGCAATGTTCATGGCAAACAAGATCATAACAATAGCAAGACAGTACGGAAGCGGAGGCCGTGAAATAGGACAGCTTCTTGCGGAAAAGTGCGGCTTTGAGTTTTATGACAATAATCTGATAACGATGTCCGCCCAAAAGATCGGAGTTCACCCCGATAAGCTGACACACGCCGACGAAAAGACACCGAACAGTATCCTGTATACGCTTGCGGTCGGATCATCCATGTACAGCAATGTGCAAAATCCGAATTATCATCCCATAAACGATAAGCTGTTTCTCGCGCAGTCGGAAATCATCGAGGAGCTTGCCGACAGCGGTAAGGGCGCCGTTATCGTGGGACGGTGCGCAGATTACGTGCTTGAGGATCACAAGGATGTCGTGCGCGTGTTCTTGTATGCGGATTTCGAGCGCCGCGTGGAGCGGATCGCGAAACGCCATGAGCTGACGTTAGCCGAGGCAAAGCCGCTTGTTGTCAAGACAGATAAGCGCAGAGCCGGCTACTACAATTATTATACCGGTCAGAAGTGGGGCAAGCTTGAAAATTACGATATGGCAATCTCCACGGATAATCATACGCCCGATGAGATCTGTGAGCTGATAAGAATGCTTGCAAAGGTCTGACGGATAGGCGGCAGATAGGGCACTGCCCGCATAACGGAAACCGAAATACGAAAAAACAGGCATGACCTCGGTCATGCCTGTTTTGCCTGCGTAAATCCGTTCTCTCTTGCGGATATCGCGGAGCTTTGAAGCCGATCGTCGGGACAAAGTCCCTGCGGTGCTTATTTTCCGCCCTTGATGCGGTAGAGGACCGTGCCGAAGTAGAATTTCGGCAGATTCATCATACGCCCGATGCGTGACGGCTCCTTTAAGAGACGGTAGAGCCATTCAAGACCAGCCTTCCTGAAGAAGCTCGGCGCTCTTTCCGATCTGCCCGAATAAATGTCGAGAGATCCGCCCAGACCCATCATCAGCCGAACATCGGGAAGCGCCGCCCTGTTTTCGAAGATCCACTTCTCCTGCGCGGGCGCGCCGAGACAAACAAAGAGTATCACCGCACCGGAGCGACGTATTTCCTCAAGCACGGCATCGTTCTCCTCGCCGCTCTTGGCAAAATAGCCGTCATGACAGCCGCACACCTTGAGATTCGGGTACTTTTCCGTCATTTTTTCGGCGGCTGCCTCGGCAACCTCCGGCTTTCCGCCCAAGAAAAATACCGGCATCGTGCTGTCTGCGACGGACAGCATATGCTCCCCGAGCTCAATTCCGGGCACACGCTCGGTCAGGGGAAGCCCCAAGACCTTGGCTGCCTTGATGACACCTATTCCGTCGGGGATCACCACCTCTGCCGAGTTTATCACCTCGTACAGCGACGGCTCGTCTATACACATCTGCACTATCTCCGAATTCGGAGTAAAGACCGCTGTCTGCTCACCGCCGGCTATGCGCTCGATGATATATTCCGAGATCTCGGTAAGGGAGCCCGCAGTGAAGCCGACACCCCTCAAGGATACATTCTTCATAACAATTTCCGTTTCTGTAAAGTTATAAAAAGCAATGCGCGAAGCCGACTCCGCGCATTTTTGAGATTCGCTTGGTAATAAAATACCGTTTCGATTTATTGTTCTACGGATGAAAGATAATTAACAACATCTCCGACGGTTATAAAATTACGGATATCTTCATCCCCGATTTCGATATCAAACTTCTCCTCGCAAAGAAGAATGAGGTCTGCAAGCTCCAGAGAGTTAACTCCGAGATCTGCTACGAGCTCTGCCGACATGGTGACATCATCCGCATTGACGGACAGCTCATTTACCAGCATATCCTTAACCTGCTCAAACATACATTTCACCTCCTACAGGATAGAATAATAAGACTAGTATATTATAAACCATATTTCCGATTATTTCAAGAGGAAACGCTTTATTTTTTTCGAAGGAGTCTTTTCGAACTCATCACTGCGTATTTCGAATTTGTTTATGTGCTTATACGGCGGGAGAGTTTTGTTTATCTGCGTTATCTTTTCCTTGAAGATCTTGCACAGATCATCGTGGCAGTAATTCTCACCCACGACCTCGGTGTCGGGCAGGATCAGCGCGGTGATGACGGTATCTCCGGTGGTCTTGTCGCTTCGTGCAACAACGACCGACTCCTTGACCTCGGGAAGCTTTACGAGCCTCTCCTCAAGCTCCTCCGGAAATACGTTCTTTCCGTTGGAGGCGATTATGACGTTCTTCTTGCGTCCGGTGACGGTGATATAGCTTTTCTTGTCGATGCGACCGATATCGCCTGTTCTGAACCATCCGTCCTCGGTGAATACCTCCGAGGTGGCTTCCTCGTTGTTGTAGTAGCCGAGCATTACGTTGTCGCCCTTGACGAGGATCTCGCCCTCGCCCTCATCACAGCCGTCAAGCTGTTCGATCTTCACCTCACAGCCCGTGACCGGCTGACCTACCGAATCAAAGCTGACGCGACCGGGAATGTTTACCGCCACAAGAGGCGAACACTCCGTGATGCCGTAGCCTTGAAGCACGGTGATGCCGAAGGAGTAGAAATCTCTGACTATCTGCGGATCTATCGGCGCTCCGCCGACAACGATGCTCTTGAGGCGACCGCCGAATACCTCGGTGATCTCGGAGAAGAACTTCTCACGTACATCGACACCGGTCAGAAGCAGGGCATCGCTAAGCTTCATTGCGGTGCGTACCTTCTTCTCAATGCCCTTCTTTCGTACCGTTTCCCAAATGCGCTTGTGAACGGTTTCAAGGAACAGCGGAACGAACACCAGCACGGTCGGCTTAAATTCCTTGAAGTTTCTTGTGGCATAGCGAATGGATTCGTTGATGTATACGGTCATTCCGAGATTTGCCGTGGCAAGATGAATTGTCGTAAGCTCAAAGGTGTGGTGTATCGGAAGCACGGATACGAGCGAATCCTTGGAATCGTAGCGGGTACACTGACAGGAGGCGGTTGTGGCGGCGGTGAGATTTCTGTGCGACAGCATAACGCCCTTGCTTGTGCCTGTTGTGCCGGAGGTAAAGAGCAGGGCACACATACTGTCCATGGGAATAACGAAATCCTCAAAGGAGGTGTCGCCGTCCGCAAGTCGCGCCGCGCCCGAGGACAGGCAATGCGCCATGCTGCGTACCATACGTGAGGGCGGAAAATCCGTCTCGGGAGTAACGGCGATGAACTTTCTGATAAACGGCATATCCGCGGCGCGCTCAACCAGCTTGCGGTTGTAGCACTCCGTGTACACGACAGCCTCACACTCCGCGATACGCATGAAATCAATGATCTGCTCGATTTCAAGCTCCTTGTCGAGGGGAACGGCAACACAGCCGCAGGAGATCAGCGCGGTGAAGGCGACAGACCACATGGGATGTGTGTCACCGATAACGGCGACTCTTTTTCCGGCAAGAGAGGAATTCATGATGTAGGTCGCAAAGGACTGCATATCACGCCAATAATCATTGAAGGAATACTCGGTGAGCTCATCGCTTTCTCTGTAGATATAACGGGTCTTGTCACCGAAGACCTCTGCACTTGTCTTGAAAAGGTTCCTTATATCGGTAAACTTTTTCGGGGGTGCTGCATGAAGATTATTATATGTCGGCATTTTTTAACCTTTCAAAATAACGCCAGATCCGATAAGAAAAAGGCATAATTCTACACAATACGTACTTATTATACGATTTTTTATCCCTTATGTCAAGGATAATTCCTTTAATTCGGCTGTTTGTCTCATTTGCGGGACGAAATTTACAACGTCTTCATTATTTCCCGAGCTTCCCGCCTGCGGTGGGCGCGGGGCGGGGACACAGAGCGCCCCAAATCGTAAAATTTCCGTATTATATATTGATTTATTATGCCTGTTGGTATATAATTTACTCAGTAAAGCTACAGACTATACATATTCCGGAGGAATTATAAAATGAAAACCTGTGTAAGCTCATACAGCTACGGCGCCTATGCATCGGATGAAAAGCTGGGTATGCTCGGCATAATCGACCATGCCAAAAGCGTCGGCTTTGACGGTATCGAATTTGTCGAGGGCGCGTGGCAGAACGATCCCCGCCGCGTAAGTGAGATGAGAGAGCATTGCGAGAAGGTCGGCATCACTCCCGTCGCATATCTGACCGGAGCCGATTTCCTCAATAACGGCTCGGCGGACGGCAAGGAGGAGATCGCCAGACTCAAGGGGCTTGTCGATATGGCGGCGACTCTCGGCGTTTCGCTGATGAGACACGATGTAACGGGCGGTATCCGCACAAGAAAATACGGTATTGGCTATGATGACGTGCTTCCTGTGCTTGCGGAGAGGATCCGAGAGGTGACGGAGTATGCGGCAGAGAAGGGCATCCGCACGATGACCGAGAATCACGGCTTCTTCTCACAGGATGCAAACCGCGTCGAAAAGCTCATCAATGCGGTCGGACACCCGAACTTCGGCGCTCTTGTCGATATGGGTAACTTCCTCTGTGCAGATGAGAATCCCAATGTCTCCGTCGGCATCATGGCACCCTATGCCTTCCACGTTCATGCAAAGGATTTCTTTGTAAAGAGCGGTCTTGAGCCGAATCCCGGCGACGGCTGGTTCAGATCACGCGGAGGCAACTACCTGAGAGGCGCGATAATAGGTCACGGCGATGCGAGAGTTGCTCAGAGCATCGGAACGATGGTGCGCTCGGGATATGACGGATATATTACAATAGAGTTCGAGGGCATGGAGGATAA
The DNA here is from genome assembly GCA_964631595.1 of uncultured Lachnospiraceae bacterium. GTDB lineage: Bacteria > Bacillota > Clostridia > Oscillospirales > CAG-272 > UMGS1312. The sequence goes on along the minus strand of CAZVXL010000013.1, from coordinate 21,004 downwards.
CCTTCGCGGAATCGAGCTCGGATATAAGAATCTCAAGAGATTTATCGAAATGGCGTAAGCCTTTGCGCCGCTTCGACTGATAAAAGGATCCCCGCAATGTCACAGACCTTGCGGGGATCGGTCAAATCGGGGGGACTGAATGAAAAATACCGTAGAGAGCACGGATAACAAAAAGAAACGCAAAAAGCGGGCGGCGGTGTTTGTCGCGGTGATATGTGCCGTGGGGGTAATATGCGCCCTGTCCCTGCTTATAACGGAGTGGGCGGAGAGCCGCAAGGAGAGCGGCCCCACCAATATGTATTCCGATGAGCTCAACAGCTACATCTTCTATAAGCCGGATTATGATCTTGACGTGACCGAGGTCAAGGAATACATGGAGCTTGACAGGCTTCTCTATTACAAGGACGGCGCGGAGGAATACGGCATCGGCAGCGATTATGAGCGCTTCGGTGATGGTGTCGTGTTCTTCAGGAAGTATTTCGATGCCGTCATTGCCGGCGATACCGAGGCTTATAATGAGATGTTTACCGAGAGGTATTACGAGACAAACACCGAGAAGGTGCGCTTTGCCCCGCAAATGATATACGATATCCGCATATCAAAGCTGTGGGAAAAGGAGGAGAGCGGCGGAAAGAGAACGGCATTCGACGTCAGCTACCGAATATACCGCAATAACGGCACCTTCAGAAACGATATAGACAGCGGTGCGGCAAAGCCGCTGTATTTCGAGCTTGTTCGCGACGGCGATGAGCTTAAAATCGACAGGATCACCTATTATACCGACTGACCGCGGACTTTTGTGCATAAAAATCAAAATATCGCCAAAGTCACACTTGAAAAATATGCGGTATGAGAGTATAATAGACGTATGGAAATGCGGCGAATAATTAACACCGAAAGGATATAAAAATGGGAGAATTTCATCTTATCGACCATCCGATGATTGTGCATAAGCTTTCAATCATGAGAAAAAAAGAGACCGGCTCAAAGGATTTCAGAGAGCTTCTTGAGGAGATCACCATGCTCATGAGCTATGAGCTGACACGCGATCTTCCTCTTGAGAGCTACGAGATCGAGACTCCTGTCTCAAAAATGACTGCCGGAAGAATATCCGGTAAGAAGGTCGCAGTCGTGCCGATCCTCAGAGCGGGACTCGGAATGACCGACGGCTTCCTCAGACTTGTGCCTGTCGCACGTGTCGGACATATCGGACTTTACAGAGATCCCGAAACGCATATGCCCGTTGAGTATTACTGCAAGCTGCCCTGTGATATTGACGAGAGGCTCGTTGTCCTTGTCGATCCGATGCTTGCCACGGGAGGCTCCGCCTCCGATGCCGTAACGCTTCTCAAAAACAGAGGTGTTACGTCGATAAGACTCATGTGCCTTGTGGCGGCACCCGAGGGTGTTGAGAAGTTCAGGACGGATCATCCCGATGTCGATATCTACTGTGCGGCTCTTGACGATCATCTCAATGAGCACGCCTATATCGTACCCGGACTCGGAGATGCGGGCGACCGTATCTTCGGCACTAAATAATGCGTACCATTACAATAAATAAAAATGACGGCGGACAGCGGCTTGACAAATTTCTGGGTAAATGCATCAAAGGGCTGCCCGCCGCCCTTATGTATAAATACCTCAGAAAGAAGCGCATCAAGCTGAACGGCAAGCGCGCCGAGGGCTCGGATATACTGAAGGAGGGAGACGTCGTGACGCTCTTTATCCCCGATGAGTTTACCGAGGATAAAAAGAAGGCGGAGGACATACCTCTCACAAAGCCGAATCTCTCCGTAATATACGAGGATGAGAATATCCTCCTTCTTTCCAAGAGAGCGGGACAGCTCGTCCATGACGGCGACGGAGACGACGGCGGCAATACTCTTATACGCCATCTGAAAAGCTATCTCATTCAAAAGGGAGAGTACAGACCGGAGGAGGAGAACTCCTTTGCACCTGCGCTGTGTAACCGTATCGACCGAAATACGGGCGGTATCGTGATAGCCGCCAAGACCGCGGAGGCTCTCAGAGCCGTAAATGAGGCGATAAGGGACAACAAAACGGATAAGCGGTATCTGTGCGTGCTTCACGGGAGACCGGAGAAGGAGCGTGACATCTGCGAGGCGCATCTGTTCAAGAATACGAAGGCAAAGACGGTGCGTGTCTCCGCCTCCCCGACAAGAGGCTCAAAGCCGATAAAGACCGGCTACCGCATCATTGATTACAACAAAAACGACGATCTCTCCCTTGCGGAGGTGCGCCTCTATACGGGCAGAACTCATCAGATAAGAGCGCATATGGCGTATCTCGGATATCCGCTTCTCGGAGAGGGCAAATACGGAGTGAACAGGAATGACCGTCGCCTCTCCTATAAGCATCAGGCGCTGTATTCGTATAAGCTGACCTTCGGCACGGACAGCGGGCTTCTTGCGTATCTGAACAAAAGAAGCTTTTGCGTCTCCCCCGAGGAGATACGCTTCCTTGAGCTGTTCCGCGAGGAGAAATACCGAGGTCTGTTTAATAATAACATGGAGTGAGAAATGAAGCATATACCAAAGGGAATCATATGTCTTATCGGAGGGCTCCTTACGGCGGTGCCGATAGTGTGGCCGAAGCTTTTTTTGATCGGTATCGTATCCTTTGCGCTTCCGGCGTATGCCGAGTATACGGATAAAAGCGAAAGGCTCGGGCGCTCGTATTTGAGGGGGCTCTTGTTTTTCGGCGGCTTTGGGACTGTGATATTCTCATGGTTTTGCGCGCTCTATCCGCTTGAATTTACGGGACTTTCAAAGGCCGCGGCAGTGGCGGTGGTGCTTGCCGGCTGGCTCGGACTCACACTGCTTCAGGCGCTTGTCTGGGCATTTGTGTTTCTCATGAGCGCAAAGCTCCGCACACTTTGCGGCACAGCCTCTCACCCGATTCTGTACTGCCTTATATTCACCTGCCTGTACGTCGTGTTCGAATGGATCACGACAAAAAGCTGGGCGGCAGTCCCGTGGGGACGGCTTGCGATAGGACAGACGGAATTTCTCCCGATGCTCCAGATCGCATCTCTCGTCGGCGGCTACGGAGTGAGCTTTGTGCTTGTGCTTTTCGGCTCTGCTGTCGGCGTGGCACTTGCGGAGAGCAGGGCGGGCAGACCGAAAAGAGGGCTTCGCACGCTTGCGCTTGCCGCCGCAGTCCTTGCCTCGGGGCTTACCTTCGGGCTGTGCCGAGGACTTCTTTACGAGATGCCCGAGGACAGTGAGACCGTCACGGTCGCGGCAGTGCAGGGAAATGTATCATCCCATGATAAGTGGACGGAGGACAGCCTTGGTATCACCGAGAGCAGATACAGGAGCATGACGCTTGCCGCCGCCTCTGAGGGGGCGGAGATAGTCGTTTTCCCCGAAACGCCGATAACCTATAATATCGACGGGGCGAGCTCCTACGCCGTGCGCGGCTATTACGAGAGACTTGCGAGAGAGAGCGGCTGTACCGTTATCACGGGTGTGTTTACGAAAAACAGCAACGGGGAGAGCGAAAATTCCGTTATGGCGGTGTCGCCCGAAAACGGCTTTCTCACCGAGAAATATGTCAAGCGTCATCTTGTCCCGTTCGGTGAGTATGTCCCGATGAGGGGCTTTGTTTCGGCGGTATTCCCGCCCCTCTCCGATATATCCATGCTTGAAAACGATCTTGCGGCGGGAAGCGAGGCAACGCTTCTTGATACAGAGCACGGAAAGATCGCGCCGCTTATCTGCTTTGATTCGATATACGAAACTCTTGCCGCCGACAGCGTGCGCGCGGGCGGTGAGCTTATCACTCTCTCAACGAACGATTCGTGGTTTCTTGATTCCGATGCCGTGTGGGAGCACAACCGCCACGCGGTGCTCCGAAGCGTGGAGTGCGGCAGATATACTGTTCGCGCCGCCAATACGGGCGTGTCATCGGTCATTTCCCCTGTCGGAGAGATAATAGATATGCTTCCGCCTCTGTGCGAGGGGTATATCGTGGCGGAGGTCGGCATGATAAGCGAGAACACCGTGTACACCTGCATCGGAAATCTGTTTATTCCGCTCTGTGCGCTCGGCGCGGTGCTCTGCGCCGTTATATCGAAAAAGAGGCTTCGAGAGGACGTGTCCCGATGAAGATAGAGATCACATCCGCCGAGGCGGGCATCACGATCAGAGAATACCTGCGGGGACGGCTCGGGTATTCCTCCGCAATGCTGAAGCGGCTGAAGTTTACCGAGGGCGGCATTACCGTGAACGGGAGCTTTGTTACGGTGCGCCATGTGCTCTCCGAGGGAGAGGTGCTTTCTCTGCTCTCGGAGGACAGAGTCGAGGATACGAGCCCGTATATCATTCCCTCCGACGGCGATATCGGGATAGTATACGAGGACGAGCATATCACCGCGGTGAATAAGCCGCCGAATATGCCGGCGCACCCGTCGCACGGGCACCGAGACGATACGGTGGCGAATGTGCTTGCGGCAAGGTATTCCGCCTCTCCGTACGTCTTTCGTCCCGTAAACAGGCTTGACAGAGATACGAGCGGCATCATGCTGACGGCAAATTCGAGGCTTGCCTCGTATAAAATGTACCGCCTCCTCACCGAGGGAATGATCCGCAAAAGCTATATCGCCGTGCTTGACGGAGTGCCCTCCTCAGATGAGGGGAAAATAGAGGCATATCTCCGCCGCAAGGAGGGAAGCATCGTCGAGAGGGAAGAGTGCGACATTGACTCCGGCGGCAAGTATTCGCTGACCGAATACAGGGTCGTTTGCAAAAGCGCCGACCACGCCCTTGTGGTAGCCTCTCCGATAACCGGCAGAACTCATCAGCTCCGACTTCATTTCGCGGGGATCGGCTGTCCGATCACGGGAGACAGTATGTACGGCAGTGCCTCGGAGCTGATAGGAAGACAGGCGCTCCATTCATTTGTCTCCGAATTTACGCACCCGATGACGGGGGAAAGACTGAGGCTAAGAGCATCACTCCCCGACGATATGAGGGCGCTCACCGAGGCTCTGCTTGGTATCGACGGCGAGCGTGCGGAGGAAATGTGCGCGTCTCTTGAGGGAGGAGTACAGTGAAAAGGATATTTTCCGTCCTGAGATATGTTCCGAGGATGTGTCGGATAATCTTCTCGGCGCTTGTCATCGCTGTCGTCCTGCATATCTCCTTCGCGCACTTCCCGAGCTTTGCCGAGCTATACGGGAGGACTGTCGGCGCAGCCCTGCGTGGCGCTCTTGCATTTGTGACCGATCCGCTTCCCGTTTCGGTGGCGGAGGCGGCGCTCATCATGTCCCCGCTTGCCCTTGTGTGGGTGATAGTGCTTGCTGTCGGCACGGGCGGCAGAACCGAGCCCTCCGTGCGGCTGATATCATCGCTTGCGGCTCTCATCGCCGCAGTATATGTGCTCTTTGTGCTCACCTTTGCCTCGGGCTTCTATACGCGCAGTATAGGTGAGTATTTCGGTATTGAGGACAGAGATATCACGGTGAATGAGCTTTACGACGCAACGCTTGCCACTGTCGATGGGGCAAACGCCGCCTACGGCGAGCTTGAGGGCAGGGGACTCCTTCAAACGTCGATGGGCTTTGATTATACCGAAATGAGCAGGCTGCTTGTTGAGGAGCTTGATTCACTCTCGGAGACGTACGGCTGTCCGACACGTCTCGGAAGTCGGATAAAGCCGGTGATATTGAGCGAGCCCATGACATATACGCATATCTCCGGTGTGTACACCTTCTTCACCGGTGAGGCGAACGTCAATATAAATTTTCCGGATTTCGTGATCCCGTATACCGCCGCGCATGAGCTCTCTCATCAGCGCGGTATATCGCGTGAGAACGAGGCGAATTTCGTCGCGTTCGTCGCCTGCGTAGGCTCAAAGGATCCGTATGTCAGATACAGCGGGTATCTGAATATGTATCAGTATATGTCCTCCGCGTTGTACAGCGCAGATCCCGAGCTGTATCGGGAGACCTATAATGCGCTTGATAAGGGTGTGCGGAGTGAGCTTGTCGCATACGGCGATTTCTTTGATAAGTACAGGGACAATCCTGCGGCAACTGTTTCGGGCGCCGTGAACGATACGTATCTGACCGTCATGAGCGGCGAGGATTCACGGAGCTACGGAATGGTGGTGGATACCGCGACGCTGTATCTTCTCGGTGAGCGGAACGGTGTCAACGGCGATGCGGATAACATATATTATTAGCAGAGATAAAAACTACATATTCGGATTCGTGATAAATGTGCTAATTATTCGTGATGTTGAGAATAATTATATAGACAAGTTGCCCATAACTGTTAATTCGGTGAAAATTCAGGAAAAAAGACTTTATTTTTCCGACATTCAATGCTATAATATTAAAGATACAGGTATAAGCTGTGTTTTTATGCCTATGGATCACCGATATCATCTTTTTTTGTTTATATATAAGGGCAGACTGTGCATCGAATGTCTGCCGCAACACAATCACAAGGGTTAGCCGCATTGCGGTATGGAGAATATTATGGATAAAATCGTTGTTAGAGGCGGTACACCACTATTCGGCAGCGTGGATATAAGCGGTATGAAAAACGCCGCCCTGCCTATAATTTTCGCCTGTGTTCTTGTTCGGGACAAATGTATAATTGAAAATATTCCAAATGTAAGGGATGTGGCATTTTCTCTTGATATCCTCAGGGATATGGGCGCGAGAATACGGACTGTCAGACGCGATACAGTCGAAATAGACTGCACCGACGTAAAGGCGGGCACGTCCTCGTATGAGCTTGTGCGCCAAATGCGAGCATCATATTATCTGCTCGGGGCTGAATTCGGCAGATTCGGTTATACTAAGGTGGGACTTCCTGGAGGCTGTGATTTCGGCGTGCGCCCGATAGATCAGCATATCAAGGGCTTTGAGGCGCTCGGCGGAAGCGTGACCACCGAGGGTGGATTTGTCGAGATCACAAGAGAGGGCAAGCGCGGCGGTGCGAATATCTTCTTCGATATGGTCACTGTCGGCGGAACCATGAATATCATGCTTGCCTCGGTGCTCTCCGACGGCATTACGATAATCGACAATGCGGCAAGGGAGCCCCACGTGGTAGACCTTGCGAACTTCCTCAATACCTGCGGTGCGAGAATAAGCGGTGCAGGTACGGATATGATAAAGGTGCGCGGAGTCAAGGAACTTCACGGATGCAGCTACGCGATCATTCCCGATATGATCGAGGCGGGAACCTTTATGATCGCCGCGGCGGCAACCAAGGGTGCCGTGACCGTGAAAAACGTCATTCCCAAGCATCTTGAGTCTCTGTCCGCGAAGCTTGAGGAGATCGGTATTACCATCGACGAGTACGACGATTCCGTAAGAGTCGATGCGACCGATTGCAGGATCAGATCCACAAACGTGAAGACACTGCCGTATCCCGGCTTCCCGACGGATATGCACCCGCAGATGAGCGTACTGCTCAGTCAGGCAAGCGGAGTCAGCTTTGTGTCGGAGGGAATATACGAAAATCGTTTCCGCTACGTAGATGAGCTGACGCGCATGGGCGCGCAGATCAAGGTGGATACGCGACGCGCCGTTATTACCGGCGGTACCGAGCTTACGGGAGCGCCCGTCAAGGCACTTGACCTGAGAGCCGGTGTCGCGATGATAATCGCGGGGCTTATCGCCAAGGGCGAAACGGAAATATCGGAGATATACCGCATCGAGCGCGGATATGACGATATCGTCGGTAAGCTGTCGGGACTCGGAGCCGATATAAGGCGTATAACGGTGCCCGACGGAGCACAGCTCAAGCACGCAAATTAATGCAAAGAAAGCCCACGGGCTGAAAAAATAAGGAGAGATAAAAATGAAGGTAACAAAGGATTCGATTATCGGAGATGTTTTGGATTTTGATATAGAGACAGCTCAGTTCTTCCTTGAGATCGGTATGCACTGCCTCGGATGCCCCGCATCGAGAGGTGAGTCTATCGAGGCAGCCTGCGAGGTACACGGAACAGACGCGGATGAGCTTGTTTCCAAGATCAACGCCTTTCTTGAATCGAAATAAGGAATAAAGGGAAGCGGCGTTTGTGCCGCTTCTTTTTTTAGATGCTTATGATGAGGGAGAGACTTATTCTTGACGAAAGACTTTCCGCGGCGGCGGAGCTTGTGCCGAGCGGAGCTGTTTTGCTTGATGTCGGAACAGATCACGGCTATCTGCCGGTAAAGCTGCTGCTTGATGGAAAAATACCGCTTGCGGGAGCATCGGATATCAACTCGGCACCTCTTTCGAAGGCGGTGGAGACCGCCGAAAGATACGGTGTCGCGGATAAGATGCGCTTTTGCTTGGCGGACGGGCTGAGAGATATACCGAGCCTTGAGGAATATACCGCCGTTTCGGTCTGCGGAATGGGCGGTGAGCTTATCGCGAGGATCGTATCCGATTGCGACCTGCTTCGGGATAAGAAAATACCGCTGATCCTTCAGCCGATGACATCTGCCGAGGAGCTGTCGCGCTTTTTGGCGGGCGCGGGATATGAGATATGCGACGAGCGCATTGCGCTTGCTGCGGGCAAGCTGTACCGCGTTATGCTTGCGCGCTATGACGGCGAGGTGCGGGAGCTGTCCCGTACGGAGCATATTATCGGGGCGAGGAGCATCGAGCGCGGCAGAGAGCAGAAAAACTTCGAGGAATATCTTCGTTTGCAGCTTCACAAATACAAAAGGATATACAGAGGCAAGCTTCTCGGAAATATAGCTCCGACCGAGGAGAGGGCGATAATTGCCGAGCTTGCTTCAATAGCCGAAAGGGAGGGGATCACGGTTGAAGATACGTGAATTTGCGGCAGAGGCGGATAAGCTGTATCCGCGCACTCTGTCGGCATCGTGGGATACCGACGGGCTTCAGTGCTGTGCGGATCCCGAGCGAGAGCTAAAGCGCGTGCTCGTCGCGCTTGATGCGGGAAAAGACGAGATAGATTGCGCCGTTAAGGGCGGCTACGATATGCTTTTGACTCATCACCCCATGATATTCGGCGGGGCGGGGGATGTCGTGCCGTCGAATACCGACGGACGGCATATAATCGCTCTGCTTACCGCAGGCGTGTCCGCCGCGTCGTATCACACAAGGCTTGATGCGGGCTTAAACGGTGTCAACGATTGTCTTGCGGCGGCGCTCGGACTTGCCGATACGGAGACCTTCGGAGATGATGAGATGAGAACGGCGGGCAGGATCGGTACACTGCCGAGCCCGACCGATGCGCGAAGCTTTGCGGAATACGTAAAGAAGGCTCTCGGCGCGCCCGCAGTGCGGTATACGGGGGACGGCATTATCAAAAGAGTTGCCGTGCTCGGCGGTGCCGGAAAGGATTTTGCGGTGCCGGCATTGACGGCGGGAGCCGATGCCATCGTCACCGGAGAGGTGCCGTACAATGCGGCATTGAATTTCTCCGAAATGGGTATCACCGTGATCGAGGCAGGGCATTATCATACGGAATTTCCCGTGTGCCGCCGTCTGGCACAGCTTGTCGCGGATATCGCGGGGGCTGAGGCGGATGTATACGAGCGACCCACACAGTCATACGTATAAAAATACTCGGTGTCTTCGGGACACCGAGTATTTTCTATTATTTTGTCACATAAAGAGTCAGATCCCATTCGGGAACGCATTTGTCGCGGCGAAGATAAAAGCTTGCCGAGGGGTAGAGGCTTTTCAGATACAGCGGAATACGGAATATGTCGGAGCTTCTGTGATAAAGCGAAACTGACAGCGCAGGCTGCATTGCCAGCGCTTCGGAGGCGCCCTTGAGCGCGGGCAGCTCAAAGCCCTCGGTATCGAGCTTCAGAAAATCAAGTCTGCCGGACGGAAGCTCACTCAGAAGGCTGTCAACACTTACGGCGCTTACCGTTATTTCCTTTGATCTTTTGAGCTGTCCGACAGCGGAGCCCGATGCCGAGCCGCGACTGCCCGAGGACGAAAAGCTTCTTTCTCCCGAGGATTGGTCGAGCATGGCATTGATCGGGTAGATGATCCCGTCTCCGCGAGCTGATGCCATTTCCTCAAGCCGACGGAAGCTCCGCTTGTCCGGCTCAACGGCTATAAGCCGCTTGAGTCTCGGGAATACGTCGCAGAACATCGCCGCTGTGTCGCCCTTGAAGGCACCGCCGTCGATGGCGTAATGAATGTCGTTACAGCGAAGGAGCGATGCTACCGATTCCGCAGGAGCTTGGGTACGCATGAGAAGGTCGAGCCGTCCGGTGAGCCTGTGAGCTATCATCTCGGAGTAGAGCAGTACCGATTCGCTGTCGGAAAGCATAGCCTTTGCTTCCTCGATCTCATCGAGATGAGCCGCATAGTAGGTATCGTCGAACAGCTCGGTGAGAAGATCGTCGCAGAACAGCGGCACCTCGGGAATGTAGAGCTCATGACGCTCATCGAGCAGCCTTAAAAAATCGAGCACCTCGGGAAGAGCAGAGCCGAAGGCGGCGAGGATCACTATATCATCGCCGTACCCTTCGCGGATATCGCTGTATGAGCATACCCCAAAGCCGCGAAATTCACGGCTTCGTACAAAGCCGTCGCTTGCGAATACCCCCGCAACGGGAACTCCAAGGGCGGCGAGAATATCCATTATTTTGTCAGCTCCGTTTCCCGTGCCGTATATAAAAACGGGCTTGCGCTTGTCGGCAAGCTCATGCCAAAAGCTTCTGTACATTTGTCGCTCCTATTGATTTATGCCTGAAATTGTGATAAACTAATAATACCCAAAACAAAACTCCGGAAAGGACAGAAAAAATGGATTGCTTATTTTGCAAGATAATCGCGGGAGAGGTCCCGTCGGAAAAGGTGTACGAGGATGATGAGATATATGCGTTTAAGGATATCGCTCCCGAGACGCCCGTTCACGTGCTGATAATACCCAAGCTGCACATCTGCTGTGCGAATGCCGTTACAGAGGAGAACAGCGGCGCCGTGGCGCATATCTTCGAGAAGATTCCGGAGATCGCAAGACTTTGCGGACTCACGAACGGTTACCGTATTATCAATAATTGCGGTGAGGACGGCGGTCAAAGCGTGATGCACCTTCATTTCCACTTGCTCGGCGGAGCGAAGCTGCCGCTTCACATCTACAACACCGAGCCGAAGCCCGAGGTGTAAAGCCCGCGGTGCTATGATAATACCCGCCGTAAGGCGGGTATTTCTTTATTTCATAAATTCATCGTAAATGGCGTTGAGTGCGCGCTCGTAATCGGATTCGTCAATGCCGATGATGATGTTGAGCTCGGAGGAGCCCTGATCTATCATGCGGACGTTGATGCCGGCGCTTGCAAGCGCGGTGAATACCTTTGCGGCGGAGCCGGTGGCTTTGATCATACCGCGTCCAACGACTGCGAGAAGCGCAAGCCCGTCCTCGACCGAGATGGTATCGGGGGATACCTCGGATATTATCGCATCGATAAGCTTTTGCTTTTTGTCGGCGATCTCGGCGGTGGCTACGACGACACACATCGTGTCGATGCCGGAGGGGAGATGCTCAAAGCAGATGCCCTCATGCTCAAGCACTGCGAGAACGCGCCTTCCGAAGCCGACCTCGGCGTTCATCATATCCTTTTCAATGGCGATGTACGAGAAGCCCTTCTTTCCGGCAATACCGGTTATGGTGTGTGCCTCGGCTTTGTCCTTTGCCTCGGCAACTATCATTGTTCCGACGTCCTCGGGACGGTTGGTGTTCTTTATGTTGATCGGAATACCGGCAAAGCGCACGGGGAATATCGCATCCTCGTGGAGCACACCTGCACCCATGTAGGACAGCTCACGAAGCTCACGGTAGGTGATAACGTCAATGGCGGCGGGATCCTTTACGATGCGCGGATCTGCCATCATGAAGCCGGATACGTCGGTCCAGTTCTCATAGAGATCTGCGGCACAGGCTCTTGCCACGATGGAGCCGGTGACATCGGAGCCACCGCGAGAGAAGGTCTTGACGGTGCCGTTGGGCATGGAGCCGTAAAAGCCGGGGATAACGGCGTGATAGTGGCGACCGAGCGCCGAGCCCACAAGATCGTTCGTTATTTCGGAATCGAAATTGCCGCTGTTGGTGAACTTAATGATGCGTGCCGCATCGAGAAAATGGTATCCGAGAAGCTTTGAGAGGATGATTCCGCTGAGATACTCACCGCGGCTTGCGGCGTAATCGCGTCCGGCATGGTGGCAGATCGCCCACTTGATGGTTGCGAATTCGGTATCGAGATCTATCTCGATGCCGAGACCGTCAACGATCTGCTGATATCTTTCGCGGATCTTGTCGAATACGGGAGTGATATCCTCCTCGGCATCGGCAAGGCGATAGCACTCATAGAGCATATCGGTCACCTTTTCGTCCTCGGGATATCTCTTTCCGGGAGCGGAGGGGACTACGTAACGGCGACCCTCCTCGGCTTCGATGATCGACTTGACCTGAAGAAAATGCTCGGCATCGGCAAGGGAGCTTCCGCCGAACTTGACTACCTTCAGCATGGAGCTGCGACTGTCAGACATATATAATAATTCCTTTCGGTTTTCATGGGCCTGATAAGAATACAGGACTACATTATAATATTATATGTGCCGAGCGGCAAAATGTCAAGGCTCATTATTGCCGAAATAATCACGTATTGCCCGCGCCATTGTGGTATTTATAACGATATCGCTTGCGAAGCGGGGACTGTTGTGGTATACTGTAGTCAGACGGCTTTTTTAGTGAGGTATAAAATGAGCATACATATAAAGCATCTCGGTCAAGCCGGCTTTGTCATCTCCGACGGCGTAAACGTCGTGGTGACAGACCCGTACCTGTCTTATTCGGTAGATGACGGAGATACATGGATACGCAAATACGCACCGCCGATAAGGGCGGAGGAGCTGACGGGGGCGGGGCTTGTGCTCCTCAGTCACGATCATCTGGATCACGTCGATCCGGAGACGCTCACAAGGCTGTGCGCGGCATCTCCGACGTGTCGCTTTGCGGCATCGGCGGCATTTGCCGTCGAGCGACTTACGGAGATCGGTATTCCGAGAGAGCGCATAATTCCCCTTGAGTGCGACACCCCGCTCACCTTTTCCGACGGGCTGACCGTAACGCCCATTCCCGCCGCGCATGAGGAACTTCACCCGTGCGATGAGGGCGGGTATGCGGAGCTTGGCTTTATAATTGATATGGACGGCAGGAGGATCTACCACGGCGGAGACACCTGCGTTTATGATGGGCTATGCGACAGGATATGCGGTGTCGATATCGCGATGCTTCCCGTAAACGGCAGGGACGAGAGGCGGCACGCGATGAACTGCATCGGAAATATGAACGTCACCGAGGCGGCACAGCTTGCTCATGATGCCGAGATCGGGTGTACGGTGCCGTGCCACTGGGATCTGTATGAGCAAAACGGCGAGACGCCGGAAAACATACGCGCCGCATTTTCGGAATATCCAGAGCTTAAATATCTGCTCATGTGCGGCGATGAGGCGGAGCTTTGAGCATAACGGAAAGAGGTATAAAAGCCTTGCGGCTTTTATACCTCTTTTGCGACTTGTCGTCTTGCGAGCATCAAAGCTCGGAATAGTTCGACATATACGTTTCTATGCTGTCCGGCGCGTTTTCGTCGAGAATGATTACGCGACCGCCTCTCAGACTGTCGATCCCGTAAGGGGAATAGCCCGCGCAGGCATCAAGGTTGACGGAGATCCCGCAGATATCGCCCCTGAAGCAGTCCTCGTGGCTGTGCCCGTTGCAGTTGTCTCCGCAGAGAACAACAAGCTCGGGAGCCTCTTTTTCGACGAGGCGATCGAGATCCGAGAGTGTTCTCGGGTCGAAGTCAAGGCTCTCCTGAATATCGGAGATCTGCAATATTTTAAGCTTGTCGCTGTCACTTGAGCGAAGCAAATGCTTTGATGAGAGATTGTACTCAAGCGTTGTTATGAGACTACTTGTTGTCCTTTTCTCTGATCTCGGCGCGGCGTATCTTGCCGTTGAAGGTCTTGGGGAGCTCCTTCACGTACTCAACTATTCTCGGGTACTTGTAGGGAGCGGTGTTCTTCTTGACATAATTCTGAAGCTCCTTGGTGAGCTCATCGGAGGGGCTGTAGCCGTCGGACAGAACTATCGTAGCCTTGACATTGAAGCCTCTTATCGGATCGGGAACACCTGTTACGGCAGTCTCACGGACAGCCGGATGCTCAAGCAGAACACTTTCGATCTCAAACGGGCCGATACGGTAGCCGGAGGATTTGATCACGTCGTCGTTGCGTCCCACATAGCGGAAATATCCGGACTCGTCCTGATAAGCGGTATCTCCCGTGTGGAAATATCCGTTTCTGAAGGCGTGGTCGGTATCCTCGTCACTCCAGTTGTACTGCTTGATAAGTCCGGCGGGGCTGTTGCTTCTCGTTGCCTTGATGCAGATCTCACCGACCTCACCGCGTGTGCAGATATCGCCGTCGTTGTCGATGATCTGCATATCGTATCCGGGGGTGGGAAGACCTATTGCACCGGGGATAGGCTCCATCCAAGGAGCAAGCGTGGAGATACATACGGTGGTCTCGGTCTGACCGAAGCCCTCGTAGATCTTCTTTCCCGTGATCTGATACCACTTGTTGAATATATCGGGGTTGAGCGCCTCACCCGCAGTACAGCAGTGCTTGATAGAGGACAGATCGTAGGAGGCGACGTCCTCAAGAAGCATCAGACGGTACATCGTCGGAGGTACGCAGAATGTTGTGACCTTTTCGCTCTCAAGCACCGACAGAATGTCGGCACCATTGAATTTTTCGAAATCGTACACAAGCACTGCGGATTCACCGAACCACTGACCGTACAGCTTGCCCCAAATGGACTTGAGCCAGCCTGTGTCGGAAATTGTGAAGTGCAGTCCTCCGTCTACGACTCTGTGCCAGAATACGCCTGTCATGATGTGGCCGAGCGGGTAACGGAAGCTGTGGGTGATTATCTTGGGATATCCCGTTGTTCCGGAGGAAAACGCCATCAGCATGATGTCGTCGGCTGTGATAGCTTCATCTCCCGTGGGGCGTGTCCACTCGTCGGAGGCGGCTTCGAAGCCGGCTTCGAAATCGTGCCAGCCGTCTACCTGCTTGTGACCTATAACGCATCTGTGCTCAACAGTCTCGTATTCGCCCATGCCGCCGTCAAAATGGGTCGTCGCATCACCGAAATCGGTGGCTACGACACACTTGATCTTGCCGGCGTTGCAACGGTAGATGTAGTCCTTTGCGGTCAGCATATCCGTCGCCTGAACGGCAATGGCGCCGAGCTTGTGAAGTCCCATGAGACAGAACCAGAAATAGTAGCTCCGTCTCAGTACAAGGAGGACTCTGTCTCCCTTGCGGATGCCGAGTGAGTAAAAGTAATTCGCCGCCTTGTTTGATGCACGGGATACCTCGGAGAAGGTGAAGGAACGCCTCTCCTTGGTGCTTGAGAGCCAAACAAGAGCAGTCTTGTCGGGCTTTGTCGCGCCGAGCACGTCAAGCACGTCATATGCGAAGTTGAAGTTGTCGTCGCAGGTTATTTTGTATGTTTTGTGAAGCTCCTCGTAGGATGAGAAGCTGTCGCGGCTTCTGCCGTTTGTGAATTTCTGATATATTGCCATAGTGATCTCCCGATTAAAGCTTAGATGTGATTATTTGATGACTACTGCGATAAATTCCGCCTCACCGTTGCCGATGGCACGCTCTGCGTGCGGATGAGTCGCATCAAAGTAAACACAGTCTCCGGGGGACAGCTCATAGGCGATGTCGTCTATATAGAATCTGAGCTTGCCTGACAGAAGGTAGTTCATCTCCTGTCCTTCATGAGCATGAAGAACGGGTGCGGCATCCGAGGGGGATACCTTGACTCTGAACGGCTCTGCTTTTTTGTTTCTGAAGGTGAAGGCAAGATGCTCGTAATCGTATGCCTTGTTGCGGTTGACGGAATAGCCGTCACCCTTTTTCACAACGGTGCAGACCGAGAGCTTCGGAGAATCTCCGCTCATGAGGTCAAGCACATCGACACCGAGTATCTGAGCGCATGAATAGAGAAAGCTGAAGGAAAAATCTCTTTCTCCCTTTTCGTATGAGATGTATTCAAGAACGGTAATGCCGCACTTTTCCGCCATTTCCTCGACGGTGAGCTCACATATTTCTCTGAGCGCACTCAGCCTCATTCCGATCTCGATAAGTTGTTCGTTCATATGTACTCCTTTCGGCTGTATCAGTCGGTGTAAGCGATACCGGTCTGTACTGCCTTGATATTAAGCTCCAAAAGGTGCTGCTTCTTTGCCGATACCACCTTTGCCATGGCGGCGGGAACCGCGTCAACGGGCATGATACCGGTGTGAGCGATTACGTTTCCGAGCATTATCATGTTTGCGAGTCCGCTCATGTCATTGTCGGAGGCAAGCTTTGTAGCGGGGATGCGGTATACCTCAACATCCTCTCTTGCGACCTTGCGCTCAATGAGAGAGCTGTCGACGAATATCTTGCCGCCGACTGCTACGGCGTCCTCGTATTTGTCAAGAGACGGCAGATTCATTGCGATGAGCACGTCGGGCTTGTCGATTATGGGAGAGCCGACGGGGGCATCACTGAGGATCACGGAGCAGCTTGCGGTACCGCCGCGCATCTCCGGACCGTAGGAGGGAAGCCAGCTCACGTTCATATCGGCAAGAAGTCCGTAATATGCAAGGAACTTTCCGGAGAAAAGAATTCCCTGACCGCCGAAACCGGCGAAAAGTATTTTTGTTGTTGCCATATTCTTATTTCTCCTCCGCATATTTGTCTTTGTAAACGCCGAGAGGATAGTAGGGTATCATCTTTTCATCTGCGAATCTCAGCGCATCGGCGGGAGACAGTCCCCAGTTTGTAGGACAGGTGGAGATCACCTCAATGAGGGAGAAGCCCTTGCCCTCTACCTGATTTTTGAATGCTTTGAGTATTGCCTTGCGGGCATTCTTTATGTTTTTGACATTGTTTACGGCGACACGCTCAATGTATGTCGCACCGTCGATCTGAGAGAGCATCTCACAGACCTTGACGGGATAGCCGACGGTGTCGGTATCGCGACCGTAGGGCGAGGTCTGAGTCACCTGACCGGGCATGGTCGTGGGAGCCATTTGTCCGCCCGTCATACCGTAGATGGCATTGTTGACGAAGATGACGGTGATGTTTTCGCCTCTTGCGGCGGAATGTACCGTCTCGGCGGTGCCGATGGCGGCAAGGTCGCCGTCACCCTGATAGGTGAATACGATGTTGTCGGGAAGGGCGCGCTTTACACCTGTGGCAACAGCCGGAGCGCGACCGTGAGCGGCTTGAACCATGTCAAAGGTGAAATAGTTGTAAGCCATAACGGAGCAGCCGACCGGAGCGATGCCGACGGTGCGTCCTTCGATGCCGAGTTCATCAACAGCCTCGGCTACAAGTCGGTGAATTATACCGTGAGTACAGCCGGGGCAATAATGCAGCGGCGCATCTGTCAGAGAATGGGGCTTTTCAAATACTACAGCCATCAGTTATTACCTCCCGATAAGTCGGCGTTTTTTACGGAAGCGAGAATATCCTCGACCGACGGGATCATGCCGCCGGCTCTGTTGCAAAGATAAACGGGCTTTTTACATTCGGAGGCGAGACGCACGTCTTCGATCATCTGTCCCATGGACATCTCAACGGAGATGAATGCGCGCACCCTGTCTGCGGCGGCTCTGATAGGAGCGACGGGGAAGGGCCACAGAGTTATCGGACGGATCATACCGACCTTGATGCCGTCGGCTCTTGCCGTGTCGATGGCATTCTTTGCCACTCTTGCGGATACGCCGAAGGCGACGATGCAAATCTCGGCATCCTCCATGAGATACTCCTCGTACATGACCTCGTTTTTCTGTATCTCGGCATATCTCTCAAAGCGCTTGAAGTTCTCAGCCTCAAGATCCTCGGGCTTCAGCCAGAGAGAGTTGACGATGTTGTGAGGTCTTGCCATTTTCGTGCCGGTGACAGCCCAAGGCTTGTCATAGGTCTTTACCTCACCGATATCAAGGCTTGCGGGCTCCATCATCTGTCCCATGGTTCCGTCCGCGAGGATCATGGAGGTCATGCGGTACTTGTCCGCAAGATCAAAGCCCTTTACGGTGAGATCCACCATCTCCTGAACGGAATCGGGTGCAAGCACGATCATGCGGAAATCGCCGTGACCACCTGCTCTGGTCGCAAGGAAGTAATCGGACTGAGAGGGCTGAATACCGCCGAGACCGGGGCCGCCTCTCTGCACGTTCACAACAAGCGCGGGGAGATCACAGCCGGCAAGATAGGACAGTCCCTCACTCTTGAGCGCGATTCCGGGGCTTGAGGAGGAGGTCATTACTCTTTTTCCCGCCGAGGAAACACCGATGACCATGTTTATTGCGGCGATCTCACTCTCCGCTTGGAGGAATACTCCGCCGATCTTGGGCATCTTCTTTGCCATGTATGCGGCAACCTCTGTCTGAGGTGTGATCGGGTATCCGAAGTAGTGGTGACAGCCGCAAAGTATCGCTGCCTCCGCCAGAGCCTCGTTACCCTTCATAAGTACTTTGTCTGACATTTTATGTATCCTTTCTATAGCTTACTTTTCAACGGTGATAACACAGTCCGGACACATTGTAGCGCAGAAGGCGCAGCCAATGCAGGCGGCTTCGTCGGTAATGTCGGCGGGGTGGTATCCCTTGGCGTTGATCTTGTCTGTCATAAGGGCTATGATCTTCTTCGGGCATGCCTCAACGCAAAGCCCGCAGCCCTTGCAGACGTCGGCATTAAATATTGCTTTAGCCATATCAAATATCCTTTCGTATAACGGAAGCTATGCTTCCTCTGTACGGCTCCATGACTGAGCCACGTAGATCTTAATTGGAAATATCGGAATATCGCGTATCTCTCCGCAAAGCTCCTCCTTCACGGCGGTGAATACCACCGGAAGTCCCGACAGCTCGGAGAGCCTTTCGGCGTATCCGACGGAGCTCAGAACATCCTCTGCAGTCGTATCGGCACCGAGATTCGGGTTGTTTATTATTCCCGTGAACGGAAGCGCCGCCGCCGCAGATATCTCCCTCATAGCCTCAAGAGCATCCTCGGGAGTTCTTGTCAGCGGTCTGAATCTGTTGCAGACGAAGAACATATCGAAGTCGCTTTTTCTCAGCATCTCGGAATATCTGCCGAGGGCGAGTGCGCCTCTGTCGTCTCCTCCCACGTCTATCACGGAATAAAGGGAGGGGTCGTCAAGCATCGTATATGCCTCGGCGGGAAGCGCGGGCGCATCGAGATTCGTTCCGGCAAATTCCGACACGATGAGTCTGACTCCGTGCCGCTCCAGCACGTCTGCCGAATCCTTTGTGCGGAAGTACGGATTTACTATATCGAGATCGGCAATGGCGGTGTGCTCGTGCTCCTTTTTAAGCCGAAGCGCAAGATTTACGGCTATGTTTGTCTTGCCGCTGCCGTAATGCCCCGCGATCACCGTGATCTTCTTAAAGCTTGCCTCGGCCATTACAGGATCACTGTCCATGAGAGCTCGTCGGCGATTTTGCCCCACTGAATACCGGTCACGGTATCATAGAGCTTCTGCGACAGCTCTCCGATGCCACCGTCACCGATCGTCATCACGCTGTCCTTGTAGCGAAGCTTTCCGACGGGGGAAATAACAGCCGCCGTGCCCGTGCCGAATACCTCCTCAAGAGCTCCGCTTTTCTGAGCCTCTATGAGCTCATCGACGGAGATGCGTCTTTCCTCAACGGGAAGTCCCCAATGACGGCAAATGGCAAGAACCGAGTTTCTCGTAATGCCGGGGAGTATGCTTCCGTTGAGCATGGGAGTGGTGACGACGCCGTTGATCTTGAAGAAAATGTTCATCGCGCCGACCTCCTCAATGTACTTTCTCTCAACTCCGTCGAGCCAAAGCACCTGAGAATATCCGTCGTCGTGAGCCTTTTCCTGAGCCGCAAGAGATGCGGCATAGTTACCGCCGGTCTTTGCAAAGCCGATACCGCCCTTTACCGCGCGGACGTAATCGTCCTCTATCCATATACCGACGGGGCTGAGACCGCTCTCGTAGTATGCTCCGCTCGGAGAAAGGATAATGATGAACAGATAATTCTTGGAGGGAGCAACGCCCAAGAATTCATCGGTGGCGATAACGAAGGGACGGATGTACAGCGACGTGCCCTCGCTTTTCGGGATCCAGTCGGCATCTACCTTAACAAGCTCACTTACCGCCTGAATGAAGTCCTCCTCGGGAATCTGAGGAATACAGAGGCGCTTGTTCGACTCGTTTGCTCTTTTCGCATTCATGTCGGGACGGAACAGACGGATCTTTCCGTCAACGCCGTAGTAAGCCTTCATTCCCTCAAACATTTCCTGACCGTAATGAAATACCATCGCAGACGGATCGAGCTCGATCTTTCCGTAGGGAACTATTCTGGGATCGTACCAGCCCTTTCCCTCGGTGTAGTTCATCACAAACATATGGTCGGTGAACTTCTTGCCGAAGCCGAGGCTTGAGGAGTCCGGCTTCTGCTTGGGACTTGACGTGCGGTTTAGTGTGATATTCAGCATTTTTATATATCCTTTCTGTGTGAATATGATCGTGTATGATGTCAGCGCGGCGCGCACTGCCCGTGGACGATCCGTGCGGCGCTGCGTTAAACTACATTATATCATGGACTGCGCGTGATTGGAATACACGGAGCGCATTTTTGCGAATTATTTGTTGACAAGGTGCGAGAGACCGTACTTTTCTATAGCCGCTTCGCGCATTTTGTACTTTTGGATCTTCTTGGCACCGTTCATGGGGAAGGATCTGACGAACTCAACATATCTCGGGACCTTGTGGCGCGCCATGTTTGCGCGGACGAAATCCTTGACCTCGTCCTCCGTCATTTCCTCTCCGTCCTTGAGAATGATCGAAGCCATGATCTCCTCACCGTATCTCTCGTCGGGAACGCCTATGACCTGAACGTCCTTTATCTTGGGACTTGTGA
>CAZVXL010000012.1:0-53730 GCA_964631595.1 uncultured Lachnospiraceae bacterium | reverse complement strand
ACTTATCGGCGCAGGTAATAACCCCATGGTCGGTATGACCGTTGCGGTTGCCGTTGCCGTTGAAGAAGCAAGCAAGTAAAAACGAAAAAACACAGGGTGCATTTTGTACTCTGTGTTTTTTGCATATCAATCTACACGAGCGCAAAAAGCCCCGACTGATCGGGGCTTTTTGCGTCCACTCCCCGTTTGAGGTGTCTCTCGGGCGGGCGTATTACGTAAAAAAGCGCGGCGCTCTGGTATGGCGCGCCGCACTAACAAATCTATTTTATCACATCTGCGCGCGGGTGTCAATAGATAGTTGTGCGCTTTGCCGAAATTCTACCGTTTGCATAAAGCTCGGTGGTGAACATTGTACAAAATTACATCTTGCAATTCACAGATAAGTGTGCTACAATATAATCACAAGGAAGGAGGATCGGGCCGATGAACTGAGAAGCTTTGAGACCTAACTTGAGGCGTGACCGATAATATAAATGGCTTGGATCTGAGACGGCGATTCTCGGATGTGCTCCGCAGGTGCGGCTGATGTTGTTCTCTCGGTGAGAGATGATTCGAGCCAAGCAGCATAAGGTCATGAGACTCTGGCAAGGTCCGAAAAGTATTCGCTGTTTTTTCTGAAGCCGTGCAATACCGATGAGCTCCCTCATAGGGAAGAAAAGAGAAGTGCTGCGGATGGGCAGATCGGTTTCGGCGGAATACGGCAGATCGGGAAAGAGAGGTTATTCACAGATGTTAGATATCAAGAACGATCAGAAGTGACCCTTGACTGTAGACGTAAGCTACGGTCAAGGGTCACTTCGCTTTATGGTGATCCCCCCGAGACGGGGGTCATTTTTTTGCGGTGAGTCTTTTTCGCGACTGCCCGAGGCGTTCGAGACGCTGTATCACCGAGATCATCGGTACGGCAAGAGCACCGAGGCACAGATTGCCGAAGCCGTGAACAAGATCCCACGGCAGTCCGGCGATGATCCAAGAGATCATTCCGTTGAAGCTCAGCCCGAACATGATCGCCTGAGCGGGCGCGTAGAGAGTTCCGTAAAGAAGACCGTGAAGCCCGCATACTCCTGCGTAAACGAAGGGGCAGAGCTTTTTCGGCATATTGCGCGGAAGCAGCATCACGGCTCCCCACAGGATCGTCCACAAATAGAGATGCGGGATCCACCAAAGAGCAAAACCGGCGTACAGACCGCAGAGCAGTACAAATACGTAGATCGGGTACAGAGCCTTTTGACGGTACACCACGGTAAATACCACGGTGAACACGGCAAGAAGATGCACGTTCGGCAGAGCCTCCATAACAAGCTTGGAGGCGTACATAAGCGTACCGAGAAATGCGAATACGGCGGTCTCTCTAATGCTCAGCTTCACGGTTATTTCTCAACCTTGAAGGAATATACCGCATTTGCTTCTACAGGTGTTAAGTCAACTCCCACAGTGGCGTATTCGCCGTTGACATAGAATGCCCAGTATGTCTTATCGGTGTCGTAGTCGGCGGTGATGCCGTTGACCTTCTTTACATAAAGGCCGTAGGTGCTCTCCTCGCCCTCAATGAGGCCGAGCTCAATAAGCGCATCGCCCACGGTCGCCTTGTCGGTCTTGACGGCGAAGACTGTCTCGACTCCGTCCTTATCGGTTACCGTAAAGGTAAACAGAGTCTTGCCCTCGCCCACCTCGGTGATATCTGCGGTGGGAGCACTTGAATCGGCAGGCTCGGCACTTGTGCCGTCGTCTGTGTCATCTGCCGCGGTGGATGCGGCGGTGCTGCTTCCGTCGGGGACTTCGTTTTCTGTTTTGCTGTCAGAGCATCCAACTGCGGAAAGTGCTACGGTGCAGGCAAGCACGATACAGAGGAGCAGTGACAGCAGTCTCTTGCTGTCTGTCATTTTCATTCTGCTTTTTCTCCTTAAAGAAATATTTTTTTGACCCCCAAGCAGGCACTCGCTGCTTTTTCGAAGGACGCTTCGCCGGCAGGTATTTCGACTCGGCGCACCGCTGCACGTCTTCTCGGATCTCTCCAATGACTTGTCCCGAGCCTGACCTCGGCAGTACAGCGGCATCGCGCGCCTCACGGCGACGTGCTCGTACGGGAATCTCACCCGTTTCCCTGATTCGGCTGTATTATTGTAGCACATTTTGCGCTTCTATGCAATAAGAGAAGGAAATAATTGCTTCATATGCGCTTCCCGCGGTGAGGGCAAAGATCAAAAAAGGGAAATCCCCGAGGAATTTCCCTTTGCCGAAATATATTGCCGTCCGCCCGAGTGTGTGGCTTATTTTTTTACAGCACTCTCAATGAGCTTTGCTGCCTCCATGACTACAAGAGGCACGAGAGACAGCCCGACACCGATGAGATACAGACTCGGCTTGAGAGCCATGAGGCTGAATACGGTGTGGAGAGGTGTGAACAGCACGAGCGCGACGAGAGCCACGGATATCAGCGCGGCACCGTTCAGCGATCTGTTCGTAAAGAAGCCGAGCTTAAAGAGTGAGTGACCGGAGCGCATATTGAACGCCTGAACAATCTGTGAGAGGGAGAGCACCATGAAGGCAAGCGTCTGACCGCCGGACTCGCTTCCCGTAGCTCTCTCACCGATAACGAATGCGGCAAGCGACAGAGCGGCAAAGAGCACGCCCTGAAGGACTACCTTGATACCGAGACCGTGGGCGAATATACTCTCGTTTTTGGGCTTGGGAGGCTCATCCATAACGCCCGTCTCGACAGGCTCAAGACCGAGAGATATGGCGGGAAGGCTGTCCGTTACGAGATTTATCCACAGCAGATGCATGGACAGCAGAGGCGTTTTGTGCCACAGTATCATGGCGAAGAATACGGTCAGCACCTCACCGATATTTGTACCGAGGAGGAAGCCAACTACCTTTTTGATGTTGGCGTAAATGCCTCTGCCCTCGCTTACGGCATCGACGATCGTTGCGAAATTGTCATCGGTGAGAGTCATATCCGATGCGCCCTTGGCAACGTCGGTGCCCGTAATGCCCATGGCGCAGCCGATATCCGCCGCCTTGAGCGCGGGAGCATCGTTCACTCCGTCACCCGTCATGGCGACGACCTGCCCCTTCTTCTGCCAAGCCTTGACTATGCGTATCTTGTTTTCGGGAGATACGCGCGCGTACACGCTTATCTTCGATATCTCGCCGTCGAGCTCCGCGTTATCCATCGCATCAAGCTCGGCGCCCGTGACAGCCAGATCTCCGTCTCTGAGAATACCGAGCTCACGCGCGATAGCGGAGGCGGTGATCACGTGGTCGCCCGTTATCATTACGGGCTTAATGCCTGCGCGACGGCAAAGCTTGACAGCCTCCGCCGCCTCGGGTCTGGGAGGATCTATCATTCCGACAAGACCCATGAAGGTGAGATCACACTCAAGAGTCTCCGAGGAGATCTCCGAGGGAAGCGCGGACACGGTCTTGTATCCGACCGCAAGCACGCGGAGGGCTTGTGCCGACATGGATTCGCACAGCTCGGCGGCTCTCGCCGTATCACCCGAGGTGCAGAGCCCCGACATGACGTCGAAGGCGCCCTTGACGATGACCGTGGTCACGCCGTCGATGACGTTGACGGTGGTCATGAGCTTTCTGTCGGAATCAAACGGGATCTCCGCGATACGGGGATATCTTTTCGAGATATCCTCCTTTGTGATGCCGCACCGCAGTGCCGCCGATATTATCGCGGTCTCGGTGGGGTCGCCCACGGGGTGCTCCGCGCCGTTTTCATCTACCGATACGGAACCGTCACAGCAGAGAGTGGCATAGGTGAGGAGCTTCTTGACCCCCTCACTGCTCTCGCCCTTGCCGCCGATGCTCTCATCGTTTCCGAGATCGTCTGCCGCACGCACAAGGGTCATTCTGTTCTGCGTGAGAGTACCCGTCTTGTCGGAGCAGATAACGGAGGCGCTTCCGAGCGTTTCGACTGCGGGGAGACGGCGTATGATGGCGTTCTTCTTCACCATGCGCTGAACGCCTATCGAGAGGACTATCGTGACTATCGCGGGGAGTCCCTCGGGAATAGCCGATACCGCAAGGGATACGGCTGTCATAAACATATTCATGGGATCGAGCTTATTCAGAAGTCCCACGGCGAATATCACCGCACAGGCGGCAAGTGCCAAAAAGCCGAGGTATTTGCCGAGGCGCGACAGCTTTTGCTGAAGCGGAGTTGCCTCCTCGCTCTCTCCGCCGAGCAGAGTCGCTATCTTGCCCATCTGGGTGTTCATTCCCGTCTCGGTGACGACAGCCGTCGCCGTGCCGTAGGTGATGCTGCAACCGGAGAATACCATGTTGGTGCGGTCACCGAGAGGCGCGTCCTCCGACACCTCCGCCTCCGCATCCTTCTCCGAGGGCACCGATTCTCCCGTGAGGGCGGATTCCTCCGATTTCAAAGATGCACTGCGAAGCAGACGTGCATCGGCGGGCACAAAATCTCCCGCCTCAAGGCGAATGATATCTCCCGCAACAAGCAGTGTCGCATCTATTACCTGCTCTTTTCCGTCGCGTATTACCCTTGCATGGGGAGAGGACAGCTCCTTCAGCGCATCGAGCGCCTTTTCCGCGCGGCTTTCCTGCACGACGCCCATGACCGCGTTGAGTATTACGATAAGAAGGATCAGCACCGGCTCAAAGAATTCCTTGGGGTTTCCCTCATATATTGCGATACCGAAGGATATTACCGCGGCAATGATAAGTATGATTATCATTACGTCCTTGAATTGCTCCGCAAAGCGGTGGAGCACCGTCTTTTTCTTGCCATCGGAAAGTCGGTTTTCGCCGTATTTTTCCATACGCGAAAGAGCTTCCTCGCCCGTAAGACCGGTATCGGCATCGACCGACAGCTCGCGAAGCACCTCATCGGCGCTTTGTGCATGATGATTCATCAGATAAGACCTTTCTGTTATGACGACAGGGCGACTGTCGAAAATTGGCAGTCACTTGACTGTGTGATAAAATCATTATAACTCATAAATGTGAAGTTTTATACACATATAGTTGAATAAACGATGAAAGAGCGGAGCTGTGTCACTGCTCCGTGATCCTGTACCTATTTGCGTACACGATGCGTCTCTCTCCTTGGACGATATCGTCGGATTCCGTGTCCTCGGTCTCGTCCCATACGATGAGTATTTCATTCGGGGCTGTTTCGATAACGGAGACATATCCCGAGGGGCCTCTGTCCCACTGCCCCTTGTTGTCGGAGAGGATCACGGGCTCACCCCAGCTTTTGCCGAGATCTCCCGAGATGCGGAAGAAGGTGCCCCATTTGCCCGAGGCACAGATCAGCGCACCGCACGAAAGACGGACAAGCCTCGGCAGAACGCCGAAGGGGCTGATCTGCTCGGGAATGCTCCAGCTTTTGCCGCCGTCGTATGAGTGAGAGGCGTACATCGGTGTGTACACCTCGTGTCCTTGAGTCCGCATCACGCACAGAATGTGATCGCCGCCGAGATACAGCAGATCCGGCTCACAGAAGCCCTCCGCCTCCGGCTGAAACGGATAGGTCTGGCAGTCCGCGACGGTGGAGAGATAGCCGAAGGTCTGTCCGCGGTCGCGGGAGACCATTACCCATGTGCGGTACTGGTAGAAATCGTATTTGTCGAAGTACGCAAGCTTTGACTTGTCCGACTTGAACTGACCGTACATCGCGATGAGGATATCTCCGCTGTCGGTTTCGATGATGCCCGAGCCGACGACACCGGTGTGATACGAGCGAGAATCGCCGGAATCACCGTAGCCCACGGCAAGCTCGGGGATATCCACACATTCGAGATCCGACTGTATATCGCCCTCAAGGACGGAATCGAAGGAATCCGCCCACAGCTTGTTCAGAACATACGGTATCTTCTTCTGCCTTTTGGGATCGAAGCTGTGCAGTGCGGCATTTCCGAAGCCTATGCCGAAGTATCTTCCGTCGGAGAGCTGTATCATTCGGGGAGTGGATATCCCGCGTATGAGCTCCCACGTATCGCCGCCGTCGGCGGTGTACATGGAGTATCCTCCGGCGTTGTCACCGACACCCACGACAAATCTGCCGCCCTTCTCGTACACGTCTGAGCAGGGATATTGTCCTATCCACATTCTTTTTGAATCCAAAAGCTCCGATGTAAAGCCCATTTTAACTTACCTCACAAAACAGATTCGGCTGTAAGCCGTGATAATTAAGGTAAAGCCCCCTCGTTGCAAGGGGGCTTTGCTCGTAAGAGCGATTATTTTGATATCTTCATGTCAATGCCGCGGTCGGTGAAAAACGAGAGCCAGCGGTCTCTGCAGGCGGCACATTCGTTCTTTGACAGCTCGGGATCGACGAAGAAGCCGTCGCGACCGAGAGCCGATGCCTTGGCATTGCCCATTGAGTGATACGGCATTATCTGGCACAGCTCGTAGCTTCCCTTGTGAGCTGTGAGAAAGTCCGCAAGAGCGGCAAGCTCACTGTCCGAATCGTTGACTCCGGGTATGAGGGGGATGCGAATATGTATCCTTGCCTTCATATCCATGAGCATCAGGAGATTTTCGATGATGCGCTCATTTGAAACTCCCGTGAGCTCACGGTGGCGCTCGGGATCAAGCTCCTTCAGATCGTACAGAAACAGCGTATCGAGAAGATGCGCCTCCCTGAAAAAATCGGGTGAGCCGAAGCCGCAGGTCTCTATCGCCCGCGAGATATCCCTGTCCTTTGCGGCACTGAGCAGTCGGAGCGTAAAGTCGGGCTGTGAGGCACATTCGCCTCCGCTGACGGTCATGCCGCCGCCCGAGGATCGGTAGAACAGCCTGTCGCGAGCCACAACGGTGATGACCTCATCGACGC
Source organism: uncultured Lachnospiraceae bacterium (assembly GCA_964631595.1). GTDB lineage: Bacteria > Bacillota > Clostridia > Oscillospirales > CAG-272 > UMGS1312. The sequence continues at coordinate 46,916 of CAZVXL010000012.1, read as the reverse complement.
TCATCTCCTTGCCGCATATCTCACACGCCTCCGCGAGACACACCTCGGCGCAAAGACCGCACTTGGAGCAGAGCTCTCTGTCGACGGTAACGTACGGTCTTTCCGAGTTGATGTAGAGCTTTCGCGCAAGGCTCGGGCATACGACCACGCATCTTCCGCAGGCGGTGCATTTGTGATCGCGCTGCATCAGCTCGGGTTGCATCCGCTGTGTTTCCGGATTGTGACACCAGAGGCATTTCAGCGGACATCCCTTCAGGAACACAGTGGTTCTGATGCCGGGGCCGTCATCGAGACAGTAACGCTGAACAGACGATACTATTGCGATGTCAGATCTCATAATCGGTACGGGCTACGATATTCTCCTGAAGCGAACGGGGGAGGTTTACAAAGTATTCGCTGTAGCCTCCGACGCGAACGATCAGTCCGCGGTGAGCATCGGGATTATCCATGGCATCGAGGAGATCGTCTCTGCTTACTACGGTGACGGAGAGCTGCTGACCCTTGTTGTCAAAGTAGGTGTGATAGAGGGCGAGGAAGCCTTCGATGCCCTTTTCTGTATTGAACAGCTTAGAATCGAAGCGGAGATTAAGAATGAATCCGCTTGCGGGGAGAGTGTGATCGAATACAAGGCAGGAGGAGAGAAGTGCGGTGGGGCCGTTTACGTCACAGCCGGGGGTAGCGCCGATGGAATCGCCGTAGAGGTATTCCTCAGCCTTCTTTCCGTTTGCCATTGCCGCGGGTGCGCCGCCGTTCTGAGCCGCACGGGTGAAGGGGGAGCAGCCGCCGGAGAAGAAGCCGCCGCGCACGGTGGGCTTCGTCAGGAGGTAGGAGTTGAAGAAATCAATGAGATCCTTTGCGATAGCATCGACATACTCGTTGTCGTTACCGAACTTGAGCTCGGAGTTCTTGAAATCTCTGTACATCTCCTCGTAGCCCTCGTAGTTTGCCTTGAGAGCCGCGATGACCTCTGCCATGGTGTATTTGCCGTCGTCGTAGACGAACTTCTTGATGTTTGCGATGGAGTCGATGGCATCGGGCACACCCTCTGCGAGGATCTGACCGTTACCGTAGAGAGGGCCGCCGTCCTTGTAGTCAAGTCCCTTTTCGATACAGCCCTTGATCGTCATGGAACGAATGGGGTGGCAGGAGAGCTTGGCGTGTGCGCGCTGGCACTTGTTGGACATATTGCAGACCATGTCGATGAGGAAGACGACCTGCGCCTTTACGGCGACATAGAATTCGTTGAAGGTCTTGAACTCGGCGGCGTCTCCCGTAGAGGTGCCGAGCTTCTTCTGCCACTTCTGACCGATACCGTCAAACAGAGCGAATTCGACAGCCATTCCGAGGTTGACCTCGCCGTCCTCAAGTCCCATGTGAGATTTACCCTGAATATCTATCTGGTTACAGCCGTTCATGACATACTCATGCGCGTCGGCGGGACAGATGCCGAGCCTCTCAAGCGCGGGGCAAACAGCCTCATCGTTGTAGAGAGTGGGCATACCAGTGCCCGAGCCGATGGATCTTGCGGCGGCGCGGAGCAGCTTCTCGGGGGTGTTGCGGTGGCAACGCATGGTGAGGTTGGGAGTCTGGAACTTGTACTTGGCGCATACGTCGAGTATCTCGTAGCTCAGCGCATTTGTCTTGTCGTTCCAGTTCTCGTCGGAGCCGGAGATGCAGAGGTTCCACGTTCTTGTGTTGTGGAAGAAGATCCACAGATCCTCGAGAGCCTCTCTTGACTCCTCATAATCGGAGTTGTCCCACCAATCGCCCATGTACCAGTCGAAATGACCGGGGGAGTCCACTCCGTCCATCGTGAACATCATTACGTAAACACATACCGCCTCGGCGAAGGTTCTTGCGGGCACCTTGGGGCAGTGATCGAAGGTCTTTATCATACGCATGAGCTTGTGCTTCTGCTCATCGTTTTCGGCGGCGGCGTGCTTTTCGCAGGCAATGGCGTAAAGTCTCTCACCGATGGTGTCGATTGCATCGAGCGTGAGAAGGATGCCGTCGTAGAAATCGGCTACATCCATGTTGAGCTCCTTGTAATGATTTACCTTATCACGGAGACCATCCGTGCCGAGCTTTGCGACGTCGATGAGGTTGGGCACTGCGTGACCGCCCCATGTTCCGCCCCAGCCCGAGGAGGAATTCCATATATCGCGCTCGTTTTCGGTAAAGAAGGACCAGTAGTAGCGACCAATGTCAAGTCCGATCATTCGGTCGTAGATGTACTGATAATCGTCGGCAGACTCGTCGTCTCCCGCTTTTCTCGCCTCCTCTGCCTTAGACAGCAGGAGGGCAGCGTTGGGGCACTGACCGCCGTACCATACGGCGGATACGGCAGACTCACCGATAGTACCGCACCACGGCAGACCGGTGTTCTCGTCCGCATTGAGGCGAACAGTCTTAGCCTGCTCCTTGTAGCCGCATCCGGTGCGGATGAATTTGCTCTCGGAATCGGCGTTGAGATAGCCGACCGCAAAGGGCTCGTCTTTGATCTTGAAATTACGCATAATACTCCTCCGTGTCGCCGTGGCGACATAAACTGATAATCATTATAATAAAGGCAATTATACCCATGTAATATCGTAACACAGCGGGATATGAAAATCAAGAGCTTTTAAGAAACATTTGCGGCGGCGGGCGCACTTTTTTGGCGGGCGCGGCGCTTCCGCCGATGCGGGACTCGGGAGAGGCGGAATATTTCGGGAATAATGCAAAATTTACAGAATATCCATTGATGTGAGGCGTGAATTGGCATATTATATTCTTATAATATAAAAAGGAACGGGGGTGCGGCTGTGCTCGGATATGTGAAGCCCGCATACGGTGAGCTGCGCGTGCGTGAGCATGAGCTGTACCGAGGTGCGTACTGCGGACTGTGCAGGACTATGGGAAAATGCACCGGATGCCTGTCAAGAGCGGCTCTCAGCTATGATTTCGTGTTTCTTGCGCTTGTCAGATATGCCCTTACGGGAGAGAGCGTTCGCCTGAGAGAGGGAAGATGCGCGGTGCACCCGCTGAAAAAGAGACCGTATCTGGCGGACTCCGCGGAGCTTCGGTATTGCGCGGGAGCCGCGGCTGTGCTGACGTATGCGAAGCTTCGGGACGATGTGACGGATGAGCGCGGAGGACGCGCGTTGCTTGCGCGGCTGGCAAGTCCCGCGGCATCCTCGGCGGCACGGCGCGCTGGGCTTTGCGAGCTGGGAGAGCTGACGGAGACGGAGCTTCGCGCTCTCGGAGAGCTTGAGCGGCGGGGAAGCGACGATATCGACGGCGTTGCCGCCTGCTTCGGCAGACTTCTCGGCGGAGTTGTCGCGCACGGGCTTGACGGAGCCGAAGGACGCATCGCCTACGAGCTTGGGTATTATACGGGTAGGCTTGTCTATGTGACAGATGCCGCCGATGATATGGGCGAGGATCTGCGCCTCGGCAGATACAATCCGTTTATTGCGGCGTACGGCACCGAGGCTCTTGAGGAGAGAGAGGTAGGCGGACTTGACGGCAGGGCGGTGAAGCGCGCCGTTCCGAGGGCGGATATTGCCGAGGGAATACTCACCGCCGCAAGGCTTGATCTGATGCGGCTTGAGCGCGCCGAGGGGCTGATAGCCTACGGTGAGTCGCAGGAGGGCGGAATGCTCCGCGGAATAATAGGAAATATAATAGGCATGGGTATGCAGGGAGAGCTGATGCGTGTGCTCGGGCTTATGCCCGTCAGAGGCGATGCCTCCTCAAATGTATAAGATTTAGGAGATAATTAAGGGAATGAACGATCCTTACAAGGTGCTCGGGGTATCCCGAGATGCGACAGATGACGAGATAAAGGCGGCGTACAGAGAGCTTGCCAAGAAATACCATCCGGATAACTACGCCGACAATCCTCTGTCCGATCTGGTCGAGGAGAAGATGAAGGAGATCAACGAGGCTTACGATACGATCCGCAAGGAGCGCGCCTCGGGTACCTCGTCCTCATCATCCGGCGGATACGGAAGCTACGGCGGAGCATATGAGGGCTACACCGGCGGTCTCGGCAGGATCAGAGAGCTGATATCCGGCGGGCGCTATTCCGAGGCGGAGCTGATGCTTGATTCGATGGCGGCGGGCGAGAGAGGCGCGGAGTGGAACTATCTCAAGGGGTGTGTGCTCCTGCAAAGAGGCGCCTTCTACGATGCACAGAGACATATTGACACCGCCTGCTACATGGATCCGAGCAATCAGGAATACCGCAAGGCGAGAGACAGCATAAGAAATTACGCCTCCGGTGCCGGAAGGCAGTACCGCAGTGCGGGGAACAGCTCCAACGATATGTGCGATCTTTGCTCGACGCTGATCTGCATGGACTGCCTGTGCGAATGTATGGGCGGCGACCTTATATCCTGCTGCTGATGAAGAATAACGGAAAAAACGGAGGAGCTCCGTACAGGAATGCTTTTGCCGGAATGCTTGCGGCGCTGAGTGTTGTGATGCTGCTCATCGGTGCCGTGACCGGTATTTTGGATCTGACGGGACTGTGCATAGCATCTGTGCTCTCTGCCATTTCCGTGGTGGAGCTCGGCGGACGGTATCCGTATCTGATCTGGGCGGTGACGGGCGTTATTTCGTTTGTCCTGCTGCCCGATAAATCGCTTGCGGCGGGATACGTGCTGTTCGGCGGCATATACCCGGTGCTGAAGCTGTATTTCGAGAGATGCGGCGGATTTTTCGAATGGGTGCTGAAGCTCGGCTACGGAGCGGCGGTGCTCTGCGCGCTGTATGCCCTGTCGCGCTTCGTCCTTGCCGTTCCGCAGGAGGCGCGGGCTGTCGAGGTGGCGCTTGCCGTCGGATACGCGCTGTTTTTCGTGGTCTACGACAGAGCGCTGTCCGTTGCGATGACGCTGTATATGACGCGCCTTCGCGGGAAGATAAAATTTCTCGGAAGACTGCACTGAGCACGGCTTTATATCGGAGAATATAAGAGCGGCACACCCGCATGGGTGTGCCGCTTTTCCGTATGTGATTTTAGATTACTCGTCCTTTGTGTCCTTTGCGAGCAGGTCGCGGATCTCGGTGAGAAGCTCCTCTGTGGTGGGAGCCTTTTCCTCCTCGGCTGCATCCTCCTCTGCCGCTTCCTCCTCGGGCTTCTTTCCGAGATGAAGCTTTTCCTTTGCGCCGAGCACTACCTTGAGCATGATGAAGATGGACAGCGCGATGATGAGAAAATCGATTATTGTCTGAATGAAGCTGCCGTATTTCAGAGCGGTCTCCGCCGTGACCACCGCGCCGCTCTCGTCAAGCACGGCGGGGGTTATCACCCACTTCAGCTCCGCCACGTTCATCTTTCCGACGAAAAGTCCCACGAGCGGCATTATCACGTCGTTTACGAGGCTTGACACGATCTTGTTGAACGCAGTACCTATTACGACCGCGACAGCCATGTCGATTACGTTTCCCTTGGCGATGAACGCCTTGAATTCTTCAATAAACTTTTTCATATCTTCCTCCGAGTCAAATAATAATACCTACCCCGCTCCGTAAGGCGGCGCGGGGTATCGGCGTAAATAATACGTACTATAGTGCTTGTGCTTTGCCTGAAGGCGCGTAATGTCGAGCGATTATTTGTACTGCTGTCCGAGAGCCGCCGCGCCGATTATGCCGGCATCGTTGCCGAGCTGTGCGATGCGGATCTTGGTACGGTTGCTTTCGGCAACACCGTAGGTCTGCTTCCAGATCTTCTCATTCAGCGGAACAAGGAGAGCATCTCCCTCGTTGCATACACCGCCGCCGATGGTGAGAATGTTCGGCTGGAAGATGTTGATGATGTTTGCAAGACCGCAGGCGAGATAGCTTATGTATTCCTCAACCACCTCGGCTCCTGCCGCATCACCCTGCTTCATTGCGGCAAAGGCTGTCTTTCCGGAGACCTTGGAGTCCTTTGCCATGTCGGACATAAGAGTAGCTCTGCCCGTCGCTTCGCACTCGGCAAGCTTGTCCTTTGTCATGTTGATAAGACCGGTAGCGGAGCTGTATGCCTCCCAGCAGCCGTCGCGACCGCAGGAGCAGTGACGCCCGCCGTGGCTGATCACCATGTGGCCGAGCTCGGCGCCCGCGTGGTTGAAGCCGCAGTATACCTTGCCGTCAAGCACGATTCCGCCGCCGACACCGGTGCCGAGCGTGATCATGACGGAATACTTCGAGCCCTTTGCGGCGCCTGCCACGGATTCCGCAAGAGCGGCGGCGTTGGCGTCATTCTCGATGAGCACCTCGGAGATGCCGGACATCTCGGAGAGCTTTGCGGCAATGGGGTACTCGAGGAAGGGAAGGTTGTTTGCGTATTCGATAACTCCGGTCTCGCTGTTCGCCGTACCGGGAGCGGCGATGCCGGCGTATTCGATATCGGATACGGAGAGACCTGCCTGTGTGGCGAGATCCTTGCAGAGTGCCGCCATATCAGCGATGATCTCATCGGCGGGACGGTCTGCGTTGGTGGGAACACTGCCCTTTTTAATGATATTAAGGTTTTCGTCGACTACTCCGGCGGCGATGTTGGTACCGCCGAGGTCAATGCCAAGATAGTACTTCATTATGAGTCATCCTTGTGATATATAAAATTTGCATTACCATTATATTATAATTCGGCGGGCGTTGTCAATACAATTTGCAAAGCCGAGGCAATATTTTTCGGAATTTCGGGAATAACGGTGTATTTTCGCGGCTCGGCGCGCGTCGAGGGGGGTGTCGGAGCACCCGACGGACGATTTTTCGGCAAGTTTGTGCAAATTGCTCAAGTGTAGAAAATCTTGTCGCATTTTTGTGCAAAAATGACAAATAAAAAACGTTTCAAAGTGAGGGATAAATGTTCACAAAGTGAAGATAAATACACAAAACGAGTAAACTACATTTACCGAGGCTGAGCGAGACCCCAAATAATGCGTTATTGTGCGGTGATAAACACAAAATAAGGTGGTTTTTGTCGCGTTTCATGCACTATGACAGTAAATCACATTTACCTCATTTTGGGCGAAAATCGGCTTCTTGCGGCAAGGAGGAAATCGGACGCGGCGAAGGCGCGAAAACGGACGGTCGGGGCGGCGCCGATGCGATTTTTTCGCGGTGCATATATTAAAGAAGAACGCCCGTTGCGCTTGACAATCCGACGTCTTTGTGATATCATACAGATATATATTATGGGTATACCTATGCCCAAATGCCCGCAAAAGTGACAGGCTGTGCACTCGGGATATATTGCCGAAGGCGGCGATCCCGCCGGAAATGCACCGAGGATGTCGATTTTTGCCATGTAAACCGGACAGCGACGGAAGCGGTCCGGAACGTTGCCGGGAGCATGGCGCATTTCTGCGCGGGAGCTGGCATGATATTATCAGGAGGGTGGTTTTATGAAGAAAACCAAAAGGCTACTAACATCGGTGCTTGCAGGTGCGATGATCCTTGCGTCTGCCGTGCCGGTATTTGCCGCAGAGGGCGATGACACCGCGACCGATGTCGAGAGCGGAAGTGCGTCACTCGTTGAATCTCTTACCGATACCGACTATGAGGAATATTTGAAGAAATATGAGGATGTTCCCGCTGCCGGTAAGGAGATCGAGATCGACGGCGTCGACTACGATAAGTCCATGACGACCGCAAAGGTGTCTGCCGAGAAGGGAATATACGGCGACAAAAACGAGGTTCTTTTTATACCGACCGACGGATATGCGACTTGGAAATTCGACGTAGCTAAGGCGGGATTGTACACGATCACCGTCGAGTACGCCGCTACGACCAAGGAGGGCCGCGACGGCGAGGTAACCTCGGGCGCCAACAACATCGAGCGCGTGCTGTATATAAACAATACCGTTCCCTTTGAGGAGACACGTACCGTTTCCTTTAAGAAGACGTGGACCTTTACTTACACCGAGGACGAGAACGGTGAGCTGCGCTTCGAGAAGGATTCAAGCGGAACAGAGCTTCGCCCCGCTCCCGTGTTTATAGGACAGTGGGAGAGCGTAACGCTTGCCGATCAGTCTACATACTACGCGGATCCCTTCACTTATTATTTTAAGGAAGGCACCAACACGATATCCCTTCAGGGTATTCGTGAGGATATGTACATCCGCAAGATCACTCTCGGAAAGGCAGAGACACTGCCGAGCTACGAGGAAGTCCTTGAGAAGTATACCGAAAAGGGCTATACCGCAGCAGATGCAGAGCCTATCCATATAAATGCGGAGACTCCCGACACCGTATCCGCATCCACCATCACCCCAGGCTATGACCGTTCCTCCGCTATCACCGAGCCTCAGCACGCCACCGCGATCAAGAGAAACGTGATCGGCGGCTCGAGCTGGGCATCTACGAGCGATTGGGTAAAATATAGTATAAATGTAGAAAAAGACGGTCTCTACAGCATCGTCTTCAGATATAAGCAGGATTCAGTCCCCGGCTCCTTCGTCTCCAGAGCACTGAAGATCGACGGGGAGTATCCCTTCTCCGAGGCGCGCTTCTGCACCTTCGAGTACGGTCAGGAATGGCAGGTCACCGAGCTTCACAGCGGTGATACCGTGTTCAAGTTCTACCTCACCGAGGGAGAGCATGAGATCGAGCTTATGGCGACTGTCGGAAGCTTCGGTGAGGTGCTCACCAAGGTGAACAACATCTCCGATGCCATGAACGATGCTTATCTTCAGATCGTAAGACTTACCGGTCCTTATCCCGATGAGAACCGTGACTACGGCTTCAGCCGCGTAATGCCCGAGGCTATCCGCGCGCTCAGCAGCTGTGCGGATCAGATCGACGCAATCATCGAGTATATCGGTGAGCTGTCGGGCGGCGAGGCGTACAATATCGCAACTCTCAAGAGCGCGGGGCTTACTCTCCGCAAGATGGCGAAGTCGGAGAAGAATATCGCTCTGTACCTCAGCCTTATGAAGTCCGATATCAGTAGCCTCAGCACATGGTGCTCCGACCTTGAGTCTCAGCCCCTCACTCTGGACTACCTGCAGGTTCAGCCTGTCGGCGGAGATCTCCCCCGTGCAAATGCGACCTTCATGGAAAGCATCAAGTACGAGCTCGGTCAGTTCATCGGAAGCTTCTATACCGATTACAACTCCTTCTCCGATGATGAGAATAAGGACGAGACAGAGATGCTCTCCACGCTTGAGTGCTGGATGTCCTCCGGACGTGACCGCGCGACCATCGTTCGCGATCTTATCAACTCCGGCTTCTGCGAACAGTACAAGGTCAACGTAAGCGTCAAGCTTGTTGATGCGGGTGCGCTGCTTCCCTCCGTTCTTGCGGGAATCGGTCCCGACATCAGCCTTGACGGCGTAGCTACCATAGATTACGCGATCCGCGGCGCAGTCCTTCCCCTCAACGATATGGAGGGCTTCGACGAGGTCTGCGACAGATTCTACGACTCCGTGCTTGTACCGAACTCACTTTACGGAAAGACCTACGCACTTCCCACAACAGTGTCCTTCCCGATGATGTTCGTTCGTAAGGATATACTTGCCACCCTCGATCTTGAGGTTCCCAAGACTTGGGATGACTTCCTTGCACTTATCCCCGTACTCCAGTACAACAACATGACGGTCATCTTCCCCGCCGATCACAAGACGTTCCTGTATCAGATGGGCGGAAACGTTTGGGATGAGACGAGTGAGAATCAGGCAGAGTGGGGCTGGCGCACTACATACGATGACAACGTAACTCTTACGGCGTTCTCCAAGATGTGCGACATCTTCACACAGCATTCGCTCCTTCCCTCAGCCGACTTCCAGACAAGATTTAAGACGGGTGTTGCTCCCGTGGCTATCACCAGCTACTCCGATTATACCACGCTGACGGTATTTGCACCCGAGATCGCCGGACTTTGGGAGATGCTCCCCGTTCCCGGCACATTGCAGGAGGACGGCACCATTGACAATACAGTCGTCGCTACGACAGACGGTATATCAATGCTGAAGGGCACATCGGATATTGAGGCAACGTGGAAGTTCATGTGCTGGTACACCGACGTTGATTTCCAAGTAGATCTCTGTAACGAGATGATATCTCTGCTCGGACCTGCCGCAAAGACTACCAGTGCCAACATAAAGGCAATGGCGGAGATGCCGTGGAGCGCATCCGAGTATGCAAATCTTATTTCTCAGTATGAGAATACCGTGGGTATTCCTTCATATCCCGGCCATTACGTTTTGGACAGATACACGAGTATGGCATTCAATGCGGCTTATAATGACGGTGAGAATCCCGCCGAGGCGCTGCTTCAGTATGTAAGCTCCGCAAATCAGGAGGTAACGAGAAAGCGCACCGAGTTCAATATGCCCACCTACAGTGAGAGCAAAACGGATTCAAAATAACGTAAGCCGAAAAAATCTTCATTATAATATACTGACGGGAGGATACCTGCATGTCTAACAAAAAAGCAGTCGCGCGCACTAAAAAAGATATGTCCAAGTGGGCGTGGCAGTGGATGATGATGAAGCAGTACAAGGTGGGCTACATAATGGTCGCTCCCTTTATGATAATGTTCCTCATCTTCACCATAGTCCCCATGGTAGGCTCGTTCATTGTGAGCTTTACATCATACAACATGATTCAGGCGCCTAAGTTCATCTTCATGCAGAACTACGTGAATCTGTTTGTGGCGGATGATCTGTTTGTAGTGGCGCTGCGTAATACGATGATGTTTGCGGTCATCATAGGACCCGGCTCCTTCATCATATCACTTATTGTCGCTTGGTTCCTGAATGAGCTGTCACCCAAGGTGCGCGGAGTCATGACCTTTGTCTTCTACGCGCCGACCTATTCCGCAAATGCAAACCTTATCTGGACACTGCTGTTCTCGTCCGACAGCTACGGCTATGCGAACGGTTGGCTGATGCAGATGGGTGTCATAGATGAGCCGATACTGTGGTTTACGAACCCGACGTACGTCGTGCCGCTCATCATTATAATCACTCTGTGGTCATCGCTCGGAAACGGCTTCCTGTCGTTCGTTGCCGGACTTCAGGGCGTCAACAGAAGCCTCTACGAGGCGGGCGCGATCGACGGAGTTACAAACCGTTGGCAGGAGCTGTGGTATATCACGCTTCCTTCGATCAAGGAGAATATGCTCTTTGCCGCCGTCAACTCCGTTATCACCGCATTTGCGTTCAGTCCCGAGGGACTTGCCGGTAACCCCTCTACCGATTACTGTGCGTACACCCTCCAGATGCACCTTTCCGAGTATTCGAATGTGCGTTGGGAGATCGGATATGCGTCTGCAATCGCGATAGTCCTGTTCCTACTGACCTTCGGCTCCAACATATTTGCCAATAAACTTCTGAGTAAGGTGGGACAATAAAATGAAAAAGCTAAGAACAAGAAATCATAATGTTGTCCTGAACCGTACAAGAAGCGGTGACACCGGAATCGCGATCGGACTCGGAATCGTCGGTCTGATCATGCTGTTCCCTCTGGTCTACACCATAATGAACGCGTTTAAGCCGCTGGAGGAGTTCTTCTACTTCCCGCCGCTTATCTTCCCGAACAACCCCACAACTTCAAACTTCAGCTATCTGTTCCAGCTTATGTCTACCTCGTGGGTGCCGTTCTCCAGATACATCTTCAACACGCTGTTTATCACTGTTGCGGGTGTTGCCGGAAACCTTATCCTGTGCTCACTTGCGGCATACGCACTCTCGAAGATCCCCTTCCCCGGACATAAGTTCCTCTTTCAGGTGTGTCAGAAATCGCTGATGTTCTCCGCAACCGTTGCGGGAGTTATCACGTTTATCGTTATGACACTTCTCGGATGGGTCGATACATATTTCGCAATAATCATCCCCGCATGGGCAACACCCATGAACCTGTACCTGATGAAGCAGTTTATGGAGACGAATATCTCCGATGAGATGCTGGAGAGCGCACGTCTTGACGGCTCCTCGGAGTTCAGAACCTTCATCTCCATAGCGATGCCGCTGGTTAAGCCGGGCTGGCTCACACTGATCGTGTACTCATTCCAGGGCTTGTGGGGCACGGGCTCCTCTCCGTATATCTACAGTGAGCAGCTCAAGACCATCAACTATGCGATCAGCCAGATCCTTACCGGTGATGCAACGATGAACGTTCTCCGTCAGGGTGCGGGTGCGGCATCCACCGTTATCATGCTTATCGTACCTATTATCGTATTTATCATTTCCGAGTCTAACATCATTGAGACGATGGGCTCCAGCGGAATGAAGGACTGATTGGAGGATATATATGAAAAGAATTACAGCTATAATCCTCGCGGTCATTTCCGTGGTGGCTCTGCTTGCGGGAAGCTCTCTTGCCGCAACTCCCTACATTACGTACACCTACTCCATTAACGGAGACATCCTTGAATCTCCCGATGCGTATGTTCCCGATGCGACCATTGACTCCGAGGTCATGGGACTTACCGATCCCCTCGTAAACGTCAGTGACGTCGAGGTCGACGATAAGCAGAATGTTTACATCGTCGATAAGGGTACACACAGAGTTATCGTGCTTGACCGCTACTACAAGGTCAAGGCGGAGATCAAGTCCTTCGTAAACGAGCAGGGTGTTCCGGATACCTTCAATAACCCCTCCGGAATATTCGTATCCGACAAGTACATCTACATCTGCGATACGACAAATTCTCGTATCGTAATGCTGAACAGAGACGACTACACCTACTACAGAACAGTACAGCAGCCGTCATCTCAGCTCTTTGAATCCGACGATATCTATTCACCTGTTGCAGTGGCTGTCGATGACTACGGCCGTATGTTCATCGTGTCTCAGACCACCTATCAGGGTATCATCGTCATGGATGAGGACGGAAACTTCTTCGGATTTATCGGTGCTCAGGCGGCGACCGTCTCCGCACTGGAGCTCCTTTGGAGAAAGTTTATGACTGCCGAGCAGCTTGCTCAGTCCGAGCAGATAGTTGCCACGGAGTATAACAACATAGAAATAGACGAGGACGGCTTCGTATACGCGACTATTTCTTCCATCGACGAATCAACTCTCGCAAGCGTTATCACTTCGAAGGACAAGAGCTCAAAGTACGCTCCCGTAAAGAAGTTTAACGCAAACGGTATAGACGTCATGAGCCGTAACGGCTTCTATCCCCCCTCGGGTGAGGTGAAGCTTGACGGCGAGCTTGGCCCCTCTACGATCATTGACGCGGCAGTCGGCCCCAACGGAACTTGGAGCATCATCGACGAGAAGCGTTCAAAGATCTACACCTACAATGACAGCGGCGAGCTGCTGTTCGCCTTCGGTGACAACACCGGAGCGCAGAGCGGTAACGTCGGAAGCATTGAGGCTATCTCCTATCAGGGAGATAAGATGATCGTGCTTGACAAGCAGGTCGGAAATGCCGGAATCGTTATCTACAGACGCACCGAGTACGGTGATATCCTCATGAAGGCTATCGTCGATCAGGATGCCATGAATTTCGATGCCGCTTCCGAAAACTGGGAGCAGATCCTCAAGAGAAACAACAACTTCGACCTTGCGTATATAGGTATCGGTAAGTATTACAACTGGGACGGCGAGTACGAGACCGCCATGAGCTATTTCAAGGCAGCTCACAGCACAGCACTTTACTCCGATTCCTTCAATCAGGTCAGAAACGTATGGCTCAATAAGTGGTTCTGGACGATCCCCGTCGGACTTGTCGTGGCGATCCTCCTTCTCTCCAAATTCTTCGGATATGCCGCAAAGATCAACAAGCGCGCAACTCTGAAGCCGGGCAGAAAGAGCCTCAAGGAGGAGCTGTACTACATAACTCACCTCGTATTCCACCCGTTCGACGGCTTCTGGGATCTGAAGCATGAGAGACGCGGAAGTGTCAGAGCCTCCGTGATAATAGTGATCGTAACGATCATCGCATTCTTCTACCAGTCGATCGGTACCGGATATATCTTCAGCGGAACCGATGCAAGCTACGACACGATCTTCACGTCGATACTGTCTGTATTGATCCCGCTCGGACTGTGGGTAGTATCCAACTGGTGTCTCACCACTCTGCTTGAGGGTGAAGGAAGCCTGAAGGACGTCTTTGTGGCATCCTCCTACTCCATCGCACCTCTCGGTGTGCTCATCATCATCAGTACCATCTGCTCCAACTTCATGGTGGCGGGTGAATCCACGATCCTCACGCTGATAAACACAGTCGCATTTGCATGGGTTGCTCTGCTCCTTTTCTTCGGAACGATGATAACCCACGGATATTCCTTCGGTAAGAATATCATCACTGTAATTCTTACTATCGTAGCCATGGCATTCCTCATGTTCCTTGCATTGCTGTTCTCGAGCCTTATCGGTAAGATCATCAGCTTCATCGCGGGAATCGTCGTGGAAATCAACTACAGAATATAAGAGGGAGAGGAGAAACAATAATGGTAAAAAGAATAATAACAGGTCTTCTGTCCCTTGCAATGCTCGCAGGTGTGCCGGTAGTCTTCGATGTTCCCGTAGCACAGACAGTGCTCGCGGATAATTCCGAGGGCTGGGCAGCCAAGGTCGATGAGGAGGGCGAGCCCCTTATCAATTACATGACTCAGGCGTATGAGACGCCCGAGGAAAAGCTGGCGGCAATGGAGCTTGTATATGAGGGCTCAGGATATCAGCTTTACTACGAGTACTACACCGGTGAGGTGGCCTGCGTTGATACCACTACCGGTCAGATACTTTGGACTAACCCCTATGACGTGTCCGGTATCAAGAACTTGGCGGCTGCCAAGACAAAGCATGATCTGCTTTCTCAGATCAAGCTGACATATCAGCTCAACGGTACCACCACGGAAATGCTCAGCTTCGAGGAGGCTGCCCAGAAGGGACAGATCACTCTGAAGAAGATCAAGAGCGGTATCCGCGTTGAGTACACGATGGGTGATGAGATCACTCAGCGTCTTGTTCCGAGACTTATTGAGAAAAGACGTTTCGAGAACAACATCGCATCGAAGATCCCCGAGACAGACCGTAAGGCATGGGAGCGTATGGCTTGTAAGCTCATTTACGAGGGCTCCGATGACGGCGGATTCTATCTGTACTACGATATCGAGGATCCCTCATACTCCGAGCGTAAGGTGCTCGAGATCATCGAGCAGTTCCCCATCGCGGAGAAAATGGCATTCTACGTTATCGACCCCGATACGAGTGCCAAGGAGCTCGGTATCCTTGAGAGCTACATTTTGAAGTATTGCCCCGAGTATACCTATGACGAGCTTGAGTATGACCATGACCTGACCGGTTATGTGTCAAAGGATGAGAATCCTCCTCTGTTCAGACTTGCTCTTGAGTACACGATAGGCGAGGACGGACTTGAGGTAAGACTTCCCGCAAACGGTATTCGCTTTGATGAGTCCACCTATCAGCTCACGTCTGTCTCCGTTCTGCCTTGGATGGGTGCCGGAAGACACGCAGAGACAGATACGGGAAGAACAGGCTCCGGTTATACCTTCATTCCCGACGGCTCCGGCTCACTGATCAGATTTGAGGACGTTGCCGAGGACGGAAACGTATACAATGTTGCCGGACAGATGTACGGCGCCGACTACGCATATCACAAGATCTCCGGTCAGCACGCCGAGGTAATGAGATACCCCGTTTACGGCGTGGTCTCCGATAAGTCTTCGATCGAAACAAGTGTTGTAAACGGACAGATCGTAAGAGAGGAAAAGATAAGCAGTGAGGGATACGTCGCCATCATTACCGAGGGTGATACCATGGCGTCCATCATGTCCACTCACGGCGGCGGCAACCACATCTACGACTCCGTATACCCCTACTTCAATCCCAGACCGTATGACAGCTACAACCTTGCGGATTCTATCTCAATAGGTAAGGATGCCACATGGACTGTCACCTCCTCCCGTAAGTATACCGGAAGCTACCGCATTAAGTATGTAATGCTTACGAACGAGGATACCGCAAAGGATGCCGGACTTGACGAGTACTACGAGGCTTCGTATGTCGGAATGGCTAAGGCGTACCGCGATTATCTCGAAGATAACGGAGTCCTCACGAGACTTACGAAGGATGACGTTAAGGATGATATCCCGATGTACATCGAGGCGTTCGGCTCTATCAAGACCGCAGACCGCTTCCTCACGATCCCCATTACCGTGGACACTCCTCTCACTACCTTTGAGGATGTTGCGACCATGTATAATGAGCTGACCGAGGAGGGCGTCGGAAACATCAACTTCCGTCTCCGCGGCTTTGCCAACGGCGGTATGAAATCAACAGTACCCTATAAGCTCAAATGGGTAGAGGCAGTCGGCGGTGCCGACGGCTTCGAGGAGCTTGTCGAGTACGCTAAGGAAAAGGGCTTCGGAATATTCCCCGACTTTGACTTCGCGTACATAAACGATCAGCAGTCCTTCGATGGTCTGAATCTGAAGAAGCACGCTGTTCGCACGATAGACAACCGTTACACGAGTAAGAGATACTACGATGCGGCATCTCAGACCTTTGAGAACGATTTCGCACTTGCACTCTCTCCCTCCGTATACGAGACCTTTTACGATAAGCTCAATGAGAGCTACTCCAAGTACGATCCCGTCGGAATCTCACTGTCCACAATGGGCTCGGATCTGAACTCCGACTTTGACGAGGATGAGCCTTACAACCGTGAGGATTCCAAGAACTTCACCGTAGACTTCCTTGAAAAAGCAGGTGAGAGCTACGATGTGATGATCGACAACGGTAATGCCTACACGCTCGGTCATGCCGACTATATCCTCAATATGGCGACCGAGAGCTCCAAGTACAAGCGCGCAAGCGAATCCGTGCCCTTCATCGGAATGGTGCTTCACGGATATGTACAGACGGCAGGTACCGCACTCAATATGGAGGGCGATATCGAGACCGCATTCCTCAGAGCTATAGAGAACGGCTCCGGACTGTACTTCATCATGTCCTACCGCAATACCGAAAAGCTCAAGGAGGACGATTCCTACAGCACCTACTACTCCGTAGGCTATGAGACTTGGAAGGAAGACGCAGTCGAGTATTACACGTCTCTCAACGACGTGCTCGCAGATCTCCAGACCTCTCTCATCGTAGACCATGAGTTTATCGAAGCGGCACGTATCCCCGACGACGATGAGGTCGCGGCGGATGCTGAGCTCAAGGCACTTGAGGAGCAGATCGCAGCGGCAGAGAAGGAAGAATCCGACCGTCTTGCGGCACTCAAGGCACAGAGAGATGCACTTCTCGCACGTCTCGGCATAGTCGATGACGTCGAAACCGATGACGCTGCTGAGGACGTCGAGGAGAGTGAGGAGACAACAGAGGACTCCGAGGAGGAAGTCAAGGAGACTCCCGAGGAGGAGACCGTAGAAGGACTCGGTGACAGCAAGTACTACACCGTATCCGGAACAGTTGTAAGAGTAGAGTACGATACAGGCGCATCCTTTATCCTGAACTACAACTCCTACGATGTAAAGGCTATCTACAACGGCAAAACAATTACGATCAAGGCTCTTGACTTTGTTCGTATAGATTGAAAGGGGGAATCGAAGAATGGATGAATTTATAAAAAGTGCCAATAAGGGCAAAATATCAAGCTCCGGCACGGGCAAGATAAAAGTCGATTCGCCCAAGAAAAAGATAGGTAAGCCTGTCTCACTGGATAAAAAGAAGGCAAGAGCCGGCTGGCTGTTCGTCCTTCCGTTTATCATCGGATTTGTGCTTATCTATATGCCGATGATCTTTGATTCGATA
The DNA here is from genome assembly GCA_964631595.1 of uncultured Lachnospiraceae bacterium. Classification (GTDB taxonomy): domain Bacteria; phylum Bacillota; class Clostridia; order Oscillospirales; family CAG-272; genus UMGS1312. Next base: position 29,210 of record CAZVXL010000012.1, on the reverse strand, counting down.
AAGATCAGCTTCCACGAAATGGAAACGCTCCGTACAGGCGGATATGAGCTGCACTGGGTAGGCTTTGAGAACTACAAAACAGCTCTTATGACGCAGGATTTCGTTACGACCCTTGTCTCCGGCATAGGTACGTTCCTTCTTGAGATCCCCGCGATCATCATCTTCTCGCTGTTCGTTGCGATCATTCTGAACCAGAAGATGGCAGGCCGTGCAGCCTTCCGTGCGATCTTCTTTATCCCCGTAATTTTGGCGACAGGTCTTATTTCCGAGATCGACGCCAGCTCCGGACTTAACGCTGTCGTGGACCCCTCAGTCGGGTCCATCGACACCGGCTCCGGTAAGGATCAGGTGGCGGAGATCGTATCCGCGATGGATATACAGGCGCTTTTCTCAAACATGGTCGTCGGAACAGAGCTTCTTGAATACGTAGCGCAGATCGTAAATAATATTTACAACATCATCAACCGCTGCGGTGTACAGATGCTTATATTCCTCTCCGGACTTCAGTCTATCTCCCCCGCCATCTACGAGTCGTGCTCGATCGACGGTGCATCCGCTTGGGAGAGCTTCTGGAAGATCACCCTGCCGATGATAAGCCCGATGATCCTCGTAAACTCCGTTTACACGATAATCGACTCCTTTACGGCGGAATCGAACTCAGTAATGAGCTACATAAGCGGCGTGTACAACACCGATACCACCGGACAGGTAGTCAGCTCCGCAATGTCATGGATGTACTTCCTTGTGGTAATTCTGCTTGTCGCGATCGTTGCGGGAATACTCAGGCTGTTCATATTCTATCAGAGAAGAGATTGAGAGGAGGTGCGCTGAATGAATTACAATCCTGCTGAAAAGTCTCCTAAGATCAAAAGAGAGACTAAGAATAAGATAAAGATCGAAATGGAGCGTACACCTCTGCTTGAGAGGCTCCGCGGAAAGTACATAAACGGTGCATTTCTGGGAAATCTCCTTTGGTATGTGTTCAGATTCCTGTTCCTTCTCGGCGTATCCTACGTCATTCTGTTCCCGTTCTTCGCGAAGATCACCTCGTCCTTCATGAGTGCCGAGGACTTCGTAGACGTTACGGTACAGCTTTTGCCCAAGTATCCCACGCTTGCCACCTATAAGGCGATAATCGTTGATAACGGATACTTCACCGCAATGTTCAACACTCTGGTGCTTGCCGGCTCATGTGCGATAATCCAGACCTTCATCTGCAGTCTTATCGCATACGGCTTTGCTAAATTCAAGTTCAAGGGCAACGGTCTCTTATTCCTCCTCGTTATCTTCACAATGATCGTTCCCCATGCGACAATCGAGTTCTCAATGTACCTGAAATTCAGATATTTTGACGTGCTCGGAATATTCAATTTCCTCGGCGGCGGCTTGATCGACGGAATTAAGATACTTGAGGAGCCGTACATCAACCTTCTTAACACATACTGGCCTCTGTGGCTTCTTTCGCTCACGGGTCTGGGCTTTAAGAACGGTCTGTACATCTTCATGCTCCGTCAGTTCTTCAAGGGCGTTCCCGATGAGCTTGAGGAGTCCGCGTATATTGACGGCTCCGGTGTATTCAGAACCTATGTGCAGATCATTCTGCCCCTGTCCGGCGCAATGCTCGTAACAGTGTTTATGTTTGCCTTCGCATGGCAGTGGATGGATAACTTCTACATTGATATGTTCTTCGCATCGAACGGCCCGAAGCTTATGGATTCCATAATAAAGATCCCCAAATCGCTCAACACGAACTATGCGGGACAGGTGCTGTATGAATCGGCAATCAACAATACCGCAGGTCTTATGATCATGCTCCCCTTGGTCATCATGTACATCTTCGGACAGAAGTACATCGTTCAGGGTATCGAGCGTTCCGGTATTACCGGCTAATAATGTCTTGCTTGCGAGAGCCCCTTGTTTCAAGGGGCTCTTGTGTTAACCGAAGAAACAAAAGAATGACGGAGGAGGAAGCATGAATCTTTATATAGTACGCCACGGAAATCCGGATTACAGCAATGACTGCCTAACAGAGCTCGGACATCGTCAGGCGAAGGCGTGCGCCGAGGATATGGCAGAGCTTAACATCGATGAGATATACTCATCTCCCTACGGGAGAGCGCAGGAAACGGCGGGGTATCTTGCAGATCTTACGGGAAAATCGGTAGAGATACTGCCGTGGGCGCATGAGGTCGAGCATTACGGTGATAACGGGCACGGCGGAGTCACGCTTGCCGTGCAAATGGATCCCACGTTTCTGAGATCCCCCGAGCTTGATGCGATGGGGCCGGATTGGGTGAAGCATCCCGCGTTCCGCGGAGAGGAAGGCACACGCAAAATGATCGACGATGTGAGCAACGGAATGCGTGAGCTTCTGGCGCGGTACGGCTACATCGAGGAGGGCAACAGATTCCGTATCGAGAAGCCGTCGGATAAAAATATCGCGCTGTTCTGTCACGCGGGCACGATACTCCTTATAGCGGAGTATTTGCTGAAAATGCCCGAGCGCGCCGGGTGGTGCTCCTTCTTCACCCGACAGACGGGAGTATCGTGGGTGAATCTTGCGAATTTCGAGTCCGGCTACAGCGTCCCGCGCTTCTATTCGCTCGGTAACACCGACCATTTGGCGCGGCGCGGCATTGATATAACCTGACGGAGGAGATATGAGCTTTAATAAGATAGCGGTGGAGACCGCGTACGGCACGGCGGAGCTTACGGAGGCGGTGACGGATATACGGATTCCGGAGGCATCACGTGAGTATACGTTTGTTCAGCTCACCGATCTGCACATCGCTTGCAGCGAGAGCGGAGATCCCGAGGAGGCTGTCGAGCTTGCGCGGGCAAGAAGCGAATTTTGGGCGATACAGGCGGGCTTTTTCGCCCACACGGAGGGCGATACGGGTGAGGGCAGACGGATAATGCCCGTAGAGGCGTGTGAGCTTGTGGCGCAACGAATACGCCACCTTGCCCCCGACGGGGTGTTCTTTACCGGAGATACGGTGGATTACCCGAGCGGCGCGAATTTCCGCAGGGCGGGCGCCCTTATCGGCTCACTCGGATGTGACTGCCATACCGTTGCCGGAAATCACGATACGGTGTCGGAGGACGCCGCGGAGGACACGCGACGCGCATTTGACATTCTCATGGGCGGACTGCCCCGACAGTATGCCCGTGAGCTTGACGGCTTTGACATACTCGGCTTTGCGGACGGCTTTGTCAGCGTAACAGCGGAGCAGGTCGCCTTCCTGCGCGAGCGGCTTTGCCTCGGCAGACCCGTGATCGTTCTGCTTCATGCACCCGTGTTTACGGAGGCGACGAGGGAAAAGGTGTGGCCGATGTGGGGATATAACTGGATGCTTGGTGATACGGGAAAGCCGGAAGGGAAGCAGACGGCGGAGAATTTTGAGTTTTGCGAGCTTCTCAGAGAGAATCGCGGGCTTGTGAGAGCCGTGATCGCCGGTCACGTGCATACGGCATCGGGCGACGGGGCAGAACCTGCAGGGGAGGTCACGCAGTACACATCCGCTCCCGCATTCACGGGATTTTATCGCGTGATAAACATAAGAAGATAGCCCCAAATACCCGTGCCCTCGTGCGGACGGGTGTCATTCTCGGAGCAAAGGAGAATATTGTCGCCTTTTGAAGGGGAAAACAGATTGATTTTGCGCCCGAAAAATGCTATAATACAGAAAACAGGCAAAACGGTGGTGAAGATCATTGAACCTTCTGCATATGAAGTATGCGCTTGAGGTGGCAAAGGCGGGATCGCTCGGCAAGGCGGCGGAGTCGCTCCTTATAGCGGCGCCGAATATCAGCCGTTCCGTAAAGGAGCTGGAGGCAGATCTCGGTATTCAGATATTTGACCGCACGCAAAACGGCATGAAGCTGACGCCCGAGGGCGAGGAATTCATGGGCTTTGCAAGGGAGATACTCGGTCAAATCGACGAGGTCGAGAGATTCTATAAGACGGGCGCTCCCAAAAAGCAAAAATTCTCGATTTCCGTTCCGCGCGCCTGCTATATTTCGGAGGCGTTTGCGAAATTTTCGAGATCTCTCTCAAAGGATGCCGCCGAGGTGTTCTACAAGGAGACCAATTCACAGCGCACCATACACAATATGCTGAATCATGACTACAAGCTCGGCATTATCCGATATGCGGATAATTACGACAGATACTTCAAGGCGATGCTTGAGGAAAAGGGCTTTTGCTATGAGCTTGTCACCGAATTCACATATTCGCTCATCATGAGCACGGAGAATCCGCTTGCACGGAAGGAAAGCATCACCTTCGAGGATCTCAGAGATTATATTGAGATCGCTCACGCCGATCCGTACGTGCCCTCAATGCCGCTGTCAAAGGTGGTGAAGGAGGAGCTTCCGGATAATATAGACCGCAGGATATTCATTTTCGAGCGTGCAAGTCAGTTCGATCTGCTGTCGCTGAATCCGGAGACGTTCATGTGGGTATCTCCCGCGCCGGAGAGCCTGCTTGAGCGCTACAGCCTCGTGCAAAGAAAATGCGAGGACAACAAAAAGATATACAAGGATGTTTTGATATACAGAAACGGGTATAAGCTATCAAAGCTTGACAGACAGTTCATTACCGAGCTGTGCAGATCCAAGCGGAAATACCTGTAATTACCTTGTGCCCGAAGGGGTTCGACACTTGCTGTCGGGCCTCTTTTCTTCTTTTCGGCAGCGTGCCGTCGGCGCACCGCCCGAAATCGGTACGGGTATTATCGATATTGATAATACCGATTATACGATTTAAGAATTTGCAAGCGGCAAAAAAACTGATAAAATAATAACGAACTTGAGATAAAGGAGAATGGCGATGGAAAGAACCTCCGTATCGAAGGCTACCCTCGGCAGGCTTCCGAGATATCTTGATCTCCTTCGGGAGCTTCCGCCGGACAATGCGTCGTATATATCGGCTACCGCAATTGCGAAGGAGCTTTGCCTCGGTGACGTTCAGGTCAGAAAGGATCTTGCGGCGGTGAGCGGCGCGGGGAAGCCGAGGCTCGGCTATATCACAAATGAGCTCATCGGACAGATCGAGGAGGCTCTCGGATATAACCGAACGACAAAGGCGGTGCTTGTCGGCGCGGGAAAGCTCGGGAGAGCACTGCTCCAGTTTGACGAGTTTCAAAAATACGGCGTGGAGATCGCGGCGGCATTTGACTCAAATGAGCAGATAATAGCTCTCGGAGGGAAAACGGAGATCTTGCCGATGAGTCGGCTCAAATGCTTTTGCAGAACGCAAAATGTTCGGCTCGGCATCATAACGGTGGGCAAGGGCTCGGCACAGGATGTGTGCGACCGAATGATCGACAGCGGGATAACGGCAATATGGAATTTTGCCCCGTGTAAGCTCAATGTACCCGAGGGGGTATTGCTTCAAAACGAAAATCTCGCACTTTCCCTTGCACATCTCAACAACCAATTATGTAATTTGAATCGGGAGGATATAAAATGGACATCAAAAATTATCTGACGGTAGACAGCGTGGAAAAGCTTGAGGAGGCTATTGCGCGCACCAGAGGTGCACAGAGAGCTTTTGCCTCCTATACTCAGGAGCAGGTGGACAGAATATTTCTGGCTGCCGCCTCCGCCGCAAACAAGGCAAGGATACCTCTTGCGAAAATGGCGGTAGAGGAGACCGGCATGGGCGTTGTGGAGGATAAGGTCATAAAGAACAACTATGCCGCCGAGTATATCTACAATGCCTACAAGGATACAAAGACCTGCGGCGTCATAGAGGAGGACAAGGCGTACGGCATAAAGAAGATCGCAGAGCCTATCGGCGTGGTGGCGGCTGTCATTCCCACCACGAATCCCACCTCCACGGCGATATTCAAGTGTCTTATCGCACTCAAAACGCGCAATGCCATCATCATAAGTCCTCATCCCCGCGCAAAGCAGAGCACTATCGCCGCCGCAAAGCTTGTGCTTGAAGCGGCTGTGCAGGCGGGTGCTCCCGAGAATATTATCGACTGGATCGACGTTCCCTCTCTGGACATGACGAACACGCTCATGAAGGAGGCGGACATCATTCTTGCCACCGGCGGCCCCGGAATGGTCAAGGCGGCATACTCCAGCGGCAAGCCCGCTCTCGGTGTCGGCGCGGGCAATACCCCCGCGATAATTGACGAATCCGCAGATATCCTCCTTGCGGTAAACTCCATAATCCACTCCAAGACCTTCGACAACGGCATGATCTGTGCCTCCGAGCAGTCCGTCATCGTTTTGGACAGCATTTACGGTGCAGTCAAGGAGGAGTTCGCCGCACGCGGCTGCTACTTCCTCGATCCCGCAGAGACAGAGAAGGTACGCAAGACAATCATCATCAACGGCGCGCTCAATGCAAAGATAGTCGGTCAGCCTGCGGCAAGGATAGCGGAGCTTGCGGGGGTCACCGTACCCGAGGGCACGAAAATACTTATCGGAGAGGTCGATTCCGTTGAGCTCACCGAGGAGTTTGCTCACGAAAAGCTCAGCCCCGTGCTTGCAATGTACAGGGCGAAGGACTTCACCGAGGCTCTTGACAAGGCTGAGAGGCTTGTCGAGGACGGCGGCTTCGGCCACACCTCCTCCGTGTATCTGAACGAGGTCACCGAGAAAGACAAGCTGAACGAATTTGCGGCGCGCATGAAGACCTGCCGTATCCTCGTGAATACCCCGTCCTCCCACGGCGGTATCGGAGATCTCTACAACTTCAAGCTTGCTCCCTCCCTTACGCTGGGCTGCGGCTCTTGGGGCGGCAACTCGGTATCCGACAACGTCGGCGTAAAGCATCTCTTGAATATCAAAACTGTAGCAGAAAGAAGGGAAAATATGCTTTGGTTCCGTGCCCCCGAGAAGATATATATAAAGAAGGGCTGTCTGCCCGTAGCTCTTGATGAGCTAAAGAGCGTGCGAGGCTCCGAGAGAGCGTTTATTGTGACCGATACCTTCCTTTATGAGAACGGCTACACAAAGCCCATAACCGACAAGCTTGACGAAATGGGCATCGCTCATACCACGTTCTTTGACGTTCAGCCCGATCCCACGCTGAAGAATGCACAGGACGGCGCAAGGCAGATGAGCGCTTTTAGACCCGATACCATAATCGCCCTCGGCGGCGGCTCGGCTATGGATGCCGCCAAGATAATGTGGGTGCTCTACGAGCATCCCGAGGCGGACTTCATGGATATGGCGATGCGCTTCATTGATATCCGCAAGCGCGTATACACCTTCCCGAAAATGGGCGAAAAGGCTTATTTCATCGCTATCCCCACCTCCGCCGGTACCGGCTCCGAGGTCACTCCCTTCGCCGTTATTACCGACGGAGATACCGGAGTGAAGTATCCCCTTGCGGATTACGAGCTTCTCCCCGATATGGCGATAATCGACACCGATTTCCACATGAGCGCGCCAAAGGGACTCACCGCCGCCTCCGGAATCGACGCGGTAACTCACGCGGTGGAGGCGTATGCCGCAATGCTTGCGACAGATTATACCGACGGCCTTGCGCTTCAGGCACTGAAGAATATCTTCAGATACCTGCCCCGCGCATACGATAACGGACTTAACGATATCGAGGCGCGCGAAAAAATGGCAAATGCCGCTACCATGGCGGGCATGGCGTTTGCGAATGCCTTCCTCGGCGTATGCCATTCCATGGCTCACAAGCTCGGCGCATTCCATCACCTGCCTCACGGTGTTGCAAACGCTCTCATGATCGAGGAGGTCATTCGCTTCAACGCAAGCGAGGCGCCTGCCAAGATGGGCACCTTCTCCCAGTACACTCACCCGCATACTCTTGCACGCTATGCCGAGATCGCAGATTATCTCGGACTCGGCGGCAATACCGACGAGGAGAAGCTGGAGAACCTCATAAAGGCGATAAACGAGCTCAAGGCGAGAGTCGGCATCAAGGAGACCATCAAGGATTACGGCATCGACGAGGGCGACTTCCTTGCGCGCCTTGACGATATGGTGGAGCAGGCATTCGACGACCAGTGCACCGGAGCCAACCCCCGTTATCCGCTTATGAGCGAGATAAAGCAGATGTATCTGAACGCATATTACGGAAATAAGCATTTCACGGAAGCAAGGAAGCCCACCGAGGCGGATATTGCGGAGCCTTACGAGGCAGATGAGGTCAAGGCGGTCTATCGCAGAGGCAGAAAGGCATAATAAGGGAGGAATCACAAAATGAAGCTTGACAGAGTTATCGCAGTAAGAAACAACAAGACCGTTTACCGCGACGGCGACAGATGCGTTAAGGTCTTTAACGCGGATTATTCAAAGGCGGATGTCTTGAATGAGGCGCTGAATCAGGCGAGGATCGAGGAGACGGGGCTCAGCATTCCGAAGATTCTTGAGGTCACCATGATCGACGGAAAATGGGCGATCGTGTCGGAGTATATAAAGGGCAAGACCTTGGCACAGCTCATGAAGGAGGACGGCGAAAAAAAGGACGAATACATCGACCTGCTCGTAGATCTTCAGCTCACCGTCCACAGCAAGGTGTGCCCGCTCCTCGGCAAGCTCAAGGATAAGATGAGTCGAAAGATCGCCGTCACGGAGCTTGACGCGACCACACGCTACGATCTGTATACCCGCCTTGAGGGTATGCCCAAGCACAATAAGGTCTGCCACGGCGATTTCAACCCCTCAAATATCATCATTGCCGAGGACGGGACCCCCTATATTCTTGACTGGTCACACGCGACTCAGGGTAATGCGTCTGCCGATGCGGCACGCACCTATCTTCTGTTCTGGCTTGACGGCGATATCGACGGAGCCAAAAAATACCTTGAGCTGTTCTGTGCAAAGAGCAATACCGCAAAGCAGTATGTCCAGAAATGGATGCCCATCGTTGCCGCTTCTCAGTCTGTCAAGGGCAACGAAAAGGAGCGCGAATTCCTGCTCTCATGGGTAAACGTCGTGGACTACGAATAATAAAAAATAAGGAGACGGAACAATGAAGATCACAGTATGCATCGGCAGCTCATGCCACATCAAGGGCTCACGTCAGATAGTGGAACAGCTTCAGTATCTTATTGCCGAGAACAAGCTCGGTGACAAGGTGGAGCTCGGCGGAACCTTCTGTATGGGCAAATGTCAGCAGGGGGTATGTGTCACGGTGGATGACACCTTCCATTCGGTCACGCCCGAGACGGTAGATGAATTTTTCGAGAAGAACGTCAGGGCGAAGGTGTAAGAATATGATAATTCAGGTTTGTGTGGGCAGCTCATGTCACTTGAAGGGATCTCCCGAGATCGTAGAGCTTCTGCAAAAAGCCGTAGAGGAATATCATCTTGAGGACGAGGTTACGCTTGCCGGCAGCTTTTGCATCGGCAAGTGTAACCGTGTCGGCGTAACGGTGCAGGTCGATGATGATATCCACGTCGGTATTACAAGGGAGAGCTTTAAGGAGTTCTTTCACGAGAATGTGCTGAGTAAGCTCGGGAAGGAGTAGCGGGATATGCCGAATTGCTTGACGCTTAAAAAATCAAACTGCAAGAACTGCTATAAATGTATCCGCCATTGCCCTGTCAAGGCCATTCGCTTTTCGGGAAATCAGGCGCATATCATCGGCAATGAGTGCATACTGTGCGGACAGTGCTTTGTTGTATGCCCTCAGGATGCAAAGGAGATCGTAAACGAGACCGAAAAGGTGAAGGTGCTGCTCCAGAGCGGAGATCCGGTCATCGTCAGCCTTGCCCCCTCGTTTATTGCAAATTACGAGGGTGTCGGAATAAATTCCATGCGCAGGGCGCTGAAGAAGCTGGGCTTTTATGACGTGGAGGAGACGGCGATCGGTGCAACCGTCGTTAAAACGGAATATGAGAGGATGCTGAGAGAGGATGAAAGAGATGTTATCATATCCTCCTGCTGTCATTCCGTCAATCTTCTGATCCAAAAGCATTTTCCCGCGGCGCTTGAATATTTGGCGGACGTTGTATCCCCCATGCAGGCGCACTGCAATGACATAAAGAGCAGATACCCGAATTCAAAGACCGTGTTCATCGGCCCGTGCGTCGCAAAGAAGGACGAGGCGGAGCACTATGAGGGCATAGTAGATGCGGTGCTCACCTTTGAGGAGCTCACCACTTGGCTTAATACGGAGAATATCGTGCCGGAGCAGGAGACGGATAAGGATGCCTGCTCCCGTGCGCGCTTCTTCCCGACGACGGGCGGTATTCTCAAAACAATGGCGCAGGATACCGCGGGCTATACATATCTTGCCCTTGACGGCATCGACAACTGCATCGCCGCCCTCAAGGATATCATAAGCGGCAAGGTGCATAATTGCTTTATCGAAATGTCCGCCTGCATCGGAAGCTGTGTCGGCGGCCCCGTCATGGAGAAATACCACCGCTCCTCCGCCGTCAAGGACTATATCGCCGTATCCGACTATGCCGGAGAGAGGGATTTTGAGGTATCTCAGCCAAGGGCGATAGAGCTGAAAAAGAGCTTTGAGTGCATCGAGCAGCGCTCCCGTATGCCGCTGGAGTCGGAGATCACGGCTATTCTTCGCCAGATGGGTAAATTCAAGCCGTCTCAGGAGCTCAACTGCGGCTCCTGCGGCTACAACACCTGCCGCGAAAAGGCGATAGCCATTATTCAGGGCAAGGCGGAGATATCAATGTGCCTGCCGTTCCTGAAGGAAAAGGCGGAGAGCTTCTCGGATATTATCGTAAACAATACCCCGAACGGGCTTATCGTTTTGAACGAGCAGCTTGAGGTACAGCAGATAAACAAGGCGGCAAGAGATATCATGAATATCCGCTCGGCAAACGATATCCTCGGGGATCAGGTCATCCGGATCCTTGATCCCAAGGTGTTCATGGACGTTCTCCGAACCGGACGCAACGTGCGCGACGAGCGCATATATCTTGCCGAATACAAGCGCTTTGTGGAGCAGTCCGTGATCTACGATAAGGAGTCGCATCTGCTTGTTGCCATCATGCGCGATATTACCGCGGAGCAGAGCGAGCGCGAAAAGAAGGAGAGCATAAGCAGACAGACGGTCGAGGTCGCGGATAAGGTCGTCGATAAGCAGATGCGTATCGTTCAGGAGATAGCCTCCCTTCTCGGAGAGACTGCCGCCGAGACAAAGATCGCGCTCACAAAGCTGAAGGAGTCGATCCAAGATGAATGATCTGTGCGCTGATATCGGATACAAAAGTATAAATCATTACGGAGAGCAGCTTTGCGGCGACCATGTCGATATCGTGGAGCCGGACGATGATTCCACCGTCATCGTGCTGTCCGACGGGCTCGGAAGCGGCGTAAAGGCAAGCATACTTTCCACCCTCACCTCAAAGATCATTTCGACGATGCTTGCGGAGGGACTGAGCCTTGAGGAGTGTGTCGAGACCATAGCCGCGACACTTCCCGTGTGCTCGGTGCGCGGCGTGGCATATTCCACCTTTACGATAATCCATCTGAAAAACAATCAGGTGGCGGAGCTCATACAGTACGATAATCCGCACGCCGTTATCATCCGTAACGAGGAGGTGTGGGATTATCCCAAGACCGAAATGAACATCGGCGGCAAACGAATATTCAGATCCGTTATAAAATTGCAGGAAAACGATATTTTTGTCGCAATGAGCGACGGCTGTCCCCACGCGGGTATCGGCACGGCATACAATTTCGGCTGGAAGCGGGAGGATATCGCTTCGTTCATGGAATCGCTCTCCCACTGCGGATATACGGCGAAAACGCTGTCCACCATGCTTGTTGATGAGTGCGATAAGCTGTACGGGCAAAAGCCCGGCGACGATGCGACCGCCTGCGTGGTACGCATCAGAAAAAGAGAGCCCATGAATATGCTGTTCGGCCCGCCCTCAAACAGAGACGATGCCGACCGCATGATGTCGCTGTTCTTCTCCAAGGAGGGCAAGCACATCATCTGCGGAGGAACGACCTCCTCCATTGCGGCGAAATTTCTTCACAAGCCGGTCAAGGCGAGTCTTAACTTTGAGGCGGGAGACGTTCCGCCGACAGCGGAGATCGAGGGCGTGGATCTCGTGACCGAGGGAGTTATTACCGTAAATAAGGTGCTTGAATATGCCAAGGATTACCTTGGGGAGAACAAGCATTACGAGCACTGGAGCTTCAAGCGCGACGGCGCCTCACTTATCTGCCGACTGCTGTTTGAGGAGGCGACGGATATCAACTTCTACGTCGGCAGAGCGGTGAATCCCGCGCACCAGAATCCCGATCTGCCGATAAACTTCAATATCAAGATGAATCTGGTCGAGGAGCTTTCGAAGTGCCTCAAAAAGATGGGAAAGAAAATAAAAGTAAGCTACTTCTGAGGAGGGCATTAAATGCGTAAGTTCGATACTAAGGTACAACACCTGAAATATAAGGTATTGCGTGAGGTCGCACGTCAGGCGTGGAACGATACTCTCCTTCAAAATGTTTTAGAGATACCGAAGACGATCGTGTCGGGCAAGACCCCCACGATGCGGTGCTGTGTCTACAAGGAGCGCGCTATCCTGAGCGAGCGCGTGAAGATAGCGATGGGAGGCGATACCGACAATCCCAACGTGATCGAGGTCATTGACATCGCCTGCGACGAGTGCCCTGCGGCGGGCTACGAGGTGACGGATTCCTGCCGCGGCTGTCTTGCACACCGCTGTGAGGACGTTTGCAGGAAGGGCGCTATCTCCTTTGACCACAACCACGTGGCGCATATTGATAAATCGAAGTGCGTGGAATGCGGTCAGTGTGCAAAGGTCTGCCCCTATTTCGCGATAGTCAACCGCAAGCGCCCGTGCCAGATAGCCTGCAAGGTCAAGGCGATATCCATCAACTCGGACAACGCCGCCGCCATCGACAACGGCAAGTGTATTCAGTGCGGTGCCTGTGTATATCAGTGCCCCTTCGGTGCCATTACGGATAAGTCGTATATACTTAACGTCATAGACCTTATCAAAAAGAGCGAGGGCAATACCAAATACAAGGTCTATGCCATCGTTGCGCCCTCCGTTTCGAGCCAGTTTACATATGCAAAATCGGGGCAGGTGGTCGCCGGACTTAAAGAGCTCGGCTTCTTCACCGTGATCGAGGCGGCGCTCGGCGCGGATATGGTGGCTCAGTCGGAATCGAAGGAGCTTGCCGAAAAGGGCTTTTTGACAAGCTCCTGCTGTCCTGCCTTCGTGCAGTATGTCAAGTCGGCATTTCCGGAGCTTCTCCCGCTCGTATCGCACAATCTTTCGCCCATGACGACACTGGCAAGGTATATCAAGAGCACCGATGAGAGCGCAAGGGTCGTGTTCATAGGCCCGTGTACCGCGAAGAAGGCGGAGGCACAGCTTGATGAGGTGAAGCCGTACATTGATGCGGTCATGACCTTCGAGGAGCTGCAGGCACTCTATGACAGCAAGGATATCGACATTACGACGCTTGAGGAGGACGTGCTTGACAACGCCTCTTATTTCGGCAGGATATTCGCCCGCTCCGGCGGACTTTCGGATGCGGTCGCGCAGGGTCTGAAGGAGCAGGGCATAGATTTCCCGCTGAAGGCTGTCCCCTGCAACGGTATCGAGGAGTGCCGCACGGCATTGCTCAAAAAGAGCAAGAATGTACTTGATGCGAACTTTATCGAGGGCATGGCGTGCATTGGCGGCTGTATCGGTGGCGCGGGCTGTCTGACACACGGCGAGAAGAACAAGGCAGAGGTTGACAAATACGGCAAAGAGGCGCTTGAGAAGACTATCGGAGACGCCGTTTCCGTATTGAAATGATCCGCCCATTCCCACCGCACCCGCTTTGCGGCGGAAATCCGGCACCTCTCTGCTTCCGACGGTGCAAATATCGGTAAAATTTGCGGCGGCGGCACCGATAAATGGCATATTCACTTGCAAAACCGAGCAAATCGGTATATAATAGTATAAGTGAAAACATCGGAGGTGCAAAATGATCGAATCAATTATCCGTAAGCTGAGCGAGACAGATCCCGAGGTGGCGGCGGCAATAGGCAGTGAGCTTCACAGACAGCGCCGCGGACTTGAGCTGATAGCCAGCGAAAATCTCGTATCCGAGGCGGTAATGCTTGCCATGGGTACGCATCTGACAAACAAATACGCAGAGGGATATCCAGCACACCGCTATTACGGCGGCTGCGAGTGCGTGGATATTGTCGAGAACATCGCAATAGAGCGCGCCTGCGCGCTGTTCGGGGCAGAGCACGCCAACGTACAGCCTCACAGCGGAGCACAGGCGAATATGGCGGTATACTTCGCGCTGATAAAGCCGGGCGATACCGTAATGGGCATGAATCTTGCTCACGGCGGGCATCTCACCCACGGCTCTCCCGTGAATATGTCGGGCTCATACTACAACTTTGTACCCTACGGTGTGGATGAGAACGGCTTTATCGACTATGATGCGATGGAGGCGACCGCAGTGGCGGAGAAGCCGAAGCTCATCGTGGCGGGAGCCTCCGCATACCCCAGAGTGATAGATTTCGCGCGCATATCCGAGATAGCAAAGAAGGTCGGCGCTTATTTCATGGTGGATATGGCGCACATCGCGGGACTTGTTGCCGCAGGACTTCACCCGTCACCGGTACCCTATGCCGACGTTGTGACGACCACGACTCATAAGACTCTGCGCGGCCCTCGCGGCGGACTTATCCTCTGCAAGGAGGAGCTTGCAAAGGCGATAAACAAGGCTGTATTCCCCGGAATACAGGGTGGCCCTCTTGAGCACATCATCGCATCGAAGGCGGTATGCTTCGGAGAGGCGATGAGAGCCGAATTCAAGGATTATCAGAGGCAGATCGTAAAGAACGCGAAGGCTCTTGCCGACGGACTTCTTGCGGGCGGCTTCGATCTTGTTTCCGGAGGCACGGACAATCATCTCATGCTTGTCGATCTCCGACCCTTCGGCATCACCGGTAAGGAATTCGAGCACAGGCTTGACGAGGTGTATATCACGGTCAACAAGAACGCGATCCCCAACGATCCCGAAAAGCCCTTCGTCACGAGCGGCGTGAGGATCGGTACACCCGCCGTCACCTCTCGCGGACTTGTCGAGGAGGATATGAAGGTGCTTGCCGAGCTGATACGCCTTACGGCTGTGGATTTCGAGAACTCTGCCGATCACATTCGTGCCGAGGTTACGAGGATCTGCGAAAAGTACCCCATTTATTCCGAATAATACGGATGTCGGCGGCTCTGCCCGCACATCTGTCCGAGAAAACAGAGCCCCCACGGCGGGGCTCTGTTTTTGTGTCCGCGCGCTTCGAGAGGATCGCCGTTTTTTGCAATATGCCCGAAATATGGCAATATATTAAAAAAATTTAGCATCAGGGGGTAGAAATTTTATTTCAAATGTGGTATAATCATAAAAGTATTTACAAGGTCGGGGTATATTGACCCGTAATATCCCGTAATATTATGAAAGGCAGGTCTCATTTGATATGGGAAATACAAAAAAGACTCGTAAGAGCGCAAATGACGGCTTTTCGTCGCCGGCAGTTTCCAAGAACTCCGAAAAGACCGGTAAGAAGACAGTCATTTCCGTTATTTGCATGGCTCTTGTCTTGGCACTCTGCGTAGGTGTCATAGTTTATACAAAGGTAGCCGACAGCGGTATGTTCTACCGTAACACGGTATCTCTTGCTTCGGAGAATTTCGAGGTCAACAATGCAATGCTGTCCTATTTCTTCAATTCACAGTATCAGCAGATGTCCTCGTCTCTCAAGCAGATGGGTGCAAACCTTGAGAAGAACCTCAAGGATCAGATGTACTCCGGAAGCAACTCTTATTTCGATCTCATTATGCAGAGCTACACCATTCCTCAGGTGAAGCAGATCCTTGTGCTCTGCGAGGCGGCAAAGGCAGCGGGCTTTGAGCTTGACGAGCATCAGAAGGAGCACATCGAGGAGACTGTAACAAGCATTGAGACGATGGTGGAGACTTATGCAAAGCAGTCCGGCGTATCCAAGAACTTCTATCTCCGTGCTACCTACGGCTACGGCATTACGATGGATGATATCAGAGATGCCATCGAGCTGAATCAGCTTGCCTCCGCATACAGCGAGCATATCGTGGACAGCTATCAGTACACCGAGGCAGAGTGGGACACCTATCTCGGTGAGCACCGCTCCGATTTCCTTGTAGCGGACTACGTTTCCTATACATTTGACAGCGATGACTTTGAGACCGAGAAGGCCGACGAGACCAAGGCAGAGACCAAGACGGCAGGCAGCTCGTCCGATTCCGACGAGACCAAGGCTGAGACCGAAAAGAAGGAGGAAGCCCGCTCCGAGGCAGAGGAGGCTGCGTACAGCGCCGCACAGGCTCTTGCACAGAAGCTTATGATCGCCGAGGACGGACATCTTGAGCTTTTCAACTCCACCGTAAAGGCACACCTTGAGAATGTAGTTTATGCCGACGAGGATGATGCGACAAAGAAGGCGGAGTCTGTTGAGACCGATCTCAAGGCAACCGTAACCGAGGCTGCCGCAAACGATCAGACCAACGATTTCCTTAAGTATCTGTTCGGTGAGAACCGTGACGAGGATGTATTCGTCGTTGATGACGACAGCAAGGGAACCTATACCGTATACTACATCACAAAGGCACCCTATATCGAGGAGTACACGACAAAGAACGTCAGAGTTATCGCGCTCAGCGCAGCTGCAAATGACAATGTCGAGGAGCTTCGCGACACCATCTTGAAGGAATTCGAGAAGGGTGATAAGACCGAGGAGGAATTCGCAAAGCTTGCGGAGACCTACAGCAATGACTCCAATGTTGACGAGAACGGCGGCCTTTACGAGAATCAGGGCAAGAGCGATCTTGATAACGAGGAGCTCAGCGCTTGGCTCTATTCCGACGAGTGTAAGGTCGGTGATTACAAATACGCCTCTAACAACGAGGGTACCGATAATGAGATAGTTTACATCGTTTACTACGCCGGAGAGGGAATTCTTAAGTGGCAGAAGGATGTAGACAACACCATGGTCGATGCGGCTTGCACTGAAAAGTACGAGGAATTCGCAGAGAAGCATGAGGTAAATGTGGATCTTAACGAGGCATACAAGATCCCGAGTCAGGCAGGACTTTGATCTCATACCGATTGACCGAGCAAAACAGAATAACAGCCCGAGCAGCCGTAAGGTGTGCTCGGGCTATCTTTTTGCGCTTGGATATGCGTGTGCGGATATGACGCGGGTACGCGTGCGCGTGGGCTCACGCCTGCCTGTTCGGAATACAGATGAGTATTTCAGTGCGCTCGGGCGAATCCGTTCTGGTGGCGGAGACGGGCACGCCCGCTTTTTTTATCGTGTCCACCGCCTTGTCGATCGAATTGCAAAACAGCTTTATATCTCTGATGCCGATGCGGATCTTCTGGCGGGAGAGGGGCTCTCTCTCGGCAGGCTCGGTGCAGATGAGCGAATCTATGTATTCCTCGGTCATTGCGACGTTGAGAGCCCTTGCGATAATGTGTCGCAGGGCGGCTCCGCGCCGAATCGGATCCTTCAGCCGAAGCAGTGCCCTTGCGTGCCTTTCCGTAAGTCCGGCTTCGAGCACAGCCTGTGCTTCCTCGGGAGATAGCTTCAGAAGGCGGAGCTTGTTCGCCACGTATGACTGGCTGACGGACAGGGCGCGCGCCGCCTGCTCCTGCGTCATTTCGTATTTTGAGAGAAGCGAGGCGATGGCTCGTGCTTCCTCAAATATGCTGAGATCCTCACGCTGTATGTTCTCTATTATCGCAAGCTCCTCACTTTTTTCGCAGTCCGCATCAATGATGACTGCGGGCACGCGCTCCATTCCAAGCAACCGCGCGGCTCTGAGTCTGCGCTCCCCTGCGACGAGGGTATATCTGCCCGTCGGACGCACGTATGTCACGGACAGCGGCTGCAGTATGCCGTGGAGCTTTATGCTCTCGGAGAGAGCGAGAAGGGCATCTCCGTCAAAATACCGCCTCGGCTGTACCGGATTCGGGTCTATCATGTCTATCGGCAGAAGCTCAAGCCCGCCGTGCGCGGGAGACTCCGCCTCCTCTGTCGGAAAAAACTCCTCAAACGAAAACGGAGCCTCATCGGTCTTCTTTCTGAGACCGGAAAAAATGCCTGTCATAATGTTTACCGTCCTGTGATCTGAAAATTCCCGAGCAAGCCTCGAATGCCGCCCGATGAGATAATGATACCACGTCGGGCGTGGAGAATACGGCGGTAATTTGGGCATATATTATGAAAGCTTTTGCCCGACGGAGACGGGAAAAGGCGGATACGTAGGCTTGCCGCAAAAGAATAATGAACGGCGCGGAATAAGAGCGCTTTTGCGCTCGGAAAATATGCGCGACAGGCACACCCGCCGGCGCATGGCGGGATATTCCGAGTAAAAGAAAACCGCCCGAGCGGTATGCTCGGACGGAGCCTTTGCGGATTACAGCGGGCTTTTGCGGATCCTCGAATATTGCCTCGGGAATTCCGACGGCGTGGCGGTTGTTTTGCGGTACACAAGCAGTACACGCCCGTCGGCGTGATCCGACAGGGAATAGGTTATCCTGTCGCAAAGCTCCGCTCCGAGCCGTTTTGCGGCGGAACGTGCCTCTGCCTCCTCCTCATCGGCGGAGCTTCCCTTCATTGCGACAAAGCAGCCCCCGACAGCGGTCAGAGGAAGGCACAGCTCCATGAGTATATTGAGCCGTGCGACGGCTCTTGCGGTAACGGCACCGAAGCTCTCACGCGCCTCGGTGCGGGCGTATTCCTCGGCTCTGACCGAGATTGCCGAGAGATTGTCGAGTGACAGCTCTTTTGCGGTCTCTCTGATGAATACGCACTTCTTTTCCGTCGAATCTACGGCGGTCACCGAGAGCTCGGGAAATGCCGCCGCCATGGGAAGCGCGGGAAATCCGCCCCCGCTCCCGATATCCGCGACGGTTTTGCACGGCGGGACTGCGGCGGCGACGGCTCTTGCCGCATAAAGAGAATCCAACAGGTGGAGCCATACCACGGACGACGGCTCCGTTATGGAGGTGAGATTTACGGAGCTGCCCACCCTTATGAGGCGCGTGGCGATAGCCTCCAGCTTGTCCGCAAGCTCGGGCAGTGCGAATTCGGGCAGTGCGAGCCTTGCGGCGCTGAGAAATTCCTCTCTTATCACTCCCATACGCTCACCCAGCCGTTCTCGGTCTTCTCGGCAATACACAGCCGCTCACTCGGCTTGTTCTTGCGCTTTCCGTCGATGTTCATGACGACAGATGAATCTGTGCCCACGGCAACGCCGTCCACGGGATCGGTGATGAAGTAAACGCGGCATCCGTGAGGCTCGATCCGCTCACGTATATCGGACTCCGTGAGTCCGAGGAAGCTCTGTCCCCAAAATTCAAAGGCGAGCTTTCCGGCACTGCTCGGAACACTCAGCTCCGCCTCGGTATCTCCCCAGTTTATCAGCGCGACAGTGCGAACGGAGTGCCTTACTCCGAAATCAAGCACTCCGGGGATAAAGCTGTCCATGAGATCGAGCGGCACCGCCGCCTCGGTGTTCAGAGGGAACAGCTTCGATATCAGCTCAAGCTGATGCGGCTTCAGAAGCGGCATTTTGTCGGACAGCATAACGGAACCGCCGGACGCCGCCATCGCGGTGACATATGTACGTATCTCACCGTCGGTGCGGGTGCAGAGCCGCCAGCACTGGCTGTCCTCCTCAGCTGCGGTGCGGACAAGCAGACAGTCCGCATCGTTTATGTACCAGCGCTTGTGGGTGTAGTATCTTTTGAGCACGGAGTTGAATACGTCGCGGAGCGATTCCCAGCGTTCAAACACGTCACAGCTCACGCGCATACCGTCAACAAGTCCCGCGGCGGCGGCCAAGGGCGCGGTACACGCCAAAAGGAAGGTGTCCTCGGTGACGTTTTCGCGCATAACCTTCAGCCCCTCACGGAAATTGCGGATAGTCGTGTATTCGGGGTCGCTGTATACGGCGGGGGCGAGCCTGCCGGTGATGATGTCGATCTTTATGTAGCGATAGCCCCATTCGTAGGAGAGCTTTCTGAAAAGCTTTCCTATGAACTCACGTGTCTCCGGCACGGAAAAGTCAAATGACGGATACGGATACGGAGCGCCGCATTTCATCTGAGTGAAATATTCGGGATGCTCCTTCCAAACTGCCGAATCGGTGTGAGCGCCGAAGGCGGCGACCCAGATCCCGGGGAGATAGCCGCGCGAGCGTATTTCCTCGGCAAAGGACTTCATGTCGGTGCCGAAATCCTCCTCCGTCTCCCAGTCTCCCCATCTGTCAAACCACCCGTCGTCGATCTGGATGTATTTTACGGGGATATCCTCTCTGTGAGAGTCGAGGGTATCCATGTTTTCCCTTATAATGTCCGCATTTATCTTGGAGGCATAGTAGTACCATGTACAAAAGCCGACGGGCACGTCGAAGTCGGCGCTCTCCCTTACGGCATCATCGGTGTTGAGACTGCGAACCGTATCGGCGTAGGCGGGAAGCCCCTCGGAGGCGATATCTCCGCACGGCATGATCAGCACGAGATCGGAGGTGAATTCGCCCATCGGCGGCAGGGGGTGCCCCTCAAGGAACTGGTACGCCTCGTATCTGCCGTCTCCGCCCGCCGCCACTGCGCCGATAAAGCGCTTGTAGGTGGCAAAGCCGAAAATTCCGTTTGTGCTCTCGGCATTGTATGCCACGATATCCGAGGAGGTGTATCTTGCACCCCACACGGGTACTACGGTGTCGATCTGAGAGCGCATCTCATTTACGAGGTTGCCGTTGTCCTCGGTGGGTCTTATGACAAGAAGCTTTTTCGGATTATCGGTGAGGGTACAGCAGAAGGCGTAAAGCTCACCCGGATCCTCAATGTGCTTTCCCGAGATATTTTTGAAGCGGGTGCGAACGAGAAGACCGTCGCCGTGCGGGTAGAACTCCATTACGGTGTTGTCGCACTGTGCGGTCATGCCGGAGAGAGTCCACTCCCCCTCGGAGGGGAGACGAAGAACATTGAAATCGTTTCCGGCGTAGGAGATATATGCCGTGATATCACGGGCAAATATGTTGCCCGAGGAATCTGCAAGGCAGAGGGCAGAGTTGATGATGATCGGTTTCATGAAATGCTCCGTTCTGTTGCTTGTCAGCCGATATCGGCCATGTCGAGGTAGCGGTAGCCGTACTTTGAGATGAAGTCCTTGCGCGCGGCGATATCGTCACCGAGCATCGTGTTGAACATGACCGCGGTCGCTTCCGCATCTGTCTTGGTCACCCGTATGAGACGGCGCGTCTCGGGATTCATCGTTGTGCTCCACATCATGTCGGGCTCGTTCTCACCGAGTCCCTTGGAGCGCTGAAGCTTGTAGCGCTTATCTCCGAGAGAGGCGAGTATCTCCGCCTTTTCGGGCTCGTTGTAGGCAAAGAAGGTGTCCTTGCCGCAGGTGATCTCATACAGCGGAGACTCCGCGATGTACACTCTGCCCTCGTTGAGCAGTGTGGGCAGAAGCCTGTAGAACATGGTGAGGATAAGGGTACGTATCTGGAAGCCGTCCTCGTCGGCATCGGTGCAGATGATGATCTTTGCCCATTTGAGATTGTCCATGCTGAAGGGCACGATGCCGTCCTTCTGCTTTGTCTTGATCTCAACTCCGCAGCCGACGACCTTGAGGAGATTGGTGATGATCTCACTCTTGAATATCTTGTCATAGCTTGATTTCAGACAGTTGAGGGTCTTGCCCCTGACGGGGATTATCGCCTGAAATTCCGCATCTCTTGCCAGCTTGACCGACGTCATTGCGGAATCACCCTCAACGATAAACAGCTCACGGCGTGAGGAATCGTTTGAGCGGCAGGAGACGAACTTGTCCACCCTGCTTGCGAAATCGTTCTTAACGGATATCTTTGATTTGATGTCGATCCTTGTCTTTTCGGCAGTCTCACGGGAGCGCTTGTTCAGAAGCACCTGAGAGGCGAAGCGCTCCGCCTCAAGCGGCTTCTCGGTAAAATAGATCTCAAGCTTTTCCTTGAAATTGGCGGTCATCGCCTCCGCGATAAAGGAGTTTGTGACCGATTTCTTGGTCTGGTCGGAGAAGGAGGACTGCGTGGAGAAGGAGTTTGTGACAAGCACAAGACAGTCGGCGATGTCTTGAAAGGTGATCTTCGCCTCGTTTTTGTTGTACTTGCCGTGTGATTTCAGATACTTGTCCACGGCGTAGGTGAAGGCGGTGCGTACCGCTCTTTCGGGCGAGCCGCCATGATCGAGATAGCTGGAGTTGTGGTAGTATTCCAGCGTTTGAGTCGAATTTGAAGCGCAGAATACGACCTCACATCTGAGCCTGTAGTCGGCAAGATCGTCTCTGTCTCTGCCGACAGACTCAAATTCCCAGCGAACGGGCGCTGTCAGCGGAGACTCCCCCGCGATCTGCTTCACGTAATCGAGGATACCGTTCTCGTAGAAGAACTCCTCGGTATCCATGCCGCCGTTCTCGTTTTCGAAGTTGAGAATGAACCTTATTCCCGCATTGACCATGGCTTGGCGGTCAAGCATATCCGTGTAGTATTCCTTCGGGATATTTATATCGGTGAATACCTCAAGATCCGGCTTCCAGCGGTGCCTTGTGCCGGTGCGCCGCTCTTTTTTGTCGAGCTTACGTACACTCAGCTCACCGATAGCCTCACCCTTTTTGAAGCTCATGTAGGATTCGTTGTCGCCGTCGTATGACCACACCTCCATAAATTCGGAGGAATACTGCGTGGCGCAGGCGCCGAGCCCGTTGAGTCCGAGAGAATAGGTGTATGCCGCGTTGCCGGAATTGTTATCGTATTTGCCGCCGGCGTACATTTCGCAGTAGATGAGATACCAGTTGTACTGACCCTCGGCTTCGTTCCAGCCCATGGGAACGCCTCTGCCCCTGTCGTCTATTTCGATAACGTGATCGTTGTAGACCGTGACGGTGATAATGCTTCCGTAGCCTTCGCGCGCCTCGTCGACGGAGTTCGAGAGTATCTCAAAGACCGAATGCTCACATCCGCCGAGACCGTCCGAGCCGAATATTACCGCGGGGCGCTTTCGAACTCGGTCAGCTCCCTTCAGAGAGGTTATTGACTGACTGTTGTACTCGTTTTTCTTTGGCATTTATTATACACTCCATTATAAAATATCATAGTGCCGAGCGCGTCGGCGCAGTCGCTTCGGAGAGCGGGGATCACTGCTCACGAGGGGCATCGCTCACCTGCTTGATCCAGTTGAAGCTGTTCACCTTGATAAATGCGACGATGCACTTGATGAGCTGATCCGATTTCAGCACGAAGAACACAGCCTCGGGAGGCCATTTCAGAACAAAGGCGGTGATGAACGATGACGGGAGAATGACTCCCCACATGAAGATCGAATCCACCTTGAATACGAAGGAGGTGTCTCCGCCGCCGCGGACTATTCCGGTGTGGCATGGCATTTGGTATGCCGAGCCGAGCACCGTCACGGACAGGATCGTCATGAATCTCAGCGCCATTTGGCGCGATTCGGCGGATACGGTGTCGGTGTATGCAAGGAGTATCACGTCCTTGAAGGAAAACAGAAGGAGCGAGGTCACGGCACCGATGCACACGAAAAGAAGCTGCATCGTTCTTGCATACGGCTTTACAAGCTCAATGCGCCCCTCACCGATGACCTTGGAGATCATGACCGAGGCGCAGGAGGCGGAGGCGTACATGACGACCGTGATTATCTGGAACAGCGTGTTCGATATGCTGTTTGCGGTTATCGCGGAATCGCCCATGTGCCCGAGAATGGCGAGCTGTACGGTCATTGCGACTCCCCAGATGAGCCCCGAGAAGAATACGGGCATACCGCGCCGCAGATAATCCTTCACGAGCGGGAGCTCCACCCTGCTCAGCAGCTCACGGGGCTTCATTCCGATCTTTCGGTCGATGAAGAAGGTGTAGACGATGACGGCAAGGCACTCGGCACAGCGCGCGATGAGGGTGGCTGTCGCGGCACCTCTTGCGCCCATCTCGGGAAAGCCGAGGTTGCCGTATATCAGACAGTAGTTGAAAAATACGTTTACCGCGAGAGCGCCGACGGAGGTGAAGAAGCCGAGTCGGACAGTCTCCACGCCGTTGTTTGCGACGATGAGAGCGGTGGTCACGGCGAATACGGGGTATGAGAAATATATTATTTTCAGATAACCCGCACCCTCTGCGACGAACTCGGGCGATTTTGCGAGAAGCCCGAGGATCTGCTCGGGGAATGCCGCCACTATAGCCATTACGCAGAGAGACACGATGACGGCGGCGCGAAGCGCGAGGTTCACCATCTTCTTTATTGTGGCATTGTCGCCCGCACCCCATGCACGCGACAGAAATATCTGCGCGCCCTCACAAACTCCCGTGACCATGAGCTGGAGGAGAAACTGGATCTGATTTACGAGAGCTACGCCGGACATGGCGGCCTCGGAATATCCGCCCAGCATCACGTTGTCCGCAAGATTCACCGTGAAGACGATGACGTTACGCAGTGCGACGGTGAAGGTCAGAGTGAAGAACAGCTTGTAAAAGCCGCGATCCTTTATAAAAGTCATGAGAATATACCGAAGCCGCGCGTCGCTCAGCCTCTTGCCTTGGCTCTTTCCTGAGCGGTCTTCGCTCTGCCCGTGCCGGCATCTTCCTTTCTTGCAACGCCCATACGGTAGTCGAACTTCTTGGGTACGACGGCTGTATTGCGGTCAAATTCTTTGCCGTCTCTCTTTGCCTTGAGCTCCTCAAGCTCAAGATAAAGATCGGTGATGAGGTTCTCTCCCTCACGGATATCCGCGATCTCAAGACCGCCGTCGGCGTAGAGCACCTTCTCCGCCTCGTCGATCTTTTTCATTCTGATGAGCGCGAACAGCACGTTGAGGCGAACACGGTCATCTGCGAGCACGGCATCGGACATGGCGTCGATGTAGGCGGAGGCATTGTCGTACATACCGAGCTGAGTTGCCCATGCGGAGGCATCTCTTGCCATGGATATATCGTCGGGCTTCATAAGCGCGGCGCGTATCGCGAGCACGGCACCCTCCTTGGGGTGAGACTGCTCAAGAGCTATGTGACCGAGCGCGTTCATCGCCCATGCCGACGGGCAGAGCTCAAAGGAACGCTCCATTTCCGCCTTTGCCTCGTCGATCCTTCCGGCGGCGAAATAGACGGCACCGAGCTGATATCTGGCATACCAGTTAAAGCGATCGGGGCCTGCGACGGCGTGCTCAAGCATGGCAGTCCATTCGGGCTGATACATGAAGGATACGGGCTCGGCATCGGGGCTGTGCTCCGGCAGGGTCTCCTCCTTCATGAGCGCCACCCAATCTGCCTGCTCTGCACCGATCTCTCCGAAATCGAGGTGAGGTGTGAAGTCGGGCTCCTTTGCCTCCTTGCGGCGGAGCTTTTCGAGAGCGCCCCAGCCGGAGCCCTCCATGATGATGCTGTCCGCGGGAGAGGTCGCCATGCCGTAGGTGGCATCAAGAAGACCGTCGAGGGCATCCTCGGTGATGACGGAATCAAGAGCGCGGAGCGCCTCGGTCTGAGCGTCCTTCCATTCTCCGTGGAGCTTTTCGGCATCTCCGGAGATGGCACCGTAGCCCTCAAGCCACTCCCAAGTGGCGGCGGGAGGCATCGGAAGGCTCTCGTACTGTGAATGTGCAAGACCTGCCTGAAGCTCTATGTATCTGCCGTCGTCTCCGTCGCCGGAGAGGTACTCCTGCCAGCGGTCGCCGCCGGCACCCTGACCCCATACAAAGAGCTTGCGTCCCTGAAGTCTTGAGGTGGAGCACTGCACAAAGCCGTAGCCGTCATCTCCGACGTAGCATTCGAACTTGCGAGCCTTGTCGGGGATCTTGTAGAAATAGTCGATCGAGGTGGGAATGTTTGTGGGGTAGGAGACCTCGTTGCCGTTGTGATAGGGAATATCCACGACGGATACGCCGCCGTCGGCAACGTAGGAGCTGTTTGCCATGGTGATGACTCTGCCGTCGGGATCCTCTCTTACGGCGATGTTTGACCACCAGTACATCGGAATGACCTCGGGTGTGGTGTTCGTCACTCTCATTCTTGCGTAGAGCATACGGGAGCCCTCGGGCAGGAAGAAGTCCATCTGGACGACGACGCGGCGTATGCGCTCGTATTCGTACATACGGAGCACGGGCGTTCCGTCCTCAAGCTCCGTCTTGGCGGTGAACAGCGTATCGCAGGTGTGGACGTGATGACCGAAGAAGCCGCAGTTCCACTCAACACCGCCGCTCATCCAAGCATTGCGGATAGCGAGGTTACGCGGGCGTACCACGGGATTGCAGAACAGAAGGTCGCGTCCCTTTTCCTTGTCGATAAGTGAGGCGAGCTTTCCGCCGAGAGTGGGGTAGAAGGTCGCCTTCAGATACTCGTTCTCGAGGATCACCGTTTCGATCTCGGTGTCGTACAGCTCGGAGGAATACATATTCTGCTGTCTGTAGGGAAAGCAGCAGCGCTCAAAGCCGTAGCCGACGAAAAGTCCCTCGCGCTCGTCGAGGGATGTATATCCGCTCATTTTATGGCAATAGCTGCCGAAGGACGGAGTTGAAGCCTCTCCGTTCATTTTTGCGGCGCGTATAGGCTGCTTTATTACTTCAAAAGTGGTCATAACGAAAATATCCTTTCAGCTTCGGAGGTACAGATCTCCGATTTTCATACTTATATAATTATATCAAGACGGGGACGGAGTGTCAAGGACAACGGCAAATGTGTCGGCACTTTTTTCGAAAAGTGCGCCCGAGTCGGGCGATTTTTCGAATAATTTGAAATCGTGCTTAAAATGTATTTCACCCATTGACAATATTAACGAAAATGTGGTATAATAATGTTGTATGATTATGTTTTTTTGCATAATCTTGCAAATTGCAATTTATGACAAATGCCCGAAGGGAGGCGGAAAACCGTGCGAATTCTTGTAACCTCCTCCAAGGGGGGCATCGGAAAGTCCACCGTATCCGCCGGACTGGCGCTTGCCCTTGCGGAAATGGGGCGGCGTGTGCTTCTTGCGGACTGCGATCTCGGCGGCAGGAGCCTTGATCTCTTGCTCGGAGAGGAAGGTGACGTGCTGTTTGACATCGGTGATGTCGCGCACGGCCGTGCGGCGCCGTCCGATGCGATCCTTAAGCCGTGGGGAAACGGGAATCTGAGCTTTTGCTCATCTCCGGCGGTGTGTCCGACGGGGGATATATCGGCAGATGCTCTGATCCGCGCACTCAAGGAGCTTGAGGCGGAGTGCGGAGCGGAATACGTGATCTGCGACACGGCGGGCATGGTATATGCGCCGGAGCTTGCCGCAAAATACGCAGACATGGCGTTGGTGGCGGCGACACAGCAGCCGGTATCGGTCAGAGCCGCCGAGGCGACTGCGATGCTTCTTGCCGAAAGAGGGCTTGAGGATTCGCGGCTGATAATAAACTGCTTTGAGTGGCGAGCTGCCGAAAAAGGAAGCAGATCGGGCATACTTGACATAATCGACGGTGCCGGCATACGGTGCTGCGGCGTAGTGCCGTTTGACAGGTCGCTGATGCTTGCGGGAGAGGCGGGAGAGCCGCCGCGCGAGGATTCGGACGGGATGCTTGCATTTGAGAACATAGCCCGCCGCCTTGAGGGCGAGAATGTACGGCTGTTTTCGGGAATGAGCCGCATATCGGGCAAGAGATCGCTGTAGCGGCGAAGTGAGTACAAAAATAAATTCAAGATAAAGAAAGGAAAGCGTGAGAAATGGAAATAGCCCTTATCGCACACGACACCAAAAAAGAGCTCATGACACAGTTTTGCATTGCCTACTGCGGAATACTGAGCAAGCACAACATTTGTGCTACAGCGACGACAGGAAAGTATGTTGCGGATGCAACGGGGCTCAACATCAGCAGACTTCTTGCAGGTGAGCAGGGAGGCGAGCAGCAGATAGCCTCACGCATTTCATACAACGAGATAGACGTACTGCTGTATTTCAGATCGACCTCACCGGATTACGGCAGGAGCGAGGTGGAGTACAATCTCATGAGGCTTTGCGATGTACACAACGTACCGATCGCCACGAACATAGCCACGGCGGAGGTACTGATCTGTGCCCTTGAGAGGGGAGATCTTGACTGGCGTGAGATCGTGAATCCGAAATCGGATTACAACCGCCGTCGGCGTGTAAAATAGCATATGGAGCGCAGCCGTCATTTTCGGAGGCTGTGCTTCTTGATTTGATGTACTCTCCGATGCGGGGGCGCGATGCCCTCTGTGCGGAGAGGTGGGCGGAGGATGTTGCGGAGGTGCGGCTTCTGCCATTATGCTTATACCAAACACTGATGCGGAGAATGATATGCTTAAAATACTTGCGCTCGGGGACGTATGCGGTGCATCGGGAACCGAGTATCTGCTGCATGGGAGGCGTCTTGCGCGCTTCAAGAATCATGTGGGAGCCGATTTTATAATAGCGAACGGAGAAAATTCCGCCGAGGGGAACGGGATACTGCCGACATCGGCGGATGCGCTGTTTGAGGCGGGGGTAGATATAATCACCGGCGGAAATCACACGTGGCAGAGGCGGGAGATATACCCGTATTTCGACGATCACAGGTACATCATACGGCCTGCGAATTACCCCGACGTATGCCCCGGAGAGGGGTATGTGATAGCGGACATAAAGGGGTACAGGCTGCTGTGCGTGAATCTTTGCGGCGTTACGTTTATGGATCCGGTTGCCTCACCCTTTGACACTGCGGACAGGATACTCCGCGAGGTTGAGGGAAAGTACGATTTCGCGGTCTTCGACATTCATGCCGAGGCTACCTCGGAAAAGCAGGCGCTCGGCTGGTATCTCTGCGACAGAGCGGCGGCGATATGGGGCACGCACACTCATGTGGCTACCGCCGATGCCCGAATCTTATGCGGCACGTGCGGGTACATTACCGATCTCGGAATGTGCGGCTCACGCGACGGCGTTCTCGGAGTTGACCGAGATGTGGTGATAAATCGTTTCAGGACGCGCCTCCCGTCAAGGAACATTACGGCGCGCGGCAACGAGGCGGCTTCGGGCGCGCTATTCTCTATTGATACGAAGTCATTCAAGTGCGTTTCCTGCGAGGGTGTGGAGTTTTAGCTTCTACACATCGGCGTGGGGGAGAACGCAAGCTTTTTCGAGAAGGAGAACGGACGCTTTTTCGAGAAGGACGCGACGCTTTCTTGAAAGAAAGCTTGGCAAAGAACTT
>CAZVXL010000011.1:0-58938 GCA_964631595.1 uncultured Lachnospiraceae bacterium | reverse complement strand
ATTCGAACTCTCGCGCCGGTTACCCGACCTACACCCTTAGCAGGGGCGCCTCTTCGGCCTACTTGAGTACTTCTCCGTATCTACGGCAAGCGTGGCCGTCTCATTCCGCTTGCCATATTATTATATACAATCTTTTACCGTTTGTCAACACATTTCAAAAGAATTTTCCCGTGCACGGCAAGATTTACCGCGGACGGGCTCAGCCGTTGCCCTTCAATTCCTCAAGCTCACGCATGAAGGTTTCTACATCCTTGAACTCTCTGTGCACCGATGCAAAGCGCACGTATGCCACCGCATCCTTTGCGCGGAGCTTTTCCATCGCGATCTCACCGAGTTCCTTCGAGGTGATCTCCTTTCGGAGAGAATTGTGCAGCTCCGCCTCGATCTCGGCGGCAATGGCCTCTCCGTCCACAGGTCTCTTTTGGCAAGCCTTCATAAGGCCGCTCATGAGCTTGTTCTTATCGAAATACTCCTTTGAGCCGTCTTTTTTCAGAACCACGGGCTGGAACACGTCGATAAACTCATACGTGGTGAATCTGGTCTGGCAGGCAAGGCACTCCCTGCGGCGGCGGATACTGTTGCTTTCCTCTACGGGTCTCGAATCTATTACCTTACTGTCCGGTGATGAGCATGAGGGACATTTCATACGGAATATATCTCCTTACGGATAATTTTTCACGGGCTTTCGGTGCTCCTGTAATTTTACCATAGCATCTCGGAAAAGTCAATTAGACAAATGTGTATTTTCGCACTTGCAGAGGAAAATTCACAATTTTCACCGCCGTATTTCTCAAACCGTTTGACAAGCGCGCCGTTTTCCGATATAATATAGCGGAGGGGAGCAGACTGCCGCGCGCCATTGTGCCGAAAGGTATTGGTGTGAGGAAAGTCCGGGCTTCACAGGGCAGGATAACGGATAACGACCGCCGAAGGCAACTTCAGGGAAAGTGCAACAGAAATAGACCGCCTCTCCCTTGGGGAGGTAAGGATGGAAAGGCGAGGTAAGAGCTCACCTGCACGGCAGGCGACTGCGTGCAAATGTAAACCCTATCCGAAGCAACACCGTATGCGGAGGCTGTCTGCGGACAGCGTGTTTGCCCGACATCATCCGCGGGTGGCATAGAGCTGTACAGCAATGTATATGCCAAGATAGATGGCAGTCCACGACAGAACCCGGCTTACAGCTCCCTCTCAGGCCGCAGGATATTCCTGCGGCTTTTATATTTCTCGGATTCGGCGGACTTTTCCCCGCGGCTTCTATCATTCTTCACATTTTTATGATATAATAATCGCGGGAAATCTTGCAAGCAAGCATTTTTGCTTCATGGTATAATTAAATTATACTCGGCGCAGTGAACGGAGGAAATATGGTAACATTTGAGGATGTAAAGAACGATCTTGCGGTACAGACCTACATTATCAAGGCGGACGAATCGCTGAATGCTCTCGGGTACACCGAGCACAGCTTTGCCCACGTCACGAAGGTCGCCGCCCATGCGGGGGAGATACTCAGGGTACTCGGATACCCCGCACACGACGTGGAGCTTGCTCAGATCGCAGGCTATATGCACGATATCGGAAATCTCGTAAACAGAGTGGATCACTCCCAAAGCGGCGCCGTCATGTCATTCAGAATACTCGACAAAATGAAGATGCCGCCGGAGGATATCGCCACCGTGGTATCCGCCATCGGAAATCACGACGAGGGCACGGGCGTTCCGGTGAATGCCGTGGCTGCGGCGCTGATCATTGCGGACAAATCCGACGTGCGGCGCACAAGAGTCAGAAACACCGATGAAACGACCTTCGATATACACGACCGTGTCAACTACTCCGTAAAGAGCTCCGAGCTGACGATAGATGCCGAGGCGGGGGATATCGTGCTGGCGCTCGATATAGAGAACAGATATTCCACCGTCATGGACTACTTTGAGATATTCCTCGGAAGAATGATCATGTGCCGAAAGGCGGCGGAGAAGCTTGGGATGCGCTTCAGACTGACGATTAACCGCCAATCGGTAATGTAAGCGACCACTCCTCGGTCTGACAAAAAAATACAGACCTTTTTGACGAAACAATTGAAATCCGCAAAGGCTTGTGATATAATCATAATGAGTAAGTATGTCAGGAAAGGCTGGTCTTTATAATGATAGATATGACACGCTGGGAAACGCTTGCCGCGGAGAATGTCGGCAAGAGAGTCGCCCGTGACGGAAGACTCTCCGGTAAGATCGCGATAGTTACGGGCTCGGCGCAGGGCTTCGGACGCGGCATTGCCGAGGAGCTGTACCGCGAGGGCGCATCCGTTGTTATTGCGGATCTGAATTTTGAGCTTGCCGCGACTGTTGCCGAGACACTCGGTGAGCACGCGTATGCGGTAAAGGTGAACGTCTCCGACGAGGAAAGCGTTACGGAGATGGTCGCAAAGACCGTGGAGCGATTCGGCGGTATAGACATTTTCGTAAACAATGCGGGCGTTGTACGCTCCGGCTCACTCTCCGAGCTTGAGAGCAAGGATTTCAAATTCGTCACCGAGATAAACTACACCGCGTATTTTCTTTGCGTAAAATACGTATCTGCGATAATGAGAGCCGAGCACGGCGCCGATGCCGACTGGATGGGCGATATCATTGAGGTGAACTCGAAGTCCGGACTTGAGGGCTCCAACAAGAACTTTGCATACTCGGGCAGTAAATTCGGCGGAATAGGACTCACCCAGTCCTTTGCGCTTGAGCTTTGCCCTTACAACATAAAGGTGAACGCCGTTTGCCCCGGCAATTTCCTCGACGGCCCCCTGTGGACGGATCCCGAAAAGGGACTGTTCGTGCAGTATTTGAGAGCGGGAAAGGTTCCCGGTGCCAAAACGGTTGAGGATGTCAAGCGCTTCTACGAGGCGAAGGTGCCGATGGGACGCGGCTGCTTCCCCGCCGATGTCGCAAGAGCCATATTCTATGCAGTAGAGCAGACCTACGAGACCGGTCAGGCGATACCCGTGACCGGCGGTCAGTGTATGCTGAGCTGAGGCGCGTATGAGCAGCATTGCTATACCGGAGGGACTGAACGCGCCTACCGCGTCGGAGCGTCTGGCAAATCTGCGGGTGATGGCAGACAGCGCCGTATTTCCCGACACGGATCCGCGATACATAAACAATCACATTCACACGATATACTCCTTCTCGCCTTACTCCCCCACGGCAGCCGTATGGGCGGCAAAGGCGGCGGGACTCGCCACAGCCGGAATAGTCGATCACGATTCGATCGCCGGAGCGGCGGAGTTTCTCGAAGCCGGACGTATTCTGTCACTTCCCGTTACGGTGGGTATGGAATGTCGTGTTTCGATGGCGGGAACTCCGTTCGAGAGTCTTCGAACCAACTGCCCCGATCAGGTGGGCATCAGCTACATGACGATGCAGGCGGTGCCTCACCGCAGCATAGAACTGCTCGGGTCGGCATTTGCACCGCTGAGAGCACGGCGTGAGGAGCGAGACCGTCTGATGCTTGAGGGAATAAACAAGCTCCTCTCCGGCACTTGTGCGGAGCTTGATTACCAAAGAGATGTCCGCTCTCTCTCGGAGGCGGAAAACGGCGGCTCGGTCACGGAGCGGCACCTGATGCTCGCTCTTGCGAAAAAGCTGACCGAGCGCTTCGGCAGAGAGCACATCTGCGACGGGCTTCGCTCGATCGGAGCCGAGCCCTCGGAGAAGCAGGAGAGCCTTCTCGCAGATACCGCATCTCCGTATTTCGAATACGATCTTCTCGGAATACTCAAGAGTGCGTTCGTATCGAAGATCTACGTTCCCGCAACGGATGAGTGTCTTACTCTTGCCGATGCCGCAGAGCTTGCGGCACGCGCCGGAGCGATATTCTGCTACGCCTACCTCGGAGACGTCACGGACAGCGTGACCGGCGACAAGGCGGCGCAAAAATTCGAGGACGACTTCCTCGAGGAGCTTCTCAAGTATTTATCTGCGGTCGGAGTTCGCGGGATAACGTATATGCCCACGCGAAACACCCCCGCTCAGCTCAAGAGGATCAGAACCCTCTGCGACCGCTACGGCTTCATGCAGGTCAGCGGAGAGGATATAAATTCACCGAGGCAAAGCTTTGTGGTGCGCGCCATGGAGAACCCCGAGTTTTCCAATCTCATTGAATCCGCCCATGAGCTGATCCGGCACGAAAACGAACAATAACCGCGTGTCCGCCACAGGCGATCCTTACAAATAAAATCACAGGAGACAGATATATGAAAACCAAAGCGCTGAGAATTCACGGAAAAATGGATCTGAGGCTCGATGAGATAGAGCTTCCGGAGATCGGCCCCGACGGTGTCAGAGTCAAGGTCATTTCCGATTCAATCTGCATGAGCACGTACAAGGCCGCCATTGAGGGCGGTGAGCACAAGAGAGTGCCCGACAACGTTGAGGAAAACCCCACCATCGTCGGTCACGAGTTCTGCGGAACCATCGTTGAGGTAGGTGAGAACTGGAAGCACAAGTTCAAGGAGGGCGACGGCTTCTCCATTCAGCCCGCTCACTTCTACAAGGGCTCGCAGATGGCTCCCGGCTACTCCTACAGCTATTGCGGCGGAGAGACCCAGTATGCCGACATTCCCATCGAAACGCTCCTTGCGGACTGCCTGCTCCCGTACAATTCGGATGCGTATTTCTACGGCTCTCTCGCAGAGCCCATGAGCTGTATCATCGGTACCTTCCACGCGATGTACCACACCACAGCCGGCTGCTACGATCACAAAATGGGCATAGTTGAGGGCGGAAAGCTCGCGCTTCTCGCCTCCGTAGGTCCCATGGGACTCGGTGCGATCGACTATGCGATCCACTGCGACAGACGCCCCTCCCTTCTCGTTGTCACCGATATCGACGATGCGCGCCTGAAAAGAGCCGCTTCGATCTACACCGTTGAGGAAGCCGCAAAATACGGCGTGGAGCTTCACTACGTGAACACCGGCAAGGTTGACGATCCCGTGGGTGCGCTTCGCGACCTTACAAGCGGCACCGGCTTTGACGACGTGATCTGCTTTGCTCCCGTCCGCTCTCTCGTTGAGCAGGGCGATGCCATTCTCGGCTTCGACGGCTGTCTGAATTTCTTCGCAGGCCCCACCAACAAGGATTTCAAGGCAGAATTCAACTTCTTCAACGTACATTATTCTTATACACACATAGTCGGAACAAGCGGCGGAAACACTAACGATATGCGCGAAGCAATTGAGATGATGAACTCCGGCAGGATCAATCCCGCCGCAATGGTCACCCACATCGGCGGACTTGATGCGGCGGCGGAGACAACTCTGAATCTCCCGAAGATCCCCGGCGGAAAGAAGCTCATCTACAACCACATCAGTCTTCCCCTCACCGCACTTGCCGATCTTGAGGAGCTCGGAAAGAGTGACCCCATGTTTGCCGAGCTGTCCAGAATCGTAAAGGAAAACAACGGTCTGTGGAGCGGAGAGGCGGAGCATTATCTCCTCGCCCACGCAAAGAGCATCGACTGAGCCACAGCCGAGGATCACACGGCAGAGTCACGTAGGAGTATCTAATGGATGTAAAAAAGCGAATCGACTATCTCCGACATGAGATAGAGTATCATTCCGGACTTTATTACGAGCAGGACTCCCCCGTCATTTCGGATTTCGAATACGACCGCCTCTTTGAGGAGCTCAAGGCTCTTGAGGCATCAAATCCCGAGCTCGACTCGGACACCTCCCCCACTCATCGGGTAGGAGGTAGGGCGTCCGGCAAATTCGGCAAGGTGCGCCACGAGGTCAAGCTCGGAAGCCTTTCCGATGTATTCTCGGAAGACGAGCTGCTCGCCTTCACGGAGGATTGCCGCGAAAAGCTCATGAGGGAAGGAATACCCGAGGATGAGATACGCTTCACCCTTGAGCCCAAAATAGACGGACTCTCCGTTGCCCTCACCTATCGCGACGGGCTCCTCGTCAGAGGTGCCACCAGAGGTGACGGGTTCGTCGGTGAGGACGTCACCGAGAATCTCCGCACCGTCGGCGGTATCCCACAAAGGCTTGCCGAGCCTCTGTCCGTCACCGTTCGCGGAGAGGTATATATGCCTCGCTCCGTATTTGAGGCTCAAAACGCAGAGCGTGAGCTTTCGGGAGAGCGCCCTTGGGCGAATCCCCGAAATGCGGCGGCGGGCTCTCTCCGCCAGCTCGATCCCGAGATCACCGCCAAGCGCGGGCTCTGCATATTCGTTTTCAACTATCAGACAGGAGATCTGTACTCCGACGGGCACAAGCCCACGTCTCACCGTGAGACCGTAATGCGAATGGGTGAGCTCGGCTTTTCCGTGATCTCGGAGCGCGCCGTGACGGCAAAGCCGTCCGAGATCGCAGCTGAGATCGCAAGGCTCGGTGAGCTTCGCGATTCTCTGCCCTACGACATTGACGGTGCCGTGGTCAAGATCGACAGCCTGTATCAACGTGAGCTTTTGGGAGAGGGAACGAGCACCCCGAAATGGGCGGCGGCGTTCAAATATCCTCCCGAGGAAAAGGAGACGCGCCTGCTCGACATCACCGTTCAGGTCGGACGAACGGGAGCGCTGACTCCCACCGCCGTGCTTGAGCCCGTGCGGCTCGCCGGCTCTACGGTATCGCGTGCCACGCTTCACAACATCGACATAATACGCGAAAAGGATATCCGTATAGGCGATACCGTGGTAATACGCAAGGCGGGCGATATAATCCCCGAGGTAGCCCGTCCGGTAACCGAAAAAAGAAGCGGAGACGAGCGATGCTTCAGCTTTCCAGAGCACTGTCCCTCCTGCGGCGGCGCGCTCATCTTCGACGGCGATGCCGACGAGGAGGAAGGAGAGACGTCAGAGCTCGGCACCGTTCGGTGCATAAATCCCGACTGTCCCGCACAGCTTGAGCGGCGTCTGGTGCATTTCGCCTCCAAGGGCGCAATGAACATCGACGGCATGGGGTCGGCGGCGATAAAGCTCTTTCTTGGAAACGGGCTCGTCAGCTCCGCCGCGGATATATATTCGCTTGATGCCGAGCAGCTTGAGTCTCTCCCGAGAATGGGCAAGACCTCGGCGGCAAAGCTGATCCGAGCCATTGACGTATCAAAGGCCGCAGGCGGTGCAAGGCTTCTGTTTGCACTCGGCATCCGTCACACCGGCATTTCGGCGGCGGAATCCATAGTTGGGCACTTCGGAGGAATAGAGCCTCTGTTCACAGCCACCGAGGAGCAGCTGTGTGCCATCTCCGATATCGGTGAGATCACAGCCGCCTCCGTGAGATCCTTCTTCGATCAGCCCTCCACCCGTGAGCTTATCGACAGGCTGGCGGCGGCAGGCGTTGATATCGGCTCCGCCGAGGTGAGCACCGTAAGCGATGCCCTCTCCGGTCTCACCTTCGTTCTGACAGGCACACTTGCCTCTCATACCCGTGAGGAGGCGGGCGCGCTCATAAAGGAACGCGGCGGCAAGGTATCATCGTCCGTATCGAAAAAGACCTCCTACGTAGTCGCGGGAGACGCGGCAGGTTCGAAGCTCACAAAAGCCGAGCAGCTCGGAGTCACCGTTTTGGATGAAGCCGAATTTATGAAGCTGCTCGGGCTGTGACAGCCGATAAAGAATTCAAACCGAAAGGAATAGATCTATGAGTAAAAACAGGAATACGGAAAAATACGCGCTTGCGGCACTGGGAGTTCTCGGGATCGCCGGAGCCATGGCAATAGGTACCGAGTTCTTCTTTGAGCTTGGATTTGTAAATCGCAAGGGAAAATGCCCGAGTCCGGATATGGATATGTGGGATCCCACTGCACACCGGAGCTGTCCGCCCGCGGCTGTTCGCAATATGAAGAAGCGCAGATACAGACGTACCGACGTCATGGATCCCGACTTTATCGCCTACAATGAAACACTGGCAAGAAAGATCGAGGAAGGCAAGGAGTGGATCCTCGCGCAGAATCCCGAGAGATGGAACATCACCTCCAGCGACGGTCTCTCTCTCGTGGCTCACTACATTCCCGCAAACGAGCCCCGTGCACTGTTTATCATGGTACACGGCTACCGCTCAAGCGGACTGAAGGATTTCGCCTGCGCCGCAAAGAATCTCTACGAGAAGGGCATCTCCATGCTTATTCTCGACAACCGCGCAAGCGGTGAGAGCGCCGGTAAATACATGAGCTACGGCGTGCTCGAAAGATTCGACGTGGTTCGTTGGGCTAAGGAGGCTCAGCGCCGCCTGCCCCATCTTCCGATAATCCTCGACGGAGTTTCCATGGGCGCCGCGACCGTGCTCATGGCAGCTTCCCTGCCGTTGCCCGAAAACGTATGCGGAATCGTGGCAGACAGCGGATACACAAGCCCTGCGGAAATATTCAAGTCCGTCATACGCCGTATGTACAAGCTGCCCGCATTTCCCTTCCTGCCGCTTGCCAGAATGCTCTGCAAGAAGCGCATCGGCTTTGACTTCGCAAGCGCAAGCGCCGCGGAATCCGTAAAGAACACAAACGTGCCGATACTTTTTGCACACGGCACCGGCGACACCTTCGTGCCCTACGACATGACCAAGAAGAATTTCGACAACACCCCCAACGGAATGGCGCGTCTGATACTTGTTGACGGTGCGGAGCACGCACAGAGCTATTTCTGCGATTACGAAAGATACAACCGTGAGCTTGATCAGTTCGTGAAGGACTGCATTTGCCGCTGGCTCCACGGCGGAAACCTCGAATAAGCTCATGTCTCCCTCCGACACGAGAGTCCTCACACAATGCACACAAAGATACCTCCGAGAGCGATACCCGTTCTCGGAGGTCTTTTATCTTTATAATGCGCGTACTGCCGCAAAATACGCGGCAAATCCTCAAAGATGTATTGACAAATCCCGAGGCTTTGGTATAATTAGGATAGCAAAAATATATAAGCACAGGAGATTTATTATGCTTGCCAAAACACCGCCTATGGGCTGGAATTCATGGAACACCTTCGGCCCCAACATAAACGAACAGCTCATTCTCGAAACCGCCGATGCTATGGTTGACAGAGGCTTCCGCGATGCCGGATACGAGTACATCGTTATAGACGATTGCTGGTGTCTGCGTGAACGCAACGCCGACGGCTACTTAGTTCCCGACCCCGAGAAATTCCCCCACGGCATGAAATACATCGCAGACTACATTCATGAGCGCGGAATGAAATTCGGTATGTATTCCGCCGCAGGTATCATGACCTGCGCCGGCTACCCCGGAAGCTACGGTCATGAGTATCAGGATGCACAGATGTTTGCCGATTGGGGAGTTGACTACCTCAAGTACGACCTCTGCCACTTTCCCGGCTCCGCCGATTGCAAAAACGCTTATCTCACAATGAGCATGGCTATCAAGGCGACGGGACGTGAGATCCTGTTCTCCGGTGCCACCATCGGTCAGCACGATCCCGCAACGTGGATGAAATCCGTCGGTGCTCATATGTACCGCTCCACCGGAGATATCACCGATGAGTTTGAGTGCTTCCGCTACATTTCCGAAACTCAGCTCAAAAATCTTCATATGTCCGGTCCCGGCTGCTTCAACGATATGGATATGCTCTGTGTCGGTATGCACGGAAAGGGCAACGTCGCCAAGGAGGAGGTCTGCACCGAGAACGATTACAAGATCCACTTCGCGCTGTGGTGCCTCTACGGTGTGCCGCTGATGATCGGCGGAGACGTCAGAAACATGGATGAGGATTGCCGTGCGCTCCTCACCAACAAGGAGCTCATCGCGATAAATCAGGATCCGGAAAACAGACCCCCCTACTACGATGAAAGACAGAGATATCACAGCTACGGTCGTCTTGCTCTCGTGAGATTCCTGCAAAACGGAGAGATCCTTCTCGCATTCTTCAATCATGCTACTTATGCTGTTGATGTTCCGCTGTATTTCGATGACATCGGTATTCCCTTCTCAAGCGGCTACGCTCTTGAGCTGACCGATATCCTCACCGGAGAGAACATCGGAACGAAGTTCGACTACTACTATCCCCGCCTTGAGCCGCGCACCTGCCGCCTCTTTAAGGCAAAGTTTGTCAAGAGATGAGCGACGGTCTTAACGAGACTACCTGCATCAAATGCGGCGGAAGGCTCACCGCAGACGACATCGGGCTTCACCGCAAGCTTATAAATCGCGGGGCAAGGGAATTTATGTGCATCCGTTGCCTCGCGGAAAAATTCAAGGTATCCGTGGCGCGCCTTGAGCAAAAGATCGAAGAATACAAGGAATGGGGCTGTACCCTGTTCCCCCCAAAGCAATAAAAAAGCGGGGAGCTCTCGCTCCCCGCTGCTTGCTTTTACCGATCGTTCTTTTTCTTTCGCTTGACTCTTATGAAACGGAAATTCTTCATTCCGGCGTAATATCCGAGTCCCGCCGCAAGCATTGCGGGAATGGGAATGAGAATGTAGATCAGCGGATTATTCGGTGAATAAAGCTGGATAAGTCCGTTGTACATGGATTCCCAAAAGAGCGCAACGGATTTTGCGATCGTACACAGATTGCCCGCCCACTCATATCCGAAGCTGCCGCTTGAGGATCCGAATACCGATCCCACAACAACAAGTATTCCGATAACAAAGTTCGGAATACAGGAGAACAGCGACATGACGAAGCCGGCATACGGTCTGTATGCAAGCCGCTTTCCCTCTACTCGGATAATGTCACGCGCACCCGCGTCCCACAGACTCGTGTACTGCACTACCATAT
This sequence comes from uncultured Lachnospiraceae bacterium, assembly GCA_964631595.1. Lineage (GTDB taxonomy): Bacteria > Bacillota > Clostridia > Oscillospirales > CAG-272 > UMGS1312. The sequence goes on along the minus strand of CAZVXL010000011.1, from coordinate 48,220 downwards.
AAAAGCCGATCGTAAACAGTGTTGCACAGATAATGAGCCATCTGTTATTGCTCATTCCGACTGCGGCGGAAAGAACAAGCCCCATTATGGCACTGCCGAACTGATTCAAGAGCTGATTTGTTATTAAATGCCTGTTGTCCTTGATGTAACTCTTCATGAAGTTCCCTCGCATTAGTGTTTTACTATATTTTATACTTTACTTCGACTTACTGCAAGGACTTTCAATGATTGTTTACACTTTATCGTCAAAATGTCACAGATAAGAGGTGCACCGTGTCAGAAGCCTATAATTTGTCGGAATATCCCGAGCTTATCAGAAAATTCTGCACCTACAAGCTGGGTATCCAAGAGCGCTCCCCGAAAACAGTTCGGGAATATATGCTCGATCTGCGTACCTTTTGCAGGTACATCTATGCCTCAAGGAACGGGCTCCCGCATGATCCCGAGTCCTTATCGGAGATCGGTATTGCAGAGCTTGACCGCGATTTTTTCGCCTCCGTCACTCCCGATGAAATATACGATTTTATCTACTATGCAAAGACGGAGAGGGGCAACGGAGCCTCCGGCAGGGCGCGCAAGCTGTCTGCCGTCAAATCCTTCTACAAGTATCACACTCAAAAGACAAGGCTGCTCCCGATAAATCCGGCGGCGGATATCGAGGGGCCGAAAAAGCCGAGGGAGCTTCCGAAATATCTGTCCGTTGAGGAGAGCACGGCGCTTATCGACGCAGTCTCAAGCGACACCGACAACCCCTACCGCTCCAGAGATTTTGCCATTATCACGCTGTTTCTCAACTGCGGTATGCGTCTCTCGGAGCTTGTCGGGATCACGCTCGGGGACATTGATCCGTCTCTCAAGTCTCTCCGAGTCATCGGAAAGGGCGCAAAGGAGCGTATCATCTACCTCAATTCCTCATGCAAGGCAGCCATTGAGGCATATCTCCCCGACAGGCTGAGGCTCCGCCGTGAGGGGAGCGACGACAGCTCGCTTTTCCTCTCCCGTCTCGGCAAGGGGATCAGCGTAAAAACAGTTCAGCACATTGTAAAGAAGTATCTTGAGCTCGCAGGGCTCGAAAACAAGCATTATTCAACTCACAAGCTGCGTCACACAGCGGCTACGCTCATGTATCAGACCGGTCAGGTGGATATTCGGATACTGAAGGATATCCTCGGTCATGAGCAGCTCAATACCACGCAGATATACACTCACGTTGCCGACAAAAGCATGGAGGAGGCTATGGAAAAGAATCCTCTTGCCGGCATCACACCGCCGAAAAGCAAAAAGCTCCCGCACCTCTCTCACGAAGCAGATGAGGACAGCGGCAAAAAATAAAGCAAAGAAGGTATTTATTATGAAAATCTTATTCCAAGGCGACAGCATCACCGATGCCGAGCGCAACAGAGAGGATTATCACGATCTCGGCAAGGGATACCCCAAGTATTCCGCGGCAAAGCTGAGAGCGAAGCTCCCGAGTGCCGATCTCGAATTTATAGATCTCGGCATCAGCGGAGATAAGGTGGAGGATCTGAAGGCGCGCTGGAAGACCGATTTCACCGATATCGCCCCCGATGTTCTGTCGATACTTATCGGTGTCAACGATACGTGGCACCACGCCTCCGACAAGAGCTGGATCCCCAACGATGTGTTTGAGAGCAACTACAGATATCTCCTCGATGAGGCAAAGAAGATCCCGAACATAAAGATCATCATGATGGAGCCTTTCCTTCTGTACAATCCCGATTTTGAGTTTTTCCGTGAGGATCTCGATCCCAAGATCAAGATAGTACGCAAGCTGGCGAAGGAATATGCAGATGTGTTTATCCCTCTTGACGGACTTCTTGCGGCGCACTCCTTGGAGATAAGCGATCTCTCCACCATGTCCGGCAACGGAGACGGAGTGCACCCCTCCCCCGCCACTGCCGACTTCATCGGCGGTCTGTGGGCTGATGCCGCATACAGCATAATCAAATGATCTGTCTCGGGTAATGCGGTCGCCGCAAAAGCGCCGTATGCACTGTGTGGAGAAATACTTTCCCGAGTTGTCACATTTTTTCGGAAAAGCTATTGCTTTTCTCGGGCAAGTGTGGTATAATACCAAGGTATGTAGTGTACACATTAAGGACAGTCCTCTGCAACGCTCTGCACGAATGTCCGGAATTACAGGAGGAGTTTTACTATGGATAAACTCACTGCTTTTGCGAGCGAGCAGCTTAAAGCTGAAGTGCCCGAGTTTAATGTAGGTGATACCGTTAAGGTTCACAACAAGATCAAAGAGGGTACGAGAGAGAGAATTCAGATCTTTGAGGGAACCGTTATCGCCAGACACGGCGGCGGCATTTCCGAGACCTTCACGGTTCGTCACGTCGCATACGGTTGCGGTGTTGAGAAGACCTTCCCCATTCACTCTCCCAGAGTTGAAAATGTTGAGGTCATCAGACGCGGTAAGGTCAGACGCTCCAAGCTCTTTTATCTGCGCGACAGAGTCGGCAAGAGCTCTAAGGTCAAGGAGCTTATCTAAGGCTGAAAAAAGAGAGTCCACTCGGACTCTCTTTTTTTATGCCGTCACATATCATTCCAATCAATGCGGTTATCCTTAAAATAATATTCCCTGTCGTGTTCACCGATCTCACGCAAAACGCGCGCGGGATTTCCCACGGCTATGACATTTGCGGGAATATCCTTTGTAACAACACTGCCCGCGCCGATGACGGAATTATCCCCGATAGATACTCCGGGCATGACGAGCACTCCGGCGCCGAGCCAGCAATTTTTGCCGATATGCACCGGTGCGTTGTACTGATACGCCTTTTCCCTCAGCTCGGGAAGTATCGGGTGTCCGGCAGTCGCAATGACGACGTTGGGTCCGAACATCGTGCTGTCCCCCACATATATATCGGTGTCATCGACAAGTGTCAGCCCGAAATTCGCGTAAATGTTCTTGCCGAAATGCACGTTCCGCCCTGCCCAATTCGCCTGCAACGGCGGCTCAATATAGCACCCCTCACCGATCTCGGCAAACATCTTCTCCAGAAGATCTTGGCGCTTCTCGGGCTCACTCGGGCGTGTGCGGTTGAAATCATAGAGCATATCAAGGCACGCAAGCTGCTCCTTTTGCAGTTCTGTATCGGTCGGCAAATAAAGCTTACCGCTGTGCATCTTTTCCTTGACCGTCATCTTTCCTCTCCTTCGGCACTTTATTATATGCTGAGTGCACGCAGATACGTTCCCTCCGAGGTACGGCACGCCGTTTGAAGGATCGCGCGGCTTTGCGGTGCACAGCAGGCAGATTACAAAACGGCGCAGAGCTCCTGCGCTTTGCAAAAAAAATGCAAACCCGACAACACTCCGTAAGAGGATGACCGAATTTGCATAATGGTGACCCGTGGGGGAATCGAACCCCCGTTTCCAGCGTGAGAGGCTAGCGTCTTGACCGCTTGACCAACGGGCCGTTTGCTTGACAGCTTCATTATTATATCACACACGAAAGAAAAAAGCAATACCTTTTTACAACTTTTTCAGATAAATTCGAATTTTTTTCGAAAAGAAAACCAACAGAGTACCGATTCGGTACGTGAACACCCGACACGCCGCCACCGCTCCGTATCTATTCGTTCGACATCCGCGCACATTCTCGGTATTCTCGGGAAACAAAATCGGGCTCCGCCTCGGGTCTGCCGAGACGGAGTCCTCGTCTGTTCGGTGATCGCACATACCGCGCAGTACCGTCGCGCTTAACGCCTCAGCTTCTGCGCTCTGATATCGTTTCCGGTGAACAGCAGTGGGATATACTCCCCGAAAAGTCTGCTGATTATTCTGTCGGAATAACGCCTCCGCAGCTCATCCTTTTCAAGATTCGTATTGATAATGCTCGATCTGCCGTTTATCATACGTGTATTTATAATGTTGTACAGGCAGGAGAGCGTGAACTGATTTGTGACCTCTGTACCGAGATCGTCGATTATGAGCAGTGAGGTATCGTAAAAATCGTCAACAGACATATCTCCCGTATCTCCGCCGCCGAAGCGCTGCTTTTCAAACACGGAGAACATTGATGCGGCAGACACATATATCACGTCGAAGCCGCGCTTGATGACCTCCGTCGCAACGGATGAGGAAAGGTGAGTCTTACCGAGCCCCGTGGCTCCCATGAGAAGCCAGCTCTTGTCTCCCTTTCCGCAGAAGCCCTCTGCGTAGCTCCTCAGCGCATCTCTGTTGCGCCGCACGTTCTCGCGGTCTGCTCCGGTGTAATAATCAAGTGAAAAGCTCTCGAAGCTCTGAGTTCGCACAAGCTCACCGAGCCCCGATGCCTCTATCCCCGCCATAACGAGCGCCTTTTTCATGCAGGTGCACATATTCCCGTCGGAATAACCCGTATCGTGGCAAAGTGAGCACTCGTACCTCGGCTCGGTATAATCCTCCGGAAATCCGGCAGCCGTAAGCAGCTCGCGCTTTCTCTCACGGAGAGCCCGATTCTCGCTTTTGATCGACGACAGCTTCGCATCGACATCTTCTCCGGAAAGAGCCGCTCCGAATATCTCAAAGCCGCTCTCGGCAAGGCGGCGGTGGATCTCCGCAAGCTCCGGAATCATCTGCTCGGCATACCGTCTTCGGCTGTCGGCATCATCCTCTGCACGGCTTCGTTTGCCGGAAAAGCTGTCCGCTATCCGTCTGAAGCTTGCCTTATTATACGGCATTATTGCGTACCCCCCGTAATTTCGTTAGAGCGCCTCAGTGCCGCCTCAAAGAAATCCGAGGTATCGAAGCTTCCCTCGGAGCGGCTCTTGCCCTTCTTATATTCCGATATCGCGGCATCGACCTCAGCCACCGTCTTGTAGCCGGCAGCATTCCAGCTTTCAAGTATAGAATTGCAGTACGGCATAGATGGCTTTCCGGTGTTCGTCACCGTGATCTCATACGCCTTGCGGATGAGTGAAACGTCAAGCTCAAGCTCACCGCACCAATGCTCGATAAGCTTCTTTTCCTTATCTGTCAGCGCACGGTCACCTATTCCGAACATTTTGCGGACAGTCGGCTGAAGCTCCTCGGCGCGATTCATGCTCTTGAGGTGGAGCTCAAGCTCCTTATACTTCGTGATACCCTCATCGTACAGGCTGAGCGCCAGCTTTTCCACGTATCTGACCGATTTTTTTCCGTGACTGACGGAAAAAGCGCAGAGAAGCGCGACGTAATCCGTCGTCACCCCGAGATATTGAACTATCCCGACAAGGACAGACGCCTCACCGACGTTGAATATCTTGCCCATTATCTGCTGGCAATTCTCCACGTAGGCTCTGAGCGTGGTGTCCTTCTCCAAAAATTCCGCTATCTCGGAGGTGCTGTACGCGGGAATGCTCGATGCAAGCGGAGGGCGTGTGTGCTTCGGTGCACCGTCAAGGCTCTCGCTTTTTGTCGCTCTTTTGTCGGAGCGTTTTCGGTTAGCGGGGAGCTTCTCCCCCTCATCGAGGGATACCGATACCGCGCCGCCGCCTCGCCAAAACGATACCGCCTTCATAAACTCCTCATTGCTTATGCCGAGGCGCTCGCAAAGCCCGTCGGCATCTGCGGACGGATCGGCAGCAAGGGCAAGCAAAACGCACAGCTCCTCGCGTGTAGCCTCGGAGAGGTGCTCGGATACGGCTTTCGCCGGAAGCGCCAGCACGCTGTCGCCGTATTTCAGGCTGATTTTCATTACTCAAAGCTCCTCTCCGAAGGTGGTCTTTTACAATTGTATAACACGCTTAGTCAAATGTCAAAGATTGTCGATAACGTAGTTCACGAAGGTCTCACAGGTCGCTCCCGTGTCACGTCCGGTCACCTTGTACTTCTTATCCGTATACATACAGAAGTCAAGTGCCTTTTCAAGGCGATCCGCCTCGCTGTTGAAGCCGACGTGATTGAGAAGCATCACGGATGCGCGGAGCATGGAGCAGGGATCGGCGTAGATACCGCGTCCCTCCTTCATCATTCTCGGAGCGGAGCCGTGGATAGCCTCAAACATAGCATATCTCTTACCGATGTTGGCAGATCCGGCAGTACCTACGCCGCCCTGAAACTCTGCCGCCTCATCGGTGATGATATCTCCGTAAAGGTTGGGGAGAATGAATACCTTGAAGTCGCGGCGGCGCTTCTCGTCGATAAGCTTTGCGGTAAGGATATCAATGAACCACTCGTCCGTGGTGATATCGGGATATTCCTTCGCCATCTCCTCGCAGATGCGGAGGAATTTTCCGTCTGTGGTCTTGATGACGTTCGCCTTGGTTATGATGGACACGCGATCCTTATTGTTGTTCTTCGCAAATTCAAATGCAAGACGTGCGATGCGGTTTGTTCCCTCCGTCGTGGTAACGCAGAAATCCATTGCAAGATCGTCTGTGATATGCTGACCGCTTGAACCCACTGCGTAGCTTCCCTCGGTATTCTCACGGAAGAAGGTCCAGTCGATGCCCTGCTCGGGAACCTTGACGGGACGCACATTGGCAAAGAGGTCGAGCTCCTTACGCATTGCAACATTCGCACTTTCGATATTCGGCCACGGATCGCCGGCTCTGGGTGTGGTCGTGGGGCCCTTGAGGATAACGTGGCACTTCTTGAGCTCCTCAAGCACGTCATCGGGGATAGCCTTATTGACGGCGACGCGGTTCTCTATCGTAAGTCCGTCGATGATGCGGAACTCCACCTTACCCGCCGCGATCCTGTCGGCAAGCAGCTTCTCAAGAACAGTCTTAGCCGCATCTGTTATAACGGGGCCGATTCCGTCTCCGCCGCACACGCCGATGATGAGCTTATCAAGAGAGGCGTAATCCACAAAATCGGCGGCAGCATTGATCCGCTCAACCCTTTCGAGCTGTCCGCGAACGAGCGCCTCAAATTTGGCAACTGCCTCTTTTACCTGAGTGTCGTAATTGTTTTTCATTTTTATCTCCTTATATATATTGATTTATAACAGATTCATGTTCGCCCGTACCTCGGGCGAGGGTGCAAAGGCTCCGAGTACCGAAGGAGCGCACCGGGCAAAAAACGCGCGAAGCGCCGTATTTCGCGGCATGAGAGCGCTGTGCACCGCGTTATCACGCACAAGATTATTTTGTAAAAGGCTGTAAATAAGCGTCGTTCCCCGATTAGGCAACAATCGTTTATAAACATCGGAGGCAAAGTTTTTCGTCGAATTGCGTGTATATTATTTGCAAGCGATTTTTATATATTCTTTACATTTCGTATCTTTTCACCGTCGGGTTTTCAACATCGTGTTCAAAACACTGTTGAAAATTAGGCAAGAGTATAAACGCCGATTGCCGATATCCTTTTTCGTAAAATGTCAAACAGAGGGGTTTTCTGCGGCTGTCTCGGGGTCGAATACCCCCGCCGCCTCAGCCGCCTCCTCGGAGGCGTAGGCGTTGAGCTCAACACCCGCTCCGACACCCGAAAGATACTCGAAATACCCTTGAATTCCTACCATTGCGGCATTGTCTCCGCACAGCTCCCGCGAGGGGGATATAAACGGTACTCCTGCATTTTCCGCAAGTGCATAAAGTGCTTTCCTCAGATGGGAGTTCGCCGCAACTCCGCCGGCGAGAACGATCGGTGCCGCTCCGAATTCGGCAATCGCCAATTTCAGTCCGTCGCATATTCCGTCCGTCACCGCCGCGGTGAATACCGCCGCGATCTCCGCTCTGACCTCATCCGGCAACGGCTCATCATCTCCGAGAGCGCGCTTTTGGCGCTCATTATGTATGAGATTCACCGCGGCGGTCTTCAGTCCGCTGAAGGAAAAATCAAACGTATCCTTTATATGTGGGGATGGGAGCTTAAAGGACAGCTCTCTCTTGAAGCCCTCCGCCGCAAGTGCATCCATTCCCGCACCGCACGGATACGCAAGTCCGAGCCTGCGCCCGACCTTATCGAACGCCTCCCCTGCGGCATCGTCTCTCGATGCGCCGATCTCGTCGAATTGAGTGCGATCCGCCACGCGGTATACGGAGGTATGGCTTCCCGACACCACCACCGCATAAAACGGCGGTCTCAGCTCGGGATTTGCCGGATAAACAGCCGCCGCGTGAGCCCTTATGTGATTCACCGGTATCAGCGGCACGCCGAGAGACAGCGCAAGCGCCTTCGCAAAGCTGACTCCGACCAAAAGCGCACCGATAAGTCCGGGAGTGCAGGTCACAGCCACGGCATCAATATCGGATACCGTGATCCCCGCCTCGGAGAGCGCTTTTTCTGCAACTGTGGAAATTGCTTCGAGGTGTGCCCTGCTTGCGATCTCGGGGACAACTCCGCCGTACAGGGCGTGTGTGTCGATCTGAGTTGCAATTACATTCGACAGTATTTTCAGGCAATCGCCTTCCGCCTCTACGACTGCGGCGGAGGTCTCATCGCAGGAGCTTTCAACGGCAAATATCTTCAATGACGTATCCCCCTTCATCAAGGCTGTAGGCTGAGGCTTCGCAGAACTGCATCCTCAGTCGGTGAGGTGTAATATTTACGGCGCACGCCGTACGGCACAAAGCCGAGCCTGTCATACAGCGCGGCGGCGGCAACATTCGATTCTCGGTGCTCAAGAAACACCGTCGCAACGCCGAGCGTTCTGCAAATATCAAGCATTTCCGAGGCAAGACGGATACCGATACCGCCTCGGCGCGCACTCTCCGTAACAGCGACGCTTACGATATCGCACTCATCCGCCGCCACGGTCATTCCGCCGTAGCCCACCGTCTCGCCGTCGTTTTCGGCAATCACATAATATACTGCGGGGTTACGCAGATAGTTCTCTATCGCGGCAAGGCTCCACGGATCCGAGAAGCAGGCTCTCTCCATTTCTTCGATAAGTCCCGCATCCTCCACGCCCGCGCGTCTCACGGACAGCTCATTCATTTGCATCTCCGAACGCATCGTCAAGCCCCGCCTCGATCTCGGCAAGGCACCGCTTATATGTTTCCGTATCACAGCCGTAGGGATCGAAGATATCCTTCGGCATCGAATATATCCTCGGGGCAAGCTCGGGATACCTCATTATAAGGTAATTCGCGTGATCTCCCGTCATTCCGATGATCCTGTCGGCAGCCGAAAGCAGCTCCTCCGTTATGGGGCGCGAAATATGCGATGCGTAGATGTCCGGGATCACTCCGCGCAGGCGAAGCGCGGCGACTGCCTCCTCCGCTATGGGAGATCTTCCCGATGCGGTTATACCGCAGGAAAGAGCCGTCGCGATATGTGAGTATTTCCAGTTGAACAGCGCCTCCGCCATCGGGCTTCGGCAGGTATTTCCCGTGCATACGAACAGGTAGAGCGGCGTGCGCTCCGTATTTTCCGAAATTTTCTTTTCCAAAACAGCAGTATCCATTGTTTCTCCGTATCAGTATCCGAGGGTTCCGTCAAGGCTGTCGTCGTTTTCGATCCAGTCCTTGACCTTGTAAACAGTGTATCTGAGCTTGTCCTCTCGGACGTAAACAAGCTCTATACCCGAATTTATCACAAGCCGCTTGCACATAAGACAGCTACAGGTTCCCGCAACGACGCTTCCGTCCTTCGGCTCGGTACAGCACATATACAGAGCCGCGCCGAGCATCTGATCGCGCGGTGCCGCGATTATGGCGTTCGCCTCCGAATGAACGGAGCGGCAAAGCTCATATCTCTCTCCCCGCGGGATCTGAAGCTTATCACGCATACAGTTCCCGATATCGGAGCAATTCACCCTTCCTCTCGGAGCGCCGTTATAGCCGGTGGAGATGATGACATCGTTTTTCACGATTATCGCGCCGTAGCGCTTCCTGAGACAGGTGCTCCTTTCGGAAACGGTCTGTGCAATATCAAGATAATAATTATGCTTTGAAACTCGCTCCATAGTAACCTCACATTACAGAAGAAGGCATCGGGAATAATAAATTCCCCATATTAATATTATTATATAACACCCGCACCGAAAAATCAAGTACAGCGGAGCATACGAATGAAAAAGAAAAAAATAATTATCACGCCGAGGCGCGGCTTTCTGCTGAACGGAGCGGTGCTTGCACTGAGCGGGATCGTGATCCGAACGGCGGCGGTCAGCTTCAACGGCTACATCTCAAGGCGGATCGGTGCGGAGGCAATGGGGCTTTTTTCGCTCGTCATGAGCGTATACGGGCTTGCCGTCACCCTTGCCTCCTCCGGAGTGAATCTGGCGGCGGTACGCCTCACCGCCGAGGCGGTGGCATCGGGTGCGGATCGGCGCGGACTGCACGCCATCATGCGACGCACAATGCTGTACGGGCTTCTTTTCGGGTTTCTTTCCGCGGCGCTTGTCCTCCTCTCCGCCTCCGCCGTCGGAACGCATCTGCTCAGGGACGGGAGAGCCGTAATATCGCTCAGAGCAATGGCGCTCGGGATGCCGGCGATCTCGGTCACGTCCGCCATTGCCGGATACTTCACCGGCACGGGCAGAGCATACCGCAATGCGATAGTCTCCGCCGTTGAGCAAGCCGTTAAAACAGTCCTCATTCTCGGCAGCATCGCCGTGCTTCTGCCAATGGGAACCGAATACGCCTGCCTCGCGCTCGTAGGCGGCTCCGCTCTTGCCGAGAGCATCTCGCTTGCCGTCTCATATCTGCTTCTCATCTGCGACAGGCGCCGCACCGACGTCGGTCGCTCAAAGCCCCCGCAAGCCGTCGGCTTCGGGAAAATAGCCTCGATAGCCCTTCCCGTTGCGATCGGGAGCTATATCCGTCAGGGCTTCACAACGGCGGAGCATATCGCGATCCCTTGGGGGCTGAGGGCGGGCGGAGCCGATCCCTCTCGGGCTCTCGAGTCATACGGAGTATTGCACGGCATGGCTCTGCCGCTCGTGCTGTATCCCTCGGCAATAATCGGCGCATTCGCCGGACTGCTCATTCCCGAGCTTGCCGGTCTCGCGGAGGCGGGAGAGAGGCGGGAAATACGCCGTCTTTCCCTCTCCTCCGTCAGACTTGCGATATGCTTTTCGGTCGGGGTGGCGGGCGCGCTGTCCTTCTTCGGCTACGAGCTCGGCATCGGAGTGTACGGCTCGGGGGTGGCGGGCGGCTACATACGGCTTCTGGCGCCGCTTGTCCCGCTCATGTTCCTCGACACCACCGTTGACTGCATACTCAAGGGGCTCGGTGAGCAGGTATACACGATGAAGGTGAACATAGCGGATGCGGCGATATGCCTTGTGCTCGTACTGCTTCTCGTTCCGAGGGCGGGAGTTATCGGGTATGTTTTCGTGATCTACGTGAGTGAGGCGGTGAACGCCGCGCTGAGCATTATGCGGATGCAGAGCAAAACGGGGCTTCGCATAAGCCCGAAAATGCTCCTTCTTCCGTTTTTATCCGCGGCGGCCTCATATGCCTCGGTAAACGCGGCGGTGCTCCTGCTCGTCCACCGCTTCGGTCTGCTCCTGCCCGTATATGTAAGGCTCTTTCTGTACGCCTCCGTTTATATCGGCATCACCTCCGCCACGGGCGGTCTCTCCGATGAGAGGGAGGCACCGATCGGCAAATCACGGGGGTGCGGGGGCGAAAAAATTATATCCAAATTACCCCGCCTCTATTGACATTGGCATCATTTACAGTTACAATTAAATTATCCTGCAAAGTGTAGCTTTGCCTAATGAAAGAGGTTTACTTATGAAGGTCGGAATTATTGTAGAATCCTTCCGTCTTCCCTTCCGTGAGGCTGTGAAGAAGGCAGCCGAGCTCGGAGCAGACGGAATTCAGGCGTATGTCACCTACGGAGAGCTTGCCTACGACACGATGACGGCAGACAAGATCCGTGAGATCAATTCCATCGTTGAGGACAGCGGACTTGTATTCTCCGCGCTCTGCGGAGATTTCGGCACGGGCTTTGCCGATGCCGAGAACAATTCCTTTTACGTCGATCGCTCAAAGAGAGTTCTTGAGCTTGCGCTGAAGCTCAACACAAATGTGGTCACAACTCACATCGGCACCGTTCCCGAGGAGGAATGTGAAAAGAAGGAGATCATGCGTAAGGCCTGCCGTGAGCTGGCTCTCTACGGAGACTCCATCGGTGCCGCATTTGCCGTTGAAACAGGTCCCGAGACAGGCGCGGTGCTCGGCGGCTTCCTTGACAGTCTTGAGGCAGGCGGTGTCCGCGTAAACTTCGACCCCGCAAACCTCGTAATGGTTGCCGGAGACAGACCCGAGAATGCGCTGAAGTATCTCGGCAAGTACATCGTACATACTCACGCAAAGGACGGCATCAAGCTTGACGGAAATCTCCGCCGCGACATCAAGGTCACGATCGGAGACGAGGCTGTCGGACACGAGCAGCTTATGGCTATGGGAAGTCAGTATCTTGAGCTTCCTCTCGGAGACGGCGACGTCAATTTCGATACATATCTTCCCGCGCTCAAGGGTACCGGCTTTGACGGCTTCCTTACGATCGAGCGTGAGGTCGGAGATTCTCCCGAGAAGGACATCGGCATGGCTGTCGGCTTCCTCCGTGAGAGAATGGCAAAATTCGGTCTGTAATTTCAGTCCGTCCGAAAAAGGCGGAGACTTCCTCGGAAGTCTCCGCCTTTGTATTTACCGAATCAGTGGCAGCCGCAGCCGCAGCCGTTGCGATTGCTGTTAGAGCAAAGCACTATAAGCAGGGCGATAAGGATGATCCAGAAGCACTCATTGTCGAAAAGATCGCAGATGCAGTTCATATTTACTCCGCCGCACACCGTCATCACGATGGCGGGTATCCTTTCTTTGTTTATCTATATATACCGGCTCGCCGGAGAGCAGCTTTCTCTCTGCTCTGATATCATTATATGACAAAGAAGGGAGTTTGTGCATCGGCACACCGTCAGGTCAGCTCCAGACTTTCCGCTCCGAGAAATTCCTCGGCTCTCGACAGACTGTCCGCGGGGAGCACCGCCATTGCGCCGCATTTCTTGCAGGTGACCGTGACGGTGACATCTCCGACCTCTATCATCACATCGGGTCTGCCGTCCTCACAGGCACAGTGTATGGCGCCGTCCTCACACAGATCCTGCACAACGTAGGTGACGATCTCTCTGACCTGCGGATCCGAGATATACTCCTCGCCTCTCGCTCCGGCAAGAGTTTCAAGCGCCGCATCTCCGAGAAGCTTCTTGAGCAGTGCCTCCGTCTCCTCGGCGGCGGCAACGACGTCCTCCTGCTTTCCGCAATAGCAGATATCCACGCCCGACAGAGCGCACGGGATCCTGAACAGCTCTCCGTCGAAGAACACGTTCGGGCTTACCGTATAATAATGCGGAGAGGGGCAGGTCATGCACGGCACGCTCAGACGTATCTTCCTGTCCTTCGTGTATATCGCACTGAGCTCCGACTGCCCGCAGGGGCACTTCAGCTTTATCATATCCGCACTGAGCGCAAATGCACCGACAAGACTCATGACAAGCGCTCCGCAATGCGGGCATCTGTACGCAACCGTGGTTTCCTTTTTCGCAAGAATCATATATAAGCCTTTCTTTAAGCAATTAAAGCTTTATCTAAAGTCCGCATCATTGACATGCTTTTTGCCTTATGTTATAATTTGAGCGGAATGATAACGGTATGCGCCGCGGGCGGCGATTTCGTCTGCCCCGATACGGCAAGACCCGATCACACTCTGTCGCATATTACCGATAACGACACATTCTATTATAAACCGACTTACCCGAAATGTCAACAGCCAAAGGAGATGAGGGCGTGGATCACCGTATATTATATGACAGCGCTGCCGCCTCGGTCATTGTCACCGACAGCGCGATTTCGGCATTTGCCGTATACGGCAGAGGTATCCCCTTCTCCCCCGCTCCCGTGTCCGAGCCCGTCCGTGAGGTATCGGATCTCCCCGACCTTGCGCGCAGTGTCGGCGGTGTTCCCGTGCTCCTGCGCGGAGCCGCGGGCGCGCTTGCGCGGTTCGATTCGTACCGAGCCGTAACGGTTAGCGTCACCTGCCGCCGCTCGGAGCGCACCGAAGCAAGGTACGCCGAGGCGGCAAGGCTCGTCTTTCTCGGGTACATCTACTGCATGAGCTCGGGAGAGGACTCCGTCCTTCTGCATATGTCCGTATCCTCGCCCGACGGAGAAAAGGCGTACACGTACAACGCGGGCATCGACGAGCTGACCGCCATGACCGAGCTGCTGCTCCGCAGGGCGGAGCCGTTTATACGGCGCGTATTCCGTCGCGGGCATGACGGGCTCCCCTCAATGCGTGAGCTTCGCTTTCCCTACAGGGAAATGCGCGAATCGCAGTACGAATTCATCACGGAGGCATACCATGCGATAAAGTCCTCGTCCCGCCTTCTGGTATCGGCTCCCACGGGCACGGGAAAGACCATCTCCACGCTCTACCCCGCCGTTCGCTCTATCGGGGACGGGCTCTCCGATAAGATATTCTGCCTTTGCGCCAAAACCACCGTCGGGAAGGCATTTACCGATGCGGCAGAGCTTCTTTGCGCTCAGGTACCCGAGCTGAAATGCGCGGTCATCTCATCCAAGGAGCGTTGCTGTCCCGAAAAGTCCGGCTCCGTCTCTCGCCGCTCACGTCTTTGCGGCAGAGCTTGTCGTCTCTGCGGCAGGATCTCCGGCAAATGCGCCGAGCTGAGGCTCATGGAGGCGGCGGCGGAGTGTCTTGAGAACTCTCTCATCACGGCGGAGGTGCTTGGGCGCTGTGCCGAGGCGCACTCCGTCTGCCCGCACGAGCTATCACTTGCGGTAAGCGAATACTGCGATATACTGATCTGCGATTACAACTACGTCTTCGACTTCCGTATGCGTCTGCGGAGATACTTCGGTGACGATACCGACTCCGCAGAGCGCTACGTCCTCCTTGCGGACGAGGTACACAATCTGCCGCGCCGCGCCGCGGACACCTACTCCGCGCTTCTTTCCTCCGACACCGTTGCCGCTCTTTCGGCTGATGCCGAAAATCTTACGGGTGAGGCAACCCTCACCTCAGCAATAAAAGCCGTAGCCGCAGAGCTTGAAGTTCTGAGGCTCTCCGCGCTCAGAGACGGAGAAAGTCGGGAAATAGGCGGCAAGGTCGTAAAATCCGGCTTTTCGAACACACGAGTATTCCCGTCTGCGCTTGCCGAGGCCGCCGGAGCCCTCCGCCGCGCGCTCGGAGGCGTTATCACAAGATACGGCGACAGTCTGCCGCCGAGCTTCACCGAGGCCGCCGAGGCGGTGGGCAAATTCTGCCACGTGTGCTCTCTTTTCGGCAGGAATTACACCTGCTTTTCCTCCTCGATCGGGGGCAGCTTCTACATAAGGCTGTGCTGTCTCGATCCATCCCCCCTGCTCGATACGGCAATGTCCAAGGCAAAAGCCGTCATATTCTTTTCGGCAACTCTCACCCCGATATCCTACTATGCCGATATACTCGGCTGTCGAGGCGGCAGAGTGCTTGAGCTTGCATCTCCGTTCCCACGCGAAAATCTGTGTCCCGTCGCGGTGGACTCCGTTTCACTGAAGCTTTCGGAGAGAGAGTATTCCGTGGACACGGTGGCGGAGCTGATCGCGATAACGGCAGAAGCAAGGGTGGGCAATTACCTTGCCTTCTTCCCCTCCTTCGATTACATGGAGCGCGTGGCGAAGGTGTTTGCCGAGATCTCACCGGATACCGCGACCGTAATGCAGAAAAGGCGCATGAGCGTATCGGAGCGTGAGGCATTTCTCTCCGCATTTCAAGCCGAGCGTGACGAGCCCTCCTCGCTCGTCGGCTTTTCCGTGCTCGGCGGCATCTTCTCCGAGGGAATAGATCTTCCGGGGGAGCGTCTCATAGGAGTTATAATAGCGGGAACGGGTATGCCGCAATTCACCTCTGAGCGCAACGTCATGAAGGAATATTTCGACGAAACGGTCGAGAGCGGTACGGAATACGCATACATCTACCCCGGCTTCAACAACGTGCTTCAGGCGGCGGGCAGAGTCATCCGCACGGACACCGACCGCGGTGTGCTTGTGCTGATAGATTCAAGATACGCGGAGCCAACCTACTACAAGCTGTTCCCCGAATCCCTGCGGCACATCAAATACACGGGAGATCCGTATTCTCTCGGTGAGATACTGAGCCGCTTTTGGGACACCTGATCGGGCGTTTGATATACCGAACAATATATAAACAAAAACACCACCCGCTTGCCGTGAAATTATATTTAATTTTCATCTTTATTTTGTACCGCTTTTGTGATACAATATATGCGTGAAATTTTGCTGTACGGGCATTTGCGGCTTTGTGAAGATGTCCGGCAGGCATTTTGCTCACGGTATAAGATCGGTACTAAATTTTCAGAAATGATGATTGAGGGAGAATTCTTTTGGTTCGTACAGATTTAAGAAACATCGCCATCATTGCTCACGTTGACCACGGCAAGACTACCCTTGTCGATGAGATGCTGAAGCAATGCGGAGAGTATCACGAAAACCAAACGGTACGTGAGCGTGTAATGGATTCCGGAGATCTCGAAAGAGAGAGAGGCATCACCATTCTTGCGAAAAACACCTCCGTTGTACGTGACGGCGTGAAGATCAACATAGTCGACACCCCCGGTCACGCCGACTTCGGCGGAGAGGTCGAACGAATACTTAAAATGGTCAACGGCGTACTGCTTCTTGTGGATGCGGCGGAGGGGCCCATGCCGCAGACGAGATTCGTTCTCGGCAAGGCAATGGAGCTCGGTCATCGCATAATCGTCGTTGTCAACAAAATAGACAAGCCCGACGCGCGTCTTGATGAGGTAGTGGATGAGGTGCTTGAGCTTCTCATCGACCTCAATGCCACCGACGATCAGCTTGATTCCCCGATGGTATTCTGCTCGGGCAGAGCGGGCACGGCTTCCCTCTCGCCTCATGAGCCCGGCACGGATCTCTCTCCCCTTTTCGATACGATCCTCGAATATATGCCCGCCCCCGAGGGAGATGCGGAGGGCGATTTCCAGCTCCTCGTTTCCTCGATCGACTACAACGACTATGTCGGAAGGATCGGTATAGGAAGAATTGAGCGCGGCACGGTCAAGGTCGGTGCCGATGCGACGATAGTCAACTATCACACACCCGATGCCGCCCCCAAAAAGACGAAGATCGTAAGCCTCTATCAGTTCAACGGTCTCGGACGTGTCGCAGTGGATTCGGCAACGGTGGGAGATATAGTATGCTTCTCGGGAGCCGAGGATATCACGATAGGCGATACTCTGACAGATCCGCAGACACCGGAGGCACTTGAATTTGTCAAGGTGAGCGAGCCCACGATGGAGATGACGTTCTCGGTAAACGACAGCCCGTTTGCCGGACGCGAGGGCAAATTCGTCACCTCACGCCAGATCCGTGAGAGGCTCTACAAGGAGACACTGAAGGACGTATCTCTCAGAGTATCCGACGGAGACACCACGGACAGCTTCAAGGTCGCGGGACGCGGCGAAATGCATCTGTCCATTCTCATAGAAACTATGCGCCGCGAGGGGTACGAGCTTGCCTGCTCCACTCCGCGTGTGCTGTTCAAGGATATAGACGGGGTTCGCTGTGAGCCCATGGAGCTTGTGTCGATCGACGTGCCCGAGGAATACATGGGCTCGGTAATGGAAAAGCTCGGAAGCCGTAAGGGTGAGCTTCTTGACATGGGTCTGTCGGGCAGTCGCATGAAGATCAAGTACTCCATTCCCGCAAGATGCCTGTTCGGATACAGGAGCGAGTTCCTCACGGACACCCGAGGCGAGGGCATACTCAACTCACTCTTTGACGGCTACAAGCCGTACAAGGGTGATGTCACAACGAGATTCACCGGTTCTCTCGTTGCCTCGGAGAGCGGCGAGGCAACCTCTTACGGACTTTACAATTCGCAGGACAGAGGCGCAATGTTCATAGGCGTTCAGACGCCCGTCTACGAGGGTATGCTCGTAGGCGAGTGCCCCAAGCAGGAGGATATCGCGGTAAACGTGTGCAAGAAGAAGCACCTGACCGCCATTCGCTCCTCGGGTGCCGATGAAGCGCTGAGGCTCGTACCGCCCAAGGTATTCAGCCTTGAGCAAGCCATTGAGTATATCGGAGACGATGAGCTTATTGAGGTCACCCCGAAGTCTCTCCGTCTTCGCAAGAAGATACTCAACACGGAGCTCCGTCTTAAGGCGGAATCACGTGCCAAAAAGGGCAACGCCTGATATCCCGCAACCAAAAACCGAACAACAGTGAGTTCGAGACCATCCTCACTTAAAATAAAACTAAGGAGAGGGAGAGCTTTGAACCTACACCTTTGAAGCTCTCTCTTGTATTTACCATGAAAAACACTCAAAAGATAAGATCCATCACTCTTTCCGCCCTGATCGCGGCGCTGTACACGGCGCTGACGCTCATTACCGCCGCGCTCGGCTTTTCCTCCGGCGTGATCCAAGTGCGTATCTCGGAAGCGCTGACGGTGCTTCCCTATTTCACCCCCGCCGCGGTCTCGGGGCTGACTGTCGGCTGCTTTATATCAAATCTCCTTACGGGAGGTGCGCCGGCAGACATACTGCTCGGCACAGCCGCGACACTCGTCGCCGCGATATTCACAAGACTGCTCAGAAAAGCACATCCGGTGTTCTCCCCTCTCCCGCCGATCGTCGTAAACACACTCACCGTCCCGTGGATACTGCGGTACGCCTACGGCCTTATCGGCGGAATCCCGTATTTTATGCTGACCGTCGGCATCGGAGAGTTCATCTCCTGCGGTGTACTTGGGCTTATACTGCTGTATGCGCTGAAGAAAAGAAGCATATTCACGAAATGAGGCAAACAAAATGAAGCATCTCGGTACAAAAGCACTCGAAACGGAAAGGCTGATCCTGCGCCGATTTACCGCCGAGGACTCGGACGCCGCCTTCCGCAACTTCACAAGCGATGCAAGCGCCGCAAAATTTCTCAAATGGCAAGCTCACAAAACACCCGAGGAGACCGCCGAGCTCATCGGCGGCTGGGTACGCTCATACATCACACCGAGCTTCTATCTGTGGGCGATAGTCCCGAAGGACTTGGGAGAGCCCATCGGGTACGTCGGCGTGCTTTACATGAACGACGACACGAATATGCTCCACACCTGCTACTGCATCGGCAGTGCGTGGTGGGGCAAGGGCATCGTTACCGAGGCATACGGCGAGGTGCTCGGGTATCTTTTCGAGGAGGTGGGTGCGAGCCGCATCGAAGCCTCCCACGATCCGCAAAATCCCGCCTCGGGCAAGGTCATGGAGAAATGCGGTCTTTGCTACGAGGGTACTCTGCGACAGGCGGACAAAAACAACATGGGTATCACCGATATTGCGATGTACTCGATCCTGCGAGAGGACTATTTCCGCACGAAAAGGTGATCACGAAATACACGAGCAGACGTCACGGCGCAAGCCTCGGCGGTCTGCTCATATTTTTGTTCTTTTTCTCATAGACTTTGTAATAATATGATTTCGGAGATTCTCATGATCAACAGCGGCAGAAAGCCAAGTACCCCCATGCGCGGGATATCGGCTCCGAGAGATTGCGAATTGCCCGCAAGACTGATTGCCGTCCTCGGTGCCGTCGTATTCACGGTATTTCTCACTCTTTCGCTTATCCGTACCGAGGAAAGTGCAAATACGGGGAAGTTTGATTCGTCGGCGCTTCCCGTTATCGCCCCCGTTTCGACGGCGGAGGACATTCCCGACAGTCCCACCGCCGCAGAGGAGGGCTCATTCTGGTATTTTCTTGAGTCCGCCATAGCTCGGCTGATATACGGTGAGCGGTGAGAGGTCTGCTGTTTTCCGGAATCCCCGAGCTTTTCCTGCTGTCGCTTTCATTCATACTCGGTGACGGTGAGAGATTTGCCGCGATCCTTTTGGCAGCCCTTATCCATGAGGCAGGGCACGTCATTGCCGCCGCGCTTCTCGGGGTTAAGCTTCGCCTATGTCGCACCGGACCTGCGGGAATAGCTCTGCGCTACGATTTTTCCGTCGTCTCTCATCTAAGGGAGGCAGCCGTGTGTCTTGCGGGTCCACTGCTCGGCGCTATCTGTTTTCTCTGCGGCTTTCGCAGTATGTCATACCTTGCAGGCGCATCGGCGGCGCTTTCGCTCTTTAATCTCCTCCCCATCTCATATCTCGACGGCGGCTGTATCCTTTCCGCACTTCTCTCCGCCTTTCTCTCCCCCGCAAACGTGTGGCGCATATGCAGAGTGCTGTCCGTTTTGTTTACCGCGGCGCTTTGGTGCTCGGCGGTATATCTCATGCTTGTCAGCGGAGGCGATATTTCCGCGATAACCGTCTCCGTATATCTTTTATATCGACTGTTTTCGGAGCTTTGAGATGTCCCTGTTTCGTCATTTTCCCGAATTTGACGGAAATAACGGCATGTTCATAAAAAGGTGTTGATTTTTCCGCAAAAACGGAGTATAGTATATGTGTATGTTTATTTGTATTAAAATAAAGGAGATCAAAAATGGCACTTGTATCACCTATCGAAATGTTTAAGAAGGCATATGCGGGCGGCTACGCCATCGGCGCCTTCAACATCAACAACATGGAGATCATTCAGGCTATCGCAGACGGCGCTGCCGAAGCGAAATCCCCAGTTATCATGCAGGTTTCCGCAGGCGCACGTAAGTACGCAAAGCATGAGTATCTTATGGCTCTTGCCAAGGCCGCTATTGCCGATTCCGGCATTGATCTGGCTCTGCATCTCGACCACGGCGCAGATTTTGAGATCTGCAAGGCCTGCATCGACGGCGGCTTTACCTCCGTTATGATCGACGGCTCTCATCATTCCTTTGAGGACAACATCGCCCTCACAAAGAAGGTCGTTGAATATGCTCACGCACGCGGCGTTGCCGTTGAGGGCGAGCTCGGAAGACTTGCCGGCGTTGAGGATGACGTAAATGTATCCGCCGAGGATTCCTCCTACACACGTCCCGAGGAGGTTGAGGAGTTTGTTGAGAAGACCGGCGTTGACTCTCTTGCCATCGCTATCGGTACAAGCCACGGCGCTTACAAATTCACTCCCGATCAGTGCACCAGAAACGAGGATGGCGTGCTTGTTCCCCCTCCGCTCCGTTTCGATATTCTTGAGGAGATCATGGAGCGTATCCCCGGATTCCCGATCGTTCTCCACGGTGCTTCCTCCGTTCCGCAGGAGTATGTCGCAGAGATCAATTCTCTCGGCGGCAAGCTTCCCGATGCAGTCGGTATTCCCGAGGAGCAGCTCCGCAAGGCCGCAGGTCTTGCCGTATGTAAGATCAATATCGACTCCGATATCCGTCTTGCTCTTACCGCAGGTATCCGCCGCGTTATGACAAATCAGCCCGAGGTGTTCGATCCCAGAACCTATCTCTCCGTTGCAAGAGACGAGGTTCGCAAGATGGTCGTTCACAAGATCACAAACGTGCTCGGCTCCGCCAACACCCTGTAATTGACATTCCGATAAAAATGAGGCTTCTTTGAAGCCTCATTTGATTTCGGTAAGCTCGTATGTCAAATCCGCAAAGCGTTTGCAAAAGGAGCCACACAATGAAATGGTCTGAAAAATACCGAATAAACAGTCACGACACCGATTTCAACAGAGTCGTGAGCGCGTCGGGGATAATGCGATATATGCAGGATTGCTCCAACTGCCACATGGAGGGCGAGCCGCCCTCCTACAATGATCTGTACGACTCCGGACTTGCCTTTGTACTCAGCAGACTCAGACTGAGCATATATTCCCCGCTGTATTCGCACGACGAGATAACCGCGCAGACGTGGGCGTGCAAGAGCAGCGGTGTCAGCTTTAACAGATGCTACAGGCTTCTCAAGGATGATGCCATCGTTGCCGAGGCTGTAACGGTGTGGGGTCTTCTCGATCTCAACACGCACCGCCTGCGCAGAGTGGATTCCATCGAGCTCGGATATGCCTCCGGCGAGATGCTTGAGCTTGACAGCCCCGCAAGACTGAGAATACCGAAGGATGCCGCCATGGTGCTCGTGGGCGAGCACCGCGTACATTACGGAGAGGCGGATATCAACCGTCATCTCAACAACACGCACTATCCGGATATGTATTGCGACTTCATTCCGAACATGGCGGGCAACAGAGTCACCTCCATGGGAATAAGCTTTATCTCGGAGGCGCCGCTCGGTGAACAGCTCAAGATATACATGGCAGATTACGACGGCACATACTACTTCCGCTCCGTGAAGGAGGACGGCTCCGTAAATTCGGAGGCGGAAATAATCATAGAGGAAATATAAGCAAAGCCCAAAAGGGCACCGTCCGACGGACGGTGCCCTTTTTAGCGTATTTTGTCATCTCCGGGCAACGCGGCGCTCGGCTCAGTCACCCTTTTTCTTTGATATCACCAGCACCACGATTATCGCAACTGCCGCAACGGCAAGGATTATTCCTATAGTGCCGCTGATATCTCCCGTGGCGGGACTGTTCATCATACCGGTAAACATGGATATACTCCTTTCTTATGCACCTGTTCACAGCGCGACGCGGTTTTGCTCGGCGGCTTCTCGGAGATAATTTTCAAGCTCCGGAGGGAGCACCGCAAAAACAGCCGTATCACGCTCTCCGTCCTCAAACAAAAGCAAGCATCCGCTCTCCGGCTCCATATCGGACTGGTATTTGTACAGGGATGCCGTCTTCGAATATTCACGCAGATCGCCGTACTTCACGCTTCCCACGTTCCTGAGCGCGGACAGCGAGAGCCGTGCGACCGTCACGCTCTTTTTGCCGATCACCCGTTCCACCGTGAAATCAAGCTCCTCCGGCAGAGCCGAGTAAAGCGACACCGAGGCGTCCTTTGCCTCGATACCGTAGCAGAACACGGTCAGCCGATATCTTATCAAAAGATATACGCCGATCCCGAAAAGCACCACTGAGGCAAGCTGGTACAGCGCCGTCAGCTTTTCGTTGAAATACGGCAGAAGCATGAACACTCCGCCGCCCGCAAGCGATCCGATGATATAGAGGTCGGCGGGCTTCCCCGTGGGCACCGATTTATACTTCATAATTGCTTCCAAAAAAACACAAGACCGCATTTCTGCGGTCTTATGTTTTTACGCTTCTTTTGTAAGAATTGCTTTTCCGTTGTAATAGCCGCAGGCGCTGCATACACGGTGAGTCAGATTAAATTCGCCGCAATGTGAGCACTTTACCATAGCGGGAGCAGTAAGCTTCCAAACATTGGAACGTCTTTTATCTCTGCGAGCTTTGGATGTCTTTCTCTTCGGTACTGCCATCCTTCGTACACCTCCTTCAGAGTTCAAAGCCTAATTATTTAACATACACCTTATTATACTACATATTTCCCGATCTTGCAAGGGCTTTTTGAAAAATTATTCCTCATCTTTGAGAAGTTTTTCGAATATTTTCATTCTCGGGTCGATTTCCTTCGTCTTTGCACAGTCACAATCGCCCTCGGACAGGCTTTTTCCGCATTTCGGGCAGAGTCCGCGGCAGTCCTCACTGCACAGCACATAGTCCGGTATTACGAGAGCCGTCTCCTCGATTATCGCCTCGGTCAAATCTATATGACCCTCGGTGACCGTGAGAATATCCTCCTCATCGCACAGCTCCTCATCAAAGGAGAATCTTGAACCGGAGGGGATTATTCGCTCAAAGGTGATCTCAAGAGTGTCCTGCACGGGTGCAAGGCAGCGTGAGCACGGAAGCTCATACGTAACCCTCGGAGACACCTCCACGCTGATGTACTCGCCCCTGTCGGACACGGTCACCTCTCCGCCTATGGGGGCAGTCAGCCGCACATCCTCGGGGAAAAAGCCCGCATATTCGGTCTCGGCGGCATCAAGCCGTATCGGGAACCGCAGCAGTCGCTCCTTCCCGCTGAGAAGCTGTGTTATATCAAGTTTCATAATAGCACTCCTTACGTGATCATTTAAGAAAATCGGGCAGGAACTCCGCATCCACGGTGCCTGTCACATATCCGCGCAGTGTATCAAGCGTGAATGCTCCGTTCAGCTCGGGAAGCTGTGCTCCGTGAGCGGCGCACATATCGGAGGTATAGTCCTCAAGAAGTCCCACAGACACCTCCGTCCTTGTCGGAAGTCCTTGGCTGTCAAGCTTTCCGCCGTCCGCGGTATAATGGGTCATTGTCGGCGTGAGCAGTGCATTTTCCACCGTCACCGTGCCCTCGGGAGAGAACACGAGCTCAAAGGTGGCAAGTCCGCCCACCATATTGTACGCCTTCACCTGAGATGAGATGAAATTGCCGAGAGAATATATCACAAGCGTTTTCTCTCCCGCATCGTTTTCCACCCATTCCATCGGCTGCAGGGTATGTGAATGATGCCCGATCACCACGTCTGCGCCGTATTTTGACAAAAGCTTTGCAAGCCGTTTTTGCTCATCCGTCGTCTTAAAGGTATTTTCATTTCCCCAGTGCATCGACACTATCACCGCATCCGCGTTCTCGCTCGCGCGGCTGACCTGCTCTATAATTTCGGAATCGTTGATATACGGCACGACAAGATCTCCGCTCTTGGCGTTGAGCTTATTGCCGTTCGTACCGTAGGTATACGACAGTATCGCGATATGCTTCCCCTTCGACTCCATAACGCGAAGCGTGTTGTAGTCCGCCTCGCTCTCATATGCGCCGATGGACAGCACGTCACGGCTGCTCCAATACTTTATGGTGCTTCGCAGTCCCTCGCACTGCCCCTCCATATCAAGCATATGGTTGTTTGCCATATTCACTATATCAAAGCCCATCTCGATAAGGGCATCTCCCGCCTCGACCGGCGAATTGAAGGCGGGATATCCGGAAGCGGCACGCTCCGCCACTATCGGCGCCTCCTGATTCACAAAAGCCACGTCTGCCGATGAGACGATATCGCGGAGTCGCTCGGAGTACATCTCAAGGAAGCAGTAATCCTTCTTTGCTCCCGAGGTCGAAGCTGCGGCTCGCACCGCGGCGGTCTTATAGACCGATTCGTGAATGATGTTATCTCCCGCAGCCGCAAAGCTCACGCGAACCTCACCGTTTACCGAATCCGTCGGCTCAGCCGTGCCGCCGACAGTCTGACTTTCCGCCGTGCTGTCGCGCCCCGTGCCCTCCGCCTTCTCGTTTTTCAGCACAAGTCCGCAGGAGGACAGAAGAAAGAGAAGTCCGAGCGCGGTAAGAAGTGAAACAAGCCTTTTTTTCATATTCGCTCCTCCCGTTTATTCCGTATAGGAAGCAAGAGCCTTCTTCTCACCTCGTGAGAGCTTATACGTCTTCATCTCCTGCTCTGCAAAATGCGCCGCTATGACAGCCTTCTCCGCCTCGGGGTCGCCGTCGGTACACAGGCTGATTATCACATTAGTGTCTTCACCGATCTCAACGCCGCTGAACAGCAGCTTCTCGTAATTGTAGAACAGCTTTTTCTCTGTACCCATTGATGTGGGGGTGAGTATCTCACCTATCGGGTATCCCTCATGCAGTCTCTGCGTGCCGATCGCAGTACCCTCTGCGCCGTCCGCATCTGTCTGCACCGGCTCTCCCGAGGTATCGACAGTGTATGCGTAGAAGCTGATATCTCCGAGGCTGTCCGTGGTGCTGTCATTGTACCTCACGGTCACCTGAAGCTCCCCGGTATCGGGAGTATAAAAAACACCGTACACCGAGAAATATCCGCCCTCGGATATCTCATCCGCCACCTTGTTCGTGAGCACGTTAAGCGTGCCGCTTGCATTATAGATCTCAGCCGTGCCCTTTGTGGGGAGAATATCCCCGAGCGTGCTCTTGCTCTCGGCAAACATCACACGCCATATGAGCAGGAGGCACAGTATCACGACTATTGTCTTGACTGCCAGCTTAAACCACTTTGCCATTTTTATTCCTTTCCGCCGTCAGTTTCGGATACACCCGCAAACTGACTCATGTAAAGCTGTAAATAGAAGCCCTTCCTGTCAAGCAGCTCCTCATGGGTGCCGCTCTCGATGATCTTTCCGTCCTTCATCACAAGGATCAGATCCGCTTCCTTTATTGTAGACAGCCTGTGCGCCACTATGAATGACGTTCTTCCCTGCATAAGTCTCAGGAAGGCATCCTGCACAACAAGCTCTGTCCGTGTATCTATTGACGAGGTAGCCTCATCAAGAATAAGCATCGGCGGCTGTCTCAGCATCACTCGTGCGATGCAGAGAAGCTGTCGCTGTCCCTCGGACAGTCCGCTGCTTCCGTCTATCACGGTATCGTATCCCTTGGGGAGCCTCTTTATAAAGCTGTGTGCGTGCGACAGCTTCGCCGCCGCGACGATCTCCTCATCGGAGGCATCCGTCTTACCCATGGCGATATTATCTCGGATAGTACCGTGTCTGAGCCACGTTTCCTGAAGCACCATGCCGAAGGATGCTCTGAGGCTCTTTCTCGTTATATTCCGAATATCGGTGCCGTCCACCGTCACCTTTCCGCCCGTCACGTCGTAAAAGCGCATGAGCAGATTGATGAAGGTCGTTTTTCCGCAGCCGGTAGGCCCGACTATGGCGATCCTCTGTCCCGAGGCAACGTCAAGCGATACATTTTCGATAAACGGCTTCTCGGGCGTATATGAGAAATCCACCCCATCGAGCGACACCTCCCCGATAACACCCGTATCCGAGAGGTCGACCGCATCCGCCGGATCCGCGGACTGCGCCCTTTCGTCGAGAAATTCGAATACCCTTCCCGCGCAGGCGGCGGAGTTCTGGAGCTCCGAGAGGATTCCGGTTATCTCGTTGAACGGCTTTGTGTACTGATTTGTATAGCTGAGGAAGCAGGAGAGAGAGCCGACGCTTATCCTGCCCGCTATCACGGAGAGAGTACCCGCAAGCGCCACGCCCGCGTAAACAAGATTGTTTATAAGTCTTGACGACGGATTTGTCATTGAAGACACAAACACAGCTCGCATGGACACCCTCTGCGATGTGCCGTTCAGCTCATCGAAGCGGCGAAGAAACTCCTCCTCGGCACATGAGGCACGCACCGTCCGCTGATAATTGACAGCCTCCTCCATAAATCCGGTGAGCTCGCCCCTTGTGCGCGACTGCTCACTGAAATAGGTGAAGCTCTTTCGCGCGATGAGAGCGGTGATAAACAGCGACATGGGAGTTACCACAAGCACCACCGTCGCCACGGGAGGGCTCTCGATAAACAGTATAACGATGATGGACACCACGGTCATGACTCCGACCGCAAGCCCCTGTATGCTCATCACAAGTCCGGCTTCGATCTGCTCGGTATCCGACATGATACGGCTGATAATATCTCCCGCCGGATGAGAATCCATATACCCCATCGGGAGATCTCCGAGATGTGAGAACGCCTCGCATCTCAGATCACGCGCGGTAAGATACGCGATCCGCGCCGTGCATATGTTCATTATCCACTGCAAGACAGCACCGAGCGCCACCGCCGCACCGAACATCACGAGCAGTCTTACGATGCCGCCGAAATCGACACGCCCCTCTCCGAGGATCAGATCCACCGCTTTTCCGGTAAGGCTTGGGATATACAGGCTCGAAGCAACGTACAGCACCGCACACACAAACGCCACGGCAAGCTGCACGGGATACCCGAGAAGCCGCTCCGCGATCCTTACAAGAGCATTTTTCGAACGCTCACGCTTCATCGGTCTCACCTCCCGTAATACCCTGAGATCTGCATATCTCTCCGAACATCGGGCACGAGTCAAGCAGCTCGTCAAACGTGCCCATGCCGACGCACCGTCCGTCATCAAGCACTATAATGGTATCGGCGGCTCTGACACTGACAACTCTTTGCGAAATGATGATAACGCTCATATTATCCGCGGCGGCGATAGCCCTCCGCAGTGACGCATCCGTCGCAAAGTCAAGCGCCGACGACGAATCGTCAAGGATGAGCACTCTCGGCGCCTTTGTGAGCGCACGTGCGATATTTATTCTCTGTCTTTGACCGCCGGAAAGATTCTTTCCTCCTCCCGCCAGCTCAAAGTCAAGTCCGCCGTCCTTGGCAAGCACGAAATCCTTTGCCTGTGCCGTCTCAAGTGCTCCGAGCAGTGCGCCGTCACCGACCGTCTTGCCCATCGTGAGATTTTTTCGGATGCTTCCTCCGAAGATACAGCTCCGTTGCTCGGCAATACCGATGCTTTCGCGAAGCTCCGTGAGCGGTATGCTCTTAACGTCCTTTCCGTCAACAAGCACACATCCCTCTCCGACATCGTAAAATCTCGGTATCAGATTTATTAGCGTGGTCTTGCCCGAGCCGGTGGGGCCGACTATGCCGAGCGTCTTGCCCCTCGGCAGCACGAAGCTGATATTCTCAACAGAGGGAGACGAGGCGTTCGGATAAGTAAAGGACACGTTTCTGAATTCCACCGCCGCCGACGGATCACCGACAGCATCGGTCTCATGCACCGTAAGCTCCTCCGCCTCTACGGGAGTATCCAAAAGCTCGGATATGCGCCCGCCCGCGGCTATCGCCCTCGTAACGGTGATTATCAGATTTGCAAGCTTTACCAGCTCGACAAGTATCTGCGACATATAGTTGACAAGCGCAATTACCTCGCCCTGTGTCAGGCTTCCGATATTGACACGCACGGCTCCGGAGTATATGAGCAATATCATGGCTCCGTTGAGCAGGAGTGAGGTCACGGGATTCATGAGCGCCGATATGCGGTTTGCCGCTATCTGGAGCACCGAGAGCTTCTCCGCCCCCTCGCAGAAGCGCGCTCTTTCGTCCTCTTCCATTCCGAAGGCTCTCAGCACGCGCGCGCCCGTGATATTCTCTCCCGTGATGCGGAACAGCTCATCGCTCTCCGTCTGTACCGAGCGATATTTTGGCACGCTCAGTCCCATTATGAGCGCAACAGCCGCAAACAGAAGCGGTATCACGATAACAAAGGCAAGCGCGGCGCGCACATCTACCGTAAGCGCCATTATCATAGCGCCGAACACCACGAAGGGAGAGCGCAGGAAAAGGCGCAGGAACATATTGACACCTGTCTGGAGCTGTGCAAGATCGCCCGTAAGCCGCGAAATAACGGCGGCACTGCCGAGCTTATCAAGCTCGGAATAGGACAGCCTGTGCGTATGCTCGAAGGCTGCACGTCTCAGCTCTGCGGCAAAGCCCGTCGCCGCCTTTGCGGAAAAATACTGCGCTACAAGAGAGCAGATGAAGCCTATCACGCCGAGCGCGGCAAGCACTCCGCACAGCCCCCACACCTGTGCGCTGTCTCCGGCGGGTATACCCTCGTCTATGAGCTTCGCCACCACAAGCGGCACGATAAGCTCAAAAAGCGCCTCCAGCCACTTTATAAGCGGGCCGGCTATCGCCTGTGCCGCATACGGGCGCATATATTTCAGGAGTTTTTTCATTAAAGCCTCCGATCAAACGAATCTCATGACTGCAAATATTCCTCAAGGCACAGCCCTCCGCTGTGGATCTGCCATGCCGCCGTTCTTCCGACAAACCGGTAATGCCACGGCTCAAAGGAGTATCCCGTGATATCCGTTTTATCCTCGGGGAAGCGAAGTATGAAGCCGAACTTCCACGAATTTTCCTTCAGCCAGCCGTATGCCGCCTGATCCGCAAAGGAAACATCCGCCGACGGCAGATTGTGAAGATCGCAGCAAAGCCCCGTCTGGTGCTCGCTCGTTCCCGGCCTTGCGGAATAGGTATCGACTATCGCCTGTGCCTGTGCCTGTGTCAGCGACGAATTTTTCGCCATCTCGTTATTTGTATAGGTGTTGTAAAGCTCGCTCTGATACTCATACGAGCGGTATGCGCTTGTGACCGATACATCCGTGTATCCCGCCATTCGCATCTCGATAAACATCGCCTCAAGAGCCTTTGCCGCCGTCGTGCGCATCATTTGTGTGGCTCTGCCGTCATTTCTCGTGGCGCTGACCGACGTCAGGTCATTCGGCTTCAGACTCGCATCGACCGTGCTCGTCTTGTTCACAAGCTTCAAGTATTCCGCGCTGTCGGCGGGATTCATGTATTCCTCGTATTCACTCAGGTCGGCGGAGAAGCTGACCTTCGGCATTGCCGACGTTACCGTGCCTGTAACGGGCTGACCGTCGGAGGGCTCGGGATTCTCCGGCGGGGTAGTCGCCTTCAGTCTGAACGACACCTCGGCAAGGGGAGCATCCTCCTCCTTGTCTCCGTCGCTCTCCTCCTTATCGCGCATCACGTAGACCTTGCCGTCGGATCTCTCCTCCGTCACGGTGATCCCGTTCACATAGTCATTCACAAAATCCGCAGGCACCCACACTCGCTTTTCGACAAAGTATGCGGGGGAGGTGAGCCTCGACGTCTGTCCGCAGACGGTACATTCGGTCGAATCCTTGACAAAGGAGACGTATTCCTCGTGTCCCGTGCCGGCAGAATCCGAAGTATAGTCCCCGTCGGGGAGGACAAATTTTGCGGTCTTTCCGTCAAGCACGGTGCTCATACCGCACCCCTCTGCGATGCTTGAGAAATTCACGTACAGCTTGCCGCCGCGGTACACCGTATCGCCCGACAGCTCGGATCTCTCCGTCTTATCGCCGTCAAAGTTCTCGAAGTAAACTATGCTTGACTCGTTCGCATCGGGTGCGCTGTAAAAGAAGCCGAAGAATATTCCCGCGGCAGCTCCGCCGAGCACCAAAAGCATCACTCCGTAAATGGCAAGTCTTCCCAAGAACAGGCGGAGGCTCTCGCGTCTGCGGCGGCGGTTTTCCGCGCGCATCTGCTCTCTTGTCGCCTTACGTCTGTTCCCCGATACGGGGCGTGTCCGTCCCGCGCCGCCGATGCCACCTTGTGCCGCACCTCTCGGTGATGCACTTCCTCTGCCGCTCTGCACATTCTGCCCGTGCGGAATCCGGCGCTCGGGTCTGCCTGCACCGTTCTGTCCGTGCGGCATCTGCCGTCTTTCATCCGTACCTCTCGGTGTCGCACCGCCTCTGCTTCCCTGTGCGCCTGCACCTCTCCGCACCGTACCGCCTCTGCCGTTCTGTGCGTTCTGAGCGCGCGGAATCCGGCGCTCTGGCCCGTTCGCATTTTCCTGTCCGTTACGGCGTGCAAAGCGCCCGTCGTTTCCGTTATATCCGTTATTCATACACGCTCCTATTTAGTCTCGATTATCGTGAAATAAGGGGATGTCGGTGAGTTTATCAGGCGGAACTCTCCGACCGTATATTTGAATCTCGAAAGAGTGGAGAAATACTCTCGCAGCTCCCTTCCCTCTGCTTCTCCCTCGGCGTGTCCGGGGTACACTGCCACAAGCAGTATCGCATCGTCACCGAGCATATTTATCGCGCTCTCCACGGCGGGAAGCGTCGTCTTTCTCATAGTGGTAAGACTCTTATCGCCGCTTCCGGGCATATATCCGAGATTGAACATACCCGCCTTTATCGGCTCATGTATGTATTCAGCCGCCCTGTGGTGCGAATCGCAAATAAGCGTCCAGTTCTCCGGCGCTCCGCTCTCGCAGAGTCTTTTTCTTGTGGACACAAGGGCTTTTTCCTGTATATCGAAGGCATACACCCTTCCGCTCTCACCCACCGTCTGTGACAGAAACAGCGTATCGTGCCCGTTACCCATCGTAAAATCGGCACACACGTCGCCTTCACGAAGATGTGTCAGTATAAAATGCTTTTGAAGCTCAAGAAGATCCGTCATTTCAAATGACTCCTTTCCGCGACCGTATCGGGATACCGACAGCTCCGTCCCTCATCGTCTCGCATATAAGCAAAGCTCATCATTATACATTATACACCCTCGCAAAAATTTTATCAAGTACCGACGTATAACAATACCGCAATTTACCGCACCGCGGAAAAATATTTGCTCTCTCCGCCGAATTTGCATCATCATACAGACCGTTTTTCATTGACATCATCGGTAAAATGATGTATACTTAATGATAGAATTCAAATATCACTACCCGAAAGGAATCGTGCTATATATGAAGTGGACTTCGCTGAACGATCTCAGAGAGAAGTATCTCTCGTTTTTTGAATCCAAGGGACATCTTCGCATGAAGAGCTTCCCGCTTGTTCCCATCGGGGACAAGTCCCTGCTCCTCATCAATGCGGGCATGGCTCCCCTCAAAAAGTATTTCACCGGTGAGGAAACTCCTCCCAGAACCCGTGTGACCACCTGTCAAAAGTGCGTTCGTACTCTTGATATCGACAACGTGGGCAAGACTGCTCGTCACGGCACGTATTTTGAGATGCTCGGAAATTTCTCCTTCGGAGACTATTTCAAGACAGAGGCAATAAGCTGGTCTTGGGAATTTCTCACCGAGTGTCTTGAGATCCCCGCCGAAAGGCTGTACCCCTCCGTCTACGAGGAGGATGACGAGGCGTTTGAGATCTGGAACAAGAAGATCGGCGTTCCCGCCGAGAGGATCGTCCGCATGGGCAAGGACGATAATTTTTGGGAGCTCGGAAGCGGTCCCTGCGGCCCCTGCTCCGAGATCTACTTCGACCGCGGCGAAAAGTACGCCTGCGGCAACCCTAACTGCGGCCCCGGCTGTGACTGCGACAGATTTATTGAGATCTGGAACAACGTATTCACTCAGTTCAGCAATGACGGTGAGGGCAACTACACCGAGCTTGAAAAGAAAAACATTGACACCGGTATGGGACTTGAGAGGCTCGCCTGCGTAATGCAGGACGTGGACAACCTCTTTGAGACCGACACCGTTCGTCGTATTCTCGATTCCGTTTGCGCCGAAGCCAATGTCGTCTACGGAAAAGACTACAAAACAGATGTTGCCGTTCGCGTTATCACCGACCACATCAGAACCGCCACCTTCCTCATCTGCGACGGAGTTCTTCCCTCCAATGAGGGACGCGGCTACATTCTCCGCCGTGTGCTCCGCCGTGCCGCAAGATACGGCAAGCTCATCGGCACAGAGGAGGGCTTCCTCTCACGTCTGTGTGAGGTGGTTATCGGTGAGAATATCGGGGCTTATCCCGAGCTCGGTGAAAAGACCGACTATATCAAGAAGATCATCACTCTTGAGGAGGAGCGCTTCCGTGCCACCATTGACGCGGGACTCGGTATGCTTGAGGAGCTCATCGCCACAACTCCCGCCTCCGGAGCGATATCCGGTGAGAATGCGTTCCGCCTCTATGACACCTTCGGCTTCCCGCTCGATCTGACAAGAGAGATCGCGGAGGAGAACGGGCTTACCGTTGACGAAGATGCCTTCAACGCTCTTATGAAGGAGCAGAAGGAGCGCGCAAGAAACGCCCGTGCCGATCTCAGCGGCTGGGACAACGCCAAGGGCCCCAAGCTTCAGGATATCGAAGCGACGGAGTTCTGCGGATACACCGAAAACGAGACCGAGTCCAAGGTTCTTGCCATTCTCAATTCCGACGGCAGAGCCGACTCCGTCGGCATCGACGACACCGACGTTCGCATTATCCTCGACCGCACTCCGTTCTTTGCCGAGTCCGGCGGTCAGGTAGGTGACAAGGGCAAGCTCATCGGCGCAGGCTTTGAGGCAAAGATCACCGATACGAAGAAGCACGACGGTGTGTATATCCACAGTGCCATCATCGTTTCCGGCGTGGTAAGCACCGGAGACAGCGTATGCGCGAAGATCTGCAACTGCCGCCGCACCAAGATCCGCCGCAATCACAGTGCGGCACACCTTCTCCACGCCGCGCTTAGAAGCGTTCTCGGCACTCATGTGGAGCAGGCGGGCTCTTACGTTGACGACGAAAAGCTTCGCTTCGACTTCTCTCACTATGAAGCCATGAAGCCCGAGGAAATCTCCGAGGTAGAGAAGCTCGTCAACAGCTACATCATGGCTGCCGCTCCGATCGAAACAGTGGTGACCGATGTTGAATCCGCAAAGGCCGCCGGCGCAATGGCGCTGTTCGGAGAGAAATACGGAAAGCTTGTACGCATGGTCAAGATGGGTGAGTTTTCCACCGAGCTTTGCGGCGGTACGCACGCAGAGAACACGGGAAATCTCGGACTTTTCAAGATTCTGTCGGAATCCTCCGTTGCCGCAGGCGTGCGCCGTATTGAGGCTGTCACGGGCACGGGCGTGCTCGATCTGATCGCGGAAAAGGATTCCGCGCTCGGTGAGATCGCTCACACAGTCAAGGCATCCTCCGTCGCAGATGCTCCGGCAAGAGCCGCCGCCGCGATGGCAGAGCTCTCAAAGCTTCGCCATGAGATCGAGGCGCTCAACACAAAGCTCGCCGCAGGAAAGCTCGATTCCCTGCTTGCATCCGCAAAGCAGGTGGGCAATGTCAGACTTATCACCGCCGATATGGGCGACATGACAATGGATGCCGCACGCGCGCTCGGTGATTCTATCAAGGATGCTCACCCCGATGCCGCGGCTGTGCTCGCACTCCACACCGCCGACAAGCTGAACTTCATTGCGGTCTGCGGAAAATCCGCCGTTGCCGCAGGTGCTCATGCCGGCAATCTCCTGAAGGCGGTAAGTGCCGTCACGGGAGGCAAGGGAGGCGGACGTCCCGACTCCGCAGCTTCCGGCGGTAAGGATATCACAAAGCTCTCCG
Organism: uncultured Lachnospiraceae bacterium; assembly: GCA_964631595.1. Classification (GTDB taxonomy): domain Bacteria; phylum Bacillota; class Clostridia; order Oscillospirales; family CAG-272; genus UMGS1312. The sequence continues at coordinate 13,784 of CAZVXL010000011.1, read as the reverse complement.
ATGCTCTTGCAGAGGCGGAGAAGGTGCTTTCCGATATGCTGAAATAATCGCGGTCACATAACGCCGTACACCCCAGACAGCCGTCTTGCGCGGCTGTCTGTTTTTATATAAAAATGCGCGAAGACTCACTCACGCCTGTCTTCGCGCATCTGTTATTTATTCGAAACAGGTCGCCAAGATCTCTCGCGCCTCAGCGTATCCGCCACATGACCTGCGCGGTATCACAGCCTGTCCTCTGCCGAAATGCGGTGAAAAAGCCCGTCGGAGCCTTTTCACCGCATCAAATTCACTTATTTCTTATAATTTGCACCGTAGGCGGCACAGGCACGGAAGTCCTGTCCCTCCTTATCCATGCCGAAGGCATTCCATGCAGACGGACGGAATATCTTCTCCTCGGGTACATTATGCATACAAACGGGTATACGAAGCATAGATGCCATGGTAATGAGATCTGCTCCGATATGACCGTAGCTTATTGCGCCGTGATTTGCGCCCCAGTTGTTCATCACGTCGTATGCGCTCTTGAATGCGCCCTCACCGGTGAGACGGGGAGCGAACCAAGTGCAGGGCCAAGTGTAGTCGGTACGCTTCCACAGAGTATCCGAGACCTCCTCGGGCAGATTTACCGTATATCCCTCGGCTATCTGCAAAACAGGTCCGAGATTCTTTACCAGATTCAGACGGATCATTGTCACGGGCATTTCCGCGGCAGTTACAAATCTGGAGGAGAAGCCGCCTCCGCGGAAGTATCCGTTATCTGCGGCATTCCATGTAGTGGCCTTGAGCATCGCGTCGATATCCGCTTCGCTTACGTTCCACCACTGCTTCATCTCACGGCTGCCGTCGGCGGCAACAGATTCTCCGCAGGCATCAAGGCAAGCCGCGCCGGAATTGATCAGGTGAATGATTCCGTCAGCCTCAGCCGCCTTGCCCTCAAGCTCATAGCCCGTCGCCTTCTTAACGGCTTCGGGGCTCCAGTATGTACGGACGTCGGCAAAGATCTGCGCGCGTCCCGTGAGGAGCTTCATGAAAAGCATTCCGAGACCGTTGAGAACGTCGTTCTCGGTCGCAAGGATATACGGCTCGCGGGCGCCGTTCCAGTCAAAGGAGGTATTGAGCAAGGCCTCGGGGAAGTCGCAGTTGGGATAGAAATCCGTCCACTGACGCTGACCTTGGAAGCCTGCGGCAATAGCATTATGACCTGCCATTTCCTCCTCGCAGCCCTCGGGGAGCTTATCGTTGCCGTTCATCAGATCCTTGATGATAAGCATCATCTTAACGACAAATTCCCAGTCCTTGTCCTTCTGCTCTCTGCTTTTCTGGAGCTCGGCGGGATTCTTGTCAAAGCCCTCTGTGCAGTGCTCGCGTGTCCACTTGATCGCACGCTCGTACTCGTCGTGATCGTAGATGCCCTCTGTCATACGACGAATGATCTCGACCTCATCAACAGACTCGACTCTCATTCCGAGGTAATCCTCGATAAAGTCGGGGCTTATGATAGAGCCGCCGATTCCCATGCATACGGAGCCTATCTGGAGATAGCTCTTTCCGCGCATAGTCGCAACCGCGACGGCGGCGCGACCGAAGCGAAGCAGCTTCTCGCGCACATCTGCGGGGATCTCCGTATCGTCAGCCGCCTGAACATCATGTCCGTAGATGCCGAAGGCGGGCAAGCCCTTCTGCGAATGGGTAGCAAGCACCGATGCAAGATATACCGCACCGGGGCGCTCCGTTCCGTTAAAGCCCCATACTCCCTTGATGGTGTTCGGATCCATATCCATCGTCTCTGCTCCGTAGCACCAGCACGGAGTTACGGTAAGCGTGATATCAACGCCTTCCTTCTTGAATTTGTCGGCGCACGCCGCACACTCACCCTGACGTCCGATAGTGGTATCCGCAATTATGACCTTTACGTGCTCGCCGTTTGAGTAGAACAAATTCTCCTCAAAAAGCTTTGCCGCCGCCTTTGCCATATTCATTGTCTGCTCCTCAAGAGATTCGCGAACCTTGAGAGCGCCTCGTCTTCCGTCGATTGTGGGGCGGATTCCTATAACCGGATATTCCCCGATCAGTCTGTTTTTACTCATATCTGTCATCCTTTCAGATAAAATTACTGTTTATTATAGCCCGCGGGCTTTCATTCATGTACATTTTAGCACAAATTCTCATATATTACAATACACAAACACACCTTTTTATAAAAATCCGCGCCATTTGCCTGCATCAGGGCAAATGTACGCCCACAAAAATAAAATTCGGGGAAGCTCCGAGAGCCTCCCCGAATTTTTGTCAGCCGATCTTACTCGGCCTTTGCAGCTTCAGTGTCAACAAGCTTGATAAGAGCCATTTCCGCAGCGTCACCGCGACGGGGTCCAAGCTTATAGATCGTGGTATAACCGCCCTTTACATCCGCATACTTAGGAGCAACCTGCTCAAAAAGCTTGGTTACAACATCTTCCTTAGTGATATATGCAAGAGCCTGACGGCGGCTAGCCAGAGTATTTGTCTTACCGAGAGTGATCATCTTCTCCGTCATGCTGCGAACTTCCTTCGCTCTGGTAAGAGTTGTCTCGATGGAGCCGTTCTCGATAAGGTAGGTAACCATACCGCGGAGCATTGCCTGTCTATGTGCGGTAGGTCTGCCGAGTTTTCTGGTACCGGGCATTTTCATGTCCTCCTTCTGCTGAATATTTCGTTCTGCCTATAGCGGCAGTCACATTACTCCTCATCCTTCTTCAAATCGAGTCCGAGGGAGTGGAGCTTCTGAATAACTTCCTCAAGCGATTTCTTACCGAGGTTTCTGACCTTGATCATATCCTCCTCGGTCTTGTTGGTCAAATCCTGAACCGTATCAATGCCGGCGCGCTTCAAGCAATTAAAGCTACGCACAGACATGTCAAGCTCCTCAATGGTCATCTCAAGGATTTTACCCTGTACAGTCTCCTGCCGTTCGATCATGATCTCGGCACTCCTTGCTTCGTCGGAGAGATCGACGAACAAGTTGAGATGCTCGTTGAGAATCTTGGCCGCAAGAGAAACCGCTTCTTTTGCCGAAATCGTTCCGTTTGTAAGCACATCAAGAGTCAGCTTATCATAGTCGGTTATATTGCCTACTCGGGTGTTTTCGACGGTATAGTTCACATTGTAGACCGGAGTATAGATGGAATCCGTAAAGATCGTTCCGATCGGGGCAGATACGCCACCGGAAAGCTCGGTGTAGATCTGCTTATTGCGCTCCTGAGACACATATCCTCTGCCGCTGTCAAAGGTCAGCTCCATGTAGAAGCGGACGTCCTCACCAACGGTTGCGATATGATGCTCGGGGTTCAGTATCTCGATATCGGGATCGATCTGAATATCTCCGGCTGTAACATTGCCGGCGCCTGTAACATCAATTATGACAGTCTTCGGGGAGTCCCCGTAGAGTCTTGCATTGATCCCCTTGACGTTGAGGACTATCTCGCAAACGTCCTCTTTCACACCGTCGATCGTTGAGATCTCATGAAGCACTCCGTCGATTTTGATGTTAGTGACGGCAACGCCGGGCAGAGAGCTGAGAAGCACACGGCGCAGAGAATTTCCGAGCGTAACTCCGTAGCCTCTCTCCAAGGGTTCAACGACAAACTTAATGCTCTTTCCGTCTTCAGACAGATTTATCGTTGATATATTCGGCTTTTCAATTTCTATCATAATAACCCTCCGTCTTAAAATCTGCAAGCTAAGCCTGCTCTTTTGCGTTATACGGCTTTGCGGAGCTCACCCCGCTTATGCCGCTGCCGTAAGAAATCATGCAGCCACAGCCGACGCAACACGACTGAGCTTATATTCCAAACGGCATCGGTTATTACTTGGAATAAAGCTCGATGATAAGCTGCTCCTCGAACGGGAAATCCACATCGTCTCTCTGAGGAATAGCAGTTACCTTTGCGCTGAGCGCGTTTACGTCAACGTCAAGCCACTTGGGTGCAATTACAGCAGCCATCTGCTCTGCGAGAACCTTGAACTTTTCGGAAGAACGACTCTTCTCGGTAGCGGCGATAACATCTCCTACCTTTACGATGATGGAGGGAATGTCTGCCTTCTTACCGTTCAGGGTGAAGTGACCGTGACGAATGAGCTGGCGGGCTTCCTTACGGCTTGCCGCAAGTCCCATTCTGTATACCACGTTGTCAAAGCGGCGCTCAAGAAGGCTGAGCAGATTCTCACCTGCGATACCCTCCTGCTTGTCGGCCTTAACATAGTACTTCTTGAACTGCTTCTCCTGAACACCGTAGTAACGGCGTGCTGTCTGCTTCTCTCTGAGCTGGAGTCCGTACTCCTTGACAGTCTTACGGCCTGCACCATGCTGACCGGGAACTGTAGAACGTCTTACAACGGCACACTTATCGGTGAGGCAACGCTCGCCCTTGAGGAAGAGCTTCTTGCCTTCTCTTCTGCAGAGCTTGCATGAAGGTCCTGTATATCTTGCCATAGGTTATATCCTCCTTATAAATTATACACGGCGGCGCTTCGGGGGGCGGCAACCGTTATGGGGAATGGGGGTTACATCCTTAATAAGGGTGATATCCAGACCCGCAGTCTGAAGGGCTCTGATAGCGGACTCACGACCGTATCCGGGACCCTTTACGAATACTTCAACAGTTCTCATACCGTGATCTACCGCACCCTTTGCGGCAACCTCTGCTGTGAGCTGAGCTGCATAGGGGGTGGACTTTCTTGAGCCCTTGAAGCCCTGTCCGCCGGCGGAAGCCCAAGAGATGGTGTTTCCTGCCACGTCGGTGATAGTTACGATAGTATTGTTGAAGGTAGAACAGATGTGAGCAGCACCGCGCTCAACATTCTTACGCTCACGGCGTTTTCTTGTAACCTTTTTTGTTACCTTTGCCATGCCTTACTCACTCCTTTACTTCTTCTTATTTGCAATGGTCTTTGCGGGACCCTTGCGGGTTCTTGCATTCGTCTTGGTGCGCTGACCTCTTACGGGCAGACCTTTTCTGTGTCTGATACCGCGATAGCAGTTGATCTCAACAAGACGCTTGATGTTAAGAGCGGTCTCTCTGCGGAGCTCACCCTCAACGGTGTAATTGTTTTCAATTACATCACGGAGCTTAGCGATCTCATCCTCGGTAAGATCCTTTGCACGGGTATCGGGATTGATACCGGTTTTTGCAAGGATGTCCTTAGAGCTCTTGAGACCGATACCGTAGATATAAGTCAAAGCGATTTCGATACGCTTCTGATTGGGAATATCAACACCGGATATACGAGCCATTAGCTGTTATCTCCTTTACTTAATTTGGGACTCAGCCCTGTCTCTGCTTGTGCTTGGGATTCTCACAAATGACCATCACGTTGCCGTGACGCTTGATAATCTTGCACTTTTCGCAGATCTTTTTTACAGAAGGCTTTACTTTCACAATTTTTACCACCTTTCAGTTGTTATTGCCGAACAGACGCCGCAAATGCTGCGGAGGACTGTCGGCGTTTGCCCGTGGGCGGTTATTTAGTACGCCATGTTATTCTGCCCTTTGTGGGATCATATACGGAGACCTCAACAGTCACCTTATCACCCGGCAGAATTTTGATATAGTTCATTCTGAGCTTGCCGGATATATGCGCCGTAACGATAAGCTCGTTCGGCAGCTTAACCTTGAAGGTCGCATTCGGCAGTGCTTCCACTACCACGCCCTCAAACTCAATAACGTCATCCTTTGGCAAAACCTAATTCCTCCCTGTTAAATAGAAACGAAACATACCTATGATATTTGCACTCTGCGGTACTCCTCGAGGATCTCGCGCGCCGCCTCATCGGTAAGCTCGCCTGCGGCGATCAGTTTCGCTGCAGCGGAGCTCATTCCGACAAGAATAAGATGTGAGAGATTCTTCTTTTTGGGAGCGGAGGCAGTCCTGAGCTTTCCGTCGATCACCGTCACCCTCGGGGCTTTTTCGTTCGGCTTCTGCGGTAATACATCGGTTATGATGAACACCCTGAAGCGGTCCCTGCCGGCTCTTGACACCGCTATAGCACCCGCAACGGGTGACACGGAGCTGTCCGGCTTCGGAAATGTCCGCGGGTAGCGCTCGCACCAGCTCGCCTTTATCAGACCTTTGTCAAGCATATCGCACCGTTCTCGGTCAAAGCCACCGTGTGCTCATAGTGAGCGGAGAGCTTTCCGTCGGCGGTCTTTACAGTCCACCTGTCGGGCATATGGATTATCTTGTGGGTACCCGCGTTCACCATGGGCTCGATGGCAAGCACCATGCCCACGCAAACTCTCGCACCGCGTCCCGGCGTTCCGTAATTCGGAACAGACGGATCCTCATGGAGCTCCATTCCGACTCCGTGTCCGGTATACTCGCGTACAACGGAATATCCGAACTGTCGGACATACTGCTCTACCGCGCTTCCGATATCACCGAGCCTTGCGGACTCCTTTTCCATAGCCACTCTTGCACACTCAAAGCTTTCTTCCGTAGCTCTGATAAGCTTTTCCGCCTCCTCGGAGACCTTGCCGACCGGAATGGTCGCGGCACTGTCTCCGTGGAAGCCGCCTATAAATGCTCCGACATCGATCTTTACGATATCTCCCTCCTTCAGCACCCGCTTATCCGAGGGGATCCCGTGGATCACCTCATCGTTGATGCTGATACAGGCACTTCCGGGGAAGCCGCCGTATCCGAGGAAGGAAGGCTTTGCACCGCATTTTTCGATGTGATGTCTGATCTTTGCATCAAGCTGCTTTGTGGTAATGCCCTCACGGACGTTCTCTCTTGCAATACAGAGAGCCTCTCCGGTGATACGGCCCGCCACTCTCATCAGCTTGAGCTGTTCTGCGTTTTTTACAAATATCATTTTATTCCTCGATTCGCCGTCTTATTTATCAAGCGCGGCGAGGGTCAGTGCGGTTGTGTCCTCCAACTTCTCCTGACCGATGACAGTCTTGAGAAGTCCTTTACCTGCGTAATAATCCTTCAGAGGCTCAGTCTGCTCGTGATAGACCTTGAGTCTGTCAAGCACGACCTCCGGAGCATCATCCGCACGTATCACAAGAGGATCGCCGCAGGGGCAGGTATCCCCGTTCGGAGACGGATTGTACTGAACGTGGAAGGTGGCGCCGCATTTCTTACAAACGCGTCTGCCGCTCATACGCTCAACGATCCTGTCATCGGGAACCTCTATAGAGATCACATCGGTGATCTCCACGCCCATCTCGTCGAGAGCCTCTGCCTGAGGAACTGTTCTGGGAAATCCGTCAAGAATAAATCCGTCGTTACAATCCGACTCCGCAAGCCGATCCTTGATAATGCCGATCACAACGGAATCGGGAACAAGTGAGCCCGAATCCATGTAGCTCTTGGCACTGAGCCCCATCTCCGTTCCCGCAGCTATTGCGGCACGGATGATATTACCCGTGGAGATGGTGGGGATCTTGTACTTATCGGCAATTATTTCAGCCTGAGTACCCTTGCCCGCGCCGGGTGCGCCCAGCAATATAAGTTTGATTTTACGAGACATATGATCCCCCAATATTACTCAAGGAAGCCCTTGTAGTGACGCATAGTCATCTGAGACTCGATCTCGCGACCTGTCTCAAGGACAACACCGACGATAATTATGACAGAGCTTCCGGTGAAGGCCAGAGCCGAGAGCTGAGAGCCGGAGATGATGTTTGCCACCAAGGGAAGCACTGCGATTATGTCAAGGAACAGAGCACCGATAAGGGTGATTCTGTTGAGAACCTTGGTAATATAATCGGAAGTGGGCTTACCAGGACGAATTCCGGGAATAAATCCGCCGTTCTTCTTCAAATTGTTTGCGACTTCGATGGGATTAAAGGAAATAGTCACATAGAAGTAAGCAAATGCAATTATGAGAACAAAGGTCAGGATCGCATATATCCATGTACCTGTGCCGAACCAACCGAGGATCTTGTGCGCGGTGGTGTGCTTTTGGGGAATGAACATTGCTATGGTACTGGGGAGAGTTACGATGGAGTTTGCAAAGATTATGGGCATAACTCCGGTCATGTTCAGCTTGAGAGGCAGAGTAGAGCTCTGTCCGCCGTACATTTTGCGGCCTACGACCTTCTTTGCATACTGGACGGGAAGTCTTCTTTCACTGTCAGTAATGAATACAATGAAGAAGATGGATGCGATACTAACAATCGCAACTACGATTCCTACGATAACCTTACCAACATCTCCGCTTGCGATAAACTGAGACCACAGACCGGAAACCATGGTGGGAGTACTGGAAACGATGTTGGCGAAAAGGATGATGGAGATACCGTTACCGATACCGTTCTCATTGATCTTTTCAGCCAGCCACATGACCAGCGCGGAACCGGAGCAATAGCACGCTACGATAATGACTGCGGCAAACAGTGTGTAGCCGTCGGGGATATTCAGCACGTTATTGGCGTTGAGCAGCTGGAAGTATCCGATAGCCGTGACAACACCGAGAACCACTGTTACAATACGTGTCAGCTGATTCAGCCACTTACGTCCCTCCTCGCCTTCCTTGGACTTGTTCTCAAGGTAGGGGATGGCGATAGTGAGAAGCTGAATTACGATAGACGCGGTAATGTAAGGTGAAATACCCAAAGCAAACAGAGTTGCCTGAGAGAATGCATTACCGGAAAGGATGCTCAAATACTGGAAGATAGAGCCGTCGGTCGCCTGCATGAACTGGGTGAGCATATCGGGATTCACGAAAGGAACGGGAATCGAAGTACCGATACGATACAGAAATACGATAAAGACAACATAAAGTATCTTCTGTCTCAGATCTGCAAGCTTCCACGCATTAGCGATTGTTTTAAACATATCAGACTACCTCGGTCTTTCCGCCTGCGGCTTCGATCTTCTCTTTTGCACTGCCGGTGAATACTGCTGCCTCAACCGTAAGCTTCTTTGTAAGCTCACCGTTTCCGAGCACCTTCAGTCCATCACCTGCCTTACGGATGATACGTGCATCCATAAGTGCCTTGAGATTCACGGTATCGCCGTCGTTGAATCTGTTCAACAGCTCAACATTAACGCAAGCGTATTCCTTAGCGAATCTGTTCTTAAAGCCTCTCTTGGGAAGCTTTCTGTACAGAGGGAGCTGACCGCCTTCGAATCCGGGACGTACACCGCCGCCGGAGCGAGCGTTCTGTCCTTTGTGACCCTTTCCTGCGGTCTTTCCGTTACCCGAGCCGGGGCCTCTGCCCTTGCGCCATGCGGGCTGTACGGAGCCTTCTGCCGGTGAAAGTTCGTGGAGCTTCATGGTTTAATCCTCCTTGTTAAGAAATCTTTTTTGGAAAATTCCGGAGGGCTTACGCCTGCTCCACTTTTACGAGGTGAGAAATCACCTTTACTTTTCCTGCAAGAACAGCGTCATCGTTGTGAACGATAGAATCACCGATCTTTCTCAGACCGAGAGATGCCGCTGTTGCTTTCTGATCCGGCTTTGAGCCGATCAGGCTTTTGATAAGAGTAACCTTTTTCATACCTTGTTCCTCCTCAACCGATAACCTTCTCTACGTCAATACCGCGGATCTTTGCGACCTCCTCGGCAGTGCGGAGAGAGCTCAGGCCCTCAAAGGTAGCCTTGATTACGTTTGTGGGGTTGTTGGAGCGCAGGCACTTTGCCCTGATGTTCTTTATTCCCGCAAGCTCAAGTACGGCACGCACGGTCTTACCCGCGATGATACCTGTACCGGGAGCAGCCGGCTTCAGAAGTACAGAGCCTGCTCCGAATTTGCCGAGCACCTCATGAGGAATTGTTGTATCCTTGAGAGATACCTCGATCATATTTTTCTTTGCGTCCTCGATTCCCTTGCGGATCGCCTCGGGAACCTCGGCAGCCTTTCCGAGACCGTAGCCTACGTGACCGTTCTCATCACCCACGACCATGAGTGCTGCGAATCTTGCCACGCGTCCGCCCTTAACGGTCTTGGATACACGGTTTACCACAACGAGCTTTTCTTTGAGTTCAAGCTTCGATGCGTCAATTCTGTTAGCCATTTCATATCTCCTGTTGAATTGCATTTTTCGCGACCTCACGTGAGGTCAAGCGGTGTACAAACCGGATATTCTCCTGAGTGAGAATCAGAACTTGAGTCCGCCTTCTCTTGCGCCCTCAGCGAGCTCCGATACACGTCCGTGATAGATATAACCGCCGCGGTCAAACACGACATTTTCGATTCCCTGAGCCTTTGCCTTCTCGGCGATAGCAAGACCGACCTTACGGGCAGCCTCCTTGTTGGAGCCGATACCCTCGAAGGTCTTTTCGAGAGTGGAAGCGGAGAGCAGTGTCACGCCCCTGACATCATCAATGATCTGTGCGCTGATGTTTTTATTAGAACGATAAACGGCGAGTCTGGGACACTCGGCAGTTCCGGAGATCTTACCGCGAACTCTGAGATGTCTTTTAAGACGCTTTTTGTTCTTATCAATCTTTGTGACCATAATCTCTGTCTCCTTTCATTATTTACCGGCTTTTCCGGCTTTACGGCGAATGTGCTCACCCTCGTACTTAACGCCCTTACCGTGATAAGGCTCGGGAGGTCTCTTGGAGCGGATCTCCGCTGCGACCTGTCCGCAGAGCTGCTTATCGCTGCACTTTACGATAATGGTGTTGGCATCGGGTACGTCGAAGCTTACCATATCGGTCTCCTCGAAGTAGATCGGGTGAGAGTGTCCGAGGTTGAGGACAAGCTTCTTTCCGTCCTTCTGTACTCTGTAGCCTACGCCGACGATCTCAAGCTTCTTCTGATAGCCCTGAGATACGCCTACGACCATATTGTTCAGTACTGTACGGGACATACCGTGTACGGAACGGTTGAACTTCTCATCATCGGGACGGGCTACCTTTACGACGTTGCCGTCCTTGGTGAAGGTAAGAACTGCGGGGAACTTGTGTGTAAGAGTTCCGAGGGGACCCTTAACTGTAATTTCGTTTTCTGCACCGATAGTCACATCTACGCCTGCAGGCACGGTGATAGGTGTATTTCCGATTCTTGACATTTCAGCTTCCCCCTTCCCTTACCAGACAAAGGCGAGAATTTCGCCGCCGACATTTTCGTGTCTTGCCTTTTTGTCGGTCATAATGCCCTTTGAAGTCGATACGATCGCAATGCCGAGGCCGTTCATGACCTTAGGCATATCCTCGCAGCTTGAATACATACGGAGACCGGGCTTGGATACACGGCGGATACCGTGAATAACCTTGCTCTTGCCCTGTCCGTACTTGAGAGTTATACGGATGATTCCCTGCTTACCGTCCTCGATGACCTGAACGCCGCGAACGTAGCCCTCGGAAAGAAGGATGTCCGCAATGGACTTCTTCATGTTGGACGCGGGAATATCAACGGTTTCATGCTTTGCATTACTTGCGTTTCTGATACGTGTCAGCATATCTGCAATTACATCTGACATCTGCATAATTGTTTCCTCCTGTCATGCAAGTTATAATTCTTGCTGCCGCAGAGCTGCATTACCCCACGGCCGCCCACCGACGGTTAAAGCCATGCTTTCCTTTCGGTGCGGATAGTTTTTGTGCCTCTTCTTACCAGCTTGCCTTTCTTACACCGGGGATCTCACCCTTGTAAGCAAGCTCACGGAAGCAGATACGGCAGATGCCGTACTTGCGGAGATAAGCATGAGGACGGCCGCAGATTTTGCAGCGGTTGTACTCTCTTGTGGAATACTTCTGCTTCTTCTGCTGCTTCAGAACCATAGCCTTCTTTGCCATACTCTCCTCCTCCTTACTTTGCGAAGGGAGCGCCCAGAAGAGTGAGCAGCTCTCTTGCTTCTTCGTCGGTAGTTGCGGTGGTTACGAACGCAATGTCCATACCGCGGATCTTCTCTACCTTTTCATATTCGATCTCAGGGAAGATCAACTGCTCCTTCAGGCCGAGAGAATAGTTTCCTCTTCGGTCGAAGCCATCGGGATTGATGCCCTTGAAGTCACGAACGCGGGGAAGAGCGAGGTTAAAGAGTCTGTCGATGAACTCGTACATACGGCTGCCGCGAAGGGTAACCTTTGCACCGATCTTCATTCCCTCACGGAGCTTGAAGTTCGCAACGGACTTCTTTGCATAGGTGGGGACTGCCTTCTGACCCGTGATGAGTTCAAGATCTGCTATGATAGCGTCGATGACCTTGGAGTTTTCCTTTGCATCTCCGGCACCTACGTTGATAACGACCTTCTCAAGCTTCGGGATCTGCATAACGCTCTTGTACTCGAACTTCTTCATAAGAGCGGGGGCTGCCTCATTCTGATACAATTCTCTGATTCTTTCCATGAGTCACACCTCCGTTTACAGGGCTGCGCCGCACTTGGCGCACACTCTGATCTTCTTACCGTTCTTCTCGTCGTGCTTGATACGAGTAGGGCCGCACTTGGCGCAGCAGATCTGCACCTTAGATGCGTAAATAGCACCCTCGACCTCTACGATACCGCCGTTGTCCTTGGGAGGACGGGGCTTAACATGCTTCTTTACCATGTGTACGCCCTCGACGATGACCTTGCCCTCCTTGGGGCTTACCTCAAGGACCTTACCCTTCTTGCCCTTGTCGTCACCGGAGATGACGATTACTGTATCATCGGTTTTTACATGAACTTTTTTCATCTCTTTTACCTCCGTTTACAGTACTTCAGGCGCAAGGGAAAGGATCTTGGTGTAGTCGTGCTCACGAAGCTCACGTGCTACAGGTCCGAAAATACGTGTTCCCTTGGGGTTCTTGTCTTCGTTGATGATGACTGCCGCGTTCTCGTCAAACTTGATGTAAGAACCGTCCGAGCGACGGACGCCCTTCACGCTTCTGACGACAACAGCCTTAACAACATCACCCTTTTTAACAACGCCGCCGGGCGCTGCCTTCTTAACGGCTGCAACAACTACGTCACCGATATTGGCGTAGCGTCTGCCGGTGCCGCCGAGAACTCTGATACACATGAGCTCCTTGGCGCCGGTGTTGTCTGCAACCTTCATATATGACTGCTGCTGAATCACTGTCATTTCCTCCTTAGATTCATTTGCACTATCCGTGATTTGGCGGATAGCCTTGAAGGATTATTACTTCGCCTTTTCGATGATCTGAACCAGTCTCCATCTCTTTGTCTTGGAAAGAGGTCTGGTCTCCATTACCTCAACGCGATCACCGATACCGCACTCGTTCTTTTCGTCGTGAGCGTGGATCTTGGTGGTGCGCTTGATGATCTTGCCATAAGTGGGGTGCTTTACATTGTCCTCGATGGCGATAACAACAGTCTTATCCATCTTGTCGCTAACGACTCTGCCCACTCTGGTCTTTCTCAGATTACGGGTATTTTCCATCTTACTTTACCCCCTTACGCATTCTTTTCGCGGATGACGGTCATCACGCGAGCGATGTCTTTCTTTACGTCCGCGATTTTGTGAGGGTTATCCAGCTGGTTGATGGCGTGCTGGAAGCGGAGCTTGAAAAGCTCGTCCTTCAGATCGCGAAGCTTGGAATTGAGCTCCTCGCCACTCATCTTTCTGATTTCATTTGCATTCACAGCTTATCCCTCCTTCAAGCCTCGAGTTCCTTCTCAAGCTGAGCCTTGGTCACAAAGCGGCACTTGATAGGAAGCTTGTGCATTGCGAGACGCATTGCTTCTCTTGCGATTTCCTCGGAAACGCCGTCCATTTCGAACATTACTCTGCCCGGCTTTACTACGGCTACCCAATACTCGGGAGATCCCTTACCTGAACCCATTCGGGTCTCAGCAGGCTTCTCGGTGATGGGCTTGTCGGGGAAGATCTTGATCCAGA
>CAZVXL010000010.1:0-64711 GCA_964631595.1 uncultured Lachnospiraceae bacterium | reverse complement strand
TCTGAGGTTACACCGCATTTTCTAAAATACTTCCTTATTCACCCTGAGCATTTGCGGTCGGTATTTTTTCGTTTGCCGCGTACTTGTCGCCGCCGCCGAAAATTTTGCATATATTTTTGCCATATTGCAATAAAAGGTGCTAAAAATACAAATTAATACTTGCATTTTTACTGTCATTGTGCTACAATGTACACATGATGAAGCTGTCAATGGCTCATAATCAAAAAGGAGAACATCAAACATGAAAAAAATCATTTCCGCAATTTGCGCGCTTGCCATGATCGCAAGTATGGCATGCCTCGCCGTTCCCGCAGCAGATCCCGCACTGACCTTTGCTGTTGAAGCAGGCAATGTTGCCGCAGGCGCTACTACCGTTACCGCAGATTTTGTTATCACTCTCCCCGATAACGCTACCGGCTACGAGCTCGGCGGTTTTGTTGTTGATATCGTATACGATAAGGATGTCATGACTCTCACCGAGGTTCCCAAGCTGGCTGTTAAGGGTACTGCCGCTACCTCCGAGAACGCTAAGGCTTGCCCCTTCAGAATCGCATGGGCTAACCTGAAGCCTATCTTCGTTGCAGGACGCAATGTTGTTGTAACTCTTAACTTCAAGCTTGCAAAGCCCGCCGAGGACGGCGACACCTACAACATCTCCGTTGCTGTTGCAGATGACAATCTTCCCTACGCAATGCCCTCCAAGGACGGAGAATATCCGGATTATCAGTACACCGCAGAGCAGGTAACTCTTGTTCCCGCAACCATCACTGTTGGCGGTACCGTTTCCGGTGATATCAACTCCGACGGTGACGTAAATCTTGCCGACGTAACTCTCCTTCTGAAGCACCTCGCAAGCTGGGATGTTTCCGTCAACACCTCTGCGGCAGACGTTAACGCAGACAGCGATGTAAACCTCGCAGACGCAACACTTCTTCTGAAGTACCTCGCAGGCTGGAGCGTTGTTCTGAAATAACTCTCCCCACCATAATACATTGTAGACACCCGCCCTCGGCGGGTGTCTTTTTGTACTCCCGCCGCCCTTCTCCGCCCCCGATATCCGCCGCCGTCACGTTCTTTCAGCGGAAAGACCGAAAATACAAAATTATACTTGCATTTTTACTGTCATTGTGCTACAATGTATTTGTAGTGTAGCTGCTTTGCAGTTTACGATCAAAAAGGAGAAAATCGAACATGAAAAAGCTTATTTCAGTAATATGTGCTATTGCCGTTATCGCAAGCCTTTGCTGTATCGGTATCGTTGCAGAGGGCTCCGATTCGGCTGCCGCCGGAAATGACACCTGCCCCGTAAGCTTCGCAATGGTCATTGATCCCGTTGCCGCGGGTGATACGGCTCTCAGCGCCAAGCTTACCGTTACGCTCCCCGAGGATGCGACCGGCTACGAGCTCGGTCAGTTCTTTCTGCACATGAACTACGATACCTCTGTTATGACTCTCGCAAAGAAGCCCTCTTGGAAGATCAAGGGAAGCACCATGCAGAGCAAAGAGGTCACCGATATGCCCTACAATCTGCTTTGGGCAAGCGTTAATCCCGTATTTGCGGCAGGAACCACAGTTGCGGCAGAGTTCAGCTTTGATCTTGCCAAGGCCGCCGCAGAGGGCGACGTATACGCCATCTCTCTGGATATAGACAATATCGACGAGTCCTCCATGCCCACCTCTATGGCATCGCAGGACGGCACATACACCGAAACGGTCTACACCGCTGCACAGATCGTGCTCGTTTCCGCGACCTTCACCGTACATACTCACAGCTATGTATCCGTTGTAACTCCTCCGACCAAGACCGAGCAGGGATACACCACACACACCTGTAGCGGATGCGGCGATTCCTACGTTGACAGCTACGTAGATCCCATCACCGCCACTCCCGGTGACGTCAACGATGACGGAGACGTAAATCTTTCCGACGTAACGCTTCTTCTGAAGCATCTCGCAAGCTGGGATGTTACGATCAATACCGATGCCGCCGACGTCAACGATGACAGCGAGGTCACCCTCGCAGATGCAACGCTTCTTCTGAAGCATCTCGCAGGCTGGGATGTCACTCTGAAATAACGCCTACCTAAGGAGGCTCCCTCGGGAGTCTCCTTTTTCGAAATCGCGCGGAATACATCGCAGGGGCTTGTATTTTCCCCGCTGTCATGCTATAATGTACTCAAATCTTCCGAACGATCAAAGGAGAATTCAAAATGAAAAAGCTTATTTCCGTGATCTGCGCCGTTGCGCTTATCACAAGTCTTTTCTGCATCGCCGCTCCCGCGGCGGAGCCGGAGGTCACATTTGAAATAACCGCCAATCCCGTTGAGACCGGTGACACCACGCTTACGGCTGTCGTATCCGCCGTTCTTCCCGAGGACGCAAGCGGCTATGAGCTCGGAGCCTTCAAGCTGTTTGTAAATTACAGCACGAAGCTCATGTCCCTCTCCAAGGAGCCGCAGTGGCTCATCGACGGCTTGACCGTATCCTCGGAGCATCTTTCCGCAACTCCCTACGCTCTGCTCTGGGCCGATACCGATCCCGTATTCAAAGCGGGCACCACTCTCATCGCAATTCTGGATTTCAATCTCAACAGACCCGCCGAGGACGGAACGGAATACACTCTTTCCCTTTCGCTCGATGATGAGGCTATGCCCTTCTCAATGCCCTCGAAGGAGCTCTCCCTTGCCGAAAAGGAATACACCGCCGATCAGATCGCGCTTAATTCCTCAACCGTAACGGCGCATACCCACAGCTACTCCTCCACGATAGTTCCCCCCACGGAAACGACCGAAGGCTACATTCTCTACACCTGCGATATCTGCGGATATTCCTATATCACAGGTCTCGGTGTGCAGCTCATCATTGGTGACATCAACGATGACGGTGACGTAAGCCTTGCCGACGTAACGCTTCTTCTGAAGCATCTCGCAAGCTGGGATGTCACCATCAACTCAATTGCCGCCGACGCAAACGCCGACAACGCGGTAAATCTTGCCGACGTAACACTTCTTCTGAAGTATCTTGCAGGCTGGGATGTCACCTTGGGCAATCCCGCATAAATAGTATCCGGACTTTTAAGGGTGCAGTAAAAGCAATGTCTTTACTGCACCCTTTTCCTTTTGCCTTATCGCTCACAGCAGGGCGGGCGGCCGTCACCTCAGAATCAGCTCACCGCACAAAGTCCTCTGCGCCCTATTCGATGACAACTCCGTTCTCCGTGACCTCCGTGACCGAATTCTTCGGTATCCTGTATTTCTTGGCTATATCCCACGCCGTTTCACCCTCCGAGGGATAGTATATCCGCACCGCATCTTCGGAGCTGTCCTTTTCGCCGGCTCGGTCAAGCCGCAAGCACGTTACATACGGCACTCTGCTCCGCGATCCGACGAATATACTCAGCGACAGCTCCGCCGTCACACAGATCTCGTCTCCATCCAAGCGCGCGCCCGTTTCCACTGCCGAGGCATCGCATCTCCACCACAGCTCTCCGTCTCCGTCGGCGGCGCAGTCGGTCTCGTATCTGAAGGGCAGACGGACGTTCTCCTCCGTGACCTCTCCTCCGCCGCATATGAGCACCTTAACATCGGCAGAGCCCGTGAGGATCAGCCGCGTGCCGTTCCTCTCAAGCCTTTCGCAGGATGCCTTGCCGTATGAGCCGATCACATAATCGCCCGTGGCTCCGTTTCCGCCGCGTCGCATATTCCCGCTCAGTGAGAGGCGACCTCCACCGCATTTCAGCAGTGACAGCGAATCACACTCATCTGTAACGGCATTTCCCGACCACATCGTCGAATACATATCCGCCGTCACGCCGACAGTCACGTTGCACGCCGCCTCGCACTCAAGATCGTACTCCATATCCCACGAAAAGGTACCGTCCTCGGAATCTCTCAGATTTACAGCCGCGCATCTGCCCCACGCTCTGGCGCACCCCTCCGCAATGCTCTCCCCCTCAAGGCTCAGGCTCTCCTGAAACGGTGCCTTCGATGAGGTCTTATAGTAAAGCCCGTCTGCGCCGAAGCAAATACACCACAGCACAGCCTCCCCCTTGACCGTCACGCTCCCGTCGGACAGCACCGCCTCGTTTATCATTATCTCCCCGTCGCACATGACGGGCTTCGTTCCCGAATGCTCTCTCAGCTCTCCGCCGACATTCCCCGTGATCCGTCCGAGCGCTCGGCGCATCGACTGCACCTGATTTTCCATGTGCTGTATACTGAGCTTTTCCGCCGCCGTTACCGAGCCGCCGCCGATATCGCATATCTGCACATCCGTGCTCTGCCGTCTCTCGCCCACCACCGCAGTCCTTATCCTTGCGCGGAGCACAAGTCTCCTCGGTCCCGTGGCGCGGCACGTCACGCTCTCGACGGATGTGTCTACCGAGTATACCGCAGACGAGCGCTCACCGATGCTCTGTATCGGCAGCACCGCCGTAAAATCAGTCGTCAGCGGAGCTGCCGTCAGTGATCCGTCATCCCCCAGATACAGCACCGTAAATGCCACGACTCCGCCCTGCTCCACGGAATCCCCGTTATCGTACCACGCCTCCGGAAGCACGTGGCAAAGAGCGGATACCACCCGTCTCACCTCCGGATAATAATCGGGGAGCACGAACTCCTCCCCGGCCTCGGTGAGGGTGCTCTGATTCATGTACGGTGTTGTGAGCTGCCTGTTATCCGCTCCGGCAAGCGTCAGCTTTGTCTTGTCCATATATATCCTCCGTTTCAGCACTATGCTTTCGGTAAAATATATGATGCGGGCGGCAAATGTATTCCGGACGGGTGAGGGAACACCGACTAACGCAAAAGGGAGCTGTCATAAGACAGCTCCCGTCGCGGTTATTATACAAATTACAGCTCAATGCCGTTCAGCTTGCAAAGCTCACGTGCGCTTTCCACCGAGTCAATGCCCGTCTTGTTCTTGATGGGGGCAAACTCTCTGTTTCTCACTACCTCAAAGGGCAGGCAGGAATCCGCCAGATTTATCATGTCAAGGACAAGCGTCTCAAACTTGAAGCCGTTCGGGGACTCCGGCTTCACCGTCTCGCCCTTCTCGTTCATGTACGGGATCTTCTTCTCCACGATGTGCAGAGGCATTTTCTTGTCCGCGATATCCATGAGCTCATCAAGACGGAAAAGATAATTGAGGATAACGCCGAAGTAGTACGCGGGCTCGCCCTTCTCGTTCTTTGCGTTCATCAGCTCATCCGTCAACTCATAATACTCGACGATCGACGGGTGTCCGTCCTCAAGGCAGATAACTCCGACCTTCTCGTCGGGCGCGTTTTTCTTTACGACCTTTGCGCCGACTGTCTTGCCGGATCTGATCGTAGCTCCGACAAACACGGGGTCGGCAATTCTCTGAAGCACGTTGTCCACGGCAAACGTATTCAGCCACTCAATGCCGTATTCCTTTGCCTTTACTGCAAGTCCCGCCTTCGCCATAGATGAGAACCAGCCGCCGTTTCCGTTGGGGGAGGTGGACATCTTGCAGGGAGACTCCATATATATCTTGCCGTCTCTGTCAACGGCGGGTGCCATTTCCTGAATGAAGAAATGAACGTATTCGGGATTGTATCCGAAGTAATTCTTCTCTTTAATAAAGCCGATGGTGGCATCGTTGTTCTTATCGCTCGTCATGATGAAAAGGTGTACCCATGCACCTGCCATATGTACCACGTCAAGCAGATTTTCAAATATGCGCTGGAAGATGTACACCTCTTTTGTAAGACCGATATCGTACATTCCCTTGGGATTGTCCGAGCCGAGTCTCGTTCCCATTCCTCCGGCAAGAAGCACTGCTCCGACCTTGCCTGCCTTTATTGCCTCAAGACCTGTTGCATAATACGTCACCTTGTCTGCCTCGATCTCATGCAGCTCCATTGCGGGCAGAGGCGCGATCGTACCCTTTACGGCCTCCTCGTTTCTCTTTGCATAGACCTCGATCACGGAAAGCTCCGTATCCTCGATCTGAGCAAGAAGTGCCGCCTTGTCGGCATCATTCAGGGAGTCGTAGTGCGCCAGCACGTGCTCCTGTCCGTATTTTGCAAGCTTTTCCTTTGCCTCTGTGTAAGTCATAATTATCCCCAATCTGCCGCAGAGCGGCTGTATATCATAAATAAAATCCAGTGGTATTGTACCACATATCACCGTGTGCTGTCAACTTATTTTCGTGAACTCGGTGAAGTCTCCGTTTCCTCCGCCACGTCCCGAAGAAAGTTCGTCCACTCGGCCTCGTTTTCGACGAAATACAGCGGGCAAAGCTTACCGGTGATATCGTAATGCCTGATGATATCCGTCTCCGGATCAAGCCCGAAGTTATTGCACAGATCCGCGCAAAGCCTCACAAGAGAGCTGTAGGTCTCATCGGTGAATTTCCCCGTCTCATCCGGATGACAGCACTCCACCGACAACGTATCGCTGTTGCGACTGTTGGAGGCATATGCCACCTCATCTGCCGGAACGCACTGAATGACCTCTCCCTCAAGCCCGATTATAAAATTACTGCTCGCATATGTGGCGCCGCTTTGGGCAAGCCCCGCAAAATAGCTTCGATTTGCCGCCGCCGAGGTATTGGGATTTGCCACATAGTGTACCACTATGCCGCGCACCGCCTCCAGCTTTTCGCCGCATCTCGAATATTCATTCTTCGCAATAAGCTGTACATCGACGTAATCGGGTGCCTTCCAGCCGGAATCGCCCGACACCTCGATATCGGGAGCCTTCGCGTAATGGGCGCGTATCAGCGCCGCCGCGCCGCCGACAAGGCACAGTGCAACGGCAACAGCCGCCACCCAGACCGCATATCTGCCGTATCCGCCGAGGCGACGTCTCCCGTATCTCCTGCGATGCAGGGGCGGAGGCGGCATCGGGGGAAGCGACTTATTCTCCGCGGTATCGGCAACCTCGACTCTCTCCGTATCGTTCTTTTTTTCCACCGTGGCCTCCCGTCACTCCGTATCACGCGCTCCATTGCGCCCCGAGGCGGACTTCTTCGATTCCTTTGCAATTCCTCTCGGTGTCGGCTGCTTCGGCGGTATATTGCCCGCCTTTGTCAGCGCTATTTTTGTCATAAGAGGGCCCGCAAGCTCATATATGAGCACCGAGAACAGCGCGATATTCCTTATCGTGCTTCCGCCGTTCGGCATCGACATGGCGGTGATGGACATTCCGAGAGCCACGCCCGCCTGCGGCAGCAGTGTGATACCGAGATACCTTGACACCTCGCTCGGGCAGTGCATGAGCTTGGAGCTTGCCGTAGCGCCGACCATCTTGCCCGCCGAGCGGAACAGGATATATACGATACCGATGCCGACAATGGCAATATCCGTAAATACACTCAGCTCAAGCTCCGCTCCGCTGAGCACAAAGAACAGCACAAACAACGGCTGTGTCCACTTGTTGGTCTTTTCCATTATCTCATCGGAGAACTCACAGATATTGCAGAACACCGTGCTCATCATCATGCACGCAAGGAGCGTGGAAAAGCCGATATGTACTCCGCCTATGTCAAACTCCGTCATCGACAGTGCCACGTTCAGCATAACAAAGGTGATCGAAATACACAGGCGGCGGGTATTGGATTCAAAGAATCTCTCGACAACATTGAAAAGATATCCCATGACCGCACCGAGCAGAAGCGACAGCACTATCTCAAGCATCGGCTCAAGCGCTATCGACACAAGATCGTACGTGCCGTAATTCATCGCCTTCGCTATTCCGAAGGATACTGCGAATACGATAAGGCACACCGCATCGTCAAGGGCGACCACGGGCAGAAGCATATCGGTCAGCGCGCCCTTCGCCTTATACTGTCTGACGACCATAAGCGTTGCCGCGGGAGCGGTCGCCGCCGCAATAGCGCCGAGCGTTACGGAAACGTGAAGCGGCAGCTTGTCTCCGATAATGAAATGAAGCGCGATAAGGGCGATATCGACAAACAGCGTCGCCGTAACTCCCTCGAATATCGCAATGACCACCGCCTGTCTGCCTATCTTCTTGAGCTGTGACAATCTGAAGGAATCTCCGATGGAGAAGGCGATAAAGCCGAGCGCCACCTCCGATATGAGCTTAAAGCTCATTACGTTTTCGTGGCTTGTAAAGCCGAGCCCTCCTATCCCGAGTCTGCCGAGACAATACGGGCCGATAAGTATTCCGGCGACAAGATACGCCGTGACCGCAGGAAGCCCGAGCAGCTTTGTAAGTCGCGACATAAGCAGTCCCGCAAGCAGTGCGACAGACAGCGCAAGCATAGTTTCCATAAACGAGATCCTCCGTGAATAAAGCGATTTCGGGACAGACACCAAGCCTACGTTGCGGCGACGGCGCAAATTCCCGTCTCTCCGAGACCGTGCGGTCTCGGCACACTTTTACATATTATATACTATAAATATATCACAACCGCACACGCAAGTCAAGGAAGCAAAAGCCGAAATTACGACACCCTTCGACCTGTTTTTTGTACATGATGATACGCACCTCAGCGTCGCCGTATCTGCGCGCGATATCGCACTCAAGTGGGATATTTCGCTTGACATATATTCGGCTGTATGATAAAATTATTCTACAGTATTATATATGGAGATACCTATGAAAAAGCAATTGCTGTCACTTCTGTCCGCCGCCGCTGTCACCGTGAGTCTTATCTCCAGCACATCCTACGCCGCCACCCCGAGTCTAAAGCCGAATGCCGTGCTGAAATGCAGTGAGGACGGCGACCTCATCGGAATATCCCGACCCGTGACCGCCGAATACATCGTCTCTCAGTTCAGCGGAGACGTATACGTCAAGAGCCCCGACGGGGTCATATACTCCGATGCGGAGCTTGTGGCAAGCGGCTCTCACGTCATGAGCGCCGACGGAGAGATCGCGCGAATAACAGTCCCCGCCGATGTGAATTCGGACGGCAGTATCACCCTCGCAGACGTGACATTCATGCTGAAAAGTCTTGCGGGCTGGGATATTGAACTGTATGGGCCTGCTGCGGATATCGACGGCAACGGAGAGCTCGGACTTGCCGATGTGACTGTGGTTTTGAAGTATATCGCCGGCTGGAAGATCGCTCTTGCCGAGCCGTTGCTGCCTAACAAGGTAATTTATCAGGATGAGGTGGAAAACAACATGAACGTTTACACGATCAAGACCTTCAACAGTGCCGACGAGGTGGTTTGGGACACCGTGACCGCCGCCTCGGTCAACAATTACAAATGGGTGGAGTGTGAGACATACGAGACATGGGCTCAGCTTGTCTATATCAAGGACTGGGGCTTCCTCTGCCGTATGACCTGTCTCGAAAGCTTCCCCGCCGCGACCTACAAGAATTTCGCAGACCCCGTTTGTCTTGACAGCTGCATGGAATTCTTCGCAATTTGGTACGGCGACACGAATTACCTCAACATTGAGTCAAACTCCATCGGAACCATGTGCATCCAGTACGGCGCATCAAGAGAGAGCCGCCGCGATGCAAGACGTCATCTCAAGCTTGAGGATATGTTTGTGATGAATCCCTCCGTTGAAAACGGATACTGGACTCTCACGATGGAGATCCCGATCGAAAAGCTTCAGGCATTCTACGGCAAGGGGCTGACCGCAGATACGTTCGTCTCCGGCTACAGCTTTACCGGTAACTTCTACAAGACCGGCGGTGCCGATATCACCGGAAACGAGCACTACGCAATGTGGAATGAGGTCATGACCGAAAATCCCGATTTCCACCGCCCCGAATATTTCGGTAAATTTATAATGGAGTAATGATATTTGACCGTCTCTGAGGGACGGTCATCTCCGTAGCTATGATAAGTATACATGACAGCGTGACGGTACTGTCCGGAGTGGGTGAAAAGCGCGCCGCGGCGCTCGCACGGCTCGGTATACACAGCGTGTATGAGCTGCTGTGCCATTTCCCGCGCGGATATCAGGGCAGAGGCGCGACGGTCAGTCTCTCCGAAGCCGCAATGCGCGGAGAAAGGGGGCTTCCCTCGTCGGTAATGCTCACCGTAGCGGACAATGCAAGAGCCGCCAGAGTACGCGGTCGCATGACTCTCGTCAAGGCTCGCGCCGTGGAGACGGACTTTCCCGACAGCATTTCCTCCGCTCAGCTCACGTTCTTCAATCAAACCTATCTTGCGGACAAGCTCCGCATCGGGCAGACCGTTCGCGTGTGGGGACGGTTTCGGCTTGACGGCAGAAAATACTCCGTCACCTCCCCGATAGTCGAATTTTACACAAGCCGAGAGGCTCTGCGCCCCATTACGCCCGTGTATCCGCTCTCGGCGGGCTTAACTCAGAATTACATCTCACGTCTCATTTCCGATGCACTTACGTGCACCGATATCGACGATGCCGAGGTGCTCCCGCAAAGTATTCGCGAACGCTTCGGTCTGATCGGAACAGCAGAGGCATTCCGAAGGATACACAGCCCGAGCACCGAGGAGGATACCGACAGCGCAAGACGTCGGTTTGCCTTTGAGAAAATCTTCGTCACCTCGGCATCCCTTGCCTTCTCCGGCTCGCGAAGACCCGACAGGGGTGCCGTATTCATGAAGCCGACATCTATGGAGGAATTTCTCGGAGCGCTACCCTTTTCGCTCACCTCCTGTCAGCAAAGAGCCATTGACGATATCTCACGCGACCTCGCCTCCGTTCGTCCGATGAAGCGCATGATATCGGGAGATGTGGGCAGCGGAAAGACCGCAGTTGCCGCCGCCGCCGCGTATATGTGTATTCGATCCGGCTGTATCTGTGCTCTCATGGTTCCGACGGAGATCCTCGCAAATCAGCACTATTCGGAGCTTGCTCCGCTTTTTGCAGGGCTCGGCATCAGTGTCGCTCTGCTCACCTCGTCTACGCCGAAAAAGGAAAAGACGCGCATACTCGCGGGTCTGTCGGGCGCGGGAGAGAGGATCGCTCTCGTCATCGGAACTCACGCCCTCCTCTCCGACAATGTAAGCTTTGCGGGGCTTGGACTTGTCATCACCGACGAGCAGCACCGCTTCGGTGTAATGCAACGTGCCGCTCTTGAGGGCAAGGCGGGCTACGTTCATACGCTCGTCATGAGCGCCACCCCGATACCGAGAACTCTGAGCCTCGTTATGTACGGCGACCTCGATGTTTCCGTGCTTGACGAATTGCCTCCGGGACGCGTTCCCGTCAGCACCTTTGCCGTTGACGAGAGCTACCGTGCTCGGCTTAACGGCTTTATCAGGCGGCAAGCCGCCGAGGGGCATCAGGTCTATGTGGTCTGCCCCGCCGTTGAGGAAAAGCCGACGGAGGATCCCGAGGAGATGGCAGACCTCACGTACAACACGGAGGAGGCTCCGCCGATGAAGGCGGCAGTGGATTTCGCGCGCGAGCTGTCCGAAGCTCTGCCGGAGCTGAGAATCGGCTTTGTGCACGGAAAGCTCAGCGCATCCGACAGAGACAGCGTGATGCTCGATTTCGCCGCTGGAAAGCTTGACGTTCTCGTCTCCACCACCGTAATAGAGGTCGGCGTGAATGTTCCCTCCGCCACTCTTATGATAGTCGAAAACGCGGAAAGATTCGGACTCTCCCAGCTTCATCAGCTTCGCGGACGTGTCGGCAGAGGAACGGCAAAATCCTACTGTATCCTCGTATCCGATTCTAAAAACCCCAAGGCTCTCGCCCGACTTGATACGATGTGCAAGAACCGCAGCGGCTTCAAGATCGCGGAGGAGGATCTGCGGCAACGCGGCCCCGGCGATTTCTTCGCCGTCGGCGGAATAATAAAGCAGAGCGGTGCAAGCGACAGCGTATATTCCGCCCTCACCGCAGACGTCAGTCTTATCGACGAGGCGGCAGGTGCCGCCAGAGAGCTCATTGAGGAGGATCCGACGCTCTCCTCGGACAAAATAAAAGCTCTGCGCGCCGCCGTTATCCGAATGACGGGGCAATACGAAAACATAATCAACTGAAAGGATAAAGAAAATGAAGCATGGTACAAAGCTCATGAGCGCCGCACTCTGCGCGGTTCTGCTCACCTCACTCATCTCCGGCTGTGCGGCAAAGAAGACCGAATCAAATCCTCTGCACACCGACGAGAACGGAAACATCGTCCTCACAGATTCAAACGGCAATCCGATCGTATTCAACTCCCAGAAAAAGCCGACCACCCCCGAGGAGATCAAGGCACTCTACACGCCCTCTGCCAAGGAGCTGTCCGAGCTTGCGGAGGAGCAGACGGTAAAGCCGATCGAATTTTCCGGCTTCACCGGTATCATCTACGAAACACCGCTGATCTCCGACGAGGCTCCGAATCCCGTAATAATGCCCGTGTACTCATCGGCGGGTCTCAGTCGGTACATTGACGCAAATTCCGCGTATTTCGATTTCGGCAAGGGGGACAAGCCCTTTTCGCAGATCGCGAACAACTATCCCGACGATTTCTTTGTAGACAATTGTCTATTACTCATCTCCTTCTATGATGCCGCCGGAGGCGCAAATTATTCGCTTTCGGGCGGCTGGGAGGACTCCGTGGGCATCGACGGCGACGAGCTCTGTGAGCTTGTTCTGGCGGTCAAAAAATCCGCGGGGGGCAACACCTCGGCTCACCTGATCGTCGAAGCCGACAAGTCGTTTGTGGGGCTCTGGGAGAGCTATTCGGTAAGCCTGTACGAATGATCGCATAAAAATACGAGGCAGTCACTTCGGTGATCGCCTCGTTTTATTTTTGCTTTGTCTCGTCAGTTCGCGTGATCCCTCGGGTCGCAGCTCACTTGCCCTCGATTATGTCCGCGATACGCCGACAGGCATGACCGTCGCCGTAGGGATTGCTCGCGTGAGCCATTGCGTTATACGCTGCCTCATCTTCAAGCAAAAGCTTGAAATTCTCGTATATCACACCCTCGTCCGTACCGACAAGCTTGAGCGTACCGGCATCAATGCCCTCCGGACGCTCCGTTGTATCGCGCATCACAAGCACCGGCTTGCCGAGTGAGGGCGCCTCCTCTTGAATACCGCCGGAATCGGTGAGTATCATGTAGCTTCGCGCAAGAAAATTGTGGAAATCAAGCACCTCAAGCGGTTCGATGATACGTACTCTGTCTATCTCACCGAGCTCCTCTTTGGCGGTGGCTCTGACCGCGGGATTCATGTGAATGGGATAGAGCGCCTTTACGTCCGGATGCTCCTCCATCACTCTGCGTATCGCGCGGAACATATTGTGCATCGGCTCACCGAGATTCTCGCGGCGGTGCGCCGTAATGAGGATAAGTCGGCTGTCGCTCGCCCACTCAAGCTCGGGGTGAGTGTAATCCTCCCTCACCGTGGTCCTCAGCGCATCTATCGCCGTATTTCCCGTGACATATATGGATCCCGCCGGCTTTCCCTCGGAGAGCAGATTGTTCTTCGCGCGCTCGGTGGGAGCGAAATTATAGCTTGAAATTATGCCGACAGCCTGTCTGTTGAATTCCTCCGGATACGGAGAATAAATATCGTAGGTTCGCAGTCCCGCCTCGACGTGTCCCACGGGGATCTGCAAATAGAAGCAGGCAAGAGCAGTCACAAACGTAGTTGATGTATCTCCGTGAACGAGCACCACATCCGGCTTTTCTTCCTCAAGCACACCCTTTATCGAGGTGAGGATACCGGTGGTGATGTCAAAGAGCGTTTGCCCCTGCTTCATGATCGACAGATCGTGATCGGGCACGACGGAAAACGCGCTCAGCACCTGATCGAGCATCTGCCTGTGCTGTCCCGTAACACATACCACAGTCTTCAGTCCCTGTCGGCTTTTCAGCTCATTTACAAGGGGGCACATCTTTATTGCCTCCGGTCTTGTACCGAAAACAAGCATTACTTTTTTCATGATAGCGATCCTTTCGGTCGCGGATACGCGGCAAAGCCGCACACATATCCGCAATATCAAAAATGGGGGAACCGTCTTAGCTGAGGTCCCCCGTTTTTTATTTTTTTATCAGAAGCCGTTATTGTTCTTCTTATTCTTGTTGAGGATCTCAACGATCTCACCGAACTCATCGGCGGATACGTTGGAGGGCTCAACCACCGGCATATCTGCGACGCGCTCTGCGGCAGCCTCGTTCTGTGCCTTTGCAACGGACTCGGAATCATTTCCGCAGGGCTCACCGTTCTTGTTGAAGCCCGTGGCGATTACCGTGACCTTCATCTTATCGTCAAACTCGGGATCAAACGCAACACCGAAGATGATGACTGCATCCTCGGATGCCTCCTTGCGGATGAGCTCGTTTGCAAGATCGACCTCGTCAAGTCCGATATCGGGGGATGCCGTGATATTTACGATGATTCCGCCGGCACCGCTTATCGACGTCTCAAGGAGAGGACTGGAGATAGCCGACTTAGCCGCCATTTCCGCCTTATCCTTACCGGTTCCCTCACCGACACCCATGTGAGCATAGCCCGCATTCTTCATGACTGTCATTACGTCGGCAAAATCAAGGTTGATATATCCGGTGACGTTAATGAGCTCGCAAATGCTCTGTACGCCGTGACGGAGCACGTCATCAGCCGCCTCAAAGGCGTTCATCAGAGTGATGCGCGTCTCGGAGATCTGCTTCAGTCTCTCGTTGGGGATGATTATGAGAGAGTCAACAAACTGGCTGAGCTTTTCAATACCGCCCTCTGCCTGAGCCATTCTGCGCTTGCCCTCAAACTCAAAGGGCTTCGTAACGACACCGACGGTGAGCACGCCCATCTCCTGCGCGATCTTGGCGACCACGGGAGCGGCACCGGTTCCTGTTCCGCCGCCCATTCCGGCGGTTACAAATACCATCTCCGCACCTGCAAGTGCGTCCTTCAGCTCCTCGATGCTCTCCTCGGCGGCTCTTGAGCCGATTTCGGGATTGGAGCCTGCGCCATGTCCCTTCGTGACCTTTTCTCCGATCGGGATCTTGTGAGATGCATTGGATTTCATAAGAGCCTGTCTGTCGGTATTGACAGCGATGTAATCAACGCCGCGAACACTGTTCTCTATCATTCTGTTAACTGCATTGTTTCCGCCGCCGCCGACTCCGATAACCTTAATATTTACATCCACGCCATTCTCAAAGCTGTTGTCAGGTTCAAATGCCATTGTAAACATCCTCCGTTTTATATTTAAGGATAATAAGGTCTTTCAACCATTATATAAAACCGCACATGGGCGGCGTATGCCTTATAATATATGATACAATGATTCGGGAATTTTTGCAATATCTTTTGATAAAAAATTTCTTGAAATCTTGTTTTTTTCTGCTTTTGCCGAGAATTTTTTGCCATTCTTTTCCATTACTGTATTTTTATTGTGTTTTATACGTTTGTATAATATTACGTCGATATTTTATGCGTTTGTCTATATTAAGCGGTCAGATCGAGCTGATTGTCCACCACAACTATAGTTTGCGACAGCTCGGAGAGGTCTATTCTCGCCTTATTGTCCGACTTGAACATATCGTCCTTCAGCACGGCATCCGCGATGCGAAGCTTCGTCTCCGTATCGGTGTACTCACCGAATTCAAGCAGATATTTCCCGTCGCACACCATGCTCAGCCTGTAATCGTCTCTCAGGTCGATGACCGTGATCCTGCCGAGCAGCGCCGAGCCCTTGACAAGCTCAGTGATCTCACCGAGCTGTTTTCCGCAATCCTCACTCACAAGGATCGGCAGTGAGCCCATCTCCGCAAATCGGACTGCGGACAGCCTGAGCCACACAAGCGACTCAAGCGCCGTATCTCCCGCCTCGCCCAGAAGTCTGAGTGAGTCCGATAATAAATATATTTTTCCGTAGATCTCGGTATAATATACCGGCTCCTCCGAGGTCACGGTAAATGTGATGCGATCGGGGATATGCCGCTCAACATCAAGTGAGCCGATATACGGCAGTGAGTTCATCAGTCTTGCCTCCGCCTTGACCGAGCTGAAGGAGAAAAGCCTGTCACCGATGCCGACACCCGCTCCCTCGCATATCTCCTCATCTCCGTAGGGGGAGTCTCCGATGACCTCTATCTCGCTTATGACAAACAGGAAACGGTATCCGACGTACCCCACCGCCACAGTCAGCACCAAGAGCAGAAGCACGGCGCAGACAGCACGAAAAAAGCCCCTGCGCCTTTTGCGGCTTTTCATTCGCTCATAGGCTTCAAGCCGCTCGGCGTCAGACTCAAGCTCGGATATTTCCCGCTCCGTCTGCTCCCCGTATATCTCGTCCACGAGGCTTTCGCTCTCGCGCATATCGGGAAACCGCTTCCTGAAAAGCTTCAACGTCCTTCCCTCCGTAATGATCCTTTTGCCCGACGGGGAAGCTTATCTCTCCCCGTGAGCTCTGCCGAATGAAATATCTCCCGCGCCGCGCTTGCCGTTCTTTTCGGAGACAAGCCTCCTCATATCCTCGTATATCAGCTCGCAGGCGTTCTTTATCGCAAACTGCGATATCCTCTCGCTCATTTCGGCGCGCCGACGCGCACCGTCATCGCAGAGAAGCTGCTCCGCCACAGCCGCAAGCGGTCTTTCGGCAAGCTTCCTCTCCTCGATCAGCTCCGCGGCACCGCCGTCTCTCAGAAGCGCCGCATTCTTATACTGGTGATTATTCGTAACATTCGGTGACGGAATAAAGATCACGCATTTGCCGCACATGGCAAGCTCCGACACCGTCATGGCTCCCGCACGACAGATCACGAGATCCGCCGCCGCCATGAGCTCCGGCATATTGAAGATGTACTCCTTCAGCGCCAGATTTTCGCACCCGTCAAGTCCGCGCTCGGCAAAGCCCTTTTGCGCTGCCTCCCATTCGATTGAGCCGCAGGCGTGTATGTGGTACACGTCATCTCTCTTTGATGAGAAATCACGCATCATGTCAAGCACAGCCTCATTTACCATCTCCGCACCGAGGCTTCCGCCGAAGGAGAGCACCGTATACCTGTATCTGTCACCGATACCGCACAGTCTGCGCCCCTCCTCCCTCGTAATGCGGGAGAAGCCGTTTCTGAGCGGATTGCCCACTCTGCACAGCTTTGACCTGTCCGCAAAACTGTCGGCGGTCTCGGCAAAATTGAGGTAGACTCTGTCAACCTCTCCCGAGAGAAGCTTCACCGCCGCCCCCGGCACCGCATTCGATTCGTGGAGCGCAGTCGGTATACCCATTTTCGCCGCCGCCTTTACAACGGGCCAGCAAACATACCCGCCTGTGCCGAGTACGATATCCGGCTTCAGCTCACGCAGGAGCTTTTTCGCCTTATGCGGAGACGTGAGCGTGAGATACAGAGTTTTCAGATTTGACAGAGTGAGCTTGCGCCGCAAGCCCTGAATATCCACGTGATATATGGGATATCCCGCATCGGCGCAAAGCTTATTTTCTATTCCCCTAGGAGTTCCGACAAAGCTTATCTCCGAATCCGGCTCCGCTCTTTTCACTGTATCGGCTATCGCGATAGCGGGATTCACATGACCGCCCGTTCCGCCTCCGGTAAATACGACTCTCATAACGCTCTCCTTTACATATGCGGACAGTTTCACCGCCGCGCCGATTTAGTCAAATGTCTATTTTTTCTGATACGAATGGCGTGAGATCGACAGAAGTATTCCCATCTCCGCCATCAGCACGACGAGCGAGCTTCCGCCGTAGGTGAAAAACGGCAACGGAACTCCCGTGTTTACGATGACATCGGTAACAACTCCGATATTCAGAAAGACCTGAAGTCCCACTTGGATAACGATACCCGCGGCAAGAAGTGAGCTGAAGGTATCGGGCGCGTGCATCGCGACATTAAGACCTCTCCAGATAAAAGCGAGGAACAGGCATATGAGCAGGACAGCTCCGATAAAGCCCATTTCCTCACACCAGATAGTGAATATGAAGTCGGTGTGTGCATCGGAGACGTAGCTGAACTTCTGATTGCTTCCGCCGAGTCCCGTGCCGAGAAGTCCGCCCGAGCCTATGGCATAAAGTCCCTGTGTCGTCTGCCATTTATCGGAAAGCACGTCGGCGTTGCTGTCGGTAAAGGTCGTGATTCTCTTGAGCGCATACGGATTCATGAGGACATACGCCACCATTGCGATACCGCCCGCGGCGGCTCCCGTTGCCATAATATACCCGAAATGGGCTCCGCCGAGGAATATTATGCAAACGCCGAGCATTCCTATGATGAGCGTGCCGGACAGATGCTTTCCGACAAGCACGCATATACAGGCAAGTCCGAGTATCATAAACGGGAAAAGTATTCCCCGAACAAGGTAGGTTCTGCGGTCTGTGCGGTCGATTATGCTGTCGCGGTATTTATCCATATACCACGCAAGCATCATCACCACCGCCGGCTTCATCAGCTCCGAGGGCTGTATGTTGAACGACGTGCCCTTTATTCCGATCCAACGTCTGACTCCCGCCTCCGTTGTCGATTCGTCTCCGCCGTGGCCGATAAACAGTGCAAGTATGAGCAACAAAAGCCCCACCGCGTATGCTATCGGCGCAAGCCTTTTGAACCAGCTGTACGGAATGAAGCTCACCGCCACCATAACTATCACACCGACAGCCGCAAAGGCAATCTGGCGCTTTATGTAAAGCAGGCTGTCACTTCCGGCAGTCCTATAGAGCGCCAAGGGGTAGCTGGCACTGAATACCATGATACAGCCGAGAGTCAGCAGAAGCAGAATTATCGCAAGCAGTATCCTGTCGCTGCCGGTCTTTATTCTGATTATGCCGCGATTCCACTCGGATTCCTCTCTCTCCCTCCTGCGCTTTTCCTCGACCGCTCTGTCGGTAGGGAGATTTTCCACCCGTCTGAGTCCTCTGCCGGTCACTGTGACACCGGATACACGGCGCACCCTGTTCTCCGTACCCGAGCTCTTATTCGTGCCCGCGTTTTTATTATCCTCCGACATACGTCACAGCTCCCTTCTCGGTAAATTATCAAAGGATCACAATGCGATCCAAGCCAAAATGCAAAACAATACGGTCACGGCGCCGAACACCGTGCATATCTTAACCTCACCCCAGCCCTTTTTCTCAAAATGGTGATGAATGGGGCTCATGAGGAACAGTCGCTTGCCGTGGGTGAGCTTGAAATATCCCACCTGAAGCATAACGGACGCCGCCTCCGCTATATATATGATGCCGCACAGCACCACGATGAGTGGTGAACCGCAGAGAAATGCGGCGCCTGCGACAAGGCCGCCGAGAAACAGCGAGCCGGTATCTCCCATAAATACCCTTGCGGGATAGAAATTGTACACAAGAAAGCCGAGCGTGCTTCCGATGAGAAGCGCCGAGATCACACCGAGTCCGCTTACCGAGGAAGTCTTACCGAGGAGTGCTGCAAGTGCGAAGAACACGCCAACGACGAAGGTCACCGTCGATGCAAGTCCGTCGATACCGTCTGTCAGATTCACGCTGTTGTTTACGCCGGTCAGAAGGATAAGCGCGAATATGAAGTAGAAGCCGCCGAGCTCAAGTGAGATACCCGTAAACGGGATCCGAAGCTCGGTCGTAACGATGCCGGAGCGGAAAAGAAGGAACAGGTATGCGCCGGAGGCGATGAGCTGCAAAAGATACTTTTGCGAGGCGGTGAGCCCCTCGTTCTCTTTTTTCGTAAATTTACGCACATCGTCCGCCACGCCGATCAGTCCGCACACAAGAGCGTATGCAAGCGTTGCGACAAGTCCGCGAGCCGCACTGCCGCCGTCGCGTATCGCGATACACACAGCCGCCGCAGAGCCGCAGAGCACGGAGGCAAGAATAAACGCCACTCCGCCCATTGTCGGAGTTCCCTCCTTGTTCTTGTGCCAGCGCGGACCTATATCAAGTATATGCTGTCCCATCTTCTTGCTTTTGAGATAAGGGATCAGCCGCCTTGAGGCAATCACGGTAAAAAGAAACGTGAGCATTGCCGTAAGCAAAAACAGTATCAGGTCGTTCATTGTCATATCTCCTGTCTCAAAAGCATCGCACAGTGGTGTTCTGCCGTGTTATTTTTTCTTTTTCGCAAGCTTATTCTTGAGTGACTCGATAACTCTTTCGGCTCTGATACCTCTGCTTGCCTTAACAAGAAGCACGTCTCCCTTTTGCACCGAGCCGACGATCATATCCGCCATAAGCTCGGGATTGTCGCTGTCAAGGCAGACAAACACGTTGTCCGCGCGGACACCGTTCTTTATCGCCGCCTCCGCCACAACATCCGCCATGGAGCCGTAGCAGAACAGCTTCCGAACTCCGAGCTGTGCCGCAGTTCTTCCGAGCTGATCGTGCATGAGCTGTGAATATTCTCCGAGCTCAAGCATATCTCCGAGAAGCGCCGTCGGAGTTCCGCCCCTCTCTCCCGCCACGGATACCAGCACCTCTATCGCGGCGCGCATGGATTCGGGGCTGGCATTGTAGCAGTCGTCGATCACGGTAATGCCGTCCGCCTCGTAGATGCTCTGCCTCTTATCCGCTCCCGAGAAGGAGCGCAGTCCGTTGCGTATCTTCTCATCAGTCATGCCGAGCTTCACACCCACCGCATATGCGGCAAGGGCGTTGTACACATTGTGCTTTCCGAGCGTCGGCACCTCGATATTCGTCACCGCGGTGTCACCGAAGATCAGATCGTACACTATCGGCGTTGAGACGCGGATATTTACGGCTCTGAAATCCGCATATCTGTTGTGGACTCCGAAATACTCGGCTCTTTCACCCAGTCTCTCCTTTTGGGAGAACAGCAACGGCTCGTCTCCGTTCATAATGAGACAGCCGTCCGGCGCAAGTCCTGCGGCGATCTCAAGCTTTGCACTGCATATATTCTCCCTCGTGCCGAGGCTTGCTATATGGGAGGTGCCGATATTGGTGATCACGGCTATATCGGGGCGCGCGATGAGGCTCATTCTCTCGATCTCGCCGGCGTTCGACATTCCCATTTCAAGCACCGCCACCCGATCCTCGGGAGACAGCTCGAAAACTGTCAGCGGAAGCCCTATCTCATTGTTGTAGTTGCCGAGCGTCTTATGCGTTTTGAAGGCGGCGGAGGACACCGCATAGATGAACTCCTTGGTGGTGGTCTTGCCGACGCTTCCCGTCACCGCAATGACCTTCGCCTGAGAAAAGCCGCGGTAATATGCCGCAAGCCGTCCGAGCGCTCTCACGGTATCATCTACGATAACGGCGGTGAAATCGTACCCCTCCGTATTCTCGGGGACTCTGTTGCACAGCACCGTATCACAGCCGGCATCAAGAGCATCCTTTATGAAATCGTTGCCGTCAAAGCTCTCACCGATTATCGCGCAGAAAAGCATCCCGTCGGAAACATCTCTCGAATCGTGACCTATTGAGGTGACACAGCCGGCGGCTCCCTTGCCGTGTATTTCCGACCTTCCCCCTGTCTGTTCCGCAATTTCCTCTGCGGTAAAGCTTTTCAGCTTCAGCTTGATACTCATACGGCTTATCCTTTCTTTTTTCGTGCCGAATACTTCCTTCGGCTGCAATTTCCCCTGCGCTCGATACGCAAGGCTCTTTCTCTTATTGCCGAGCGTGCTATCGCCGCTTCGTCAAACGGCCGCTTTCCATCGGCGGTTATCTCGTAGTTTTCGTGTCCCTTGCCGCACAGCAGTACGGTGTCTCTCATGCCGGCATTCGCAACGGCATACCGCACTGCCCTCTCCCTGTCGGGAATTATGATATGCGGCTTTGAGCTGTCAAAGCCCGCCGCGATATCGGCAATGACCGCAGCTCTGTCCTCACTGCGGCAGTTATCTGAGGTTATCACGGTGAAATCCGCGATGCTTGAGGCGATACGCCCCATTTCGGGACGCTTCGTCTTATCTCTGTCGCCTCCGCAGCCGAACAGGAGCCACAGCTTTCCGTCGGTCTCGGCGGCGGCGATCCGTGCTGCCGCACGCAGAGCCTCCGGAGTATGCGCGTAATCTCTTATCACCCTGAGTCCGCCGAGGCTTGCGACAGTCTCCATTCTACCCTCAACGCCGGAAAAGCCACCGAGCGCCGAGCTTATTATCTCGGGCGCGACACCCGCCTCGAGTGCGGCGGCGGCGGCAAGCATGGAGTTATACACTCCGAATATGCCCGACATCGCACACTCGACGGCAATATCCGTGCCCTCTCCGACAAGGCGGTAGCTCACCCGTCCTCGGCTGTATACTATACCATCGGCAAAAAGCTCGCAATCCGTGCGCCTGTCGGCAGCAGTGCCTACCCTTATATAATTCCCACCGACCGCCTCACACAGTCGCGCGGAATACGGATCGTCCCAATTTATTATGCCTCTTTTCGCACGGCGAAACAGCACGGCTTTTGCTGCCAGATAATTATCCATCGTGCCGTGGTAATCAAGATGCTCCGGAGACAGCCCGCAAAATATCGCCATATCCGAGACGATGGGATCAAGCTTGTGCTGTGCCAGCGCGTGTGAGGACGCCTCCATCAGCACGTGTGTCATTCCGCGAAGCCGCATCTCATGCAGCATACCGTAGAGGTATTCCGGATCCGGTGTAGTCATCGCGGCGGCGGCTCCGCTGAGCTCCGAGCCTCCGCCCGTGTACAGCTCCTCATCTTCCGCCATGCATCTGACAGTTCCTATGAGCCCGCAACGGCACCCTGCCGCTCTCAGTATCTCTCTGAGCATATACGTCACGGAGGTCTTGCCGTTCGTGCCCGTCACGGATATCACCGTCATGCCCTCGGCAGGTGAAGAATATCTGTTGCTCCATATGTACGCGGCGGCAACTCTCGTATCTTCCACCGTTATGACCGGCACTCCGAGATTCAGGTGTCGCATTGCGACGACTGCCGCCGCGCCGCGCCTTACCGCCTCCTCGGCATACAGATGCCCGTCGGTGTGCTCTCCCTTTATGCAGATGAACACATCTCCCGCGCGCACAGTCTCGGAGCTTGTGGATACCCCCTCAACATCAATATGCCGAAGGGCATCGTCTCCCGCATCACCCGCGGGTGATACGCCCGTTATTTTTACACCTGAAAGAAGCTTTTGAAGCAGCATAGAAACCTCCGTCAAAATCAAATGCTTTTGACATCCGTGTTTCTGTGCGCCGAGCCCGTCAGTCTGTGGAATCCATATACCTGAGCTCTATCGTCACTGCCGTTCCCGCGGGAACGAGTGTATCCGCCGCAATAGACTGATCTATTACTATTGCGCCCTCTTGGTGTCCGGCGGCTCCGGTCAGGCTAATGTTCAAGCCCGCATTTACCAGTATACGGTTTGCCGCCTCGGCAGTCTTACCTATCAGATCGGGCACCTTGACATCCGCCTTCGGCGCCTCACCGCCGGTGTAAAGTATTACACGTCCGCGCGATTGGCTGATGCTCTCACCCGCGGCGGGAAGCTGTGCGGTAACGGTATCTCCGTCACCCACGATCTCACAGGCGAAGCCGCGCCACTCAAGATCGCTCTTTGCCGCATCGACCGTATTGCCGACACAGCTCGGCACAGCCACCTGTACGTTTTCAAGATCCTTCTCCGTATACTCCGCCTCAAAGCCCATATACGGGAGCACAAACGACAGAAGATTCGACACATACGGAGCCGCCACTCTTGAGCCGTATACGACGCCGTTCGTCGGCTCATCGCAGATGATTATTACCGCGATCTCCGGATCGTCCGCCGGCGCATACGCCACGGTAGAGCCCACCCTGTACGATTTCTCGCCGTTCTCATCGACCTTATCTCTTTTCTCCGAGGTACCGGTCTTTGCGGCGACCTTATAGCCCTTTACATAGGCATTCTTCGCTCCGCCGTTGCCCGATACGCCCGCTTCAAGGATCTCCGTCACCGTATCGCAGGCGGCCTCACTCACCACCTGTCTCACCGGCTCCGTATCGAACTCCGCAACGGTATTTCCGTCGCTGTCCTTTATCGTCTTCAGGATATGCGGTGTTACAAGATATCCGCCGTTTGCCACCGATGCCACGGCTCTTATCTGCTGAATGAGCGTGGTCTTGAACGTCTGTCCAAAGGAGTAGACCGCAAGGGACACTCCCGTGAAATCCTTTTCGGCGGTCACTATCGGAGATGCCTCCGCGGGGAGGTCTATCCCCGTCTTTGCAAGATATCCGAAGGAGTTGAAGTAGTTGTAAAAGTTTGTTATGCCGAGCCTTTCGGCAAGAACCATGAACACGGGGTTGCAGGACTGCTGAAGTCCCTCAGCGAAGGTGAGTCTTCCGTGTCCGCCCGCCTTATGACAGCGCACATCGCCGTAGCCCTCGACGTAATGCTTTCCCGCGCAGTAGAAGCTGTCATTCACGGTAACGGCGCTTTCGTCAAACGCCATTGCCGAGGTGATTATCTTAAATGTCGAGCCGGGCTCGTAAAGTCCGGATACCGCCTTGTTCGACCACATATTATACAGCAGATCGTACTTTGTGCTCACGTACTCGTCTGACTCCGTATCAAGCAGCTCCAGCTTTGCAAGCGATGCGCTGTCAAGCGTATACGGATCGTTCAGATCGAAGGTGGGATACGTACCCATCGCAAGTATCTCTCCGGTATTCACGTTCATGACGATTCCCGAAACACGCTCGTTCGGATTATTGTCCTCGTAGGACGCCTTGAGCTGATTTTCAAGCTCGTACTGGATATACACGTCAAGCGTGGTCTCGATATTATAACCGTTTTCCGCATCAATATAGCTCTCGTATTCAAACGGCATATCCTCGCTGTGTGCATCCTGCGCGGCGATGTATTTTCCCGACGTGCCCTCAAGCAGATTGTTGTAATAGCTCTCGATACCGTAGATTCCCTTGCCGTCCTTGTTCACAAAGCCTATCACCTGTGATGCAAGCTCACTGTAAGGATACGTTCTTATAGACGATGCTCGCAGGTAGATCTGCCTTGTGAGCCCGTATTCCGAGATAAACTCCCGAACCTTCTCGGCATCCTCCTCCGCTACCTCTTTCTTTATGACCTCGTATCTTCTGCCATCCTTGGCGGCCTTTTCGAGTATCTCGGACTTTTCGATCCCGAGTATCTCCGACAGCCCCTCCGCGATCAGCTCATTCATCCGAAGTCCCTTTTTGTCGGCTCCCGAGCTGTCAGTCCACGTGTATACCGTGCTGTTCTCGGTATCCTCCATGGCATCTATGATATCCTGCGGAGATATAAAGATCAGGTAGTTTGAGGAATTTGCCGCAAGGATACTGCCGTTTCGGTCGTATATGGTGCCTCTCTCGGGATTCACCTCCGTGGAGACGGTCATCTGATCGAGCACCTTCGTCTTGTAGTAGGCATGATCCACAAGCTGAAGCTTCGCCAAAACTCCGATAAGAGCCGCCGCAACGACCGCAAAAACACACATCACCACACCGAGACGCTTTACGGTGGATCTGTCTATTCTCTTTTTCGCCTCTCGCACGGCAACTCCCCCTCTCGGTATTTTCGGCATCTATATAATTCTATTACGCCGCACACGGCTATATTCGCCCGCGGCGCGATTCTCCGTAAATCCGAAAGGCGGCGTACCGAATATGCACGCCACCTTTCACCTTTTTTCAAGGCTCGGTATCAGTTAAAATACTCACCTATCTGTCCGAGGCTCTCTCCGATAACGGAAAGAAGCGCGGAAAAGCCGCCCTCGGTCTCCTCGGGTTCTGTTTTAATGACCTCCACTCTGTCCGATGCACCCACGGAAACAAACTTCGACTGAACGGTATCACTGCTCACCATACCGATCTTCTCCACGGCGATCTTCTCGATCTCGCGGATATCGTCGCGCTCCTCAAGGAGCACCTCAAGCTTCGCCGCCTGCTCCGCAAGCTCGCTCTGCGTATTCTTCAAATTGCTTATATTGCTGTTGTACTCATGCACCTGAGAAAAGCTGAAGATCAGCACCATCACCATAAATGCACAAATACCGACAAGAGTTACGAACGCCAAGGGGAACGGATCCTTTTTAACTCTGTGCTCCGCGATATGGCGGTCACCGAAGGCATCCTTCAGCGTGGCGATGATGCCCTTTCCGCTGTCCGGGCTGTCGGAGGTCACGAGCACCGCATGTCTTGCTCCGGAAATATTGGATCTGCCGCGTCTGAGTGCACCCGACGGCATTGCTCCGACGGCATAGCGCCTTTTGGCAACGCCGGAATAGCTCTCGGCAGTCTGTCTGACCCTCTCGCCTGCGGCATATGCCCTTGTAAATGTCCTTGTGATCTCGGGAGTCGCCTGCGCTCTTGCGCCGACCCTCTGTTTCTGCGTACCCGCCGCTTTGCGTGCGCCCGCCTGTACCGCTCTCCTGTCAAATTCGCGTGTCGCCGCCGATCCGGCTGAGGCTGTGCGCGGCTGCTGTACTCTCTGCTGTGCTCTTTGCTGTGCGGTATCAGCCGAGGGCTGAACGCGTCTCTTTTTCGGAATGGCTCTGTTTGCCGTCACATTATCGTCAACACGACCGAAAAAGGACAGCACCTCTCCCGTATTATACGAAGTCTGTCCCTTGGAGCTTGCTCCGGAAACGGCTTTCGCCGCCCGTTCCCCGAACCTTGCCTGAAGTCTTTCACTTAAAGATGCAGGTCTGTATACCGCGTTATTGTATACCATGGTCAGTGTAGCTCCTCTCGTGTTTTTTCTTCCGTCATCCGCGGCCCACATCGCCGCACATCCGATTTGTTATTATATAATATAAATGATGAGACCGAAAATGTCCCGCCTGCGGTCAGTTCCTTGCTCCGAGCTTTTCTATCGCTCTCAGCTTCGCGCTTCTTGCGCGCGGATTTACCTCCAGCTCCTCCTCCGAGGGAATCATCGGCTTCTTGAAGACAAGCGCCGCCTCGGGAGTTCTTCCGCAAACGCACACGGGGAAATCCGGAGGGCAAACGCATCCTCTGCAAAGCTCCGCGAAGGTGTTCTTTACTATTCTGTCCTCCAGCGAATGGAAGGTGATGACAGCCGCTCTCCCGCCTGCCGCAAGTCTTTGCACACCCGCCTCAAGCGACGGCGCGATAGCATCAAGCTCACCGTTCACCTCGATGCGGATCGCCTGAAACGTCCTCTTTGACGGATGCTTG
Source organism: uncultured Lachnospiraceae bacterium (assembly GCA_964631595.1). Taxonomy (GTDB): domain Bacteria; phylum Bacillota; class Clostridia; order Oscillospirales; family CAG-272; genus UMGS1312. Next base: position 37,756 of record CAZVXL010000010.1, on the reverse strand, counting down.
TTCTCCGCCCTGCGATTCTTCTCCGGTATTGCTTTTTCGATTATATTCGACAGCTCGCGGGTAGTGAGTATCGGAGCGGTCTCTCTTGCCTCCGCGATCCTGCGGGCGATGCGCGAAGCGAAGCGCTCCTCGCCGTAATCCCGTATTATCCGTGCAAGCTCACTCTCCGGATAGGTGTTCACCACCGTCTCCGCGGTGAGTGGTGAGGTATTGTCCATTCGCATATCGAGCGGAGCATCCGCCATATACGAAAAGCCTCTTTCCGCCGCATCAAGCTGATGAGACGACACGCCGAGATCCCAGAGGATCCCGTCTATCGCGCCGATGCCGAGCTCGTCGAGCACCGCGCCCACGTCTCCGTAATTTCTGCGGACTACCGTCACCCTGTCCCCGAAGGGGGCAAGCCGCTCTCCCGCGGCGATTATCGCGTCCTCATCTCTGTCTATCGAAATGAGTCTTCCTCCGTCACCGAGACGTGAGGCTATCTCAAAGGAATGTCCGCCGCCTCCGGCGGTACAGTCAACGTATATCCCGTTTGGCTTTATATTCAGCGCACCGACAGCTTCACCGAGAAGCACGGATACATGAGAAAACTCCATCTTAAAGTCCCGCTTCCAGCATCATTTCAAGAAGGCTGTCATCACTGTCGTCCGCCTCCTCGATGAGATATGCCTCCTCGGACCAGATCTCGGCATATTCGCCGCAGCCGAGGATCACGACGTTCTTCTCAATGCCGGCGTACTTCTTCATTTCCTCGGATATCGGAACACGTCCCTGAGAATCGGGCTCCACCGACGCCGCATTCGAATATATCTGACGAAGCATCTTGCGCGCCTTGATCTTGGGCTGCTCGTTGATCTTCGCAGCGTACTTCTCCCATGCCTCCATGGAATAGACGGAGAGGCAATGGTCGACGTTCTTGACGATCATGAACTTATCGCCGAGAATTTCTCTGTGCTTCGCCGGTATGAACATACGGTTCTTTGCATCGAGAGTATGATTATACTTCCCTACGAGCATTGCTTCGTCCCCCCTTTTCACTGCGAGGCTCACCACTTCGCCCCACGATTACTTATATTATAATATAGACAACTGCAAATTACAATACCTTATCAAAAATTTTTATCGCGTTTGAGCTGTTTTTTTGACCATTTTTCACTACTATTTTCCAGTATTTTCCATTCGACTTTGTCGGTATTGCATAGTTTTTCCACTATTTCCATTTATTCCCATTTATGCTCGGTTTCCATGCTTCCCCACCCTATTTCGTTATTACCCGCGCATTTAGGCGAATGCTGTTTTTTGCCGTTGCCTAAATTCCGTTCGTGATTGACTTTTTCGCAATTCTATTGTATTATTATAGTATGATTACACAAACTGATTTTTCGATAGCGGGTGACGCACTTCCGACGTGCCGCACCGACACGGGATATCCCGAGTTTGACGGCTTTGTCAAAGCCGTTCTGTCCTCGCATTTTTGCTTCTCGGATTCGGGATCGCCGTCTCTTTTCATCAGTGAGAAGAACGGCAGTCTGCTTCTCCGAGCCGGAGACGAATGTACCGTCCTCCCGCGTCCTTTTTCGGCGGAGTCACTGCTTGATGCGGCAATGGCGCTGATATTGCCGCGGGACAAGTTTTCGGTCGATACCGAGACCTCCTCCGCCGTTCTCGGCGGCAGATCGGTGCGGCTCACTCCCACCGAGCTTCGACTGTTTTCGGCAATTCTCGAAAACGGCAACCGCTTTTCCTCCGCCGAGGAGCTGTCAAATGCGGTGTGGGGGCGCATCGACCGCAATCTCTGCGCCGTCTACATCTCATATCTGAGAAAAAAGCTCGATGCCGCCTTCGGTGAGGGCACGCTATTTACCGTGCGCTCGAAGGGCTATCGCCTGCGTGTCATAAAATAAAGGGGCGTCTGCCCCATACGAAAGGATCTACCGATGAAGGAAGTCATACTATGTAAATACGGGGAGATAATCCTCAAGGGAGCAAACAAGGGCTCATTTGAAACGATCCTCATGAAGGAGCTGCGCCGCAGAGCAAAGGCGATAGGCAAATTCAACCTTCGGCTCGCGCAAAGCACGGTGTACATTGAGCCGGAGAGCGACGATCCTTGGGAGAGCGACATCGACGCGATGTACGAGCAGGCGAAGAAGGTATTCGGCTTCGTCGCCGTCACAAAAGCGGCAGTTGCCGAAAAGAATATGGACGACATTTGCCGAACTTTGAAGGAATACATTCCCGACAGGCTTATCGGCTGTAAGACCTTCCGCTGTGAGGCGAAGCGCTCCGACAAGAGATTCCCCCTGAAATCGCCCGAGATCGCCGCCGAGGCGGGCGGTGCCATTCTCTCTGTCATGCCGCATCTGAAGGTGAAGATGGACAGTGCCGACGTCACCGTTCGCATCGAGATACGCGACCACGGCGCATACATTCACGCAGGGCAGGACGCGGGTGCCGGCGGTATTCCCTACGGCTGCGGCGGCAAGGGACTTCTGCTTCTGTCGGGTGGCATAGACAGCCCCGTTGCCGGATACATGATGGCGAAGCGCGGTCTGAAGATCGACGCTCTGTACTTTGAGTCGATCCCCTACACAAGTGAGCGCGCGCGGGAGAAGGTACTCACGCTTGCGAAAAAGCTCACGGAGTACACGGGATACATACGGGTTCATGTGATATCTCTCACGCACATACAGGAGATGATACGCGACAACTGTGAGGAGGACTACTTCACGCTGATCCTGCGGCGGTTCATGATGCAGCTCGCATCACTCACCGCAAGTGAGATCGGCGCTCCCGTGCTCATCACGGGAGAGAGCCTCGGTCAGGTCGCAAGCCAAACGACCGCGGCTATCTGCTCCACCGAGGCTGCCGCCGACCGTCCCGTATTCCGTCCCTGCATCGGTCTTGACAAGGAGGAGATAATTCGCATCTCCCGTCGGATCGACACCTACGACACCTCGATCGAGCCGTATGAGGACTGCTGTACGGTATTCACCCCGCGCCACCCGAGAACTCAGCCGCAGATCGAAAAGGTGATCGCCGCGGAAGCGGGACTCGACAGAGAGACTCTCATTCGCGAAGCACTTGAATCAAGATTCACGGTAACGCTCCGCCAATTTGAGGACTGACGGCAGCTTCACAAAATATTACGAAGGGATTGCGAACAAGTCCACGGGACGTTCGCGGTACACTATGGAATTATCAGCACTTCTCGCTCATGCAGACCACACACTGCTCTCCCCCGATGCCACGTGGGATGATATACGCAAGGTGATCGACGAGGGCATACGCTTCGGCACCGCCTCCGTCTGTATTCCGCCGTGCTTTGTAAAGCAGGCGGCGGAGTATTCCCATAAAAGAGTGCCGATCTGCACCGTGATCGGCTTTCCCTGCGGCTACAGCCGAACCGAGATCAAGGTAGCGGAGACCGCCGCCGCCGTGGCGGACGGTGCCGACGAGATCGACATGGTTATAAACATCGGCGCACTGAAGTCGGGAGATACGGAGCTTGTCGGAGCCGAGATATCCGCCGTGCGCGCCGCCTGTGAGGGCAAGATCCTCAAGGTGATAATCGAATGCTGTCTGCTCACCGACGAGGAGATGATCGAAATGTGCGCCGTCACCGCAAAGGCGGGTGCCGATTACATCAAGACCTCCACCGGATTTTCAAAGAGCGGTGCGGATCCGCACAATGTTGAGGTGCTGTGCAAAAATGCGCCCGCGGGCTTGCGCGTGAAAGCCGCCGGCGGCATAGCAAGCCTTGAGGATGCCGAGCTGTTTCTTTCTCTCGGTGCCGACAGACTCGGTACAAGCAGACTTGTCAAGATCGCCCTGAACGGCTGATCGCAATATATAAGCTCAAAGGAGACTGATATGTCAACATTACACATTGCAGCCGAGCCGAAGGATTTCGCAAATACCGTTCTGATGCCCGGCGACCCCCTGCGCTCGAAATTCATCGCAGAGGAATTTTTGGAGAATGCCGTTCTTGTGAACAACGTTCGCGGGATCCAAGGCTACACGGGCAAATGGAAGGGCGTGCCCGTCAGCGTTATGGCAAGCGGAATGGGTATGCCCTCCATCGGCATCTACTCGCGTGAGCTTTACACCGGCATGGGCGTGGAGAATATCATCCGCATCGGCTCGGCGGGAGCTCTGCTTGAGCGCGTTCCGCTCAGGCGCGTCATCATCGCCTCCGCCTGTTCTACCGATTCCAATTTTGCCGATTGCTACGGTCTCCCCGGTCATTTCGCACCCGCGGCAAGCTACAGACTTCTCCGCACCTTTGCCGATGAAGCGGAGGCGGAGGGAATAGATCACGAGGTCGGTACCGTCGTATCGACCGACCGCTTCTACACGGATGACGAGGATCTCACCGAGAGCCGCAGATACAATCGGCTTTGGGCGAAGATGGGAGTCCTCGCCGTGGAGATGGAAGCGGCGGCGCTGTACGCCACAGCCGCCCGTCTCGGCAAAAACGCCCTCGCCGTCTGCACCGTTTCCGATCAGCTCGTCACCGGAGAAATGCTCAAAACCGAGGAGAGGCAGACCTCCCTCACCGAGATGATAACTCTGGCGCTAAATTCCGCCGTAAAGCTTTGAGCGGTGAGGTCTCTATGAAACGGGTATTTTTGATCGTGCTCGACAGCCTCGGCATCGGTGAGGCACCCGATGCGGCGGATTTCGGGGACGAGGGGACAAATACGCTCCGCAGTGCCTCGGACGGCGGTATTTCACTGCCGATGCTGCAGTGTCTAGGACTGGGCTGTATCACCGGAGCGGATACGGTACCGAGGGTAGCGGCTCCCGCCGCAGATCACTGCCGAATGGCGGAGCTCTCGCGCGGAAAGGACACGACCGTCGGTCACTGGGAGCTTGCGGGCGTGATCTCCGAAAAGCCCCTGCCGACATATCCTAACGGCTTTCCCGAGGATATCCTTCTGAGATTTTCGGAGGCTATCGGTCGCAAGGTACTGTGCAACAAGCCGTACTCCGGCACAGACGTCATTCGCGATTACGGCAGAGAGCACGTTGAGACGGGCAGTGTTATAGTGTACACCTCCGCCGACAGCGTATTTCAGATCGCGGCGCACACCTCCGTTATCCCCATCGATGAGCTGTATGACATATGCCGTACCGCACGGAGAATACTCACTCCGCCGCACGGCGTGGGCAGAGTCATCGCCAGACCGTTTACGGGCGAATACCCGAATTATATCCGCACCTCGGAGCGGCACGATTTTTCGCTTGAGCCGACGGGAGTGACCGTGCTCGACCGTCTCTCCGAGTCGGGCTGCGATGTGATCGGTGTCGGAAAGATCTCCGATATCTTCGCGGGAAGGGGTATCACGGAGAGCTACCCCGACAAGGGTAACGATGCCTGCATGGCGCGCACGGCGGAGCTTGCGGACAGGGATTTTCGCGGTCTGTGCTTTGTGAATCTCGTCGATTTCGATATGCTCTACGGTCACCGTCGCGATCCGCGCGGATACGGTGAGGCACTGTGCCGCTTCGATGCCTTCCTCGAAGGCTTTATACCAAAGCTGACCTCCGACGATGCTCTCATCATCACCGCCGACCACGGCTGTGATCCGAAATTTACAAAGACCACCGATCACACAAGAGAGTACGTGCCGTACCTCTGCTACTCGCCGTCACGCACCGGCGCTCCCCTCGGTGACAAGCTCGGCTTCAACTTCGTGGCAGATCGAATCGCTGAATTTTTCGGTCTGTAGTGTCTTTCTTCACCCGCATCGGAGTTTGTTCATCATAGCCAATTTTATTCGCCGCTTTTGTGCAAAGTGCCATGGGTAAAAATTCTTTTTCGAAAAGATTTCCCAAAGTCCTTGCAAATAGCGGCGATTTGTTTTATCATATAGATATACTCGGTATAGCTGTGCCGAGAATGTCCACCCGAAGGCTTCGGGCTGTGTCAAAAATAATTTTTTACATATTTGGAGGAACCCAAAATGGCAGTAAATGCATCTGACAAGGTAAGGGTAGGTATTATCGGCTGCGGCGGTATCGCCAACGGCAAGCATATGCCCTCCCTTCGCAACATTTCCAACGTGGAGATGGTAGCCTTCTGCGATATCATCGTTGAAAAGGCTGAAAAGGCAAAGCAGGACTTCGGAACTCCCGATGCCAAGGTCTACGAGAATTACAAGGAGCTTCTTGAGGATAAGTCCATCGACGTTGTTCACGTTTGTACTCCCAACAGAGCTCACTCCTTTATCACCGTAGATGCTCTTGAGGCAGGCAAGCACGTTATGTGTGAGAAGCCCATGGCGATCAACTCCGAGGAAGCTATGAAGATGCTCGATGCCGCAAAGCGCACCGGCAAGAAGCTCACCATCGGTTATCAGAACCGTCAGAATTCCAATGCTCAGTACATGAAGGCAGAGGCTGTAAAGGGTACCTTCGGTGATATGTATCTCGGTACCGCTCACGCTATCCGCCGCAGAGCAGTTCCCACATGGGGCGTATTCCTCAACGAGTATGAGCAGGGCGGCGGTCCCCTTATCGACATCGGAACTCACGCTCTCGACCTTACCCTTTGGACTATGGATAACTACAAGCCCAAGTACGCTGTAGGTACCACCTATCACAAGCTGAACGATCAGGTCAACTCCGCAAATGCATGGGGCGACTGGGATCCCGCTAAGTTCACCGTTGAGGATTCCGCATTCGGATTCGTAGTTATGGAGAACGGCGCGACCGTAAGAGTTGAGTCCTCTTGGGCACTCAACGTAGCCGAGTCCAGAGAGGCTTGCTGCACCATCGCCGGTACTCTCGGCGGAGCAGACTACCACGGCGGTCTCCGTCTCAACGGCGTTCGCGACGGGCGTCAGTACACCACTCAGATCGACTTCGGTGCAGGTGGAGTTGCTTTCTTCGACGGCAATCCCAACGAGGATTCCGGTACCAAGGAGGCCCGTCAGTGGATCCGCGCCATCATGGATGACAAGGACCCCTGCGTTCTTCCCGAGCAGGCTCTCTGCGTAACCCGTATTCTTGAGGCCATCTACAAGTCCGCCGAGACCGGCGATATCGTATTCCTCAACAAATAATCAAAGAGGTAACTACAATGAAACTTTGCGTTCTTGCTAACCTTTACGGCGACAAGACTCTTGCACAGACTCTTGACCGCCTTGCCTCTCTCGGCGTAGAAGCCGCAGAGATCGGTGCGGGCGGCTATCCCGGCAAGGCACAGTGCGATCCCGCGGCTCTTTTGGCGGATCCCAAGGCTCTTGAGGCATTCAAAGCCGAGTTTGCCCGTACCGGCATTGAGCTTGCCGCTTTTGCCTGCCACGGAAATCCCGTTCATCCCGATCCCGCCGAGGCAAAGAGATACCACGATGATTTTGTAAACGCGGTTCTCCTTGCCGAGAAGTGCGGAGTCGATACGATCGTCACCTTCTCCGGATGCCCCGGCGGAAGCCCCGACGACAAGATGCCCAACTGGGCTACCTGCGCTTGGCCCGAGGAATACCTCAAGGTGCTCGACTATCAGTGGAACGACGTTCTGATTCCCTACTGGAAGGAAACGGTCAAGTTCGCGCGTGAGCACGGTGTGACCAGAATCGCTCTGGAGATGCACCCCGGCTTCTGCGTATACAACACCGAGACGCTGATGAAGCTCCGTGCCGCCGTAGGCCCCGAGATCGGCGCCAACTTCGATCCCTCACATCTCGTATGGCAGGGCATTGATCCCGTCAAGGCGATCCGCTACCTCGGTGATGCGATCTATCATGTTCACGCCAAGGACGTTAAGATCGACCCCATCAACTCTCCCGCCATCGGCAATCTCGACACCAAGCACTACGGTGATGAGATCGGCCGCGCATGGGTGTTCAGAGCTGTCGGCTACGGTCACGGCGAGGAATACTGGAGAGATATCGCGTCGAATCTCCGTCTTGTCGGCTACGATCGCGTTATGTCGATAGAGCATGAGGACAGCCTCATGTCAATTGACGAGGGACTTGAGAAGGCAGTCGCGCTTCTGAAGCCCATCATCATTCACGATCCCAAGCCCACCACGATGTCTTGGGCATAACCGACCGCAAATAGCATCACACCCCACGGTACGAGGTACCGTGGGGTGTTTTTTTGTATTCGGAGCTGCGCGGCACGGCGGCTGAGGACGGACGCGGGACTGCTTAAACACGACGCGGGTGTCCGTGGATGCGGGTACGGATGCGAGGTCTCGGTGAAGGGCGGACACAGCGAGGAAACACAGCGATACGCGCGACTCGTATGTTCACGAAGTTTCGCGTGGTTGCGCGCAAGGGGCACAAAACAGGAGAATGAGTGGAGTAACGCATGCGCAGGCACGGTATCTTGACTGTACGGCACAGCGTCCGCAACTTGTGGACTTTCGCCAAGGTGATACAAAGCGCGGCTGAGATGCTACGCCGGCGGAGCTAAGCAGGCAAAAGAACGGGTAACGTGGGCGTGGGCTCGGCGGCGCAGCACAACGTGGAAACGTCGTGCGGAGCTGCGCGGCACGGCGCGGGAACGCAGTAACAAGCTCAGGTGTATGAGGAGTGAAGCCTCAGCGGAGGACGAACGCGGCGGGCGGACGCAGAACAGGGCGGGTACGGCGCAAGTCGCGAGGATCGCGCGCTTGGGCACAAAAGTGACTGCGCCGCCGCACTTTGATTCTCTCGGATACGCAAAAAGCATGGCGCAAGCGCCATGCCATTTCCGCAAAATACTTTAGGGCACTCCTACGAGAGGAATGCCCTATAAAGTACCTTATTAAGCGTTAATTACTTAACGTTAACCTTCTTTACAACTACAGCTGCGCCGAGAGCAACAACCATAACAGCAACAACAACGAACATCATGTCGCCGGTCTGGGTAGCCTTATCGGGAGCCTTAGTGGTAGCAGGAGCTGCGGTGGTATCATCTGCAGGAGCTGCGGTGGTCTCATCAGCAACAGTGGTATCTGCAACAGTGGTATCTGCAACAGTGGTAGCTGCAGCAGTGGTAGTAGCAGGAGCAACTACGGTAGAAGCAAAGTTAACTACCGGAATAGCAGCTGCATCATATGCAACTTCCTGATATGTGCCGTCCTTGCTTGCCAAGGAGAGAGCCTCGTTAACGGTTACGTTGATCTCGAAGGTATCGCCAACCTCAGCAGCCTTAGCAAGAGTGAACTTAAGAGCTACAGCGTTGTTAGCGCCTGCAGACTTAAATCTTGCGTTGGTGTCAGCCCAAATGACAGTATAGGGGTTAGTGTCAGGGGTAGGAGAGGTCATTGTAGTACCCTTTACCTGCCAATCAAGCTCGTCATCCTCGTTAAGGGTAAGAGCCATCTTGGAAGCATCGTAAGCAACATCAAGCTTGAAAGCGCCGAGCTCATAGCCGGTAGCGCCCTCGGGAAGAGTTACAACGAGCATAGCGTTGATCTCAGTGTCACCGGGCTTAACGTCATCTGCAACTACAGAGAAGGTTACAGGAACATCGGCAGCAGATGCACCGATGCAAGCGAAGCTTGCCATCATAGCAAGAACGCAAAGCACAGAAATGATCTTTTTCATGTTTTTTCTCCTTATATGTACATATATTTTTCCTACGCCCACAGTCTGTGCAACCATGGCGCGATTGGACAAGTGTATTGTATCACAGTATTCTCCCAATTTCAAGCCTTTTTTTATTTTTTTTTGAAAAAGCCCGCAGCATTTAACGGAAATACTGTAATATTTATGAATTATTTGCGGCTTTACCCGAGATTATTTCTCGGTGGCCTTCTTAATTACGACCGCGCATCCGAGTGTGGCTACCATTGCGGCGATCACGATAAAGGTCGCATCACCCGTGGAGGTGGCTGTTCCGCCGGCAGTACCGTTCTTGTTGGTCTCTGCGGGAGCGGGCTTCTCGGTTACGATGCTCTCGGAGGTAACTACCTGTCCCTTGTCATCCGTAACGGCATTACCCTTCTCATCGGTAACAGTTACCTGTACCTTCTGAGTGGTGGTCTCGGATGCGGGAGCGGTGGTCTCTCCGCCGGTCACAAAGTTCTCACTCTCATTAAAGAGGTTGTAATCTGCGGTAGCAACTACGATATCGTCAAATGCCACGTACAGATCGTCATTAATAAGAAGGAACGGGCTTCCGTTTGTAGCGAGAATTTCGGGAGAAGAATAATCAATAAGCTTCTGATTATTGATATAGCCTGTCATTCTGCCGGGCATTACTCTCCAGCCGATGGTGAACCAGTACTCATCGCCATCACCGACCTCAACGCCGGATACGGGAGCTGTCGCACGGGGAGTTTCCTCACCGTCTACGAGAAGCTGAAGCTGCTTCTCGTTATCGTTGTACATCAGGTTCCAGACCGCGCCGAGCGACTCCTTATCGGTTCCGCCCTCGTTCTCGGAAACGTAGCTGAAATTGTCTCTCCACCAGAAGCCTACGCTATGTCCGCCGTCACCGTCATACTCTCTGATGTTGATGCGCGCGGAAATAGCCGCATTGGTGAAAAGTCTCGGGGTCGAGGTGTAGTCGTATCTGTACTCCATCTGGCATATAACACCATCATTGTATGCGGCAAGGCTGGGGTTTGCGGAATCGGTGACATCGTCGATGAAGTAGAGGTTACCCTCAACGATCCAGTTGTTGGGGTTAAGCGTTCCGGAATTGAAATCATCGGTAAAAAGGATCTGTCCTGCAGCGGATGTACCGATTGCAAGACCGGTTAGCATCATAACGCTCATTATTACTGCAATAAATCTTTTCATTTTCTCCTCCTTGTATTATGTCTTTTCGGAAATGACATATCGCATTGTATCAATTATATCATATGTAAGAGCTTTTTTCAAGATTTTTATGAAAATTCTATGTCAAATACCTCAAAACGGAGCCGAGCCCGCCATTATCAGACTCCGACGCATAGCTGCGCGCGTTTGCGGGGGCTGTTATGACGGGCAAGGATCCTGAAATCAAGTCAACTTAATATGCGATACCGTTGATCATGTAGCCCTTCCACTTTGCAAGCCATCTGAGGTAATAGGTTGCATCCATGTTGTTGGTACGGCCGTCTCCGTTTACATCGCCCGCCTCGGTGAATACAAGGGGGAGATCCCACTTTGCAGTCATCTTCATGATGGTGATAACGTCTGCAATGTTGAACTTACCGTCGCCGTTGGGATCGCCTACAGTGTAATTGTAGACCTCGGTAAGTCCGTTGGTTACAACGATACCGAGCTCGGTAAGCTTTGCATCATCGGTCTTCGCGCCGTAGCCGTATATGAAGCCCTGAACGGCGTTGTCGCTCATGTGATAGGTGATGGTCGCAAGCTCCTCACCGGTGTAGTTGCTTCCGCTGAGTGTGAGCTTTCTTACGCCCTTTGCATCTGCCTCACCGAGAGTTGCAGTGAGTCCGTCGGCAGCCTCTACGGATACAACGGTGATATCGGGATCGTTCATGAGCTGAAGCTCAAGGTTGCTTATGCCGGAGTTGTTAACTGCGGAGAGCTTTGCGGTGAAATCTCTGCCGGTAACGGAATCAACGTCGTTCTCGAAAACGATATTCATCTGTCCGTCGGCAGGTGTATTCTGAGGCTGGCAGTATACTTCGTCTGCCTTGTTTACAAGGTCATAGCAGTCAGCCCATACGCCCCAGTTGGGAATGTTGACCTCACGGTTGGTGGTCTCGACTCCGTCATCGCCGGTCTCGGTAACGTACTTTACCTCGGCATCGCTGAAATCGGTAAAGGTTATATAATCGTCTGCGCCCTCTCCGGTAGCAGGATTGTATACGCCGTTATCGTAAACAGCCAGATCGTCAACGTAGCAGTTGATATGAGTCGGGAAGAAAATCAAGTAGCTGTAGGGGAAGTAGGTGGGGTAGTCAAGATCGGCGTAGATATCGAAGCTGAGTACCTTTACACCGTCAAGATAAATGTTGATGTAAGCCTCGCCGGCGCTGTAGCCCTCGTCGCCTACCAGCTCATATGCCACATCGTACTCAACACCGGGCTTTACGAGACCCGCCTCGGACTCTGCCAGATACTCAAGTCCGTCGGTACCCTCACCCGAGAAGGGGGAGTTCCCGCATACAGCGAAGAAGAAGGTTCCTCTTGTAGCGCTGTAGCCGAAATACTTGTGAGTACCCTCGGAGTCTCCCATGGTAAATGCGAACTTCGAAGAATGGAACATATTGGGATCAACGGGGTGTACACAGTGAGCCTCATGTCCCATGGTAAATTTCATCGATACGGTGAAGCCGCCTCCGTCAAGAATGTCGGGAGCATCGGGATACTTTTCGGTATCTATGCTGTATGCAGCGTAGCCCTTGTCTCCGCCGCCGTTCTTGATGCGGGTGTCGTCGAACTTCAGAGCGATGTCCTCTGTGCCCGCGGCCACGCCGCCGATTGCGAGCATTCCGACCAGCATTGCCGCGGTAAGAATACAAGAAATAATTCTTTTCATGATGTTTCTCCTTGATATTTTTGGGTATCATACCCTGATAGTTTATATTAACACAAATCGAAAGATTTTTCAATACCTTTTATGTAATTATTGACAGTATTTTTTTGATTTTCGAAGTTTTTTTCTCCGTTTGCATCACGGAACGTCGCAAATCACCTGCTCAGGGGGGGTGTCAAGCACCCAAGGGTTCCTCAAGATGCTTTTCATCATTCTCAGAGACGAGGCAAAATAGTATCCGTCGCATATTCTCTCGTCGGTAACAAAGCTCACATCCACGTACTTCTGCTGGCAGACGGAGCCGTCCGCATTGACCTCGTACACGCGCTGTCTCGTTCCGAAGGAGCAGAACACGGGGCAGGTACCGAAGTCGTACAGGTGGTGGTAGATAGAAGGGATACCGAGAGAGCCCATCGAAGTGATGAAATACGAGCAGTGGAAGGGGCTGACATTTGTCAGGAAGCCGGGGAGCAATCCGAAATAGTCCATTCCCTGCAGGAGCCATATCGAAAACTTGAGGAAAAGTCCCGGAATAAAGCTGAGCACCTTCGCGGTATCGTCAAAGGCTCCGCCGGGATTTGCGCGGTATTCCTCGACCGCGCGATCAAGCTCTCTGTACACGTCATCGACGGTGGAATCGGGAGAGAGCTTGATCTTTATTACCGTATCCGGTGCCTCAAGCGTCATCTCCTTTTTGATCACAAGCGATATCTCGACGTTGCGTCTGGTGTAGATGCGCTGTCCTCTGATGAATCTGTTAAGAGCCGGCCTCTGGGACACGAGCCGTATGTACGCAGCGATCAGCACGTGCATATAATTCAGATTCTTGAAGCCCTCGCTCTGCTTTTCCTTAATGTACTTGTCAAGCTTGTGTACATTGATGCGGTCGCTTATCATATTCTGTGAGCCGGTGCGGTTCTTCATGATGTACGGAACTATGACCGTCATGGGAGAGACCGATCTCACCCTGCGGAACTCCCGTTCCTTTTTCTTCTTTTGCACTACGGCAACAGCTTCCGCAGTATTTTCGTGTTCCATATCAAAGCCCATCCTCTCTCACGCAGTCAGACAGCGCAGTTTATAAGCATACCATTTAAGGTGTAAATAGTTTATGTATAAATATTATCATATTTTGTACTATTCTGTCAATATGAACAGCAAGAAAACAGGGATAATTGTTTCATGTTAATTTTTTCAAAATATCCGTCGCGGGGTATTGTGACATTGCAAATCTGTGGTATAATATACATATATAACATATGTACATAAAACGAGGGAATGATTTCATGAGAAGAACAAAGATCATCTGTACGCTCGGCCCCGCCAGCACAAGTGAGGCGGTCTTGACCGAGATGTTCCATGCGGGAATGAACGTAGCACGGCTGAACTTCTCGCACGGTACTCACGATGAACACAAAAAGACGATAGAGCTGTTCCGCAGTGTGCGCGACAGGCTGAAAAGACCCGCCGCGCTGATGCTTGACACAAAGGGACCCGAGATCAGGCTCGGCAACGTGAAGCCCGACACGATACTGAATGACGGGCAGAGCTTCACCTTCACCGTTGAAGATATTCAGGGAGACAAGGCTGCCGTGGGCATATCCTACAAAAAGCTTCCCTCTCAGCTTCATGCCGGAGACCGTCTGCTGATCGACGACGGACGCATCAAGCTGACCGTAAACGACACGACGGACACCGAGATACACTGCACCGTGAACTCCGGCGGCCCGATCAGCACGCACAAGGGCGTAAACGTACCGAATGTTGAGCTCGATATGCCGTATCTCAGCCCCGCCGACGAAGCGGACCTGCTGTTCGGCATAAGGGAGCAGGTGGATTTCATCGCCGCCTCCTTTGTCCGCAGCAAGGATGACGTGATAGCGCTGAGAAAATTCCTCGATTACAACGGCGGACACAGTATCAAGATCATCTCCAAGATCGAAAACATACAGGGCGTTCGGAATTTCGACGAGATACTGCACTTCTCCGACGGCATCATGGTCGCAAGAGGCGATATGGGAGTTGAGATCGAATACGAAAAGCTCCCCGGTATCCAAAAGCGCTTCATCAGAAAATGCTATATGTCCGGCAAGATGGTCATTTGCGCCACTCAGATGCTGGAGTCGATGATCCACAGCACCACCCCCACACGTGCCGAGATCACCGACGTCGCCAACGCCGTATTCGACGGCACCTCGGCTGTCATGCTCTCGGGAGAGACCGCCATGGGTGAGCATCCGGCACTCGTCGTAAAGGTAATGGCGCGGATCGCGGAGCAGGCGGAGCTTGATGCGATGGATATGAACGCCTACAACGGGCTTGTCCACGACAATGATGCAAACGATACGACAAACGCTCTGTGTGACGCCGCCTGCACGACGGCGAAGGATCTGAGCGCACGCGCCATCATCGCGGTCACAAAATCCGGTCACACGGCAAGACGTGTTTCGAAATTCCGCCCGTCTCAGCCGATAATCGCCGCAACTCCTCTGGAGAAGACCTTCCATCAGCTCTCTCTTTCATGGGGAGTGTTCCCCGTGCTCGCAAGGAGTCAGGACGACACCGACAGTCTGTTCCTCCACGCCATCGACTGTGCCAAGCAGATAGATCTGGTCGCCCCCGGTGACAGAGTCGTCATCACGGCGGGCGTACCGCTCAACACCTCCGGCTCGACCAACATCATCAAGGTGCAGATGGTCGAAGGGAGAGCCTGAGCTCGGGCATATGTTCTCACGATAATACGCAAAAAGGTCTCCGATATTCGGAGACCTTTGTTTGTTTATTTGCTTCCGGTGGAGCCGAAGCCGCCCTCACCGCGCACCGTATCCGAGAGCTCATCGACCTCCTCGTAATCCGCCTGCACGTAGGGAATTATCATAAGCTGTGCGACTCTCTCGTAATTATCCACCGTCTGAGGGGCGATGCCGTGATTGTGAAGCGCCACCATAAGCTCCCCGCGATAATCCGAATCTATAAGTCCCACCTTATTTGCGGGAGCAAGCCCTCTCTTTGATGCCAAGCCGCTTCTCGCAAGTATCAATCCCGCGTATCCGCTCGGTATCTCCGCCGCTATTCCGGTAGGTATGAGCACCGTCTCTCCCACGCCTATCTCCACGGATTCCGTGTCAAGGCAGGCGTAGAGATCCGCCCCCGCCGCATCCGGTGTGGCGCGTCTCGGTACCTTTGCGGTACCGCGTACCTTCTTTATTTTTACACTCATGCCGTATTCTCCTTATCAGCCGTATTTACCTTGATTCAAAATAATGATACACACTCTCGGGCAAATTGTCAAGAGGATACTCCGATTTTCGGGTCTCGCTCCCGCATTTTTACATCTCCCGACTTGACGGCGATACGGTTGAGTGGTAGAATATATAATAGATAATGAATGGGATCGAAGCGACCTCCGGAAAGGACGGATAACATGAAAAAAAGATTGCTCGTGATCGGAGCCGCAGGCGTAAGACTGAAGCTTCAGTGTGACCGCCTACCGTATGCCGGCGAAAAGCTCGACGGTCTGAAATACGGCTACTCGCCCGACTGTCTCGCCGCCGCCGCCGCTCTCGCCGCCGCAAGAATGGGGATCGAGGCCGCGCTTCTCGCAAAGGTCGGCAAGGACTCCAACGGCACAAAGCTCATATCAATGCTCTCCTCCATGGGAGTTGACACCAGATTCACCGTTCGAGACAAGACCGCCGCCACCTCTCTTTCCGTAAGCATTGAGGAGGAGTCCTGCGATACACGCATCATCACCTATCGCGGAGCCGCCGCAAGGCTTACCGCAACAGATGTCGAGGAATCGTTCAACTGCTACCCCGACGGAGTTCTTCTGAGGCTTGAGGGAGCACCCGAGGCGGCAGCGGCGGCAGAGCGCTTTGCCGCGGAAAAGGGCATTGAGCTTTACGTGAGCGCCTCCGACGTGGACAGCCGCGACAGCATCCATCTGCCGAAGGCGATGAAGCTGTTTGTCGGAGATGCGCGCTCCGTGCTCGCGATCACGGGGCTTGCTCCGTCGAATCCCGAGCTTGCCCTCCGCGCCGCCATTGAGCTCGGCAGGCAGGTCTCCGTCGAATACACCGTATTCCGCATGAACAACGGATGTATCTACGTATATGACGGAAGATACGGCAAGATACTCGATCAGACCTCAAAGGGACACTTCTTCTGCGACGTGTTCCTGCCCGCCCTGATTTCCGAATATCTCAGATGCGGGAACATCGTTGCGGCATCGCGCTTTGCCGCCGCCGCTGTATCGCTTTGGGAGGCCTGCGGTGAAACTCTCGATAATGTTCCCACCGCCTCGGAGGTACGCAGAGATGCGAATATTTAAGTCACTTATATCAGTCGCCCTCTCCCTGTCGCTCTGCTCCTGCGCCTTTTTCTCCGCTCCCGAGCACGGCTCCGTCTCCTCGACCGCCGATTCGGACTCGGATACGGTATCCTCATACGTCGATCCCGCAGCCCCCGAGGACGGCGGGCTCAGTCTCAAATCGGACAGCGCCGGACATATCCTCGACTATTTTGCCGAGGTCGCCTTCGGAAGCGAATTCGGTGACAACACGGAGAAGCTGTGCCGCTGGGAGAGTGAGATCCTCTACACCGTCACCGGCGAATGTCGCGACGGGGATATAGAGCTAATCGGGATACTTGTAGACCGTCTCAATTCGATAGAGGGCTTCCCTCAAATGAGGGAGGCGGGCTTCAACGAGGACGCCAACTTTGAGATAATGTTCATCACCCGTGCCGAGATCACCGAGCTGTTCGACGAGGCGAACGAAAACTGCGCCGGAATGTCGGAATATCACTGGTACACCGACTCCTGTGAGATATTCAAGGCGCGCGCCGCGATCGACTGCAACGAGGAGGAGGAACGCCTGTCCACGATATGTGAGGAGCTTCTCCAGTCTCTCGGTCTCGCAAAGGATTCCTACGCGCACCGCGACAGCGTTTTCTATCAGGGAAAGTGCATATACTCCCGCCCCTCCGAGCTTGATTACGCCATGGTCGAGCTGCTCTATCATCCGAAGCTCAAGGCGGGTATGTCAAGATACGAGGCGATAACAGCCGCGGCAGGGCTTTTGAAATGGTAGCACGCCCGCCGTGCGAAAAGCGGGCTTGAGCCCGCCAAACACTTCGACCGAATACGAAAATGACACACCGAAGGGTGTGTCATTTTTACTGCGTGCACGCGCGGATATTATATACGCGGTATCTCTGTCACCGCACCTCATCTGTCAGCACGGCGGCGGGTTGCTGTATTTCGGCTTTTGCCTTAAATGTGCCGAGCCGCTTTGCGATATACATCGCGGCGGCGAGCTTCACTGCATCAAGTGCCGCAAACGGCATAACGCACACCGCGGCGGCGGTGATGACACCGACCCTTGCGTATACCGAATACCAAAGCGTGCCGACACCATACAGCAATACGGTGCCGAGCACGGCGAATACGGCGCCGACGGCAACGCTTCCGCGACGAGCGCCGAGCCCCGTCACGGCAGCCATCGGGATATAGCCGACGATGAAGCCTCCTGTGGGCCCGAGAAGATGCGAAAATCCACCGGTAAAGCCCGAAAACACAGGTATTCCGGCAAGTCCGATAATAATGTACACGGCTACGGCGGCGGCGCCTCGGCATGAGCCGAGCTTTGCGGATATGACGTATATCACAAGCGTGAGCGCCGATGCCGACACCGCCCCGAGCGGCAGAGCTATCGGAGAGATGATGCAGAGGAGCGCGGCGGCAAGCCCGATTTGAGCCGGTGTATGTGCCCCGTTGCCGTTTCCGATACGCTTCATCGCTCCTCCGCCCTCAGTGAGATCTCGCCCGAGCTCAGCGTGAGCCTCTCACCGCTGTCAAGTCGCAGTATCACGGCACAGTCGGTGTTAATATCCTCGGCAAATGCCGAAAATATCTCGTCGCCGCGATGCACCTCCACATTACAGCCGAGAAGCAGCTGTCTTGCGCGATATTCCTCGCAAAAATCGGTACAGCGGTCATATTCATCGACGATCCTCGCCGCAAGCGCTTCCCTGCTCGGTATCCTGCCGCCCTCCGCCTCGACCGAGGTGGCAATTCCGCGAAGCGCCTCGGTAAGTCCGCCCTCCGTCAGATTCACTCCGATGCCGATGACAAGGCATTTCCGCTTACCGCCGCTCCAAACACTCTCGGTCAGTATTCCCGCAAGCTTCCGTCCGCCGCAGTACAGATCGTTCACCCATTTGATGCGAAGCTCAAGTCCGGTCATGCTCTCGATCGCCCGTGCCGCGGCAACGGCGGCTCTTGCGGTCACGGCATCGTTCTCCCCCGCCGTCGGCGGGCAGAGAAAGCTCATATACAGTCCGCCCTCCGGAGATTCAAAGCTCCTGCCGAGCCTGCCCCTGCCTCCCGTCTGCCTGTCGGCAATCACGCAAAGCCACTCTCCGTCGGAGGCAAGCGCTTTGATGTATGTATTTGTGGAATCCGTTTCGGGGATACGGATAATGCGGCGCTCCATATCGACATTCCTTTCCGTTTTTTATAAGTATACCACACCGCCGCACCTTTGACAAGTCAAGATATCGCCACGCCCTGCCGTGTCCGCAGACCGCAAGGCACAGCGCATCGGAGCGGCTTCGCGGCGCAGACACGTTATGCATCTGCCCAAGATGTTCCCGTGCCACGCGCCCGCGGGACAGTTTTTGCGTTTTCCTCTTTTCGAATATTGATTTCTTTCTTCATATATGATAAAATAATACAGATATATAATTGTAAGGAGAGAACAGGTGGACAGGCGTAAAAATATTCGTAATTTTTCCATAATCGCGCACATCGACCACGGCAAGTCCACTCTTGCCGACAGGATCCTCGAATTTTCGGATGCGGTGTCCAAGCGCGACATGGAGGAACAGCTTCTCGACGATATGGAGCTGGAGCGTGAGCGCGGTATTACAATAAAGGCGAGAGCGGTCAGGATCAATTATTCCGCACCCGACGGGGAGGTATATGAGCTCAATCTCATAGACACCCCCGGTCACGTTGACTTTAACTACGAGGTGTCCCGTTCTCTCACAGCCTGCGAGGGCGCTCTCCTCGTGGTCGATGCCACTCAGGGCATCGAAGCACAAACGCTCGGAAATGCCTACCTTGCGGTGGATGCGGGGCTTGAGATAGTTCCGGTCATAAACAAGATCGACCTGCCCTCGGCGGAGCCCGACAAGGTTCGCGAGGAGATCGAAGACGTGATCGGTATTCCCGCGGAGGGCTGTCCCGCCGTATCCGCAAAGACGGGTCTCAACATAGATGCGGTAATGTCCGCGATAATCTCAGATATTCCCGCGCCCGAGGGAGATCCCGATGCGCCCCTGCGCGCGCTTATCTTCGATTCGGTCTACAACAGCTACCTCGGCGTGGTCGTGTATATCCGCGTGATCGACGGAAGGGTGCGTGCCGGAGACGTCATACGCCTCATGTCGAACAATGCGGAATTCGAGGTGGTCGAGGTCGGACATATGTCCCCCTTCGGGCTTGAAGCGGACGGTGAGCTTTGCGCCGGAGACGTCGGCTACATCACCGCCTCCATCAAAAACGTCGGTGACACGCGCGTGGGAGACACGGTCACCCTTGCCGCAAATCCGACGGCAGAAGCCCTGCCGGGCTTCAAGCGCGCGCTCCCCATGGTATATGCCGGAATCTACCCCGCCGACGGCTCGTATTACAACGAGACCAAGGAGGCTCTGGAGAAGCTTCAGCTCAACGATGCGGCGCTCACCTTTGAGCCCGAGACCTCGATTGCGCTCGGCTTCGGCTTCCGTTGCGGCTTTCTGGGACTTCTCCACATGGAGATCATAGAGGAGCGACTGGAAAGAGAGTTCAACCTTGAGCTGATAACCACGGCACCGAGCGTTATCTACGAGATCACAAAGAAAAACGGCGAGGTCATGCGGATAGACAATCCGTCAAATTATCCCTCACAGGATGAGATCCTGTCGGCGCGCGAGCCGATAGTCAAGGCTTCCATAATCACGCCCACGGATTACATGGGCAGCATCATGGATATGTGCAAGAGCCGCCGAGGTACCTTCACCGATATGAAGTATCTCGACTCCACAAGAGTGGAGCTGTTCTACAGGCTTCCTCTGAACGAGATAATATATGATTTCTTCGATGCGCTGAAATCCCGAAGCAAGGGCTATGCCTCTCTTGATTACGAGCCCGACGGCTATGACGAGAGCAGTCTTGTCAAGCTCGATTTCATGCTGAACGGTGAGATCGTGGATGCACTCACGTTTATCGTTCACTCCGACAATGCCTACGCCCGCGCAAGAAAGATCGCGGAAAGGCTTAAAGAGAATATCCCGAGACAGCTCTTTGAGATCCCGATCCAAGCCGCCGTCGGCTCAAAGATCATCGCAAGAGAGACTGTCAAGGCGATGCGCAAGGACGTGCTTGCAAAATGCTACGGCGGTGATATAACACGTAAGAAGAAGCTTCTCGAAAAGCAAAAAGAGGGCAAGAAGAAGATGCGAAAGCTCGGCTCCGTTCAGGTGTCCCCCGAGGCATTCATGGCTGTCCTCAAGCTTGACGAGGATTGATCTCTGTCTTCTCGGAAGGCGGAGCATACAACTAAGAAAGGCGGTGAGCACGCGATGCCTCAAGCAAAAAAATTACTCGGAATATACGTACACGTGCCGTTTTGTATGAGCAAGTGTGCCTACTGTGATTTCTATTCCTTTGTCCCGTCGGGGCAGGAGCTGATGGAGCGGTACGTGAACGCTCTGCTCATGCACATGAGGGATTACAGGGAGAGTGCCGCAGAATACGTCTGCGATACGGTCTACATCGGAGGAGGTACTCCGACCGTGCTGCCCGCAGAGCTTCTCGTGAAGCTGTGCCGCGGCATAAAGAAAAGCTTCGATCTCTCCAAAAACAACGAGTTCACTATCGAAGCCAATCCCGCCACCGTAACGCCCGAGCTGCTGAAGCGGCTTCGCCGCGCGGGTGTGAACAGGATAAGCTTCGGGCTTCAGTCCGGCAACAACAACGAGCTGAAGCTTCTGTCGCGCCGACACACAAGAGCAGATTTCGAGAACTCCTACCGCATGGCAAGAGAGGCGGGCTTTGACAACATAAGCGTCGATCTCATGTTCGGCATACCGGAGCAGACACCGGAAAGTCTGATGAAGAATCTGAGATACGTGACAAGGCTCGGCGTGGAGCACATATCGCTCTACGACTTGAAGCTTGAAGCGGGCACACCGCTCGCCAAAAGCAGAAGCGCCTTCAATTTTCCCGACGAGGATACCGAGGCGGATATGTACCTGCGCGCGGTGGAATATCTCAACTCCGAGGGCTATCCCCAATACGAGATATCCAATTTCTCGAAGCCGAGGAGATATTCGCGCCACAATCTTAAATACTGGAGCTGTCTTGAATACCTCGGCTTCGGCCCCGCCGCACATTCGTATTTCAACAACACCAGATATTCCTACAGCAAGAATATCGAAGGCTATATCGCAGGGGTGGAGCAGCCCCTCTCAAGCATACAGATAACTGATCAGTCCGAGGAGATCACACCGAAGGAAAGGCTCGGTGAATACGTCATGCTCAGGCTGAGGCTCACGGCGGGCATCAGGCTTGACGATTTCAGATTCCGCTTCGGTGCGGATTTTGAGGAGATGTTCGGCAAAAAGCTGATACCGTATCTGAAAAGCGGCTTTGCCGTAAAGAGAGACAACAGCATCGCGCTCACGCCGAAGGGAATGTTCGTATCAAACTATATCCTCTCGGATCTGCTCGACTTCGACAGCGACACGATGTTCAGCGGAATGTAGTCCGCAAGTA
This sequence comes from uncultured Lachnospiraceae bacterium, assembly GCA_964631595.1. Lineage (GTDB taxonomy): Bacteria > Bacillota > Clostridia > Oscillospirales > CAG-272 > UMGS1312. Next base: position 15,498 of record CAZVXL010000010.1, on the reverse strand, counting down.
TCGGCTCCCGCTCTCGACTGCGGGAGTCTTCGGAAAGGTCCAAGGCTTAATGAAAAAGGTTACAGTAGCAATGAGCGGCGGAGTTGACAGCGGCGCGGCGGCACTGCTCCTGAGGGAGGCGGGCTATGACTGCCACGGTGTCACCTTCGACATGAACGGCGGCGGAGATGCCGTCGGGGACGGCGCGCGCGCCATTTGCGAGGTTCTCGGTATTCCGCACGTAACCGAGGATGCCTCCGAGGATTTCATGAAATATGTACGTGCCCCGTTTGCGGCGGTATACGAGAGCGGTGCCACGCCGAATCCGTGCGTGCTCTGCAACAGGGATGTGAAATTCCCGCGCCTGCTCCGTTCAGCCGACAGCCTCGGCACGTATTTCGCATCGACAGGTCACTACGCAAGGACAGGTCGCTCGGGGGACGTCTTCTATATCAGAAAGGGCGCAGACCCGAGCAAGGATCAAAGCTATATGCTATGGGCGCTGTCCGAGGATGTGATACGCAGGCTCATTTTCCCGCTCGGTGAATACACGAAACCGCAGATACGCGAGCTTGCGATGCAGGCGGGGCTTCCCTGCCACGCATCTCCCGACAGTCAGGACATCTGCTTCATTCCCGACGGGGATCTTCGCGGATATCTGAACAGTGCCTTGGGCACTGCCGCGGAGGGAGATTTCACCGATGCAGACGGCAACGTCCTCGGAAAGCACTGCGGTCAGCGAAACTTCACCGTCGGTCAGGGGCGCGGTCTCGGGATCGCACTCGGCAGACGTGTTTACGTAATAGGAAAAGACCCCGCCGAAAACCGCGTGATCCTCGGAGACGAGGCGGCGCTGTACCGCACCGAGGTCAAGGCAAGCGGGATCCGTCTCGGCATGGAGCTTGAGCATGAGGAAAGGCTTTCCGTAAAGCTGAGATATACCCGCACCGAGGCGACCGCCTCCGTATGGCGCTCGGGGGAGGATGAGATCACCGCACGCTTCGATTCGCCTGTGCGTGCGCTGGCATCGGGTCAATCAATGGTGCTGTATGACGGAGATGCCGTAGTCGGCGGAGGTATTATCATATGAAGCCGTTTTATTCAAGAACTGCCATGCTCCTCGGAGAAGAGGGTGTCGAAAGACTGCGCGGCGCGACTGTGGCGGTATTCGGGCTCGGCGGAGTCGGCTCGTACATCGTTGAGGCGCTCGTTCGGGCGGGTGTCGGCAGACTGATCCTCGTTGACGGGGACTGCGTTGCCGAATCGAATCTGAACAGACAGCTTATCGCCACCGCGGAAACGGTGGGAATGAGAAAGACGGATGCCGCCGCCATGCGCGCAAGGTCGATAAATCCGGACATATCCCTTGAGCTGTACGATATGTTTTATTCAAAGGACACATCAAGCGACGTCGATCTGACAAACGTTGCCTACGCCGCCGATGCCATTGATTCCGTTTCCTCCAAGCTTGAGCTGATCCTGCGTTGCAGGGAGCTCGGCATACCGCTCATCTCCTGCATGGGCACGGGAAACAAGCTCGATCCGACAAGGCTTGAGCTTGCTGATATCTACGACACCTCGGTCTGCCCTCTCGCACGTGAGATGCGGAGGCTCTGCCGAAGGGAGGGCATCTCCAAGCTGAGGGTGCTGTATTCGAGAGAGGAGCCGAAGACTCCCTGCCTCCCGCCCGTCACCGACACCTCCGAGCTCGTAAAGCGTTGTCCCCCCGCAAGCGTTTCGTTTGTGCCGTCTGTCGCGGGGCTGATAATCGCAGGTGAGATAATACGGAATATTGCCGGAGGACAAATATAAAAGATCTCGGGTATCCCGACACAGTATGCTTTGCTGTATCGAAATACCCGAGCTTTTTATTTACCTATCAGTCGCGACTGCTCTTGTAATATCCCACAAGGCTTCCCGCAAGGATTATCCTTCGCTCATCGTCGGTCAGCTCTCCCATGGTAAAGGTCACGGGGATAAGCTCACCCGTTTTCTTTTTGTGGAGATATCCGACAAGCTTTTTATCCGCCGCCTCGACTGCCGCACGGATATTCGGCAGGACAACGGTATCTCCCACCTCGATCGCCTTTCCGAGTGTTCCCTCGGAGAGACCCATGGTCAGCTCATCGCTTATGAGGGGAAGCATACCCCAGTTGATGAGATTACTGCGGTAGCGCTTCGTTGCGTACTCGCGCGCGATATTCGCAACTCCGCCGAGCACTCGCTGGCACGATGCCGCCTGCTCTCTCGCAGAGCCGTCACCGGGCTTCAGAGCGCACACAAGCGAACCGATACCCACGGAGCCGCTCATTCCGTGCTCCGCCCTTACTGCTTCGATCGCGGCATCAAGCTCACCTCTAACCGTCTCGACCTCACCGTCGCTTATATTTTCATATTTTTCCAAATACTCGGAGTCCGTTCCTGCGGCACGGCGCACCGCATCGGTGAAGCCGGCGTAATCGGGGTCGCGCCTTGAAAGTGCGAATCTCGACAGGCGGTACGGATTGGAGCGGTACGACGAGGTCTCTCCCGAGGGGATAAGCTCGTCGGTGGTCGTTACGGGATCGTCTATCACCGATGCCACTCCGATCGCAAGGTTATCCGCAAGTGCGGGCATACGCGGCCAGTCCGCGATATTGGGGCCGAATTTCAGCTCGGTATCGGGCTCGGGCTTATTGAAGCCGAACCATACTCGATTCTCGTACACGGTACGGTCAAACTTGTACTCGGGCTTGTTGTACTTTACATCTATCTCATCGGCGCCGGTAAGAACTCCGCCGTTTGCCGCCGTAGCCGCAATGGAGCGGGCATCCATAAGAGCGACCGAGGCGATCTGTCCCTCGGCAGGCTTTGAGCCCTCTCTGTTGGGGAAGTTTCTGGTGGAATGACGGAGAGAAAGTCCTCCGTTCGCGGGGACGTCTCCCGCTCCGAAGCAGGGGCCGCAGAATGCGGTACGCATCGTCACGCCGGCTCTCATGAGATCGGCGGCAACGCCCGTCTCAAGAAGTCTTACAAATGCCGGCTGGCTTGCGGGATATGCGGAAAGAGCGAACTCTCCCGAGCCGGTGCTTCCGCCGCGGAGGATATCCGCCGCCGCGCAGAGATTGTCGAAGGTTCCGCCGGCACAGCCCGCGATAACACCCTGATTTGCGATAACTCTGCCTGTTTTTCTGTCTACCTTGGAGGAAAGTCCGAGTGAGCCCTCGGGAAGTCCGAGCGTCTGCTCGCCCTTCTTCTCACATTCGCGCAGGATATCTCCCGCATTTGCGTTGAGCTCGCGGATAGTATATGTATTGCTGGGGTGGAACGGAAGCGCTATCATGGGCTCGACGGAGGAAAGATCCACATCGACCGCTCCGTCGTAATATGCCATATCCTCGGGGCAAAGGCGCTTGTAAGCCTCCGGTCTTCCGTGCACCGTGAAGTATTCCTCGACTGCGCTGTCTGTCATCCATACAGAGGAAAGGCAGGTGGTCTCGGTTGTCATTACGTCGATTCCGTTACGGAATTCTATGGGGAGATTTGCGATGCCGTCACCGACAAACTCAAGAACCTTGTTCTTAACAAAGCCGGATGCAAAGGTAGCGCCGATTATCGCAAGCGCAACATCCTGAGGGCCTACTCCGGGGCGGGGCGTGCCGGTAAGACGCACCGCGATGACCTCGGGTGCGGCGACATCGTAGGTACGGGAGAGGAGCTGCTTAACGATCTCGGGGCCGCCCTCACCGATCGCCATGGTGCCGAGCGCACCGTAACGGGTATGGCTGTCCGAGCCGAGGATCATTTTGCCGCAGCCGCTCATCATTTCTCTCATAAATGCGTGTATGACCGCCATATGTGCGGGCACGTAGATGCCGCCGTACTTCTTTGCGGCGGAAAGTCCGAACATATGGTCATCCTCATTGATAGTGCCTCCGACGGCACAAAGGCTGTTGTGACAGTTTGTCAGAACATAGGGCACGGGGAGCTTCTCAAGTCCGCCCGCTCTGGCGGTAAGCAGTATTCCCACATATGTGATATCGTGAGACGCAAGCGCATCGAATTTGATCTTCAGATTCTTCTCGTCTCCGACATTATGCGCCGAAAGAATGGAGTGGGCGATGGTACCGCGCCTTGCCTCCGACGGGGCAGGCATACCCTCTCCGGCAGGCAGAAGCTCTCTGCCGCCCTTCAGATACACGCCCTCTTTTATAAGCTTAACCACTGTTTTGACCTCCGATTTTTCTTTTTATCATTATAAATTATACATCATGCGCCAAAGAATTGCAATAGGAAAACCGCACCGTGCGAATATAAAATGCGGTCTGCGCGAACAGAGTCCGCCGCAGGCCGCATAATGTCATCTATCTCCGCCCATGCACAGCGCCATGACAGCCTTTTGTGCATGAAGTCTGTTCTCCGCTTCCTCGAAAATCTCGCTTGCGTGTGCCTCAAGCACCTCCGCCTCGATCTCCTCGCCTCTGTGCGCCGGCAGACAGTGGAGCACCATGGCGTCCTTCGCCGCATAGGACATATTCTTTACGCTTACGCAGTAATCCTTGAATATCTTCTTTCGCTCCTCCGCCTCGGACTCCATTCCCATAGATGCCCAAACGTCGGTATACACAACATCCGCATCGGATATTGCCTCCTCGATGTTATCGGTACAGAGGTATCCGCCGGCGGCGGTCGCCCACTTTGCAATACCCTCATCCGGCTCATAGCCCTTCGGGCAGGCAACGGACACGCTCATGCCCGCCTTGATACCGCCGACTATCAGAGAGTTTGCCATATTGTTTCCGTCTCCGACATAGCAGAGCTTCAGACCGGAAAGTCCGCCCTTGATCTCGCGGATCGTCATGAGATCGGCAAGCACCTGACAGGGGTGGCAGTAATCGGTGAGTCCGTTGATTATCGGAATAGAGCCGTGCTGTGCAAGCCCCTCGACCTCCGCCTGCTCAAAGGTGCGGATCATGATTCCGTCAAGATAGCGCGAAAGAACTCTCGCGGTATCCTCAAGCGGCTCGCCGCGTCCTATTTGCAGATCTCTCGGTGACAGAAACAGCGCCTGTCCGCCGAGCTCGTACATTCCCACCTCAAAGGACACCCTCGTTCTGGTGGAGGATTTCTGGAATATCATTCCGAGGCTCTTGCCCTCCAGCAGATGATGCTTTATGCCTTTCTTTCTTTCCTGCTTCAGCTTATCGGCAAGCTCAAGCACAGACATGATCTCCTCGCTCGAAAGATCTCCGAGTTTAAGCAAATGCTTCATGTTAATCACTCCTTATTCATTTCTTCGGTGATAGCCTCCGAAAGCTTACCGACAGCCTCACCGAGAAGCTCGGTCGGTATATTGAGCGGCGGCAGCAGTCTGATCTTGTTCTTCGCCTTGAGCACAAGCACGCCCTTATCTATCAGACGGTTTATTACCGCTCCCGCATCACATTCAAGCTCGATACCGAGCATAAGTCCGAGTCCGGAAACGGACACGACTCCCTTTACTCCGCTTAAAGTGCGGCGGATATATTCTCCGCGCTCGCGAACTCCGTCAAGCAGAGCTCTGTCGATCCTTGAGAGCACCGACAGCGCTCCCGCGGCACACACGGGATTTGCTCCGAAGGTGGAGCCGTTGGAGCCGGGCGCAAACAGTGCAGCCGCCTTCTCATTCATGACGGTCGCACCCATGGGAAGTCCGCCCGCAATGCCCTTTGCCGTAGTGAACACATCAGGGGTTACGCCGTAGTTCATATATGCGTAAAGCTCGCCCGTGCGTCCGTTGCCCGTCTGCACCTCATCCACGATGAACAGAAGATCGTGCTCACGGCACAGCCTCTCACAGCCCTTAACAAATTCCGGCTCAAGCGCGATAACGCCGCCCTCACCCTGAACGACCTCAAGCATGACGGCTGCACAGTTGTGCTCGCTTATCAGCTTTTCCACCGAGGAGAGGCAATTTGCCTCGGCAAAGACAAAGCCCTCGGTCATGGGAGTAAACGATTCATGGAACACGTCCTGTCCCGTGGCGGAAAGAGTCGTTATCGTTCTGCCGTGGAAGCTGTTCTGCAATGTGATCACAGTATAGCAATCCTTGCCGCGACGCGTCTCGCCGTACTTACGTGCCGCCTTGATCGCGCACTCGTTCGCCTCCGCGCCCGAATTGCAGAAGAACACGCGGCTCATGCCCGTGCGCGTGCAGATCAGCTCGGCAAGGCGTGCGGATGGCTCGTTGTAGTACAGATTCGACGTATGCTGAAGCCTTGAGAGCTGCTCTGTGACACTGCTTCGCCATTCCTCATCGCAGGCTCCGAACACCGACACGCCGATACCCGTTCCCATATCAATGTATCTTTTTCCCTCGGCATCGTACAGCTCGGCTCCCTTGCCGCTGACAAGTGCGACGGGGAATCTCGCATATGTATTTAAGGCATACCTGCCGTCAAGCTCCATTATCTCTTTTGAAGTCATAATAATCTCCGTGCCGCTGTTTGCGGCGGTATCTTAGGCTCACGGAAAGCATCCTCTCCGTCCGGCCGTTTTTTACTTTTTGAACATCGTACCGAGTCCCGCATCGGTAAGTATCTCCATGAGAATGGAGTGGGGCACACGTCCGTCGATTATAAACACCTTGCCCACGCCGCTGTTTATCGCGTCGATACAGCACTCGATCTTCGGGATCATTCCGCCCGAGATGATACCGCTCCGTATGAGCTCGGGTGCCTCGGATGCATTGATCTTGCGGATAAGGGTGGTGGGATCGTCCTTATCTCTCAAAATGCCCTCGATATCGGTCATTGAGATGAGACACTCCGCTCCGAGCCCTCCGGCGATCTTCGCCGCCGCGGTGTCGGCATTGATATTGTAGCTGTTTCCCTCATCGTCACAGCCGACGGTGGAGATAACGGGGATATACCCGTTATCAAGCATATCGACAATGGGGTCTATGTTTATGCTTGTGATCTCACCGACGTATCCGAGTCTGGGATCAAGCGTTGTCGCCTCGATCATGTGTCCGTCCATTCCGGAAAGTCCGATAGCTCTGCCGCCCTTGTTTTGCAAAAGATTTACAAGGCTCTTGTTTATCTTGCCCGCAAGCACCATCTGAACTATCTCGGCAGTCTCCTTGTCGGTCACGCGGAGCCCGTCCACGAATTCGGACTTCTTTCCGACCCTCGCAAGCATATCGGTGATCTCGGGGCCTCCGCCGTGTACGAGCACCACCTTGATGCCGATGAGGTTCATCAGCACGATGTCACCCATCACGCATTTTTTGAGCTCCTCGTTCACCATGGCATTTCCGCCGTACTTCACCACGACGATCTTGTTGTAGTATTTTTGTATGTACGGAAGCGCCTCGACGAGCACCTCCGCGCGCTGTGCGTTGTTTATATCCATAGTCTTCTCCGATCTGTCTCAGGTGCGGTAATCGCCGTTGATCTTCACGTAATCGTATGTGAGGTCGCAGCCTCTTGCAAGCGCGCTCTCGCTTCCCTGACAAAGATCAAGCATAATGCCGATCTCCTTCTCGCTGAGCACCGTCTTTGCCTTCTCCTCCGAGAAATCTATGCCCGCGCCGTTTTTGCACACCTCTATCTCGCCCGCGGCGGAGCTGAAGGAGAGCGCGATCTTTGTGACATCGACATCGGCTCCGCTGTAGCCGACGGCGCAGAGGACTCTGCCCCAGTTCGCATCCGCACCGAACATTGCCGCCTTCAGAAGCGACGAGCAGACGACTGACTTTGCGACGATTCTCGCGGTCTGCTTATCCGGTGCTCCCGTAACGTGACACTCAAGAAGCTTTGTCGCTCCCTCTCCGTCTCCGGCAAGGAGTCTGCACAGCTCATCGGTAACTGCGCGAAGCGCCGCCTTGAAGCTCTCGAAATCCTCCCCCTCGGATACTATCTCGGGATTTCCCGCCATTCCGTTTGCAATGACGGAGCACATATCGTTCGTGGAGGTATCGCCGTCTATCGACAGCATATTAAAGGTATCCGTAACGTCTCCCGAAAGGGCAAGCCTCAGCATCTCGGGAGATATTGCGGCATCCGTGGTGATAAAGCAGAGCATCGTCGCCATGTTGGGGTGTATCATGCCGGAGCCCTTCGCGATTCCTCCGATGCGGCACTCCGTACCGCCGAGCTCAAAGGAATACGCGACCTCTTTTTTCACCGTATCCGTAGTCATTATCGCCTCTGCCGCATCCTCGCCGTTGTCGCCGAGGAGAGCGACCGCCTTCGGAACGCCCGCCGCTATCGGCTCGATGTCAAGCGGTTGTCCGATAACTCCCGTGGAAGCAACGATCACGTCAGCGGCGGATATTCCCAGCGCATCTGCGGCAATTCCCGCCATGGTCTCCGCTATCTCGACTCCGTTTGCATTACAGGTGTTGGCGTTACCGCTGTTACATACGACTGCCTGAGCATATCCGTCGGAGATATGCTCTCTTGTGACCTGCAAGGGAGCTCCCTTTACAAGATTTTGGGTATACACCGCCGCGGCGGCGCCCCTTTTCTCACTGAAAATGACGGCAAGGTCTCTTTTTGTGCGGTTTTTCCTTATTCCGCAGTGAACTCCCGCCGCAGTGAATCCCTTTGCGGCACAAACGCCGCCTGTAATTTTAGTCATACTCAAATCCTTTCATCGACCACTTGATATCGTAAGCATCTCCGTCACAGCTCAAGACCCTCGGTCTGCGGTCTGCCCGTCACGATGTTAAAGCACTGCACCGCGGCACCCGAGGCGCCCTTACCGAGATTGTCATACCTTGCGACAAGCAGTATCCTGTCGCCGTTTCCGTGCACGGTCAGCTCCATTCTGTCCGTGCCCGACAGAGCCGCCGCCGACATGAAGCCGTCCTCGGAGGAGCTCTCCCTGTACGCCACTATCTCACCGCCGTAGGTGTCGGCGTATATCCTTTTTATATCCTCGGCATCTCCGCATATATCATCGGCAAACAGCGGCACGGTGACCTCCATTCCGCTGTAGAAATCGCATATCAGCGGACAGAACGCCGGAGGCGCCGAGATTCCCGTCATCGCCTGCATCTCGGGCAGATGCTTGTGCGTCTGCGTAAGCGCATACTGCCTCGGAGCATCAAGGAGAGGATCTCTGTCCTCCGACTCGTATACGGCTATCGCCTTTTTTCCGGCGCCGGAATAGCCGCTGATCGAGCTGCAAAACAGATGAGTCTCGGGCTTTACTATACCCGCCGCGACAAGCGGTCTCACAAGTGCGATAAATCCGCTGGCGTGACAGCCGGGCACGGCGATCCGCTTGGAACCTCTCAGCACCGACACGTCTCCGTACAGCTCGGGGAAGCCGTATACCCAGCCCGCCGCGGTGCGGTGAGCGGTAGAGGCATCTATTATCACGGTGCTGTCGTTTTCGCACAGCGACACAGCCTCTCTCGCCGCATCGTCGGGAAGGCAGAGGAATACCGCATCCGCATCGTTTATCGCGGCGCGTCTCGCCTCCGTGCTCTTTCTGTTTTCCCCGTCAAGGGTAATGAGCTCGACACCGTCTCTGTCCTTCAGTCTGTCAAGTATGCGAAGCCCCGTGGTTCCGGCGCTTCCGTCTACGAACACCCTCGTCATGTATCTCTCCTCACTTATTCCGCGCACAGGCTGTCAAGGCGCTCTCTTACCCACTCGATCTGCTTCTTCACGCTCTCCGGTGCGGTGCCGCCCTCGGACCTTCTGCGCTCAACACACGCCGCAAGGTCTATCGCCTCGTAGAGTCCCTCGTCAAGCACCTCGGAGAAGCCTCTGAACTCATCAAGAGTAAGCTCCTCAAGCACTCGGTCGCTGTCTATGCAATATGCCACCAGCTCGCCCGTGATCTTGTATGCGGTGCGGAAGGGGATACCCTTGCCCACCATATAGTCCGCAAGATCGGTGGCATTGATAAAGCCCTTTTTGGCGGCTCTCGCCATATTCTCCGTTCTTGCGCTCATCGTCTCTATCATCGGCGTAAATACTTCGAGGCACTTCTTCACCGTATCCGTGCAATCGAAGATCGCCTCCTTGTCCTCCTGCATATCCTTGTTATATGCAAGCGGAAGTCCCTTCATCGCGGTCAAGAGCGCCATGAGGTCGCCGTATACACGTCCGGTCTTGCCTCTCACAAGCTCGGCAATATCGGAATTTTTCTTCTGCGGCATGATAGATGAGCCCGTCGTAAAGGAATCGGACAGCTCGACAAAGCCGAACTCCCAGCTTGACCAGAGAATGATCTCCTCGGAGAAGCGGGAAAGGTGCATCATCATGATCGAAAACGCGCTCATCAGCTCAAGCGCGAAATCTCTGTCGGACACTCCGTCAAGGCTGTTTCTGCACAGCTCGGAAAAGCCGAGAAGCTCCGCCTCGTAGCGGCGATCCGTATTATACGTAGTGCCCGCAAGAGCACAACAGCCGATGGGAGAGGCATCAAGCCTCTTTTCGGCGTCGCGGATCCTTCCGATATCGCGGAGGAGCATCATGGCATACGCCATGAGGTGATGCCCGAAGGTAATGGGCTGTGCGCGCTGCAAATGCGTATAGCCCGGCATTATGGCAGCATGGTATTCCTCCGCCTTATTGCAGACGGCGCGGCAAAGAAGGACAGCCTGCTCACGCACCTCCGCGGCGGCGGTACGCATATACATTCTCAGATCAAGTGCGACCTGATCGTTGCGGCTTCGCGCCGTATGCAGGCGCTTTCCGGCATCTCCTATCCTGTCGGTCAGCACCTTCTCCACGAACATATGGATATCCTCGCACTCGGGATCTATCTCAAGCCTGCCAGAGGCAAGATCGTCGCGGATCCCCGTCAGTCCGTCTATCACGGCAACGCTGTCCGCCTCGTCTATGATACCGCATTTCGCAAGCATTTTCGCGTGCGCCACCGAGCCCTCGATATCCTCCCTCCACATTCTGGAATCGAAGTGTATTGAGGAATTGAAGTCGTCGGCTTCCTTGTCAAGAGCGGCCTTGAACCGTCCCGCCCACATTTTTTCAGCCATAATAATTTCCTTAATATATATTTTTGTGCCGTATGCCCCGCGAGGCGGCTCCGTGCGGTGCCGCCTCAATGGGGTGTGTAATTACTCGGCGTTCTTCGCGTTCACCTGAGACTGCACCTTGATTGGCAGACCGAACAGGTTGATAAAGCCGGTAGCATCCGCCTGATCGTAAACGTGATCCTCACCGAAGGTGGCGATCTCCTCGGAGTAGAGCGACCAGTCGCTCCATGCTCCTGCCTTGATAATGTTGCCCTTGTAGAGCTTCAGCTTGACCTTACCGGTAACGTGCTCCTGAGTCTTATCCACAAATGCGGAGAGAGCCTCGCGGAGGGGAGTGAACCACTGTCCGTTGTATACGAGCTCCGCGAATGTCACGGAGAGCTCCTGCTTCTTGTGCGCGGTCATCTTGTCAAGGCAGAGCGTCTCAAGATAGTTGTGTGCGAAGTAGAGTATCTCTCCGCCGGGAGTCTCGTACACGCCGCGGCACTTCATGCCGACCAGACGGTTCTCCACGATGTCAAGAAGTCCGATACCGTTTTTGCCGCCGAGCTCGTTGAGCTTCAGAATGATGTCCTTAGCGCTCATACGCTCGCCGTCAAGAGCAACGGGAACACCCGCCTCGAAATCAAGAGTGATGTATGTAGCCTCATCGGGAGCCTGCATCGGAGATACGCCCATCTCAAGGAAGCCGGGATGATCGTACATGGGCTCGTTGCCCGCATCCTCAAGATCAAGTCCCTCGTGAGACAGATGCCACAGGTTCTTGTCCTTTGAATAGTTGGTCTCGCGGTTGATCTTCAGCGGCACATTGTGAGCCTCGGCGTAGTCGATCTCCTCCTCACGGGATTTGATATCCCACTCCCTCCAAGGTGCGATGATGGGCATATCGGGAGCAAACGCCTTTATGGTCAGCTCGAAGCGCACCTGATCGTTACCCTTACCGGTACAGCCGTGGCAGATCGCGTCGGCGCCCTCCTTCTTTGCTATATCGACAAGAGCCTTTGCGATGCAGGGACGGGCATGAGACGTGCCGAGAAGGTAATCCTCGTACTTTGCTCCCGCCTTCACGCAGGGAATGATGTAGTTGTCAACGTAATCGTCGGTCAGATCAAGCACGTAGAGCTTTGATGCTCCGGTCTTTATTGCCTTTTCCTCAAGTCCCTCAAGCTCATCCGCCTGACCCACGTTGCCGGATACCGCGATGACCTCGCAGTTGTTGTAATTTTCCTTCAGCCACGGAATGATGATGGACGTGTCAAGTCCGCCCGAGTACGCCAGCACGACCTTTTTGATATCTGCCTTATTCATAATTAACCTCCAAAATTGCATATTCATGCACTGATTTATCAAAATACATATTTATTATACCCGATGAATACGCAAATTTCAAGTGGTTTCGGTGAAAAGAACAGCACAATACTGCACAAATATTATCTTATCGGTGGGCTTTTTAGTGGAAATTGTGACAGAAGCCGTGTGCGGTGGGCACGATGCGCGGGTGCTTGTGCATATTTATGCAGTATATTATGTATATTTATGCATAATTTGCACCTCAGTGCCCCGCCGTTTCCCCTTTTCCGCACTCCCGAAATCTTCGGTCCGTGGTTGACAAACAGGCGAATAGCCCGTATAATATATGTACCACTTTACTCAAGGAGAAAAAAATGAAGAAGATTCTTTCCGCGGCTCTCGCGGGTCTCATGCTCATCGGCGCCGCTCCCGCGGCATTTGCCGACGGCGCTCTGACTCTCACCGAGTCCTCGCACCTCGTTCTCGATGCCGAGAACGGCTACGTAGACAACATCGACGGCACCGTCACCGTAGGCAAGCTCAAAGCCGAATTTGCCTCCGCCGTCTCTATCCTCGGCGCAGACGGCAAGGAAAAGGCGGATACCGATCCCGTTGCCACCGACGATACCGTCACTGCCGGAGCGGATTCGCTGAAGGCACTCATATACGGAGACGTTGACAGAAACGGTAAGATAAACCTCGGCGACGTCACCTCCACTCTGAAGTATCTCGCCGGCTGGGGCAGTGAGATGAGCCTTGCCGCCGCCAATGTCGCAGACACGGCAGACGGAGAGGTCAACATCGCAGATGCGGTGAAGCTGCTGAAATACGCGGCAGGCTGGGACGACATCTCCCTCGGAGATGTTCGCATGGTATTCAGAAACGAGAAGCTGATCGCGGAAAACGAGCGCTCCGACATGGAGCTCTATTTCGAGACGCCTCTCATGAAGATCAGCCGCGACAATACGCAGAGCACCGGAGAGTATGCGTATAAAATGAAGCTCGCCAAAAACGAGACCGAGTCCTGCCAGTTCTTCATCACGCCGAGCTTCTCGGCGGAGGGACTCACCGTTGAGCTGTCCGACTTCGTACACGAATACGGCGAGGGCACTCTCACGGGCAACATCTATCAGTATTATTATTATAATATGACCGTGTACACCAACTCACTCAAGGGCAACGGCGGTGAGACCTCGGAAACGGGATATTTCCCCGAGGCACTGCTTCCCCTTGCGGATTCCTTTGAGGTGACCGAGGGCAAGTCCCACGGCTTCCACATCAACGTGACAACCGCGCCCGACTCCCCTGCCGGAATGTACAAGGCGGTGCTCTCCGTCAAGGATGCCGACGGCAATGTGATAAAGTGCGCGAACGTGTACGCATACGTATGGAATTTCGCACTTCCCGATACTCCCTACAGTGCATCCTCCTTCGGACTGAGCTGGTACGATATCCACGCCACCCTCGGTCTGTGGTCGGGTGACGACTCCAAGACCTACTCGAAATACTACGAGCTCCTGCTCGATCACAACGTATCGGCATACCAGCTCCCCTTCGATGTGACCGATCCCAGAGCCGATGCGTATATGTCGGATCCGAGAGTCACTTCCTTTGAGATCGGCGGAGAGAATCTCCGCTTCCCCGACGAGGACAACGCCGAGGAGCTTGTTGCGGCATTCAACAAGGTGCAGTCGAATGAGGTCTGGAAGGAGAAGGGGCACCTGTACTACGTGGACGAGCCCTACGAGCCCGGCTACGCTCTTGTTCAGGGACAGTACGAGTATCTTGTGGATCTGCTCGGAACGGACGACTTCAAGATCATCATGCCCTTCTTCAACTCGATGGTCGACAGAGCCAAGAACATAGATATGCTTGAGTTCATCAAGCCCTACGTGGACATCTTCGTTCCCCGCTCCGACGGATTTATGAAGAATTTCGACGATGACCGCTACGGTCACTCGTTCTGGACTCCCAGACAGGCATTCATAAAGTACGGAGAGAGCCTGCCGCGTCTTCAGTCTCTGAAGTACGAGCTCGGCAAGGAGCTGTGGTGGTACGTATGTATCGAGCCTCCGTTCCCGTACCCGAATCTCTTTACAATGCAGCAGGGCGTCATGAACCGCGTGATCTGGTGGCAGCAGTTCATGTTCGACGTTGACGGCTTCCTCTACTGGGCTACCACCGCCGACTGGGGAAAAGTTCACAAGAACATGAAGGATTATCCCGGCATCGGTGACGGAAATCTCCTGCTCTACGGTCAGTTGTTCGGCTACACCGAGCCCATTGCGACCTTCAGGCTCGTCCAGATCCGTGACGGCTTCGATGACTTCGATTACCTCAGAATGGCAGAGGAGATCGTCGGCACCGAGGAGGTCATGAAGATCGTCAATACTCTGACGACGGGCGTGACCTACGTCAAGGAAAATCCCGATTACCTCGAAGCGGCAAGAGATGCCGTTGCCGAGATCATCGAAAACGCACAGTGATCCCTCGGGGGACTGCGGCAGCCGCCGCAGTCCCCCTTTTCGCTCTCCGTCACAGCTCGGCACACCTCTACGTCTTGCCGCGCTCCTTGGCGGTCTTTTCGGCGCCGCGCGTTTGCCGATATGTACAATTGCGCCGAAAAAACGCTTCGAAATCGTAAATAAAGTTAAAATTTTCAAAAAAACTGTCAAAGTCTATGGAAATCGGCAAATATATATGGTATAATATAGTTTGCGGTAATGGAAGCACCCACCCACGGTCAAGTATCTTCCACTGAGTAATTCGCCGCGCGGCTCCGGACAGGTGTCCGCTCAGGCGCCGTGATACCGGCCTCCGGTCAGGCACGCTGAGAATTATTCAGTGGATACGGGTGTGTGCGGCACATTGCCGAGACTATAAATTTCTTATGGAGGATTCTTCAATGGCAAAGAAGTTTGTGTATCTCTTTTCCGAGGGCGACGCTACAATGCGTGAGCTTTTGGGCGGTAAGGGTGCTAACCTTGCCGAAATGACCAAGATCGGTCTCCCTGTTCCTCAGGGCTTTACCGTAACTACCGAGGCTTGCACTCAGTATTACGAGGACGGTCGCAAGATCAACGATGCTATTCAGGCTGAAATCATGGAATACATCGACAAGATGGAGGGTATCACCGGTAAGAAGTTCGGTGACAAGACCAATCCCCTTCTCGTTTCCGTTCGTTCCGGCGCGCGCGCTTCCATGCCCGGTATGATGGACACCATCCTCAACCTCGGTCTTAACGAGGACGTTG
>CAZVXL010000009.1:0-64744 GCA_964631595.1 uncultured Lachnospiraceae bacterium | reverse complement strand
GAGGCAGATGGTATGTAAAGGCGCCCGCATTCTCGTTCTCCAAGCTACGCGGCATGGATGTCTACCTCTCACCCGAGATGAAGACCACGGGCGAGGCGATAGGCTATGACAATACGCTGACACGTGCGCTTTATAAGGCACTTCAGTCGAGCGGAACCAATGTCGTGAACTACGGTACGATATTTGTTACGATAGCCGATAAGGATAAGGAGGAGGCGCTTCCCCTTATCAGACGCTTCTACAACCTCGGCTTCAATATCGAGGCGACGGTCGGCACGGCAAACTTCCTCAGAGAGCATAATATACGCACACGCACGATCGGTAAGATCAGCGAGGGCTCTGATGAGATACTTGAATCCATGAGACAGGGTCATGTGACCTATGTCATAAACACAAGAGACGTACACTCCGTAAATACTCAGGAGAGCGACGGCTACGAGATCCGCAGATGTGCCGTTGATAACGGAGTTACGATGTTCACCGCTCTTGATACTGTGAGAGTGCTCCTTGATGTGCTTGAGGAGACCACACTCTGCATTTCCACGATAGATTCCTGATAAATAAAGGAGAGAGTCATGCTTGATTCCGCTTTTATCATTCGCGAGAATGTGAATATCGCACCGCTCGTATACCGTATGGTGCTTGAGGGGGATACCTCTCATATCACGAAAGCCGGTCAGTTCGTAAACGTGAAGCTTGACGGACTTTACCTGCGCCGCCCGATATCGGTGTGCGACCTTGACGGAAGCCTTCTTACGTTGATCTATAAGACAGTCGGATGCGGAACCGAGCAAATGAGTCGGATGAGCGCCGGCGAAAAGCTTCTCCTGCTGACGGGACTCGGAAACGGCTACGACCTGTCCGAGACCGCCGATTCGGTGGCGGTCATAGGCGGCGGCGTGGGCGTGCCTCCGATGTATCTGCTTGCGAAGCGCCTTTGCGCCATGGGTAAGCAGGTGACGGCGATACTCGGCTTTAACAGCGCCGCCGAGGTCTTTCTTGCAGATGAGTTCAGAGCCCTCGGCGTAAACACTGTGGTTGCCACCATGGACGGATCTGTCGGTGTGCGCGGCACCGTTGTCGATGCACTGAGAGAGACCAAGGGAGTGGGCTATACCTATGCCTGCGGCCCCGAGCCTATGCTGAGGGCGGTATACGACAGCACCGAGGTCTCGGGACAGTACAGCTTTGAGAGACGCATGGGCTGCGGCTTCGGAGCGTGTATGGGCTGCTCCTGCAAGACGAAATACGGAAGCTTCCGCATATGCAAGGAAGGGCCCGTGCTTAAAAAGGAGGCGATAATATGGTGAATACAAGGGTGAGCCTTTGCGGCGTCGAGCTCAAAAATCCCATTATTCCCGCGAGCGGCAGCTTCGGCTTCGGCTATGAATTTGCCGAGCTCTACGATATAAACGTGCTCGGCTCGATCTCCTTGAAGGGCACGACAGAGGAGGAGCGCTTCGGCAATCCCACACCGCGAATAGCCGAATGTCCTGCCGGTATGCTGAATTCCGTGGGGCTTCAGAATCCGGGAATAGATAAGGTCATCTCCGAGGAGCTGCCGAGATTGCGCAGCTGCTTTAGCGGTCCGATCATTGCAAATATAGGCGGATTTTCGGTCGGAGAATTCGAGCGCTCAGCTGCGCGAATGGATGCCGAGGAGCAGGTCGAGATACTTGAGATCAATATAAGCTGTCCGAATCTTCATGGAGACGGCGGCAATTTCGGCACGTCGGAGAAGGGTGCCGCCGAGGTGACAATGGCGGTGAAGGCGGTCACAAAGAAGCCGGTGTTCATAAAGCTCACCCCGAATGTGACCGATATCGTGTCGATAGCAAGGGCGTGCGAGACCGCAGGAGCCGACGGAATAAGCATGATAAATACCATGTTCGGTATGCGGATAGATCTGCGGAAAAGAAAGCCGATCCTTGCACAGAAGATGGGCGGCTACTCGGGACCGTCGATATTTCCCGTTGCACTGAGAATGGTGTATCAGGTGTATGAGGCAGTCGATATACCGATAATGGGCATCGGCGGAATAACTTCTGCGGAGGATGTTATCGAGATGATGCTTGCGGGCGCGTCCGCAGTTCAGATCGGTGCCGCAAACTGCGTGGATCCTTGGGCTTGCAGTAAGCTTGTCGAAGGACTGCCGGAGGCAATGCGTAAATACGGGATCGAAGATATATCAGAGATAACAGGAGGTGCTCACTGATGGGCAAGGATGTAATTATAGCTCTTGATTTTCCGACCTTGGCGGAGACGGAGAGCTTTTTGTCGAGATTTACCGGAAGAAAGCCGTTCGTTAAAATAGGAATGGAGCTCTACTATGCAGAGGGACCTGCGGCGGTACGCAGGCTCAAGGAAATGGGACACAGCATATTCCTTGATCTGAAGCTTCACGATATCCCGAATACGGTGAAGAAGGCGATGAGAGTTCTCTCGGGACTCGGAGTCGATATGTGCAATCTTCACGCGGCGGGAACGGCGGCAATGATGGAGGCGGCGCTTGAGGGCTTGACCGCTCCGGACGGCTCACGTCCGATCCTTCTTGCCGTGACACAGCTCACCTCAACCGATGAGGAGCGAATGAGACGGGAGCTTTTGATACCCCATACCGTAGAGGAGGTAGTAAAGAGCTATGCTGCAAATGCCGCGCGTGCGGGGCTTGACGGAGTTGTTTGCTCACCTCTTGAGGCGGGACTTGTCAAGGAGAGCTGCGGAAAGAGCTTTTTGACAGTCACTCCGGGTATCCGCTTTGCCGACGGAGATGTCGGAGATCAGAAGCGCATAACCACTCCCGAAAAGGCGAGGGAATTTTCCGATTATATCGTGGTGGGCAGACCCATAACAGCCGCAGAGGATCCTGTGGAGGCTTATGAGAGATGCATCAGAGAATTTGTAGATGAGGAAGTGTAAAATGGAAGTATATAAGAGAGAGTTTATTCGGTTTTTGGAGAGCGCAGGAGTTCTGAAGTTCGGTGATTTTACCGCCAAGAGCGGCAGAAAGATACCCTATTTCATAAATGCCGGCGATATTAAGACGGGAGATCAGATAAGACGGCTCGGTGAATTTTACGCAAAGAGCTACTTCGAGAAGATCGGAAACCGCAGAACGGTGCTGTACGGCCCCGCATATAAGGGTATCCCGATCGCGGTGTCTGTCGCATCCGCACTTTCCGCGGACGGACTTGATGTGCCCTTCTTCTTCAATCGCAAGGAGGAAAAGGATCACGGCGAGGGCGGCGTCTTTGTCGGGTATGTGCCGAAGGCGGGCGAGGAGGTCGTGATCGTCGAGGACGTCATTACCGCAGGCACGGCTATACGCGAGAGCATGGCAAACCTCGGATTGCTTGAGGGCGTGAAGATATCCGCGGTATTTGTTATGGTTGACAGAAAAGAAAAGGGCAGAGGAGAGAAGTCCGCAATGGCGGAGCTTGAGGAGGAATACGGCTTCCCCGTATACTCCGTAGCCGATGTTTACGATATTATCGAATATCTTGAGGAAAAGCCCGAAAATGCGGAAAACGTCGCTCGGATAAGAAAATATCTTGAGGTGAACGGCGCGGCGGAATAAGATTCGGAAAGGATATCGGAGGCATGAAAAGCGTTATAAACATATTGGATCTTTCGGTTGAGGAGATAGCACTGCTGCTGGAGACGGCAGAGGATATTGCCGCAAATCCGGCGAAGTACAGCGAAAGATGCAGGGGCAAAAAGCTTGCCACACTGTTCTTTGAGCCCTCTACCAGAACGAGACTCAGCTTTGAGGCGGCGATGTACGAGCTCGGCGGACAGGTCATCGGCTTCTCCGACGGACAAAACTCCTCGGCATCGAAGGGCGAGAGCGTAGCGGATACGACGAGAGTTATCGGCTGCTATGCCGATATCATAGCGATGCGCCATCCCAAGGAGGGAGCGCCTCTTGTGGCGGCGATGAATTCCGAGATCCCCGTTATCAATGCGGGTGACGGCGGACACAATCACCCAACGCAGACGCTTGCGGATCTCTTGACGATCAAAAGAGAGCTCGGCGGCTTCGACGGACTGACCGTGGGATATTGCGGAGATCTGAAATTCGGTCGCACGGTACATTCTCTTATAACCGCTCTGTCCAGATACAACGGAATAAACACCGTGCTCATCTCTCCCGAGGAGCTGTGCCTGCCCGATTATATAAAGCACGAGGTGCTGGAGCAGGGCGGACATCCCTACAGAGAGGTTCGGAGCATGGATACGGTAATGCCCGAGCTTGATATACTCTATATGACGAGAGTTCAGAAGGAGCGCTTCTTCAACGAAGCCGACTATATCCGCCTGAAGGATACGTATGTTCTGACTCCGGAAAAGCTCAAGGCGGCTAAGGAGAAAATGTGCGTTCTCCACCCGCTCCCGAGAGTCAATGAGATATCAGTTACGGTGGACAGCGACCCCCGCGCCTGCTACTTCAAGCAGGTGCTCAACGGAAAATATATGAGAATGGCACTCATACTCATGCTCTTAGAGCTGATATAAAACCGAACAGGAGTCTTTAGAATGCAAATCAATCCAATTACAAACGGGATCGTGCTTGATCATATCACCGCCGGCAGAGGCATGATGCTTTACAATATTCTGAATCTTGATAAGCTTGACTGCTCCGTGGCGATAATCAAGAACGCCGACAGCGTAAAGCTCGGGAAAAAGGATATAATCAAGATAGACAGCGTTATTGATCTTAACTTCGATATCATCGGCTACGTCGATCCGGGCGTTACCGTGAATATCATAAAGGACGGTGTGCAGACGAAGCGCGGCAAGATAGGACTGCCGAAGACGGTGACGGGGATAATCAAGTGCAAAAATCCCAGATGTATAACTTCCACCGAGCAGGAGCTGACACACGTGTTCCGCCTGTGCGATGAGGAAAGACAGACCTACCGCTGTATATACTGCGATTCCAAAGCCGAAAAGAAATGATACCGCACGGGGACAGCCGACGCTGTCCCCCGCAATTTATGTACGGAGCCTTGAAACGGAGGGAATATTTTGATAAAGAGATTTGTGTCATACTATAAGCCGCATAAGACCCTGTTTTTCCTTGATCTTGCATTTGCCTTTGCTCTTGCCGTATGCGACCTGCTGTATCCCGTGTTCACCGGAAGGATGCTTGACAGGTATATACCGCGCGGAATGATGAAGGCGCTGCTCGTTTGCGCCGCGATACTGCTCGGCGTGTATGTGCTCAAGGTGTTTCTCAATTATTTCGTTCAGTATTACGGTCATATCGTCGGAGTAAGGATGCAGGCGGATATGCGCCGAGATGTTTTCGACAGACTACAGGTGCTTCCGCTGTCATATTTTGACAATAATAAAACGGGAACGATCATGTCCCGTATCATAAACGATCTTATGGATGTGTCGGAGCTGGCACATCACGGCCCCGAGGATCTTTTCCTGTCCGTGGTGATGCTTGTCGGCTCATTTGTGCTCATGGCGCGGATAAGCCTTCCCCTGACGCTTATCCTGTATGCCGCGATACCGTTTATGGTGGTGTTTGCGGTGAAAAAGCGCAATAAAATGAATAAGGCGTTCGCCGCATCAAGAGCGGAGATCGGTGAGATAAACGCAGGGCTTGAAAACAGCATATCGGGTATACGTATCGCGAAGGCATATGACAGCAGAGAGGATGAGAGCCGCCGATTTGCGGAGGGCAACGAGCGCTTCGTTGTCGCAAGAAGCGCCGCATATAAGGCAATGGCGGAATTTCATACCGGCATAACCTTTGTCGGTGACATACTCCAGCTCCTGCTTTACGTGTGCGGCGGCGTATTCTGCTACCGCGGATATATCACCGTGGGTGAGTTCACCTCGTTTGCTTTGTATATAAGCGTGTTCATGAACCCGATCAGAAGGCTTGTCGGATTCGTTGAGCAGTACCAGAACGGCATGAGCGGATTTGAGCGCTTCTGTGCGATAATGGATCATCCCGCGGAGGAGGAGACGGGCACGGTCGATGCGGGCGTTGCGCGCGGAGATGTCGAATATAAGAACGTCACCTTTTCGTATGACACGGGAACGGCTGTCCTGCGCGATTTTAATTTGAAGATAGAGGCGGGGAAGACCGTGGCGCTTGTCGGCTCCTCGGGCGGCGGAAAAACCACTATCTGCCACCTCCTGCCGAGATTCTACGAGATCGACGGCGGAAGTATTACTCTTGACGGCACCGATATCCGCGACCTCACCCGAGGCTCACTCCGACGCAATATCGGCATCGTGTCTCAGGATGTGTTCCTGTTTAATGCCACCATTCGCGAGAATATCATGTACGGCTGTCCCGATGCGACCGAGGAGCAGGTGGAAAATGCCGCCCGTCTTGCGAATATCCACGATTATATCACGGAGCTGCCCGACGGCTACGATACTGCAGTGGGAGAGAGAGGCGTAAAGCTCTCGGGAGGACAGAAGCAGCGCATTGCGATAGCGAGAGCGTTCCTGAAAAATCCGCCCGTGCTGATACTTGATGAGGCGACCTCGGCGCTTGATAATGTGACCGAAAGGCTGATAAAGAAAAGCCTTGACGAGCTTTGCGTGAACCGTACCACTATCGTGGTGGCTCACAGGCTCACAACGGTCAAGAATGCCGATGAGATACTTGTCGTGACAGACGAGGGGATTGCGGAGCGCGGAACGCATGAGCAATTGATGCAGCTCGGCGGCATATATGCGGGGCTTTGGAAAGAGTGACGGCGTATTTCGCCAAAGCCGTCCGCGATGCTTTACTTTTCTCGGTGAAGGTGGTATAATTACAGCATAGACAGGCTTTGGGGGGATATTATGCGACTTGCTTATGTCGGACTTGATCTGCTCCTTCCCGCACTCACGGCACTGCTTGACGGGGGCGTGGAGATAATGCGTGTTTTCACCTGCCATGTTGACAATGTGTATGAGTTCAATACCGAAACGGTGAGGACTGCGGCGGAGCACGGCATCCCGTATACGTATGACAGGGTGACGCGCTCGGATATCGAGTGGCTGATAGAGAACGGCTGTGACGGGCTTGTGTGCGGCGGATATTACCATAAGCTGCCTGTCGTACCGGATTTTATTATGGTGAATATTCATCCGGCACTGCTCCCCGTGGGCAGAGGCTCATGGCCCATGCCGGTGACCATACTCCGCGGACTTACCGAAAGCGGAGTCACGCTTCATAAGATCACCGATTCCTTCGATGAGGGCGATATACTTCTGCAAAGAAGCTTTTCCGTGTCGCCGTCCGAGGATCTTGAATCGCTTACCGCAAAATTCCAAGCGCTCCTTCCCGAGATGATGCAAACGCTTACGGCGGATATTCGCGGACTGTGGAACAGCGCGGTGCCGCAGACGGAGGGCGAATATTGGAGGTGCCCCGATGACGATGACGCCACTGTCGACGGCACGATGAGCGGTGAGGAATGTGACAGGATACTCAGAGCCTTTTACGGCTTTGAGTGCTACCTGAATGTTGGAAATAAAAAATACTCGCTTTTCAGGGGACGGTATTCCGACCGAGAGTCGGAGGGCTCAGTCGCCGCCTGCGGTGGGTATATAAGCGCAGAAAGAATAACCGAAATTTCATGAAACGAAAGGACAGGACATGAAAAGATTACTTACTGCCGATCAAATGAGACGGTGCGACAGCTACACCGTAAACGAGCTCGGAGTACCGTCGAGAGAGCTCATGCAGAGAGCCGCCGCCGCCGCGTTCCGTGAGATCATCAACAGCGGCTTCGACCTTACGCGCGTGCTGTGTATCTGCGGAACGGGAAATAACGGCGGAGACGGACTTGCCGTTGCAATGCTGCTCCGACACTCCGGCGTGAATGTAGAATTTTATATCTGCGGTGATAAGTCCGGCATGACGAAGGAATGTGAGTACAGACTGTACGCACTGCAAACCGCGGGTGTTACGGAGCAGCGTATGCTTGATCTCACGGGGGTCACGCTTATAGTTGATGCTATTCTCGGAATAGGACTTACGGGCGAGGTCAGAGAGCCTGCCGCGGGAGTTATAGACCGCATCAATTCCGCGGGTATACCGGTTGTTTCGCTTGATATTCCCTCGGGAATAAATTCCGATACCGGCGGACTTATGGGAAGGGCTGTTTATGCCGCAAGAACGGTGGCATTCGCGCGCCCCAAGCCGGGACATATCTTCTATCCGGGAAGGATACACTGCGGTGAGACAACCACGGTGGAGATCGGTGTCGGTGAGGAGGGCATTGCCGGAGATATGCCCATAGTGCGTATCCCCGATGATTCCGATATAGCGGCAATGCTTCCCGAGAGATATCCCGACAGCCATAAGGGGGATTACGGAAGACTTCTCATAGCTGCGGGCTGTGAGGGCATGAGCGGCGCCGCATATCTTGCGGCTCTCGGTGCATACCGCGCCGGAGTGGGACTTGTCGAGCTTTTCACCTCTCCCGTAAACGTGCCTGTCCTTCAGGGACGTATTCCCGAGGCAATATGCACGTCTTGGGGAACCTCTCCCGCCGAGCGACTGAGAGACCGCCTGACACGCGCCGATGTTTGTCTGATTGGTCCCGGACTCGGTAAGAGCGCCGAGGCGGCATCACTTGTCGAGGAGGCTCTCGGGGCAGACGTGCCGCTTCTGATAGATGCGGACGGACTGAATCTTATCGCGGAAAGCGACCGCCTCAGAGCAATGCTGAAGTCGCGTACCGCGCTCACCGTGATAACTCCTCACGCGGGTGAGATGAGCCGCCTCTGCGGAATGACCGTGGAGGAGGTATACAGAGAGCCTATAAGATCCGCCGTGGAGTTCTCGGGTGAGTACGGCGTGGTCTGCGTGCAAAAGAGCGCCACTACCGTGATAGCGCAGGGCGATATCGCATTCATGAATCGCGTGGGCTGTACGGGTCTTGCAAAGGGCGGCTCGGGAGATGTGCTTGCCGGTGTTATCGGCGCACTGATCGCACAGGGCAAGAATGGGCTTGATGCGGCAACTGTCGGCGTTTATCTCCACGGCAGAGCGGGGGAGATAGCGTCCGCCGAGATGAGTGAGTATTCGCTTCTTGCATCGGATATCGCAAATGCCGTCGCAAAGGCGATAAGATCTGTTACCGAATAAGGGCATATGACCGAAAAAGTGCAAGCTTCGCCTGAAGCCTGCACTTTTTTATCTCACGGCAAATACCGCCTATAAGGAACGCGAGTGACTAGGCGTACCTCACGGCGGTCGGAGAAAAGAAAATATCCCGAAAGCATCAAGCATTCGGGATATTTTGGAGCTGGTAGCCGGACTTGAACCGGCGACCTGCTGATTACGAATCAGCTGCTCTGCCAACTGAGCCATACCAGCCTATAATACTATTATACACCGACAAAGCCGATTTGTCAAGGGAATACGCACGATTCGAATTATTTTGTGATAAATTTTTGCACATCTCATGTCCGCAAAAACGGAGGAGATCCGCCGATACAGGTCGGCGGATCTCCTTGTCTCTTTTGAAAGTGCCAAATCAAGCGGTGCGTGACGTGTGAGTAATGCGGCGCATCCGCTCAGAGAGTCACATTCCAGCCCGCAAGATACTTCAGAAGAAGCGTGACATCTGCAAGTGATACCGCTCCGTCACCGTTTACATCCGCTGCGGCGTAATTTACGGTCACATTCCAGCTTGCAAGATGCTTGAGAAGCATCGTCGCATCGGCAAGATTTACCTGACCGTCCGAGTTTACGTCTCCGGAGAGCGCGGCGCTGAAGTGGATCGTGACATCCGAAAGCTTCTCGTTGTATTCGCTGCCGATATCTATATTGTTCCACATTGCCTCTGTGCCGCCGTAATATATGTCGGTGAGGGCATCGCATCCCCAAAAGACGGAATCACCTATGACCTTCACGCTTGCGGGAATAGTTGCCGTCGTCAGAGATTCGCAAAATTCAAAGGCGCTTTCATCAATAACGGTGACAGTGTCGGGAACGGTCACGTTCTTGAGAGCGGAGCCCATGAAGGCTCCGTGACCTATGTAGGTCAAGCCGTGAGACAGTGTTATGCTTTCAAGAGCCGAACAGGCGAAGAAGGTGTCGTAATTTATGATCTTTACGTTCTTCGGTATGTTTACGCTAATGAGCTTGTAGCAGTTGCTGAAGGCCTCCATACCGATAAAGCTTATGCTGTCGGGAAGGGTTATGCCGGTGAACTCTTTGCATGAGTAGAAAGCTCTCTCTGCAATACCCTTTGTGCCGTCCTTTACGGTGATGTTTCCGTATATATTCTCGTCTGCGAGGATCAGATAATCATCTATGTAAAGGAGACCGTTTGTCCAGTTTACGGCGTTGTTATAATATCCCGTGTAGTTGAATGCAAACGAACCGATCTTGGTTAAGCCGTCGGGGAGAGAGATATTCATGAGACTTGAGCAATTGAAGAAGGCATCGTAGCCGATGCTCGTTACACCCTGCGGAATGTCGACATTTTTAAGATTTGTGCATCCGTCAAAAAGGGAGGACTCAATGGAGGTAATACCGGACGGAAGCGTTACGCTTTCAAGGCCGCTGCAATTGTAGAAGGAATAACCTCCTATGAATCTAATGCTTTCGGGAAGTGATATTCCCGTAAGTCCCACGCAATCGTCGAAGGCGCCGGACGCGATCCCCAAGGTACCGTTCTTTACGGCGACATTTCCCGTAATGTCGTCTGCCGCATCTATCAGGTAATTGTCGAGATACAGAAGTCCGTCTGACCAGCCTGCAAAGCTGTCATGGAAGGCAGTGCCGTTGAATATATCGTTGTCTATGTATGTAAGACTGTCGGGGAGTGTTATGGTCTTGAGCGCGGAGCATTTGTCAAAAGCGCAGTAGCCGAGATACGTTGCTCCGTCGGGAATGGCTACCTCTGTAATACTTGCACATTCCGAAAATGCATAGTCGTCTATTATATCAATACTGCTCGGCAGAGGCACCGATTTGAGGCTTGCACAACATTCAAAGGCGGAAACGGAGATCTCGGTCAAGCCCTCGGGGAGAGCCACGCTCTCAAGTGCGGTGCAATCGGCGAAGGCACGCCAAGGAAGCACCGATACACCGCTCGGCACGGTGACGTCCTTGAGAAATTTGGCACCGGAAAAGGCTTCGGATTCGAGAGTCACGGTACCGACGGGGATCGAATAGCTTGTCGAGGACTTTGCCATAGGGTACTGGATAAGGAGCGATCCGTCCTTTGTGAACAGTACACCGTCAACGGATTTGTATGCGCTGTTGCTCGGATGGACGTTTATCTCGGCAAGTGAAGTGCAATTGGAAAATATGTCATCGTCGATGTTTACGGTGGATGCGGGGATTTCAATGCTCTCAAGAGACTTGCAGCTTATAAAGGCATTGTAGCCGATGTCCGTAAGACCGTTCGGCAGTGTTATGACGGTGAGGTCATAGCAACCGCCGAATGCAGACTCACCAATCTCGGTGAGAGTGCTCGGAAGGTAAACGTTTTTGAGCCTTTCGGCAAACCAAAAGGCGTCATCCTTAATTGCGGTTATGCCCTCGGGCAGGATGATGCCGGTGATGCTACTGCAAAAAGCAAAGGCAAGAGAGCCTACGGTAGTGACGGGATATCCGCCGAGAGTGGAGGGAACCATAATGACGCCTGTGGCATCCCTGTAAAAATTGGTGATGGTTGCCTCCCCGTTTGTTACGGAGTATGTGTAATCCCCCTCAACAAGCCCGTCCTCGGCACTCACCGCCATGGGGACGGCTGCGATCAGCAAAAGTGCCGAGAGAACGGTGGAAAGCAGCTTTCTCGGTAAATGAAATTTGTTCTTCATGGAAATATGCCTCTCTTTCGTTTCATGATAGTCTGCTGACATTAGTTTACAATAGACTGTATGATTTGTCAATAACAGTACTTGAAAAAACTCTTTTTCATGGTATAATATTTGCTGTGGCACGGGACTTATGTGCCGCCCGAAAAACGTGTGAGGAGGACTTAAATGCAAAAGGTAAATTATCAGCTCATGACCGATGACGTGCTCTCACGGATCGACGTGGGTACCCCCCCGAGACTGCTGCTCCATGCCTGCTGTGCCCCGTGCGCGTCATATGTGCTTGAATACCTCTCCCCGTATTTCGACATCGACGTTTATTTCTATAACCCGAATATATATCCGCAAAACGAATACGAAAAGCGCCTGCGTGAGCTCTACAGGCTCCTCGAGCTGCTCCCTCACGAGAATCCGATAAGGGTGATCGAGGGGAAATACGATACGGCGCGCTACGCCTCTCTCGTAAAGGGACTTGAGGGTGAGCCGGAGGGCGGTGGCAGATGCGATGTGTGCCTCGGTATGCGTGTCGGTGAGACGGCGCGTCTTGCGGCTGAGAACGGATACGATTTCTTCACGACCACGCTCACGGTGAGTCCGCATAAGAATGCGGAGAAGCTCAATGAGCTCGGCTTTGCGGCGGCGGAGAGATACGGCGCGGTGTGGCTTCCGTCCGATTTCAAAAAGCGCAACGGATATCTGCGAACCGTCCTGCTTTGCCGAGAGATGGGCATATACAGACAGAATTATTGCGGCTGTACACCGCAGGATACGGAGAGCTGAGACGGCGCGCCCGACTTTATCGTTTTATACCCCGACGGAATTGACGGAGTGCGGAATTTCAGTCAATCTGACAAGGGTATATTTGCTTATATCGGTTGACTTTATCCGAAATATTATATATAATTAGAGTAGAGTAATATTACTCGGACTGCGAAGCGGTCAAAGGCCGTCTGAGCAATCACTCAAATAAGCCTTGGCTTAATATATCTCGATCTTGGAGCTGTTTATGAAATATCTTGTACTTATTCCCGACGGTATGGCTGACCGTCCCGTCCCCGAGCTCGGCGGAAAAACACCCATGGAGGCGGCAAAGAAGCCCGTTATGGATTCTCTTGCGGCGAAGTCGCGTTGCGGAACGGTCATGAACGTGCCCGCGCATATGGTTCCCGAATCCGATACGGCTAATCTTGCGATAATGTCATACGACCCGGCGGTGTATTCCAAGGGACGCTCACCCCTTGAGGCTGTCAGCATGGGCATAGATCTGAAGGACGGCGAGGTCGCTATCCGCTGTAATCTCGTAACGCTTGAGGGAGACGGCGATTACGAATCCCTTGTGATAACCGATCACTCCGCCGATGAGATATCCACGGAGGAGGCGGACGAGCTTGTAAAGGCTCTGAATGAGGCGCTCCCCATGGAGGGAAGAAGGCTCTACACGGGAGTGAGCTACCGCCACTGCCTTGTTTGGTCGGGCGTTCCCTCTGTCTACGATTTCACAAGACCGCACGATATTCTCGGACAGGTCATCGGAGATAAGCTTCCGAGAGAGTCCGACGGCGGCGGTGCTTTCCTTGAGTTCATGAAGAAGGGCTACGAGGTGCTTCGCGATCACCCCGTGAACAAGGCGAGGATCGCGGCGGGAAAGAAGCCCGCAAATTCTCCGTGGCTGTGGAGCCCCGGAACGAAGCCCGCTCTCCCGAGCTTTACCGAGAAATGGGGCGTATCCGCATCCGTTATCTCGGCGGTGGATCTCATCAAGGGCATCGGCATATGTGCCGGAATGGAAGTTATCGACGTTGAGGGTGCAACGGGAAATTACCACACGAATTATACCGGCAAGGCAAATGCCGCGATAGATGCCTATAAGAGAGGCCGCGACTTCGTTTATGTGCACGTTGAGGCTCCCGATGAGTGCGGACATAGGGGAGAGATCGAAAATAAGGTGCTCTCCGTCGAGAAGATAGATGAGCTGATACTCGGACCGGTGCTTGAGTATTTCGAGAGCTCGGGCGAGGACTTTGCCGTTCTTGTGCTTCCCGACCATCCGACTCCGCTTGAGATACGTACCCACTCCCACGAGGCTGTGCCTTACTTCCTCTATGACAGCAGAGTTGCCGCCGAGGGCGTTTCGCACTTCACGGAGGCTGAGTGTGCGGCGACGGGCAATTATAATCCCGACGGCAGTACACTCCTCGGAGAAATGCTTCCGAGGAAGAAGGGGTAAACGATGGATAACAGAAACGAAACGGAAAACGAAAACCTTACGGATGCTCCGGAGACGGCTGAGCCAGTATCTCATGAGCCCGAGGGTACAGCCGACATTGCACTCCACGCGAGAAAGAGGCAGAGCTCTGCTTCCGGCAACGTAAAGAAGATAGCATCATCGGTGTTCGATATTCTTGAGATGTTCGCCATATGCACAACGGTCATACTTCTGGTGTTCTCCTATGTCGCGAGACTCACCGTGGTGGAGGGCACCTCAATGGAGGATACGCTCCACGATAAGGATTATCTCATAGTACAGGGAGCGGGATATACTCCGCACAGAGGCGATATCGTGGTGATCCATAAGATAAGTGCCCCCTCGTACCAAAGGCCCATAATAAAGCGAGTTATCGCCTTGGGCGGGGATACCGTCGATATTGATTTCGATACGTGGACTGTCTACGTGAACGGCGAGGCACTTGATGAGCCGTACACGAATCTTGAGGCGGGTATCCTTTACAGCGATCTGAAATTCCCTCTGACTGTTGAGGAGGGGAAGATATTCGTTCTCGGAGACCACCGAAATCATTCGTCCGACAGCCGCGTTGCTCAGCTTGGTCAGATCGACGAGAGATGCGTGGTCGGACGTGCGATATTCCGCATACTGCCTTTTGATAAAATAGGCGCGATAGAGAGAGCAAAATACAACTAAGCGATTTCGGAGGCATTATGCCATCACAGACAATACAGTGGTTCCCAGGCCATATGGCGAAGACGCGCCGCCTCATCAGCGAAAACCTGAAACAGGTGGATATAGTTATCGAGCTGCTTGATGCAAGAATACCGCAAAGCTCAAAGAATCCCGAAATTGCACGGCTTTGCGCGGGACGACCGATCATCACGCTTCTCAATAAGTCGTCGCTTGCCGATCCCGCGGCTACGGCTGCGTGGCTGAAGGACTACAGAGACAGAGGTGCCGTCGCCCTCGGAATAGACTGCATAAAGGGAGACGGCATAAACAGAATAGAGCCGGAGGTCAGGCGTATCCTTGCGGATAAGCTTGCGAGATTCAAGGAGAAGGGAATGGCGGGACGGCGCGTGCGAGCCATGATCGTCGGCGTGCCGAACTGCGGAAAATCCTCCTTTGTGAATCGGCTCTGCGGCTCCAAAAAGGCGAGGGTCGAGGACAGACCGGGCGTTACGAGGGATAAGCAGTGGGTGGCTACCTCAATAGGCATAGATCTGCTTGATACCCCCGGAGTTCTCTGGCCGAAGTTCGAGGATCAGACGACGGGCGAGAATCTTGCCTTCACAGGCGCTATACGAGATGCCATTCTTGATACGGAAACTCTTGCGGCAAAGCTGTGCCGCAAGCTGTGCGATCTTTATCCAGAGCTGTTTTGCGCGAGATATAAGCTTCCTCCCGAGGCGACGGGGCTCGGAGATTTTGAGCTTTTGAGCGCGCTCGGAAAGAAGCGCGGCTTCCTTGTTTCGGGCGGCGAGATAGATACGGAGAGAGCCGCCGACTGCGTGCTTGACGAGTTCAGAGCCGCAAAGATCGGCAGGATCACGCTGGAGACTCCGACGGGGACGGTGAAGGAAGATGCTTGACGCTCGGTTTGACGAGGCTCATAAGCCGCATCTCGGCGCAGTGCTCTGCGGCTGTGATGAGGCGGGCAGAGGACCGCTTGCGGGTCCCGTGGTCGCGGCGGCGTGTGTGCTTCCCGACGGATATGTCCCCGAGGGACTTGACGATTCCAAAAAGCTGACGGAGAAAAAGCGAGAGCGCCTTTATACCGAGATCACCGAAAACGCAGTGGCGTGGTGCGCGGCACAGGCAACTCCGGAGGAGATCGACCGACTCAATATCCTTGAGGCATCACTGCTTGCGATGAGACGGGCCATTGCCGGACTCGGCATCGTGCCGGACTATCTTCTGGTAGACGGAAATATCTACCGCGGCTTTGATATTTCGGGTGAGGCTGTGGTCGGCGGAGACGGAAAAAGTCCGTCTGTTGCCGCCGCATCGGTCATAGCAAAGGTGACAAGAGACAGACTTTGTGCGGATATGGACGAGAGCTATCCCGAGTACGGCTTTGCAAGGCATAAGGGATATCCCACAAAAGAGCATAAGCTTGCGGTGTACGAGTACGGCCCGTGCCCGCTCCACAGACGCTCGTTTCTGTCATTCTTGGAAAGAGACAGGGAAAAGCTTGAGGCGGCTCTTGCCGAGAAAAAATGCTCGGTGAAGACTTTGAAGGAATGATATATGCAAAAGAACACAGTCGGTGAGGTCGGAGAGGAGATGGCGGCACGGTATCTGGAGGAGCACGGCTTTTCGGTGCTTGAGCGCAGATGCAGAGTCGGGCATCTTGAAACTGACATTATTGCCGCAAACGGTGAGTATATATTGTTTACGGAGGTAAAGACACGGTGTGCCTTCCCGAATGGCTCTCATCCGTTCGGTACTCCCGCCGCAGCAGTCGACCGCAAAAAGCAGGATCGGCTTATCGCGGCAGCCGAGGGATATCTTCGGCTTCACAAGGAGAGCGTGTCCGAGCTTCAGCCTCGGATAGACGTTATCGAGGTATACCTCGACCCGAGAGAGGATACACCGGTGCTGCTTGCCCTGAATCATATCAAAAATGCGATACGACGGACGCGCACGGAGGCACGATGAAATACGCCGATATGCACTGCGACACACTTACGGAGCTGTACCGCAACGGATACACGGCAAATTCCTCACCCCTTCATATTTCGCTTGATCGGGCGGAGGAACTTCGACCGTACGTGCAGGTTGCCGCGGTTTGGACAGATAAAGAGCTGACTGACGACGAGGGCTATGAGCGCTTCCTTGATGTGGTGAGCCGATTTCGCAAGGATCCCGCCGTTTGCTCCGGCAGGGTACGCCTCTGCGGGAGCAAGGAGGAGCTTGACAGAACCGAGGAGGACGGCGGTGCGTCATTTGTGCTTGCCGTAGAGGGAGCGAGACTTCTCGGCGGAGATATGGAGAGGCTCGACGCTCTCGGTGAGGCGGGCGTCAGACTGATAACGCTCCAGTGGAGCGGGGCTGACTGCATCGGCGGTGCGTGGGATACCTCGGAGCCTCTTACCGATTTCGGTAAACGTCTCCTTCGCGAAATGGCAAAACGCGGCATTGCCGCCGATATATCGCACGCATCGGTCGAAACTGCCGAGGGTGTGCTTGACATTGCCGAGGATATCGGGCTTGCCGTTTGCGCTTCGCACAGCAATTCCGCCGCCGTGTGGGGACATCGCAGAAATCTTGATGACCGACTTTTCCGACGTGTTGCAAAGCTCGGCGGCATCGTCGGGCTGTCCATGGCGCCCGAGCATCTGACGGGACGAGAGCGCGCGGATATCTCCGATATCTGCCGTCACCTGAACAGGTATCTTGATCTCGGCGGAGAGGATATCGTCTGCTTCGGATGCGATTTCGACGGAATTACCTCAACACCCGACGGAGTGGGAGGGATCGGTGATATACCTCGGCTCCGTGAGGCACTTGCGGCAGAGGGCGTGCCCGAGAGAGTTCTGTCGAAGCTCTTTTTCGAAAACGCAAGGCGATTTATCCGCCGTATTCTCGTTTAGACAATAAACTTTGGGCACGGCAGGTGCCGTACCCTGAATTTATTGCCTAAGGGACAATATAAAAAATCTATGCAAAGGACTTGAAAATGAACTACATCAGTACAAGAGACACGGCAGATACTCCCCGAAGTATTACCTCGGCGGAGGCTATCAAAACCGGCTTGGCACCGGATTCCGGACTGTTTATGCCCGATTCCGTTCCCGAGCTTGACGAGGAGCTCATCCTTCGTCTCACAGAGATGACCTACGCCGAGCGAGCGGCGGAAATACTTTCCATGTTTCTTACGGATTACGATCGGGAGCTGCTTCTTGCGGATTGCAAGGAGGCATATTCCGAGCAGCGTTTTTCGGGAGGTGCGGCTCCCGTAGTGCCTATCGGTGACGGTATGTACTCTCTTGAGCTGTGGCACGGTCCCACCTGCGCCTTCAAGGATATGGCGCTCCAGCTCATGCCGCGTCTGCTTTCTCGGGCACTCACCATGACCGGTGAGAAGCGGCTTGCCCATATTCTCGTGGCGACCTCCGGTGATACCGGTAAGGCGGCACTTGAGGGCTACCGCGATGTCGACGGAGTCAAGATATCCGTGTTTTATCCCGATGACGGCGTATCTCCCATGCAGAAGCGCCAGATGATCACCCAAGAGGGCGATAACGTGTTCGTCACAGCCGTCAAGGGTAATTTCGACGATGCACAGAACGGCGTTAAGCGTATCTTCGCAGATCAGAGCCTTGCCGAAAAGGCGGAGGAGAACGGTATGTTCTTCTCAAGCGCCAATTCGATCAACTGGGGCAGACTTGCACCTCAGATAGTCTACTACATTTCCGCGTACTGCGATCTCGTTGCGGCAAACGAGATCTTTGTCGGTGATGTTGTGAACGTATGCGTTCCCACGGGAAATTTCGGCAATATTTTTGCCGCGTATATGGCAAAGCAAATGGGCTTGCCGCTCGGCAGACTCATCTGTGCGTCAAACTCCAACTGCGTGCTCACCGATTTCTTCAGAGACGGCGAATACGACAGAAAACGTACCTTCTACAAGACCATGTCTCCGTCAATGGATATACTTATTTCAAGTAATCTTGAGCGTCTCCTTTACGCCGTCGGCGGAAGTGAGTTCACCGCGGAGAGAATGGCTTCGCTGAACGGCGAGGGAAGCTACCGCATACCGTATAAGCTTCAGGAGGAGCTAAGCGAGACCTTTGCCGGGTATTGCCTGTCGGAGACGGAGACCGGTGAGGTCATACGCCGCATATTCGAGGAGAAGGGCTACCTCTCCGATCCTCATACCGCAGTGGGTATCGGCTGTGCCGAAAAATATATGCAGGAGAGCGGCGATACACGCAAGATAATACTTGCCTCCACCGCCAATCCCTATAAATTCGCGGCGGATGTGTGCCGCAGCCTTGATATAGTACCGAGCTCGGATGAGCCGATGAGTATTATCGAGGCACTTGAAAATGCCACGGGTACAAAGGCACCCGCCCAGCTCACCCGCACGCTCACCATGCCGGTGAGATTTGACGGAGTGATCTCTCCCGAGGATATGCCGAGCGTTATTTTTTGAGCTATCTTTGCTTTCTCCTGTAGGTCGCACAGGCTGTCTCCGCCGCGCGCGTGGCGCTTGTCGGGCCTACAGTGATCCTTGATGCGGTGCAATAGCTGTCACCGTCATGGTATGCACAGCTTACCACGTCACAGCTCACACCGTAAAGCCTGCTCGGTGATTCCGCATCGGCGGCATCCATCTCGGGCGAGTGGATTCGCTTGCTTCTTTCTCTCATACACTACCTCCTTCTTCGTATTGCGAGCGTAAGGGTAGTTTGCCCGCGAAGCTGTGTCCGTATTCAATAAATCGAAAGGATAGATCATCCGTGTGCGGATAATGCACGGGTATCGGGACTTGCAGTGTCAATTTTTTCTATCGCAGATCTTCATTTGTCCGCCTACCGCGATAAGCCGATGGATAAGTTCGGCTCACGGTGGCGCGATCACACAAATAAGCTTGTGAAGCGCTGGAGCGCGGTGGTCGGTGAGGGGGATACCGTAATAGTGCCGGGGGATATCTCTTGGGCAATGAATCTTGACGAGGCAAGAGAGGATCTTCGGCTTATAAACGATCTGCCGGGGCGCAAGCTCATCGGCAAGGGAAATCATGATTACTGGTGGGGCACCGTCACGAAAATGAAGGATTTCCTGGCTGCCGAGGGCTTTGACAGTATAGATTTCCTTTACAATAACGCGGTGTGTGTCGAGGATTACATCATCTGCGGAACGCGCGGCTGGTATGTTGAGAAGCATCTGCAAAACGCGCCGGATACGGCTGATTACGGCAAGATAGTCGCAAGGGAAGCACTGCGCCTCCGCATGAGCCTTGAGGCGGCGGTGAAGCTTCGGGCGGAGCACGGCGGAGAGATACTCTCGTATATGCATTTTCCGCCCGTCTTCGGCTCCTTCGTATGTCGGGAGCTCGTCGACTGCTTGCAGGAATTCGGAGTTCGTCATTGCTACTTCGGGCATATACACGGCAGCTATGCCGTTCCGAGGACGGTCAATTTCGAGGAGATCGACTTCACGCTGATCTCCGCAGATTACCTTGATTTTGTCCCGATGATAACCATGCCGGTCGATTGGTAGCAAAAAAATCGGTATTTTCAGCAGATTTTCCGTAATTTTTCAATTTATTCATTGACATACGCCGAAAAAAATTATAAAATAAAAAGAGTGTAAAAACATCATTATCATTTTTATGTTTCCGGAGGATTAAGAAACATGAGCTTAAAAAATTCAAAGCAGCTTGAAACCAATCTTTACGAGCTTGAGATCACCATTGACGGCGCTACATTCAAGGCCGCTTGTGACAAGGCGTATAAGAGAAGCGCAAAGAATATCACCATTCCCGGCTTCCGCAAGGGAAAGGCTCCCCGTGCCATCATCGAGAAGATGTACGGTAAGGGTGTGTTCTACGAGGATGCGGTAAACGACTGCCTTCCCGAGGCATATGAGGCGGCGGCTAAGGAGTTCGGCATGGAGATCGTCGGACGTCCCGAGTTCGATATCAGCGATATCAACGATGAGACCGGTGAGACCGTCATCACCGCAAAGGTGTACACGAAGCCCGAGATGAAGCTTGAGGGATATAAGGGAATCGAGGCTACTCGTACCGTAACCGAGGTCAAGGACGAGGATGTTTCCGCCGAGCTTGACCGTGTACGCGCACGTAACTCCAGAATGATCGAGATCACCGACAGAGCAGCTGCTCTTGAGGATACCGTAAATATCGACTACCTCGGTACCGTTGACGGCGTTGCATTCGACGGCGGCAAGGCTGAGGGACAGGATCTTACTCTCGGCTCCGGTCAGTTTATCCCCGGCTTTGAGGATCAGATCGTAGGACACAGCATCGGAGATTCCTTTGATGTAAATGTGACCTTCCCCGAGAAGTATCACGCAGAGGAGCTTGCAGGCAAGGCTGCCGTCTTCGCCGTAAAGCTCAACGGAATCAAGTTCAACGAGAAGCCCGAGCTTGACGATGAGTTTGCAAAGGACGTATCCGAATTTGATACTCTTGATGAATACAAGGCCGATATCAAGGCGAAAATTGAGGAGCGCAATGCGAAGGAAGCAGATGCCGCTGTTGATGAGCAGCTCATGTCCGCCCTCGTTGAGAAGCTTGAGGGTGATATCCCTTCCGTAATGATTGATGCCGAGTGCGAGAATATGGTTCGCGATTTCGATACCAGACTCAGAATGCAGGGCATGGATCTCAAGACCTACTTCAAGTACACCGGACTGAATCTTGATGCAATGAGAGAGCAGTCCCGTCCGCAGGCAGAGCGTCAGGTAAAGACCAGACTTGCACTTGAGACAGTAGCCGCAAACGAGGCGATCACCGCTTCCGATGAGGAGATCGAGGCTGAGTTCACAAAGCTCTCCGAGACATACGGCATGGAGGTAGAGAAGATCAAGGAGCAGATCGAGGCAGATGCTCTTGCCGAGGATATCAAGGTAAGAAAGGCTGTTGAGTTCATTCGCGACAACGCCGTTATCACCGATGCCGCACCCGAGGCTGAGAAGAAGGCCAAGAAGGCTCCCGCAAAGAAGACATCGACCGCAAAGACCGGCGCGACAAAGAAGACTGCGGCAAAGAAGGCAGATGCCGATGCAAAGCCCGCCGATGACGAGGCTGCCGCAGAGGAGAAGCCCAAGAAGGCTCCCGCAAAGAAGACCGCGGCAAAAAAGCCTGCCGCAAAGAAGACCGAGGATGCCGAGAGCGCCGAGTGATTTTGAATCCCAAGGCATACCAAGTACTGTAACAGGAGGTTAATATGGCACTTGTACCAATGGTAGTTGAACAGACAAACAGAGGAGAACGCTCATACGATATATACTCCCGTTTGCTGAACGACAGAATTATTTTCCTTGCCGATGAGGTAAATGACACGACCGCATCTCTCGTCGTGGCACAGCTCCTCTATCTTGAGGCACAGGATCCCGACAGAGATATAAGCCTTTATATCAACAGCCCCGGCGGCTCCGTGACCGCAGGTATGGCAATTTACGATACCATGAATTACATCAAATGCGATGTATCCACAATATGTATCGGAATGGCGGCATCCATGGGTGCATTCCTGCTGTCCTCCGGTGCTAAGGGAAAGAGATTTGCTCTCCCCAACAGTGAGATCATGATCCACCAGCCTCTCGGAGGTGCACAGGGTCAGGCTTCGGATATCAAGATCCACGCCGATCACATTCTGAAGACCAGAGATACACTCAACCGTATCCTTGCACAGAATACCGGCAAGGATATCGAGGTGATAGCCAAGGATACGGAGCGCGATAATTTCATGAGCGCCGCCGATGCCGTGAGCTACGGTCTCATTGATAAGGTCGTTGAAAGAAAAGAATAAAGGGCTTATGCCCGATTGTGCAAAAGACCGCACCACTGCCACGGCGGAGATGCGGTCTTGCTCATGCCGAAAATCAGATGATTAAGCCGTTTTTGCGGTACGGAGATTATTATGAATAACAATACAACGAATGAACGCAGCTGCTCCTTTTGCGGCAGAGGTGAGAGAGAGGTGTATTTTCTGATCCCCTCTCCCACGGGTGCGTACATCTGCGACAGCTGCCTCAATACCTGCAATGAGATCGTCGAGGAGCATCTGCATCCGGTAAATGCCGAAGCGGCGGCTCCGTCGCGCGAGAGCATCCCCACTCCCGCCGAGATCAAGGAGATACTTGATGCTCACGTGATCGGTCAGGATAAAGCAAAGCTTGCGCTCTCCGTTGCGGTGTACAATCACTATAAGAGAATAATGAATAACGATGCCGCGGCAAAGGTGAATAAGTCGGAGGATGAGGTCGAGCTGCAAAAGTCGAACGTGCTGCTCCTCGGACCTACCGGTGTCGGTAAGACCTATCTTGCACAGACCTTGGCGAAGGCTCTGAACGTACCGTTTGCAATAGCCGATGCCACTACGCTTACCGAGGCGGGATACGTCGGTGAGGATGTTGAGAATATCCTTCTGAGACTGATTCAGGCAGCGGATTACGATGTGGCACAGGCGGAGCGAGGCATCATCTACATTGATGAGATAGACAAGATATCGCGCCGCAGTGAGAATCGCTCCATAACCCGTGACGTGTCGGGCGAGGGAGTACAGCAGGCTCTTTTGAAGATACTTGAGGGAACTGTGGCAAATGTGCCCCCGCAGGGCGGACGTAAGCATCCCAATCAGGATTTCATTCAGATAAATACGGAGAATATACTGTTTATCTGCGGCGGCGCCTTCGATACGCTTGACCAGCTTATCGAGGAGCGGCGCGGAAAGTCCTCCATCGGCTTCGGCGGCGAGGTCAAATCGAAGGCAGAGCGTAAGACGGAGAAGCTTTTTGCTGATGTAACACCGCACGATATAGTCAAGTTCGGACTTATACCGGAGCTTGTGGGAAGACTTCCCGTTATTGTGGGACTTGACGGACTTGACGCAGACGCGCTTGTACGGATACTTCGCGAGCCGAAAAATTCGTTGACAAAGCAGTACGCAAAGCTCCTTGAGCTTGACGGCGTAGAGCTTGTCTTTGACGATGATGCGCTCAGAGCAATTGCCGAGCGCGCCATAGAGCGCGGCACGGGCGCGCGCGGTCTCCGCTCTATCATAGAGGAAACTATGACGGAATTGATGTTCGAGATCCCTTCAAGACCCGAAATAAAGCGTGTTACCATCACAAAGGCTGCCGTAGAGGGCACCGCGAAGCCTGTCACCGAATAATGCGTGATGTGCGGGTGAGGCTGTTCCGAGAACGGAACGGTCTCTGCCCGCATTAGCTATATCCCGCAAAGCGGCAGTCGAAGCTCGTTTTTGCAAAGCCCGAGCTCAGATAGAGCCTTCTTCACGGGTATCGGATTTACCTCGGAGAACAGTAATCTCGTCAGCGGATAAAGCTCTCGGTCAAGAGCTTTCGCGGCGGCTGTGTCGCCCGAGCTTATGAGTCGCCATAGCCTTGACAGCTTTTCGGGAGCCACATTTGCCGTGACCGAAATGAAACCGTCGAAGCCGACAGAGGACAGCGGAAGATTCAGCTCATCACAGCCGCAGTACAGCGCGAATCTGTCACCGAAGGTGTATGCGAGCTCTATCCCGCATCTTATGTCACCCGATGCCTCCTTTATTCCGACTATGCCTTCGATCTCGGAAAGCTTTTCATAAGCCGAAAGGGAAATGCTCATTCCTGTGCGCGAAGGAACGTTGTACAGTATCACGGGAAGCCCCACCTCCGCAATACTGCGGTAATGGGCGATAAGCCCCTTTTCCGATGCCTTTACATAATAGGGTGTGACTGCAAGAAGTGCATCAGCCCCCGCCTTGCGTGCAAGCATTGCGAGGCGAACGGCGTGACTTGTCGATGCCGCACCTGCACCCGCTATCAGCGGAAGCCTTCCTCTCAGCTTTTCGGCGGTGTATTCAACGATGCTTTCGTATTCTCCGTCGGATAATGACGGCGCCTCTCCCGTGGTACCGCATACCGCGATAGCCGCCGTTCCTCCCTCTGTTTGCCTCTCAAGCATGATCCCGAGTGCATCGAGATCTACGGAATCATCCTTGAAGGGCGTTACAAGGGCACAAGCCGATCCCACAAAAGGCTTTTCTGCTCTCAGTGCCATTATTTCACCTTGCTCCGATAATAGATTGCAAAGATCCGCTGCTGGAGATAAGCAGTGCCGTGCAGGGATCATGCCTGATATTATTGTATTCCGCTTGCTGCGGCTATGTCACACTAAAAGAAAGTGGGTCATTCCGATGATTAAAAACAACCTGACAAATACAGATCTGACACTTGCGGACTTCTCGTACGAGCTTCCGCAGGAGCTCATTGCCCAGACTCCGCTTTATCCGCGCGACAGCTCACGGCTTCTCGTGGTAAAGCGCGACGGTACAAACGAGCACCGCATATTCCGAGATATAACCGATTACCTCAGACCGGAGGATGTTCTTGTAATTAACGATACAAGGGTGCTTCCCGCGCGTATTTTCGGCAAAAGGATCTATTGCGCGGCGGCGGCGCGCTCCGGAGATGCACAGTCCGGTATGGGAGAGGTCGAGCTGCTTCTGCTGAAGCAGAGGGAGCTTGATACTTGGGAATGTCTTGCGGGACCCGGAAAGCGTGCCGCAGTCGGTGATATTCTTGAGTTCGGCGGAATACTGAGGGCGGAGGTGCTTGATATAATCGACGGCGGCTGTCGCACGGTGCATTTTACCTCAAGCAAGGGCACGGTCTATGAGGCACTTCACGAGGTCGGAGTTATGCCGCTTCCGCCGTATATCACGGAGAAGCTCACCGACAGCGAGCGGTATCAGACTGTCTACTCAAAGACGGAGGGCTCTGCTGCCGCGCCGACCGCAGGTCTGCACTTTACGGAGGAGCTGCTCGGTAAGATCCGCGACTCGGGCACGGCAATAGCGCCCGTTTTGCTTCATGTCGGACTCGGTACCTTCCGCCCCGTCAAGGAAAATGATATTATGGAGCATAAGATGCACTCGGAGCTTATCACCGTTTCCGAGGAATCGGCAAGGATCATAAACGAGCGTAAGGCGGCGGGAGGAAGGGTGATAGCCGTAGGTACAACATCGTGCCGTGCACTTGAGAGCGCCGCAGATGACTCGGGCATACTGCACCCGATGAGGGATGATACCGAGATATTCATATATCCGGGGTATAAATTCAAGATAGTCGATTCGCTCATAACAAACTTCCACCTTCCCGAAAGTACACTGCTGATGCTTGTCTCCGCGCTTGCCGGACGCGAGCGTATGCTTGACGTCTACCGCGAAGCGGTGCAGATGAAATACAGATTCTTTTCCTTCGGAGATGCAATGCTTATCCTGTAAAGGATGTTTTCACGAAAACAGAAGAGCCGAAAGTCCTTTATTTACAAGGGTTTTCGGCTTTTTCTTATTCCGAAGTTTTGTACAAAAATTTGTGCTCAAGTCCGTTCTTGAAGCGAATTGAGGTCACTCGACCGTTTTTTATTACAATTTTTTGCACGACGGAGTTCACGAACTCTTTGACGATTTGAGAGTCGATTTTCTTGATAAGTTTGTCGAACTCTATGAAGCGTTTATTCTGGAGCTGATGCGTCATTATGAAGATTGAAGCTTTTGCTATAAACTCATCGTCGGTAAGAGAAAAGTGTTTCGAGCTTGAGCGTTCGATTTCCTCAAGCCGTTTGTCAATCTTCTTGATTGCATCCTCCAGAGACTTTTTCTCAAGCAGATAATCTCGTTCTGAAATCGCCTCGTCATTGTACAAGTAAAGAGATTTGAGACGAGATAGTGCTCGTTCTTTTTTTCGCTTTTCGGCAGCAAGCAAATCACGCTCGTCAGCCGCCTCTTTGTCAGCCTCAATTGAGCTGATACGCTGCGACGAGTAAACTGCATCCGAAACGCCCTGACGAAGCATATTGTACATCTCGGTAAGACCAACTGGCTCGATATGGTCCACATCAGCAAACATAGTTCCTCTTAGTAGTTTACGCT
The DNA here is from genome assembly GCA_964631595.1 of uncultured Lachnospiraceae bacterium. Taxonomy (GTDB): domain Bacteria; phylum Bacillota; class Clostridia; order Oscillospirales; family CAG-272; genus UMGS1312. Next base: position 38,080 of record CAZVXL010000009.1, on the reverse strand, counting down.
CGAAGGTATCAAGAGGTGTCGATTTTCCGAAATTGTTTTGAGCTTTCAAGATGTTAGCAATATAGTTCAGGACGAATGGAGCGACCACGATGTCTGAGATGTATTTGTTTTCACAGTCGTCATATCTACGCTTGCGAGAACACGCATAGATAGACGGTCGATAACCGTCAGCTCGTTCCCTGTCGATAGTGCTTTGCATCTGGTTTCCACAGTAGCCACAGTAAAGGAGTCCTGCGAAAATATGAATGTTCTTGCGTACATACTTCTTGGCACTTTTACGGTTGCTTCGCCTGTTATTTTCGAGAATGTCAAGAACTCGTTGCTGACGTTCTGGCGAGATGATGGCAGGGTGATGCTCTTCGACAAGTACCCAGTCGTCCTTTTTCTTCAGATGCTTGTTGCTGGTGTTCCCGTTGCTCTTTGTCTCGTCGTGGTAGTTGTACCGATAGACACCAGTATAGAACGGATTTTTCAGCATCGTCGATATTGTTGTAGGGTTCCACGGAGAGCCACTACGAGGAAGTATGCCTTTTTCATTCAGCGTTCTGGCAACAAAGAGAAGAGACTGATTGGCTTCGTATGTGTCATAAATCAGGTTAATGACAGCAGCTTCACTTTCGTTAATTGTGAATGTAGTTGTGTCTTTATCGTAGTCATAGCCGTAAGGCACTCTGCCGCCGTTCCATTGACCGTTGGCGGCACGAGAGAGCATAACAGCGGTGACACGCTCTGATGTCATATTAGTCTCGTTCGGAAATTGCTTCATCGTTGTACAAGTAAAGAGATTTGAGACGAGATAGCACAAAAGCGGGGATATGATCTCGGTAAGATCAAAAAAGCATTGCCGATCTTGCTTGGAGAAACACTTGAAGCGAAATACAGAGATCACCTGTTGATCGAGACTACGGCGAATATCGAGAATGTCATATTCAACCTGATTGGTTACTTGTATATCAGATAAATGACAATAAGTTGATACTGTTCTTAGCTCGGACGGGTACACATAGCGATTTGTTTTTAGGTATTCGCCTTTTTATCAAAGGCTTGCGACCTGCGGATTCTTACATCCCATGCGGTCTGCATACTTTCCCACACTCATGCTGTTCGGCTCCGATATTCTTTGCGGATATCGGAGCCTTTTCGCGCCTCCGATTTTCAAAAAACTTCAAAATTTGTAATTTTGCTATTGACAATACGGGATTTATGCGATATAATAATACCGACCTTGAAGGTAGGTAATAAATTACAGGAGGATGAGACCGTGAAGCTGTGTGCTCTAAGTGCAAAGCAAACAGATAAAATGCACATGAACTTTTTATGTATGTGTATGTGCTTTTGCGCGCCTGTTTTCGGTATTCTCTCCGCTTCGGTAAGGGCTGTAAGATTTGCTGACAGTAAATATACATTGCCGAATGCCGAGAGACTTACCGTAGTCTCTCGGTTTAATTATTTTGCGGAGGTTAGCCTGTGAAAAACTATTTTGAGGAGCTTGTAAGAGCCAATTTCCGATTCGGACGAATGTGTGGCTTGCGATGTCATTTGCAGTTTTAAGTCAACATTCAAATTCGAAAGGAAATATTAAAATGTCAAATTATAAATTCGAGACCCTCCAGCTCCATGTAGGGCAGGAAACGCCTGATCCCGCGACAGATGCACGCGCCGTGCCGATTTACGCCACCACCTCGTATGTGTTCCGAAACTGCGAGCACGCCGCCGCCCGCTTCGGGCTCGAGGATTCGGGAAATATCTACGGAAGATTGACAAACTCCACGCAAGAGGTGCTCGAGAAGCGTGTTGCCGCTCTTGAGGGTGGCGTCGGGGCGCTTGCGCTTGCATCGGGCGCGGCAGCTATCTCATATACTCTTGAGGCGCTCGGACAAAACGGCGGTCACTTTGTCGCTCAGAAGACCATTTACGGCGGAAGCTATAATCTGCTTGCACATACTCTCCCGAATTTCGGGATAACCGCAAGCTTTGTGAATATCCACGATCTCGGAGAGGTGGAGAGTGCCATTCGGGAGAATACGAGGGGCATTTACATAGAGACTCTCGGAAATCCCAACAGCGACGTACCCGATATAGCCGCTCTTGCCGCTATCGCCCACAGGCACGGGATACCGCTTGTGGTGGATAATACCTTCGGAACTCCGTATTCGGTCAGAGCGATCGACCACGGAGCGGATATAGTCGTTCATTCTGCGACAAAATTCCTCGGCGGTCACGGTACGACTCTCGGCGGCATCATAGTCGATTCGGGAAACTTCGATTGGTCAGCCGGCGGCAAATTTCCGGCAATAGCGGAGCCGAGCCCGTGCTATCACGGCATATCCTTTACCGAGGCTGCGGGAAAGGCGGCATTCATTACATATATCCGTGCCATACTGCTCCGCGATACGGGAGCCGCGATATCTCCGTTTTCCGCATTCCTGCTCCTGCAGGGAATCGAGACGCTCTCACTGCGCTTGGAGCGACACTGGGAGAACACCAAGAGGGTTATCGAATATCTTGCCGCAAATCCGCTTGTCGAAAAGGTCAATCACCCGTCACTGGCGGAGCACCCCGACCACGCGCTGTATAAAAAGTATTTCCCGTGCGGCGGCGGTTCCATCTTCACCTTTGAGATAAAGGGCGGGGTCAGAGAGGCGCACGCCTTTATCGACAATCTCAAGCTGTTTTCGCTCCTTGCAAATGTAGCCGATGTAAAGAGCCTCGTTATCCACCCCGCTACGACCACCCACAGCCAGCTTACACAGAGCGAGCTGGCGGAGCAGGGCATTAAGCCGAATACGATCCGCCTGTCTGTCGGTACAGAGCATATTGACGATATCATTGCCGACCTTGAGGCAGGCTTCAACGCCATAAAATAATACGGAGGATATACCTATGTCTGCAATTTACACTTCCGCCGATCAGCTTATCGGTAAAACACCGCTTCTTGAACTCAGAGGAATCGAAAAGGAACTCGGTCTGAAGGCAAGGCTTTTGGCAAAGCTTGAGTACCTCAATCCCGCAGGCTCGGTAAAGGATCGTGTCGCAAAGGCGATGCTTGACGATGCCGAGAGATCGGGAAGGCTGAAGCCCGATTCCGTTATAATAGAGCCGACCTCGGGTAATACGGGAATAGGACTTGCCTCCGTCGCGGCGGCACGCGGCTACAGAGCCGTCATCGTAATGCCCGAGACGATGTCCGTCGAACGCCGTATGCTCATGAAGGCATACGGGGCGGAGCTTGTGCTGACCGAGGGCTCAAAGGGAATGAAGGGAGCTATCGCAAAAGCCGAGGAGCTTGCACGCGATATCCCGAACAGCTTTATTCCCGATCAGTTTGCAAATCCGTCAAATTCGAGGGCGCACCGCGATACAACGGGTCCCGAGATCTATGAGGATACCGACGGAGGGGTCGATATATTTGTCGCGGGAGTCGGTACGGGAGGCACTGTAACCGGTGTCGGAGAATATCTGAAATCCAAGGATCCGAGTATAAGGATAGTGGCTGTCGAGCCCGAGTCCTCTCCGATGCTCTCCGAGGGCAGAGCGGGAGCTCACGGAATCCAAGGCATCGGCGCGGGCTTTGTCCCAAAGGTGCTGAATACCGAGATATACGATGAGATCGTCACTGTATCGGACAAGGATGCGTTTTATATGGGAAGACTTATCGGAAAGAGGGACGGAGTGCTCGTCGGAATATCCTCCGGTGCCGCCGCCTTTGCGGCAGTCAGCCTTGCAAAGCGTCCGGAAAACGAGGGGAAGACCATAGTCGTGCTTCTGCCCGATACGGGTGACAGATACCTGACTACGGCTATGTTTGCAGAGGAATAAAGAGCCGCTTTCGGAGGAAATATGAGTATTTATCTTGATAATGCCGCCACAACGAAAATGAGCGGCGCGGCGGTGCGGGCAATGCTTCCGTATATGGAGGAAATATACGGAAATCCATCAAGCCTTTATTCCGTCGGGCAGAGAGCCGCCGAGGCTGTGTCGGACGCAAGAGAGCGTATCGCACACTGCCTTGGATGCGAGCCTTCCGAGATCGTTTTCACCTCGGGAGGAAGTGAGGCGGATAATCAGGCGATCGTTTCCGCCGCAAGGCTCGGGGAGAAGAAGGGAAAGCGGCATATCGTGTCTACTGCCTTTGAGCATCACGCTGTGCTTCATACGCTGAAAAGGCTTGAGAGGGAGGGCTTTAGGATAACCCTCCTTCACGTGCACGAAAACGGCATCGTCAGACCGGAGGAGGTCGCTTCTGCCATTTGCGATGATACCTGCCTTGTGAGCGTTATGTACGCAAACAATGAAATAGGCACGATCCAGCCTATCGCGGAGATAGGCGAGCTGTGCCGAGACAGGGGAGTGCTTTTTCATACCGATGCGGTGCAGGCGGTAGGGCATTTGAATATAAACGTCAAGGACGAGAATATTGATATGCTGTCGCTCTCCGCGCATAAATTCCACGGGCCCAAGGGGATAGGTGTGCTGTATGCCCGTCGCGGAGTACGTCTGACAAATCTTATCGAGGGCGGAGCGCAGGAGGGCGGCAGACGCGGCGGAACCGAAAACGTGCCGGCTATCATGGGAATGGCGGCGGCGCTTGAGGATGCTACTGCCGATATTGAAGCAAAGAGCAGGCGGACGGCGCTTCTGCGCGATAAGCTCATCTCGGGAATATCGGAGATACCGCACTGCGTGCTCAACGGCGATCCCGAAAGGAGACTTGCGGGTAACGTAAGCTTCTGCTTCGAGGGGATCGAGGGCGAGTCACTGCTCCTGCTGCTTGACGATAAGGGAGTGTGTGCCTCCTCGGGTTCAGCCTGTACCTCGGGCTCACTTGACCCGAGCCACGTACTGCTTGCGATAGGCAGAGTTCACGATATAGCCCACGGCTCACTCCGTCTCACTCTCTCAGAGGAGAACACCGAGGAGGAAATAGATTACACGGTGAGAGCGGTGCGAGAAACGGTGGAATATTTGCGCGGTATGTCTCCGATATGGCGTGAGCTGATGAAGGGCGAGAGAGAATTTATTATAAAGTGAGGTAGAGTATGGCTTTGTACAGCGAAAAGGTCATGGACCATTTCCGAAATCCGCGGAATGTGGGCATCATCGAGGATGCCGACGGCGTGGGCGAGGTCGGAAACGCCAAGTGCGGCGATATCATGAAGATCTATTTGAAGATAGAGGACGGCATCATAGCAGATGTGAAATTTGAGACCTTCGGATGCGGCTCCGCCATAGCTTCAAGCTCCATGGCGACCGAGCTTATCAAGGGAAAGCCGATATCCGATGCGCTTGCTCTGACAAATAAGGCGGTGACGGAGGCACTCGGCGGACTTCCCGCACATAAGCTTCATTGCTCCGTGCTTGCCGAGGAAGCGATAAAGAAGGCTCTTGCGGATTACTACGAGCGAAACGGCATCGAGTACGACAGGAAGCTGTTTTTGCAGTGCGATGATTGCGCGCATTGCCATGACGCCGAGTAAGTCGCAGACCGAGAAAAATACGAAAGGAAGAAATAATGAAAATCTCCGAGCTTATAAACGATAAACCGACGCTCTCCTTCGAGGTGTTTCCACCCAAAACCGAGACCTCGTTTGACAGCGTTAAGACTGCTACCGAGGAGATAGCACGCCTAAAACCGCTGTTCATGAGCGTGACATACGGTGCCGGCGGAGGAACTGACAAATATACGCTTGATATTGCGAAGAATATAAAGGAGCTACACGGCGTACCGTCTCTTGCCCACCTCACCTGCATTTCCGCCACGAAAGAAAGCGTGAGGCGAAAGATAGACGAGCTGAAGGCGGCGGGTATCGAGAATGTAATGGCGCTGAGAGGGGATATTCCCGCGGGCACCGACCCCTCGGAGAGGGAACACTGGGATTACAGATACGCAGTTGATCTTGTGAGAGAGCTGAAGGCGGCGGATGCGGATTTCTGTATCGGCGGAGCCTGCTATCCCGAGAAGCATCCGGAAAGCGCAGATCAAAAAGAGGATATACGTCATCTGAAGGAGAAGACGGATGCGGGCTGTGATTTTCTGACCACGCAGATGTTCTTCGATAACAACCTGCTGTACAGCTTCCTCTATAAAATACGTGAGGCGGGGATCACCGTTCCCGTTATGGCGGGAATAATGCCGATAACAAACGCAAACCAAGTGGCGCGAGCCGTAAAGCTGTCCGGCTCGTTTATGCCGAGGCGGTTCTGGAGCCTTGTCGATAAATTCGGATCAAGCCCCGCCGCAATGAAGCAGGCGGGCATCGCATATGCTACCGATCAGATAATAGACCTGTATGCCAACGGCATAACGAACGTCCACGTGTATTCGATGAACAAGCCCGACGTTGCCGCAAAAATACAGGAAAATCTGTCGGATATACTCGGACTATGAGCTCGGTGATAATAAGTAAGACGTATGAGGAGCTCCCTTTTCGCGAGAGGGAGATACTGCGCTATGCCGGCTGTAGGGAATCCGAGGCGGAGACCGAGAAGCTCATGCTTGCCTGTATCGATGAGGCAAGAGATGTGCTAAGATACCGTGTGTGCTACAGAATACTGCCCGTAAATGTGTGCGGAGATGAGTGCTCATTTGATTACTTCACCGCGACGTCTCACGGGCTTGCGCGCAATTTGGGCGGATGCGACCGTGCCGTCGTATTTGCGGCAACGGTCGGTGTCGGTATCGACAGACTTATCGCAAAATACGGGAGACTGTCACCCTCAAGGGCGCTGATGCTCCAAGCACTCGGCGCGGAGCGGATCGAAACGCTTTGCGATACGTTCTGTGCGGAGATAGAGGCGGAGACGGGGGAAAAGCTGCGCCCGCGCTTCAGCGCCGGCTACGGCGATCTTGATCTTAAAGTTCAGAGGGATATCTTCTCGGTGCTTGACTGCGAAAAGCGGATCGGGCTCACCCTGAACGAAAGCCTTCTCATGTCGCCGTCGAAATCCGTGACGGCGTTTGCGGGGCTCGGGTGTACCAAAACGGAAAATAAACAGAATAAATGCAGTACCTGCGGTAAAGCGGACTGCATATTCGGGAGAGGTGCAATATGACCTTTGCGGAATTTCTTCAAAACAATACAGTGTGCCTTGACGGCGGCATGGGAACTCTGCTCCAAGAAAGAGGGCTGAGAGCGGGAGAGCATCCCGAAAGATGGAATATATCTCACCCCGAGGTGATACGCGAGATACATAAGAGCTATTACGATGCGGGAAGCAATGTGGTATGTACAAATACCTTCGGGGCAAACTGTCTGAAATTTTCGGATGAGGAGCTTGAGGCGATAGTGCGCGCCGCCATCGAAAATGCAAGGGCGGCGAGAGAGCTGAGCGCCTTACCCGAGGAAAAGTTTATAGCACTTGATATCGGCCCTACGGGAAAGCTCTTAAAGCCGCTCGGAGAGCTGGAATTTGAGGCGGCGGTCGAGGTATTCGCGAAAACCGTAAGGCTCGGCGTGAGATACGGCGCGGAGTTGATCCTCATCGAGACCATGAACGACAGCTACGAGACCAAGGCGGCTGTCCTTGCGGCAAAGGAAAACTCGGAGCTTCCCGTAATAGCGACAAACGCATACGGCGAGGACGGAAAGCTCATGACGGGCGCAGATCCGGCGGCAATGGTCGCACTGCTTGAAGGGCTCGGCGTGAGCGCCCTCGGTGCAAATTGCTCACTCGGCCCCATACAGCTCCGTCCCGTGGTGTCGGAGCTGCTTGAAAACGCCTCCGTTCCCGTTGTACTCAAGCCGAATGCCGGATTGCCGAAATCGGTAAACGGTATTACGGTGTTTGACGTGACACCCGAGGGATTTTCCGAGGAGGTCGCGGATGCGGTAAGGCGCGGTGTGAGAGTAGTCGGCGGATGCTGCGGAACGACTCCGGAGTACATAAAAAAGCTGAATGAAGCTGTGCGAGATATTCCTCCCGTGCCGATCGAGAGCAAGAATATATGCGTCGTGTCCTCCTATACCCACGCGGTAAAATTCGGCACCGAGCCCGTCCTCATCGGTGAGAGGATAAATCCCACCGGTAAGAAAAGACTGCGCGCGGCACTTCTTGAGGGGGATATGGATCATATTCTGACGGAGGGCGTGAATCAGCAGGAAAAGGGAGTTCACGTGCTTGACGTCAATGTCGGTATCCCCGATATAAACGAAGCCGAGGTGCTTGAGAGGACGGTTTGCGAATTGCAGACCGTGACGGATCTCCCGCTCCAGATTGACACCTCGGATACGGTCGCCATGGAGGCGGCGCTCAGATGCTACAACGGCAAGCCGATGATAAACTCGGTGAACGGCAAGAGAGAGAGCATGGAGGCGGTATTTCCGATAGCGAAGAAATACGGCGGTGTGATCGTCGCGCTGACACTTGACGAGAACGGGATTCCGGACACCGCGGAGGGCAGATTTGAAATAGCGAAGCGGATCCTTGATGTAGCAAGAGAATACGGCATTGATAAAAAGAATATCATCTTCGATACACTTGCAATGACGGTCTCGGCGGACAATAAGGCGGCGGAGGTGACTCTTGCTTCACTCAGCCGCATAAAGCGCGAGCTCGGATGCGAGACCTCCCTCGGAGTTTCCAATGTGTCCTTCGGTCTGCCCGCAAGAGCGGCGGTGAACAGCATATTCTTCTCACTTGCCCTTGAAAACGGGCTCAGCGCCGCCATAATGAATCCGTATTCGGCGGAAATGATGAAGGTGTACTACGTCTACCGTATGCTGAAGGGCTTTGATGAGAACTGTGCCGATTATATAAGAAATTCGGATATGTTCGAGACGGTGACCACCGCACCGACCGAGGTGCCGAAAAGTGACGGAGATGACGGTGAGTCGGAGCTTCGGTATGCGATAATCAAGGGCTTCAAGGAGCGTGCCGCGGAGCTTACCGCTCGGCTTTTGGAGAATGAAGCGCCGCTTGATATAGTAAACCGTGAGGTGATCCCCGCGCTGAATACCGTCGGAAAGGGCTTTGAGGAGAAGAAGGTGTACCTGCCTCAGCTTTTGATGAGCGCGGAGGCGGCAAAAAGCGCCTTTGAAACGGTGAAGGCGGCGATGAGCGATGACCGTGAGTCCTCGGGAAAAGCGGTATTTGTCATCGCCACCGTAAAGGGTGATATCCACGATATCGGAAAGAATATCGTGAAGCTCTTGCTTGAGAATTACGGCTTTGAGGTCGTGGATCTCGGAAAGGACGTGCCGCCCGAGACTGTCGCGGAGACGGCGGTGCGGCTTCACGCACCTTTTGTCGGGCTGAGCGCCCTCATGACGACCACAGTCCCCGCAATGGAGGAGACGGTGAGACTGCTGAAGCAGAAGGCTCCTTGGTGCAAGACTGTTGTCGGCGGCGCGGTGCTTACGCAGGAATACGCCGATAAGATAGGCGCCGATAAATATGCCGCAGATGCAATGGAGACCGTGCGGTATGCCGAGGCTGTGATCGGCGGAGGTGAGCTGTGATGCTTATATCTACGAGAGGCAGATATGCTCTGCGCGTATTGGTCGATCTCGCAGAGCACAGCGATTCCGGATATGTCCCCATGAAGGATATTGCCGAAAGGCAGGGCATATCGCTGAAATATCTGGAAAAAATAATTCCCGTCCTGACTAAAAACGGAGTGATCGAGGGAGTGCAGGGAAAGGGCGGCGGCTACCGCCTGATGATATCTCCCGAGGAATGCAGGATAGGCGATATCCTCCGCTATACCGAGGGCGATCTTGCACCCGTCGCCTGCCTTGAGAGCTCCGCACAGCCGTGCGAAAGAATAAGCGGCTGTCACACTTATCCTCTGTGGGTGGAGTTCTATGAGCTTGTGAACAGCTTCTTTGACGGTAAAACTCTTGCCGATATCTTAAAATAAAGCTCGGGGTATCTCATACGAGATACCCCGATGTCTTTTATTATTCCGCCGATCTCAGATCGTAGAGTACGGCGCATTTTTGCCTGAGAGATTCGGGAACGTCGAGAAGACGCTGATTTGAGCTTCCCCTGAAGGGGAGTCTGATGTCCTTCTTTTCGAGAATGAACTCACCGTCAACGAGCACGTCGATCAATTCGAGGATATCGGACGCTCCCGCGTCGATCAGCTCCTCAAACGTGTATCCGCTGTAGCACCAGATGCTTTTTTTGGGATACATTCCGCGAAGCCTTCTCAAAAACGGAAGTAGGACGGCTCTGTTTTGCTCCTCCATCGGCTCACCGCCGAGCAGAGTAAGACCTGCGATGTAGCTCCGGCTGAGGAGCGAGAGCAGTGTGCTCTCCGTCTCCGCATCGAACACCTTGCCCGCATTGAAATCCCACGTATCAGGATTGAAGCAGCCCTTGCAGTGATGAGTGCAGCCGGAAACGAACAGTGACACACGCACCCCCGCGCCGTTTGCGATATCGGATCTCTTGATCTCCATGTAGTTCATAGTCGGCGCGCTCCTACAGGTGCATTACCCGCTCTTTGATCTCCTGCGTTCTGCCCTGATTCCAGAACTGAGTGCCGATGTATCCGCACGTGCGTCTTGCAACATTCAGCTTAGCCTGATCTCTGTTGCCGCAGCAGGGGCACTCCCAGATAAGCTTGCCGTCGTCGTCATTTACGATCTGTATCTCTCCGTCGAAGCCGCAATTCTGGCAGTAGTCGCTCTTTGTGTTCAACTCGGCGTACATGATGTTGTTGTAGATGAACTTCATGACCTCTATAACGGCATCAATGTTGTTCTGCATATTCGGGATCTCGACATAGCTGATAGCTCCTCCGGGGGAGAGCGCTTGGAACTTCGCTTCAAGCGCCAGCTTGTCAAACGCATCTATCTTCTCGGTGACATGAACGTGATAGCTGTTGGTGATGTAGCTCTTGTCGGTGACACCGGGGACGATGCCGTATCTCTTTTGCAGACATTTTGCAAATTTGTAGGTGGTGCTCTCAAGAGGAGTACCGTAGAGAGAATAGTGGATATCCTCCGCCGCCTTCCACTTGGCGGTGTATTCGTTCAGCTTCTGCATGACGATGAGTCCGAACGCTTCACCCTCGGGCTCGGTGAGCTTTTTACCTGTCATGGCATATACACATTCCCAAAGTCCGGCATAACCGAGAGAGAGGGTTGAGTAGCCGCCGTGGAGGTATTTGTCAATGGTCTCACCCTTTTTCAGCCTGAGCAGAGCGCCGTGCTGCCAAAGGATAGGCGCGGCATCCGACAGAGTGCCCGAGAGTCTCTCGTGTCTGCACTGGAGCGCCCTGTGGCACAGCTCCATGCGCTCGTCGAAGATCTCCCAGAATTTCTCCATGTTCTTGTCGGCGGCAAGTCCGATATCCACCAGATTTACCGTGACAACGCCTTGATTGAAGCGACCGTAGTACTTGGGATTTCCGTCCTCGTCGACGTAGGGTGTGAGGAAGCTGCGGCAACCCATGCAGGTGTAGCACTGACCGTTGCCGTTGGGGTCGATCTTGTTTTGAAGCATGATCTTCTCGGAGATGTAATCGGGAACAAGCCTCTTTGCAGTGCACTTTGCGGCAAGACGAGTGAGGTAGTAATAGGGCGAATCCTCATGAATGTTCGATTCCTCAAGAACATAGATGAGCTTGGGGAAGGCGGGAGTGATCCAAACGCCTGCCTCGTTCTTGACACCCTGATATCTCTGACGGAGCACCTCCTCAATGATGAGTGCAAGATCATGCCGCTCCGCATCGTTCTTGGCTTCTCCGAGATACATGAACACCGTGACAAAGGGAGCCTGTCCGTTTGTGGTCATCAGAGTTACGACCTGATACTGTATCGTCTGTACACCGCGGCGGATCTCGTCGATGACGCGGCGCTCAACGATCTGTGCGATCTTTTCCTCGTCCACCGTGCCGCCGAGAGCCTCGGATTCCGCGATCACCTCGGAGCGTATCTTTTCGCGGGAGGTCTGTACAAACGGCGCAAGATGAGTAAGGCTGATCGACTGACCGCCGTACTGTGAGCTTGCGACCTGCGCGATTATCTGTGTGGCGATATTGCAGGCGGTGGAGAAGCTGTGCGGCTTTTCGATCATGGTACCGCTGATAACGGTGCCGTTCTGGAGCATATCCTCAAGGTTTACGAGGTCGCAGTTGTGCATATGCTGGGCAAAATAGTCCATGTCGTGGAAGTGGATCAATCCTTCCTCGTGAGCCGTCACGATCTCCTGCGGAAGCAGAAGACGGCGCGTGATATCCTTGGAGACCTCACCCGCCATGTAATCGCGCTGAACGCTGTTTACCGTGGGATTTTTGTTGGAGTTTTCCTGCTTGACCTCCTCGTTGTTACATTCGATGAGGGTCAGAATTTGGTTGTCTGTGGTGTTTGCCTTGCGGACAAGGTTTCTGTTGTAGCGATAACGTATGTACAGCTTTGCTACCTGATATGCACCCGTCTCCATGAGCCTCGTCTCGACCAGCTCCTGTATCTCCTCAACGGAGAGAGCTCTGTCCATGGAAAGACATACCGATTCGACGGAGGTGGCGATATCGCGTATCTGCTTTTCCGTCAGCGTGCCCTTGGATTCTGCGGCCTTGTTTGCCTTCGTGATAGCGGCGATGATCTTTTCGGGATCAAAGGTTACCTCGGATCCGCTTCTCTTGATTATCTTCATTTTTTCGTTCCTTTTCCTCAGTAATTATGTAGCGGCTGTCCCGCCCTAAAGCATACACCGAATACAGCAATGTAGTAAACCACGATATATTGAAAAAATCTCGGTGCATGACCACTATATATTGTATTATAATCCAATATGCGGATAAATGCAATAGCAAAAACGAAATTTGTTTATTTTTTATTTCCGAATTTTCCGATAAGCTTCCCGATGTAGTGTGAGCGCAAATATCTGCGAAGACGCGGCATACTCGGGTCAAGTCCGTTTTTGCCCGTCAGAATAATACCGGCGCGGCTCTCCGGCATATCGTATTCGACAGACAGATATTCGTATACGGAGCCCGCAAGCGAGTCGTCGGTGCGGTATTTGTCGGAGGTGAAGCATATCCTGTCGGGAGCACAGAGGAGGATCACCGTATGTAAAAGCTCGGAGAGCGCAGAGACGTATTCCTGAGGATCTCTTGCAAAGCGCAGACGCGACGAGATCGGGGTACCGTCGGCACCGCGAATGAGACCGATGTCACCGATGTGACCTCTGCTTCCGCACACGGGGATCCCGTCTTGCAGGAGTCTGAAAAACAGTCTTCCGCCACGATCCGTTATGACTGCACTCACACCGTCTGTCTCGGTCACGCTCCACGCATCCTTGTTTTCGAGCATTATCACACACTCACCGAGATATTCGCGTGCTGTCTGCACTATCGGGAGAAGATCGAGTGACGGATTTCCGGTGCAGGAAAAGAAGTCCCCGTGCGGGATACCGTCGGAAACAAGGCAAATGCCGCGGAGCGGCGGCACTCTCTCGGCAATACGCATGAAATATACGGAAAACAGATCGTCCAGAAACAGAGGATCGCTCAGCTCAAAGCTCTCGTCCTGCACGGTGTCAAGACCGTAGCCGAAGAACTCGGTGCTGATCGTATTCGGCAGTATTCGCGCTACGGCGAATGCGGGGCGCTCCGCCAGCGTGAGTATGCCCGCGCGTCTCCCGCGCGAGGCGCTTCTCCTTGAATATTCCCGCGCAATGCCGAGGGATAGGAGCAGGGAAGCGATCTCGCCTGCCGCGGCGGGACTTATCCCGAGCGACTCGGCAAGTGCCTTTCTGCTTGATGAGCCTGTCATGAGCACCTCAACCGCTCTCCGTGAGATCTGCCAAGGACCGTTCGATCATAATCACCTCCGATGGGTCGATGAGTATATTGTACCTCAAAAGGGATATGCGGTCAAGCGTGAGGCAATAGTGATAATTGCACAAATTATTCCATTACCTTTTATTAAATAAGCCAAATAAAAAAATATATGTAGAAATGTGTTGACAAAACAGTTAGGCATATGTATAATATATGTGTTGCGAAATTCTACGCTTTATGTTCGACAAATGAAAAAAATGCTTCCGGCCGAAAAAGATGTCAGTCTCTTTCGACTTTTGACTGCAAATGACTAATAAAGAAAAAGGATACGAGTGATCATGGACAAAATGAATACTGCGGAGCTGCCGGATTACAGCCGGAGATTGCCCGAGACCGAATTTGAGGTAATGCTTGAGATATGGAATTCCGAGCCCCCCGTAAATACCGCATATCTTATGGAAAAGGTGGGAAGGGCTCACGGCTGGAAGGCACCGACACTTATTTCCTTCCTTGTACGACTTGAGGAAAGAGGCTTTGTTACCTCCGAGAAGAAGGGCAAGGAGCGTCTCTATACACCGTCCTCCGACAAATCGGAATACATACGCTGCACCTCCGAGGATTTTGTAAAGAGGTATCACGGCGGATCGTTCGTGTCGATGCTTGAGTCTCTCTACAGAGATAAGAAGCTCTCCGAGGAGGATATAGATCAGCTTCTCCGTTGGCTGAAGTCAAAGTATTGATATGACCGATACCGAAAGATTTGCCGAGATTTGCCGATATGTGAGGTCTGCTGAGCATTGTCGTGACAGCATCGGTACATACGGTGAGAGATCCGTGCACCTTGCGCTGAAGCTCTTTTTCGAGGATGAGCCCTCAAACAGAGAGGTACGTGTCGGTAAATATATCGCAGATATAAAAAACCAAAACGGAATACATGAAATACAGACCTCCGGCTTCGGTTCGATGAAACAAAAGCTGGAGGATTATTTGTCCCGTTACGATGTCGAGCTGATATATCCCGTGCCCGAGAAGCGGCGGATAATGTGGCTCTCTCCGGATACGGGCGAGGTGGTGAGGGAGTATATGTCCCCGAGGCCTAAGAAGCCCGCAGAGATATTCACCGAGCTTCTGTATCTCGGAGATTGCCTTCTCTCGCCGCGCCTCTCCTTCACGCTCGTGTCACTTGCCACCGAGGAGACGGCTCTCCTTGACGGCATCGGCGCGCAAAAGCGGCGCAGAGCAACGATCGTCGATAAGCTGCCGACCGAGCTCCTCGGGATAAGGCATTTCGACACCCCCTCTGCAATGGCGGAGCTTTTTCCGTACAAGGACGGCGATACAGTTACGGGTGAGAGCATTCGCAGCTTCCTCCGCGCAAAGGGAAGAAGCGGCTGGGCGGCACTCAAAGTAATGGAAAAGCTCGGTATTCTTGAGAGATGCGGCAAAGAGGGAAATAAGCTTCTTTATAAATTTTCCGTAAAATAAAGCTTGCGCTATTGCATACGGCATATAAAAAAGCTATAATAGAGATAGCGTGCCGAGGTAAGCCGCAAGGCTGTGGCGCTCGGCACCGTACACTCGGAAATTTTGAGGGTCAGTATTTTTATCGGGAGTAATTTGTGAGTAATAAGAACAAAAATAACGGTGAGATATCGCTTGCGGCGATATTGATCTTTCTTTTCTTCGCCCCGCCGATCGGCGTAATTTTGATCGTTGTCAAATATATTTTGCCTGTGCTCCGTACTTTGCTTACCGACTCGGATATGCTGTTTTCGAGAAAAAACAGATATTCCGGCTACGAAAAGAAGGACGCGGATAAGGTATTTGCCGAGTTCTGGGAGAGTACCTCGGGATCGGACAAAGCCGAGAAGGGCAAGAGAAATGAGGGCTCCGGAAAAAAGAATACCGATGATGTGCGCGGCACTGCCGAGCCTGAGAGGGCGAAGGAAAAGCTTCCGTATAAGGTCAGCTCGGTCATCTTCCTTGCGCTTTCCGCTGTCTGCCTTGCGGTAGCTCTGACGACGCTCGGCGGCGGTCTGATCCCTGGCGGTCTGCCGTTATCCGTCATCGTACAGATATTACCGTCATATACCGCACAGATATTGCTTGCAGTCACAGGTGCAGTCCTCGGCGGCATCGGAATATTTCAGAGGCGCATATACAGACTTGCGAAAATGTACGTGTCCGTCATCGGAACAAGAGGCAGTGTCGATCTTGATGAGCTTACGGGCTCTCTTTCCCGTTCACGCAAGCGGGTGATGAAGGAGCTCGGCCGTGTGATAGATGCGGGCGTGTTCGGACAGTATGCCTATATAGATATCGGCAGGGGACTGTTCCTCAGGAATTCCACGTTTGCTCCGAAGGATCGGAAGACTACTGAGAAAAAGCGTGAGGACGAGGAGGCGGCAAAGGATGATTACGCAGAGACGCTATCGAGGATCCGCAGGCTCAATGATGAGATCGACGATGTGCCCGTTTCCGACCGAATTGACCTCATCGAGGAATACACGCGGCGCATTTTCGAGTTTATAAAGAAAAATCCCGAAAGGGAAAAGGACGTTCATACGTTTATGACATATTATCTGCCGATGACACTGAAGCTACTTGAGTCATACAGTGAGATCGAGCGAGTCGGAGTTGCGGGGGATAATATGCAGTCGGCAAAGGAGAGCATCGAAAAGACTCTTGATATGCTCGTTGAGGGCTATAAGAGACTTCTTGATAAGCTGTACGAATCGGAAAATCTTGATATTTCAAGCGATATAGACGTGCTTGAGCGCATGATGCGCAAGGACGGACTTGCCGATGACGGCTTCGATCTGAAATAATACGGCGCAAAAATGCCCGAGAGGATAGCTCCTTCTCGGGCATTTTCTTATCCCTCGTAGTCCGTGTCCGCCGTGCCGAAGGATATATACTCCGCGGGATCCTTTGCTTCGCCGTTTATTGTCAGCTCAAAGTGAAGATGCGGCTCCTCCGCTATCTCACAGAGCGAGCTCTCTCCGACCGAGGCTATCACCTCACCGGACGATACCTCGTATCCGACGGCGATGCAGTCTGGCAGATTCGGTGCAAGATTTCTGTAGGTGCTGACAGCTCCGCCGCTGTGGGTGACGGTGATAAAGCCGCCCGACATCGGATCCTCGCCTATCTCGGTGACAACGCCCGAGGCGGAGGCAAAAACGTCGTCCCCGACAGATGCCGAAATATCCACGCCCGTGTGTGGTCTGTAGTCATTCATGGTCAGGGAGAATACCGGCGTGTTACCGCTGAAGGCGTTAAACATATGACCGGATACGGGAGATATAAATTCCGGAAGCGGTGCTTCGATGCTTGACGGCTCCGCAGTCTCCGAGGATGCTTTCTTTGTATCCGATACGGGCTCGGTCACGCTGCCTGCCACGGTGTCGGTCGGCGGAGTGCGATAGGTCGATGCGGCGGCGGCAGTGCTCTTTGATTCGCTCGGTGTCCTGTCCGAGCTCCTCCATGCTCCCGAAAGAGCAATGAAGGTTGCCATTATCGCAAGAGAGAGTGCCAGTGTTACATAAATCGTCCGCAGCTGAGCGGCTTTTTTGCTTCTTCTGTTGGTTTGATACTTCATATAAGTTTACCTTTCTTCCGGAATGAGGATACCTGTTCTATTTTCGGCATCGCGCGGAAGAATTATTCATTTTCGGGGAATATAATGACTGCGGTGCAATAATTGTTCTTGTTTTCCTTGACATCGCGGCACTTTTGTGGTATTATATGTTGGACAGAGCGAGAGATGATGCCGAACGCATCCGTAATTACCGTTCGCGCCACTGCGACGGCACTGCTTGAGCTGTCCCGCGTACTGTCGGCGTATGCGCCCGAATACGGGTGTTATGGAGCCTTCGATGGTGCGCCTTTAATATGCGGAGGGTTATCGAAGCGGCCATAACGAGGCGGTCTTGAAAACCGTTTGACGGAAACGTCACGTGGGTTCGAATCCCACACCCTCCGCCAGAAACCGACTTGTTTTGACAGGTCGGTTTTTCAGTTAGATCCGCCGTTTGCGGATGAAATCCGACTTTATTGGGATAATAAGGCGGATTTCACTTAAATATCACCGAAATTTTCAATTTAATATATCTCAAACATTTCTCAAAAGTATTGCAAACAAACACACTGTATAATAGTCTCACAAACTGAGAAAAGGAGATAATTGAAATGTCAAAGCTGTCAATGTTAAATGAGAGGATCGCAGAAAAGGCAGTTGCCTGCTACAAGAAGATCGAAAACGGAGTAGTCGACGGCTATAAAAGAATCGAGAGCGGTGTCACGAACGGGTTCGGCAAGCTGTGCGATACGGTAATTGAGCACGTGTTTGCCAAGAACGGCGAAACCGTTGCCGAAGCAAAGAAAAGACTTTCCGCCGAAAAATGATCTTCAAGAACGTCCTGTAGACAAATATCAGCCGAAAAAAGCACCGATCCTCGGTGCTTTTTTGCGCGTAGGGATAACAATGCAAACCCACGGAGGGAAACATTAAGAATTCGGTTGATGAAGATAAAATTTAACAAATTGTCTGTAAATCTATAGTTTTTTAGTATATCTTGTTGCAATTTGTGTTAATAAGTAGTATAATCAAAGCATAAAAGCCGTTTTTCAGTGGCTTTTAACGATAAAATGACAAAGAATGACTTTTTGCACCGCATAAAGAAAGTCTTTGGTTTTATCAAATACATATTTGAGAAAAAATTATATAACAAGGAGAATGACACGATGATAACATGTCCTAAGTGCAACAAAGAATTGAGTGACGGCACTAAGTTCTGTGACAACTGCGGGACTCGCGTATCGGAAACAATCTTTTGTCCCACCTGTGGCAAACAGACAAGTACCGAGTTCGCTTCCTGCCAAAACTGCGGGGCTCCTATTACGGGAGTTCCTGCCGGTAAAAATCCCGGAACACCGCCTATTCCCCCCAAAACCAAGTTCCCGAAGAAAACGATCGTGATCGGTGTCATTTGTGTGATAGCCGTAGTTGTTCTGATCCTTGCGATCTCTTTGCTCTCCGGCGGCAAAGCAAAAAATGATGCTACTCTTTACGCAAAGGATGGAGAGATATTCTTTGCAGATATGAATAAAGACAGCGCTCCGTGGCAGCTCACCTCACGTCTGATCGACTCGGGAGATGGTATGAGTGAAAATGATTACGATGAGTTGGGTCTCTATACCTACATAAGTGAAGACGGGAAATATGTTTTCTTCCCGGACAAGGTCGGCAGTTATGATGATGATGGAGGCTGTAACTTGTATTATAAAAAAACCGCAAAACCCGATGCGGAAGTTGTTAAAATCGATTCCGGCGTTGTTTATTATGCTGTAAATAATTCCGCGACCTTGGTCACCTATCTCAAAGATGAAAATATCTATCAATATGATCTCGGAGGAGATTCCAGAGAAAAGATCGCGAGTGATGTCGAAGGATTTCTGGTTTCCGATGACGGTAAAAAAATCGGGTATGTGGATTCCGAATACGATATGTATCTGCAATATGTCGGAAAGGACATAGAAAAAGTCGCGAGTAATGTCAGTTCTCTTGAATATGTGACAGAAGATCTTAAAACCGCATACTACACCAAGGATGACGGCTCATTGTATAAATATGTTGAAGGTAAGGATAAGGTAAAGGTCGCGTCCGATGTTTATGATGTGATCAAGATATATGACTCCGGCGAGATATACTATTTGACAAAAGAGGATGCGGAGATTTCTCTGATCGATTATGTTACCGATGACATGAAAGATACAGACGGATCCATTGTTAAGCCTTCCACGGTAAAGTACCCCCAATCTCCCAAGTCTCCTTCATGGCTTGATTATGATACGGATGAAGAATACGAGGCTGCATATGAAAAATGGGAAGAAATATATGATGAATGGGAACAAGAATGTGAACGTATATATGCGGAGTACCGTGCAGCTCTTGAAGCATATGATGAGAAAGAGTTTCGAGATGAGTTGAGAGAAAAACTGGCAGAGAAGACGCTGGAACAATCCGAGTATTCTCTTTGCTTCTATAACGGCACAGAAGAAGTTGTGATTACCGATTCTTTTGCGTATGACTTGTATTCTACAAATCCATGCGCAGACGATGCTCCTATTGTTATATATCAAGCTTATAATCGGGCCGATATTGAAAAAGTAAAGCTGTCCGAGATTGAGAGTGTTTACGACATTGAGGAAATGGTTGAAGATGCTCTGAGTTCATCTGAGGATAGATATATCGCGGTTAGAGACACTTCTACGCTTATTGAGCAGGAGAATAAAACATGGAGTTATCGCATTAATTCTTCCGGTACGATTGTTTATTATATCTCCTCCGCTTCCGAGGATGAGTATCAAGGCGAACTTTATCGTATCTCTATTACTGACGGTAAGGTTGGAAAACCCGAGGTCTATGACAGCGATGTTTGTGTGTATTACTGCTATTTTATAAGCGATACCGAGATACAGTATTTTAAGGATTATAATGACGGCAAGGGTGAACTGTACATCAACAAAAATAAGATCGATTACGATGTTGAGGCTTTTTGTGATATAGTATCAGACTCCGGGAAAGTCTATTACTTTACTGATTGGAACGACGATAACTATTACGGTACCCTGAAAGTTTATGACGGAAAAAAGTCATCGAAGATTTCTGACGATGTGCATAGCTTCCATGTCACTTCCGATGACCGTGTTCTTTATCTGTACGATTACAGCAACAACTACTATAATGGCGAGTTGCATGAATGGTCGAATAATGAAACAAGAAAGATCGATGATGACGTGAATTCCATACTGTTTTACAACGGTTATTCCCTTACTAAATACAGGGGAGATGTTCTTGGTATGATTTACGAACTTTTGCTGTATCGGTGAGTTGTTTCAAAAAATTCAGCGCATAAGTCTTTTGACTTATGCGCTGATTCGGTTTACGCACCTTATAACAATGCAAACCCACGGAGGGGGCGGCATATATTGATGAGGGGTGCGATGATATCGTGATCGCCGCCGCGCGGCAGGATACCGCGGCATTCGGCGCAGACGGCGCGCCCCAATACTTAATACTCGGAGGTAAGCATGGGGATCAGAGCCGAGGAGCTGACTGAAAAGACGGTCATATCGGTGTGCGACGGCAAGTGCCTTGGAAATATTTGCGATTTTGAGATAGACCCGTGCTCGGGGAAGATCGAGGCGATATTCGTTCCCGAGGGACTGCCGAGATTTTTCTCGGGCAGGGGAGGAGAGATCAGAATACCGTGGGACAAAATAAAACAGCTCGGCGAGGACGCGGTGCTCGTTGAAACAGATCAGCCGAGAGGCGATTGCTGTCACGAAAAAGCGTCCGTCCGGTAAGCATCGGTGGTTTTAATTCCGAATATGTAAATAATTTGTAAACTCGGCTCCGACTATTGCACGGCGGGGCAATATATGGTATAATTGCAGAGTGTGCAAATGCACATATAATATCACACACATTCGGTCCCGAATGACCGCCGGTGCCTCGAAATTCCGTAGGCTGCGGGCTTTTGACCGAGTGGTGGAAAAACCGAAGGAGGACATAAAATGTCTATTGTTTCAATCAAGCAGCTTCTTGAAGCCGGTGTTCATTTCGGACATCACACCAGACGCTGGAACCCCAAGATGGCAGAGTACATCTTCACCGAGCGTAACGGAATCTACATCATCGACCTTCAGAAGACCATCAAGAAGTTCGAGGAGGCGTATATGTTCGCCCGCGATGTTGCATCCGAGGGCGGTACGATCCTGTTCGTAGGCACAAAGAAGCAGGCATCCGATGCTATCCGCGAGGAAGCAGAGAGATGCGGAATGTATTTCGTAAACGTACGTTGGCTCGGCGGTATGCTCACCAACTACAAGACCATCAAGATGAGCATCAACCGTCTCAACGCTCTTGAGAAGATGCAGGAGGACGGAACCTTTGATATGCTCCCCAAGAAGGAGGTAGCAAACCTTCAGAAGGAGATGGCAAATCTTGAGCGCAACTTGGGCGGTATCAAGACTATGGAGAATCTCCCCTCTGCGATCTTTATCGTAGATCCCAGAAAGGAGCACAACGCCGTTCTTGAGGCTAAGAAGCTCGGTATTCCCGTAATTGCTATCGTTGATACGAACTGCGATCCCGATGATGCCGATTACGTGATCCCCGGTAACGACGACGCTATCCGCGCTATCCGCCTGATCTCGTCCGTAATTGCCGATGCTGTCATCGAGGGCAAGCAGGGCGAGCAGCTCACAGAGGCTGCTGCCGTAGAGGAGAAGACCGAGGCTGAGAATGCCGAGGATGCAGAGGCGTAAGCTTCGATAAAATAAAAAAGAGGAGATATTGTAAAATGGCTGCTATTTCTGCAAAGGCCGTATCCGATCTCAGAGCTCAGACCGGTTGCGGTATGATGGAATGTAAAAAGGCACTTACCGAGGCTGACGGAAACTTCGAGGAGGCAGTAAAGATCCTTCGTGAGAAGGGACTCTCCGTTGCCGCAAAGAAGGCCGACCGTATCGCCGCAGAGGGTGTTGTCGATATCAAGACCGTCGGTGATGTTACGGCTATGATCGAGGTCAATGCCGAGACCGACTTCGTTGCAAAGAACGATACCTTCAAGGCATTTGTATCCGGAATTCTTGATGTTATCATCGCAAACAAGCCCGCCGATATCGAGGCACTTATGGCTCTGCCTTATGATGCCGACTTTACCGTAGAGGCAAAGCTGAAGGATATGATCTTCACCATCGGTGAGAACATGAATATCCGCCGCTTTGTAGTAGTTGAGGGCATCGTTTCCACATATATCCACGGAGGCGGAACCACCGGTGTTATCATTAAGTTTGACGCCGACGATGCCGCTGTAAACAATGCCGGCTTTGCCGAGTTCGCGAAGAATATCGCACTTCAGGTTGCAGCAATGCCTGTTCAGTACCTCAATAAGGAGTCTGTTCCCGAGTCCGCTATCGAGGAGGAGAAGGCTATCCTCATCAACCAGATCAAGAATGATGAGAAGAACGCAAAGAAGCCCGATGCCATTATCGAAAAGATGGTTTCCGGACGTATCGGCAAGTTCTATGAGAGAACCTGTCTTACCGAGCAGGCATATGTCAAGGATGACGATATGACTGTCGGTCAGTACGTTGAAAAGAGCGCTAAGGAGTTCGGTGGAAAGATCGAGCTTCTCGGCTACTGGTGCTACGAGCGCGGCGAAGGTCTCCAAAAGAGAGAAGATAACTTCGGTGACGAGATCGCAAGTATGCTTAAATAATTTCAGACCTGAAAGGAGTCCCTCGGGACTCCTTTTTTACGTCTGCGTGCCTCAATGTATTGACAACGTACCGTTTTTAGGGTATAATACGTTAGGTACATTATGCACAGCAGGCTGTATCTGCCTGCCTTGCCGAGGCGCGCCGCGCTTTGCCCGAATCTCGGTCGGCGCGATGACGGAGGAAACCCGCTTATCTGCGGCTCAACTTCCTGTGCTCCTCCGGCAAGAAAGAAATATATTAAGCGAAAGGTGATCACTATGGAGGGATATACGGAACCGGTATATAAGCGGGTGCTTTTGAAGCTTTCCGGCGAAGCTTTGTCGGGAGGTGATGACGGGATCCTCAACCACGATTATATCGACGAGGTCTGTGCCGTCATTGCCGACTGTGCGAGCCACGGCGTTCAGTTCGGAATAGTTGTCGGCGCGGGAAATATCTGGCGAGGCAAGAAGGGCGGCGGAATGGAGCGCACTCTTGCGGATCATATGGGTATGCTTGCGACCGCAATAAACGCTCTTGCGATCAAGTCCTCCTTTAACCGACTCGGCGTAGATGCCCGCGTGATGTCTGCCGTCGAGATGAACGGCTTTGCCGAGACCTACGACCGCGATACGGCAGTGAGATATCTTGAAAAGGGAAGACCCGTGATCTTCGCCTGCGGAATGGGAGTTCCGTTCTTTTCCACCGATACCGCCGCAGTCCTTCGCGGTGCCGAAATATGCGCGGATGTTGTGCTGATGGCGAAGAACATAGATGCGCTTTACACCGATGATCCCAGAAAGAATCCGAATGCCGAAAGGCTTTCAAGTGTCACCTTTGACTATATTCTGTCCAATCATCTCGGTGCGATAGATTCGACTGCCGCATCTTTTGCAAATGACAATAAAATGACGGTCCATATGTTCGGCCTTGACAAATCGGAGAATATTCGACGTGTTATTATGGGCGAGGCCATGGGAACCGTTGTAAAATAATCATAAGGAGCTGAAAAAATGAAAATTGATATTAAGCCTACCGAAGAAAAGATGAAAAAGTCCATTGCCGCATTTGAGGAGAATCTTTCGACGATCCGTGTCGGCAGAGCAAACGCCTCCGTTATTGCGAAGGTAAGTGTTGATTACTACGGAACGCCTACCCCCATCAACCAGATGGCTGAGGTCAAGGCCACCGATCCCAAGACTCTCTGCATCAGCCCGTGGGATGCATCTACTCTCAAGACGATAGAGAAGGCTATCCTTGCCTCCGACGTCGGTATAACCCCTCAGAATGACGGTAAGGTGCTCAGACTCATATTCCCTCAGCTTACGGAGGAGCGCCGTAAGGAGGTTCAGAAGCAGGTATCAAAGCTTGCCGAGGACGCCAAGGTCGCTATCAGAAATATCCGTCACGAAGCCAACGATAAGTGCAAGAGCATGAAGAAAAACGGTGAGATGAACGAGGACGAGCAAAAGGCTTCCGAAAAGCAAATTCAGGATCTGACCGATAAGTATATCAAGGAAGTGGACGCCGTTAAGGATGCCAAGAATAAGGAAGTAATGTCGATCTGACCTTCTCATAAACGCCCCGTTGCTCACATCTGTGTGTTCTGGGGCGTTTTAGCTGTGATAAAACGATTTTTGAGGTATATATGGGATTATTCAGTAAAAGCAAGGGCACGATTCTGCCCACCCTCGAGGAGCAAAAACAGCTCGTCCGCGATTCCGGACTGAACCACATCGCGTTTATAATGGATGGAAACGGACGTTGGGCGACCTCAAGGGCGCTTCCGCGCTCGGTCGGGCATATCGAGGGCGCGGCGGCAATGAAGCGTACCGTTCGCCGCTGTAAGGAGCTCGGGATATCCACCGTCACCGTGTATGCACTGTCAACGGAGAATCTGAAGCTGCGCCCCGAGGCTGAGCTCTCGGCTTTGATGAAGCTGCTTGATGCCAATATCATCGAGGGCGAAAAGGATAAGGACGAAAACGGCAGTAGGATCGTTTTTATAGGTGATATAGACGGGCTCGGAGAGGAGACGGCGAAAAGATGCCGCCGTCTTACCGAGATCACAAAGGATTACCCGCTCACCTTTAACGTGGCACTCAATTACGGGGGCAGAGCGGAGATAGCGGCGGCGGCATCAAGACTTGCATCAAGAGGCGTGACCGAGATCACCGAGGAGGCGCTCTCACGCGAGATGTATACGAGCGAATCTCCCGACCCCGATCTCATCGTGCGGACTGCGGGAGAGGTGCGGATATCGAATTTCCTGCTGTGGCAGGGTGCATATTCGGAGTTTTACTTCACCGACACCCTCTGGCCGGATTTCGATGACGACGCGCTTGCCTTGGCGGTTGCTTCCTATGCGAAACGGAAGCGCAAATACGGCGCGGTAAAATAATATTTACTAAAGGAGATCATTTCTCTGATGAAACAGCGTATTATAACCGGAGTAATACTCTCGGCTTTGCTTATTCCCGTGCTTGTGTACTCCTATACACCGATCTTCGCCGTCATGTTTACTCTCCTTGCCTTGGTCGGAACTTGGGAGATGCTTCACTGTGTCGGCGCCGATAAGCATCCGGTGGCGGTGATACCGGCGTATATATTCACATTTGTTTCGAATTTCGCGGCAAAGTATTTCATGCCGCACCGAGATTATTTCGCGTGGACGTACATCGGGCTCGTGTTCTTTTTCTTTGTATGGCTTGCGGTGTATTCCATTTTTTCAAAGGGGCGCTTTACGGTCGATGACCTGTTTGCGACCTTCGGCGGCGTATTTTACGTCGGCTCCGCATTTGCGGCGCTCATTCTCCTTCGCGAGAGCTATCTCGGACAGTATTTGTATCTCGTCGCGATGCTCCTCCCGTGGATCAGCGACACGTCGGCGTATTTTACCGGAGTGGCATTCGGAAGGCATAAGCTGATACCCGATGTCAGCCCCAAGAAAACGGTGGAGGGAAGCCTCGGTGGTATTGCCGTGTCGGGTATCGTCTGCGTGATATTTACCGCGGTAATGCTGAATCGCAACGGATACGGCGCGACCGTGCTTCAGTACATAGGCGTGTTCGTGGCGGGAGCACTTATAGCTCTCCTCTCTCAGATAGGAGATCTTCTTGCCTCACTCATAAAGAGGCGCTATGCTATCAAGGATTACGGAAAGATCTTTCCGGGGCACGGCGGCGTGCTTGACCGCCTTGATTCCGTGCTCATAACCTCCCCGCTCGTGCTTGTGTTCAGCTTTTTGCTCCAGTATATCTCTGTGCATAAGCTGTGATAATCGGAGGTCATATGAGTGAAAGAACGATTACGATCCTCGGTGCGACCGGCTCTGTCGGCGGACAGGCGTGCGATGTCGCACTGAGCACCGATATAAGAGTAAAAATGCTCAGTGCCGGCAGAAATGCGGTAGGAATGGCGGAGGCGGCGCGCCGCCTGCATCCCGAGGCGTGTATCATGGAGAGTGAGAGCGCGGCAGATGAGCTTAGAGGACTTCTGGCAGGGGAGAATATCAAGGTATACGGCGGCAGAGAGTCGCTTCTTGATTATCTCTCGTCTTCGCCCGCCGATGTGACTGTTCATGCCATTGCGGGACTTGCCGGAACCGATTCGGCTGTTGCGGCGGCAAGAACACCTACGCGCATCGGAATGGCGAATAAGGAAGCGGTAATTGCCGCAGGGCCGGTGCTGAAGGAGCTTTTGGCACAGAGCGGGGGAACGATGATCCCCGTGGACAGCGAGCATTCCGCGATATTCCAGTGTCTCACCACCGAGGGCTCTCCGAGGCTTTTCGAGCGGTGTGAGCGCGTATCGCGAATAATACTCACCGCCTCGGGCGGACCCTTCTTCGGAATGAAGCGTGATGAGCTTTTGCAGGTGACTCCCGAGAGCGCCCTAATGCACCCAACTTGGAAAATGGGTGCGAAGATCACCGTGGACTGCGCCACGCTTATGAATAAGGGCTTTGAGGTGATTGAGGCGGCGCGCTTCTTCGGCGTTACCTCGGAGGAGATCGACGTTGTTGTCCACAGACAGAGTATAATCCACTCCATGGTGGAATATATTGATAATACTGTTATGGCGCAGATGGGAATCCCCGATATGCGCTCCGCCGTGAGATACGCGGTGAATTATCCGGAGCGACTTCACGTCGCGGGTGAGCGGGTGAACTTTACCGATATCGGAACGCTTACCTTCGATAAGCCCGACAACGATACCTTCCCGCTCCTTGATGTCGCGCGCTCTGCGCTGAGACAGGGCGGAACGGTACCCGCGGCACTTATTGCCGCCGATGAGGAGGCGGTGCGAGCGTTTATGGAGGGCAGGCTCTCCTTTGTGGGCATCTCCGACGTTGTATGCGAGACAGTCGAAAGAACAGCGCACCTTGAGGAGATCACGGTGGAAACACTTCGAGAAACTGACGTCCTTGCAAGAAGAATAGCTGCGGATATCATCGGGTAGGAAACCGATCCCGTCCGCAAGAAAGATTTATGGAGTAATTATGGCAGTCGGTATAATCTTGGCGGTGCTCGTCTTCGGATTTCTGATCTTTATTCATGAGTGCGGACACTTCGTGTTTGCACGTATTTTCGGAGTAAAGATCAATGAGTTTTCCATGGGTATGGGACCGAAGCTCATTTCGCACACCTCAGAAAAGAACGGTATAGTGTATTCGCTCAGGCTTTTCCCGATAGGCGGCTTTGTCAGCATGGCGGGAGAGGATGAGGAATCCGATGACGAGAATGCGTTTTGCAATAAGCCTGTGTGGCAGAGAATGATAATTACCGCGGCAGGTGCGGTGATAAACATACTTGCCGGTATTATTGCCATGGCAATAATCATCGTCTGTACCGGCGAGCTCAGCGGAACGCAGATCAGCTATTTCGGCACCTTCAAGGCGGAAACTGTAGAGTACGTTTCCACCGAGGAGCAGGGACTTGCCGTGGGCGACCGCATTACAAGGATCGGTACGAAAAAGGTGCATATCTCCGACGATATGAGATATGAGATACAGATGGCAGGCGCACAGCCTGTAGATGTGACTGTCGTGAGAGACGGCAAGACGGTTGTCATCGAGGACGTAAGCTTTTCGACTGTTGAGGAATCCGGAATAGTGTTCGGACTTGCGGATTTCGGAACAGATCCCGAGAGGCTGACGCCCGAGAGCATTGCAAGGCATACCGTCTGGCGCACGGTTTCGATGATGAGAAGCATCTGGGCATCTCTTACGGGACTTGTCAGCGGCGAGTACGGGCTTGAGATGATGTCGGGCCCTGTCGGTATCGGCACGGAAATGGTAAAGGTCGCAGAACAGAGCTATGCGGATTTTGCGATAATCGCAGTGCTGATAAGCATAAATCTCGGTATAATGAACCTCCTGCCGCTTCCCGCACTTGACGGAGGCAGGCTTGTGTTCCAGCTCATCGAGCTTATCTTCCGCCGACCCGTCAACCGCAATATAGAGGGCTATATTCACTTCGGCGGTATCATTTTGCTGATAGCACTTATGCTGTTTGTCACACTCAAGGATATAGTTGCAATTTTTTAGTCATCGGAGGGAAACAGTGAAATATAAAACAAGAGAGGTTAAGGTGGGGAGCGTGGTCATAGGCAACGGCGCTCCCGTCTGTGTTCAGTCAATGACCAATACCGATACGACGGATCATGAAGCGACCGTAGATCAGCTCAGAAGGCTTGAGAGGGCGGGATGTGATATCGCGCGTATCGCCGTTCCGACACTTGAAGCCGCAGAGATATTTTCCGTTGCAAAGCGCGCCGGTATCGGGATCCCGCTTGTTGCGGATATCCACTTCGATTATAAGATAGCGCTTGCCTCCGTTGAGGCTGGTGCCGATAAGATACGCATAAATCCGGGAAATATCGGGGATTCCGAGAAGGTTCGCGCCGTGGCGCAGTCCTGTAAGGCAAAGGGACTCCCGATACGCATCGGTGTAAACGGCGGCTCACTTGAGAAATCGCTTCTTGAAAAGTACGGCGCCCCCACACCCGAGGCTCTTGCGGAAAGCGCACTGTCTCAGGCGGAGGAGCTTGAGCGCTTCGGCTTTTCCGATATCGTGCTGTCTATCAAATCGTCGAGAGTGACCGATATGATCGAGGCGTGCCGCATAGTCAGAGAGCGTACCGATTATCCCCTCCATATCGGGGTGACCGAGGCGGGAGATGAGTATTCGGGACTTGTGAAGAACGCGGTCGGTATCGGTGCACTTCTCACACAGGGCATCGGTGATACGCTTCGCGTATCGCTCACTGCGGATCCCGTGAAGGAGGTAGTCGCCGGACGGGAGATACTCCGCGCTGCGGGACTCGGCGGCGGATATGTGAATATCGTATCATGTCCGACCTGCGGACGAACGAAAATAGACCTTATCTCTCTTTCCTCCGAGCTTCGTGCGGCTGTGGGAGAAATGGATACAAAGGGTAAAAATATCACCGTCGCTCTGATGGGCTGTGTGGTAAACGGACCGGGAGAGGCACGAGAGGCCGACGTGGGTATTGCAGGCGGAGACGGCTTCGGCGTTCTTTTCAAAAACGGACAGACCTGCGGCAGAGTCGATGAGGAAAAGATTGTATCCACGCTTGCGGGTGAAGTCAAGAAAATAATAGATGAGGTAGAATAAAAGTGACCGAAAGAGCAGAAGCGTTACTGCGAAAGCTTGCGAGACTGAAGCTGTCGGAGAGCGATATGCGGTTTTTCGAGGCCGTAACCGATTTTTCGATGGAGGTAGACAGAGATAAGCGGGCTATCAGAATACAGGTCAGGCTGACGAGGATATTCGCCAAGGCATACATATATAAGCTTGAGGAAGCGGTCAAGAAGGCGTATGAGCTTACCTGCGCAATCATTTGCCCGCAATATGACAGCGCGCTGTTTACCATGGATTACCTGCCTGAGATCCTTCTTGAGGGAAAGCGCCTCGGCTCAGTCATAAACGGCTTTTTCTCCGATTATACGGCAACGGAGGAGAACGGTGCGATAAGCATAGCGATACCGTTCTCAAACGGCGGAATCGATCTTATTCAGCTTGCACATTCCGGAGAGATACTTTCCGGTATAATAAAAAGTGAGTTTTCTCTTGATATTCCGATAAATGTCGTTCAAAGCGCTGACTTCGAGGCGATCCACGAAAGGTATCTTTCCTCAAGGGAGAAGCAGCTGCAGGAACAGGCGGAGGCGGCGCGACAGGCGATGCTTGAGGCGGCTGTCAGAGAGGAAAGTATTCCGCCCGAGGGCGGCGGAGAGGACGTCCGAGAGGAGCAGCTTCCGAGGGTGGTATCTCTTTTTGAAGGTGAGAGCGTTATCATGCGCGAGGCGGACGGAACTGTCACCTCGGGCAAAATGAGATTCGATCTTACGGGTGCCGAGCAGCTCTACGGAGAGGCGTTCAATGCGGAGGAGGCAGTGCCGCTCCGCGCACTTGACTCACCGAAACGGAACGTCATCACGCTCGGAGAGATATTCTCCGTTGATTCTAAGGACACCCGCAAGGGAGATAAGACGAGTATCACCGTAGGTATCACCGATAAGGATGCATCTGTCTTTGTAAAGCTGCTTCTTACGGTCGATGCGGCAAAGGAATTTCTGGATATGCTCGGCAAGGGTAAGGGTAAGTCCGTTGCCGTAAAGGGACACCTGAAGACCGATACCTTTACCGGCGAGCTTCAGCTTCACCTTGTCGCAATGCAGAAGATACGCCGAGTACTGCGCTCGGATAATGCCGAGGTGAAGCGTGTAGAGCTTCATATGCACACGAATCTGTCCGCGATGGATGCGACGGCGATGCCGGCGGATATCGTCAAGACGGCGCATCGCTTCGGACACCCCGCCGTGGCAATAACGGATCACGGAAATTTGCAAGGCTTCCCGACAGCCATGCTTGCCGCAGAGGAGCTCGGCATAAAAGTGCTGTACGGTATCGAGGCGTATTTTGTCGATGACACCGCAAAGGCGATATACGGCGAGGTCTCGGGAGGCTTCAGGGATACCGAATTTGTGGTATTTGATATTGAGACCACGGGACTTTCAAACCGAAGTGATAAGATAACGGAGATAGGCGCGGTGCTAGTCAAGGACGGCAAGGTGCTTGACACCTTTAACCGACTTGTTAATCCGAAGATGCCGATACCCGAAAAGATAGTCGAGCTGACCGGTATCACCGACGAAATGGTGAAGGATGCCCCCGATATTTCCGAGGTACTGCCCGAATTTCTTGAATTTGCGGGAGACAGACTGCTTATCGCGCATAATGCCGATTTCGATACCGGCTTTATCAGAATAGCCGCAGATGAGTTGGGAGTTAAATTCGACAATCCGTATCTTGATACGCTTGCCATGTCGAGATATGTAAATCCCGAGCTGAAGACGCATAAGCTGAATATCCTTGCCGACTACTTTAGTCTCGGAGGCTTCAATCACCACAGAGCCTCGGACGATGCGGAGATGCTTGCCGCCGTGTTCTATAAAATGACGGACAAGCTTTTCGAGGAGGGAATATTCAGCCTTGAGGGTATGCTTGAGGCGATGAGCGAAAAGACCGACGCGCTGAAGCTGCCCACATATCACCAGATAATTCTCGTCAAAAATAAGGTGGGGCTCAAAAATCTCTATGAGCTCGTCTCCGAATCCTATCTTAAATACTACCGTAAGCACCCGAGAATACCGAAAACAAGACTGATGGAGCGCAGAGAGGGGCTAATCATCGGCTCTGCCTGTGAGGCGGGCGAGCTGTTCCGCGCGATACTTAAAAACCGCCCCGAGCAGGAAATAGAGAATATAGTTCAGTTTTACGATTATCTTGAGATACAGCCCATTTCAAATAACAGATTTATGGTGGAAAAGGGCGAGGTCGCGGACGATGAGGGACTGAGAGATCTCAACAGGCGCATCGTGGAGCTCGGCAAAAAGTACAATAAGCCGGTGGTTGCGACCTGCGATGCACATTATATAGATGAGGAGGACGGTATTTACCGCAGGATACTTCTTGCAGGTATGAAATTCTCCGATGCCGACAGGGATTCGCGCCTGTATTTCCGCACAACGGAGGAGATGCTCCGTGAGTTTGAATATCTCGGAGATGAGGTGTGCCGAGAGGTCGTGATCGACAATCCGCGAAGGATAGCGGATATGATAGAGACGATACGCCCTATTCCGGAGGGCTTTTTCCCGCCGCATATCCCCGGAGCAAATGAGGAGCTTCGCGAAAAATGCAATAAGCTGGCAAGGGAGCTCTACGGCGAACTTCTGCCGCCGCAGGTTGAAAACCGTCTTGAGAGGGAGCTCAATTCGATCATTAAAAACGGCTTTGCGATAATGTACATTATTGCGAGAAAGCTTGTCGAAAACAGCGAATCCAAGGGCTATCAGGTCGGCTCAAGAGGCTCTGTCGGCTCATCCTTTGTGGCAACGATGGCGGGCATCACAAAGGTCAATCCGCTTCCGCCGCATTACCGATGCCCCGAGTGCCGCTACAGCGAGTTTATCGAGGACGGAAGCGTCGGCTCGGGCTTTGACCTCCCGCCGAAGAATTGCCCGAACTGCGCCACTCCGCTTGACCGTAACGGTCACGATATCCCCTTTGAGACCTTCCTCGGCTTCTACGGTGACAAAACTCCCGATATAGACCTTAACTTTTCGGGCGACGTTCAGGGTGAGGCTCATAAGTTCACCGAGGTGCTGTTCGGAGAGGGAAAGGCATTCAAGGCGGGCACGATCGGCACTCTTGCCGATAAGACCGCATTCGGATACGTAGCCAAATATCTTGAAGGGAAGGGCATTTCGGTCAATCGCGCCGAGGTCGAGCGCCTTATAGGAGGCGTCGCCGGCACAAAGCGTACCACGGGACAGCATCCCGGCGGAATCATAGTTGTACCGCGTGATTACGATATAACTGATTTTGCGCCGGTACAGCACCCCGCGGACGATCCGAATTCAGATATAATCACCACTCATTTCGAGTTCAAGTACCTGCATGATACGCTACTGAAGCTTGATATACTCGGCCACGATATTCCGACTAAGTACAAGAGGCTTGAGGAATATACAAATACCGATATTCTCGATGTTCCGATGTCGGATGCACAGGTGTATAAGCTCTTTACCTCAACGGAGCCTCTCGGCATAACCCCCGATCAGCTCTTTGACTGCAAAACGGGTACGCTCGGACTTCCCGAGATGTCCACCTCGTTTGTGCGCGGAGTTCTTGTCGAGGCACAGCCCAAGACCTTTACGGATCTTTTGCAGATCTCGGGACTAACTCACGGTACAAATGTATGGATAGGCAACGCCGATGAGCTTATAAAGAACGGCATTTGCACGATATCCGACGTCATCGGAACCCGTGACGATATCATGCTGTACCTTATCCAAAAGCATCACATTGAGAATAAGACCTCGTTTGATATAATGGAGAAGGTGCGCAAGGGAAAGGGACTTTCCCCCGAGCACGAGGCGGTCATGAGAGAGCACGGGGTGCCGGATTGGTACATAGATTCCTGCAAAAAGATCAAGTATATGTTCCCGAAGGCTCACGCGGCGGCATATGTCATTGACGCACTGCGCCTCGGCTACTATAAGATATACTATCCTGTACAGTTCTACGCCGCATATTTCACGGCGGCACCCGATGGCTTTGATTCCGAGCTCGTCATGAAGGGGCCGCGCGCGGTAAAGGATATGCTTTATACGCTGTCGAAGATCCAAGGAAGATCGCAGAAGGAAGCCGCCATGTTCAGCGCCCTGCAGCTTGTAGACGAGTGCTATGCACGCGGCTATAAGTTCCTGCCCGTCGATCTGCACAGATCCCACGGAACAAAGTTTATACCGGAGGAGAAGGGAATACGGCTTCCGTTCTCCTCGCTTCCCGAGCTTGGCGAAAATGCGGCGATAAACATAATGGAGGCGTGCAGGGAGCATGAGATATATTCGGTAGATGATCTGCGGCTTTATTCAAAGGCATCAAAGACGGTGATCGAGATACTCAGACGAAACGGCGTGCTTGATACGCTTGATGAAACAAATCAAATAACAATGGGCTTCGGAATGGGCTCTGTCGCTCCTTCTCCGACGGAGAAAAAGCCGGCAAAGGAGCAAAAGCCCGAGGCGGAACCGACCGCTGACGGCGGCGAGCAGATATCAATGTTCTGATGAACGGTATCAACCCCACGCGGCTCGGTATAAACAAAGAACGGATATTCATAAAGCCTCTTTATGAATATCCGTTTTGTCATCGACTTCGACAAATTCCAACAGAGCCGCACGGCGGGACATACACGCCGAAAGTATATGAGATCAAAGAGAAAATACGCAAAAAGAAATCGGACACCCGATCCGATACATAATGTATCAAAACCTGTGTCCGATATGGTACGGATATTCATATGGGATTTGGTTAAAATCATTGATTTCCTGCTGCTGAACGCTATCTTCAAAACATAATCCGTACATTCGTCTTTTACTTCATTTTGGCTTATAATCAGCATATCAAAACAAGGAGGTTGCGATATGCGAGATAGGAAGTATTACATAGCACTTGATGATTACGAAAAGAGAGTGATTATCAACTGCTTAAACGAAATGAGAAATACTTTGATTGCCAACGGCAAGTATACCGATGCGGTGGACGAATTGCTGATCAAGTTTGCAAATGCCAAACAAAAGAAATTCAAGGTAATTTATAAGGAGGGTTAATTTTATGGATAAGCACTTTTATAACGAACAAACGGGTATCGCCTATACCTTGCAAGGCGATTATTATTTACCCGACCTTGCTTGCCCCGAAGAAAAGGAGCAACCTATCGGTATATGGGGACAACGGCACTTAAGATACTTAAAACAACACCGCAAGGTTTTATATTACAATCTGCTGACAAGCGGTAAATTGGATGATTATCTTGCCGACGTCGACAAACAGGCTGAGAATATGTTTTATCGGCTTGTAAATCAAATGGCTGAGTGTGAGGGCGTGAACGAACAACTCAAAGCAGATAATCAAATGCAGTGGGTAGGAAAAATGAATAATATCCGCAACCGAGCAACAGAAATCGTAAATAACAATTTTATATTTGTGTAGAGGAAAGGCTATGTATTCCAAATGAGGAGTACATAGCCTTTGATTTGCTTCCCGATTACCACTCTGTATTTTACGCCATTTCAGCATTTATACAAATCCTAATAATTTCCGGTGTTGATTTAGTTGACTTCATTAGAAAAACTCCAATAATAAATGTCTTTTTCGTAGTAATCCATTCCGGCATCCTTGAATATAGCACTACAAGACACGCCGTTCCCCGTGAAGCCATCATCAAGGACAGAATAGAAATATGTAATTTCTCCGCTTTCCAAATCTATGTATTCATTCACTTTTGTGAGCGAATACAGTTCCTCGTATCGCTGAATATTCCAAATGAAACTCGATTCATCCGGTTGATATTTTGGAACTACCGTTGGTTTTGAAAGCTCATTGCAAGATTCCACTTGCCAAGAACCGTCATCATATTTAATACAACCGAGATTAACGTAAGCGGTCATTTTTATATCATTGCCTTCAAGCTCGATTGTGCAGTCGGCAGACTTAAAGTTACCTTCAGTAGATTGCCTATCAATTGTGAGTTTTTTCACTTGAAGATTATTCAAAATCTTTTCACCGCTATTATCAATGCAATAGCATACAGTTATATCTTCTGGGAGCGTTGCTATCAAATCTTTTTCTATGCCAGAGTCACTTCCGTTATCATCGTTAATTATATTCCAGCCAATGATGCAAACAGCGATCACTGCAAGAATTATAACTATGTTCTTAAACTTCATTCTCATTATCCTTTCCGCAAAAATCGTAATATGCAAAATACGAGGGTTTGCAAAAAACGCAAACCCTCGTACAACTCATACAATGTATTTATCCGGTATGTCCTAAAATGATTGACAACCTATATTTTCACTGGTTTGCTTATCACCTTAGTTTTTTGTTCCAAAATCGGGATATTTTGTATCTCCCAATCCACGTTCAGCACCGGAATATGTACAATTTTCGATGGCGAACGCATAACCGTTTGTAGCACTGCACTGACCGACAACACCGCCAAGATAATTTACATACAAAGGTTTCTTATATTTGTTGAGAATTTGGCTGTAGTCGGGAGCACTAATCTTGCCTGTGCTCTTGCAACTGGAGATCACAATATTCCCTTCTGCTGCATTTACATTATCAGTACTTGTTTCCACGCCTTCTGCAGTGGTCAGTTTCAAAGCATCGCCGATTCTACCAACAATACCGCCGCCAATTTGATAAAACTCTGTCCAATCCGAGCCTTGAGCTTCAGCAATCTGTTCATCAGTGAGGGTAAAATCAATTGCTACACTGCCGCTATTTACGCAATCCTTGATTTCTGTCGGAATATAACCCAAGCCCAACACACCGACAATACCACCAGCCATAGAATTGCTTGAGGTCGTAGTAATGCTACCTGCATTATTACACTTATTAAATACAACTTTAGTAGTGTCGGAGAAATCCATACTCTCTGCACTGACCTCAGCATTAAAACCTATATTGGAGAAGCCCAAAATGCCGCCGGCATATTGTGTGCTCTTTACTGCGCCCTCATTAGAGCAATTATCTAATGTTAATGCAAAATCAACTTCATCACCAAGAATTGTCAAATATGTAACAACACCTGCACTGTATTGACCTTCGGATACAATATTCCCCTTGTTTTTGCATCCCGAAACAGTAACATTGCCTTCTTGATGTAAAACAGCTCCAGTTACATCACAAATAATGCCGGATGTGTTACCCTTGCCACTAATATCTGTATTATTAACGCAGTTTTTAATTTTAATGTTTCCAGAACGCTCTACCGACAGTTTTCCAATAATTCCGGCAACCGCTTCGTCGCAGACAACCTGTCCTTTGTTTTCACAGTTGATTACGGATATGGAAATGTCAGATTCATCATTACCCATCCAACCAACAATACCGCCAGCCAATGCAGTAGCAGTTACTTTACCTTCATTGATATTGTTTTCGATGCTATATTTCGGGTTTTTAATTTTTGCATTTGTTCCTGCTGCATAAATGCGACCGCTGATACCTCCGGCAGTTTCGCCACAGACAGCACCCTTATTGACGGAATCCTTTACATTTGCACCGTATCCGACAATGCCGCCTGTATAGCCCTTGCCATTCAAAGTACCGGAAAACTCGCACTTTGAAATTACATCGTTGTTTGTACCTGAAATGCCGCCGATATGAACAAAACTATCATCCAACTGACTAATTGTTCCTTTATAGGAGCTATTGGAAATTGTACCGCCATTGCCTGTAACGCCGCCAACGTTGTTTGCACTATAAAGTTCAATAATGCTGTCAACATTACAATTGTCAATTATTGCATCGTAAGTATGTCCTGCAATTGTTCCTACTTCCGTCACTCCGCCGGAAGCACGCATATAAGAGTTTTCAATAGTCAGATTTTTTACCGTTCCTTTTAATTCAGCGAATAAGCCGTAATAGTCCTTTGCGGATTCCGTCTGAACGCCATCTACATCCATAAATATACCGCTGATTTTATGATTGTTGCCATCTAAAACACCGGCAAATGATCTCAAACTCAATCCGGCACCAATAGGCTCCCAACCGTATTCAGGAGCAGTAGTGCTCCAATTTGCAAAATCGGCAGTGTCATTCAAAGCGATGTCAGCAGTCAGGATGAAATAACCTTTTACATAAGTATCATCAAAATTTGTTTCAGCCTCTTCCTTTTCAAGCATTTCGTGCAAAAGTACCAAGTGACCAGCTTCGCTGATCTGGAAAGGATCATCTTCAGTACCGCTACCGCCAGCAAAATTTTCAGCCGCTTTGTGATAAGAAACTTTTGCAACCTCACGTGGTTGCTCTGTATTTTCCGTTTGATTGTTTGAAGTGTCATTATTGCTATCAGGATCTTTGCTATTGTTACCGCATCCGCTCAAAGCCGAAACAAGCAACATTAACACCAAAATTATAGCGAATGTCTTTTTCATTGTCATTTTCTCCTTTACTTCTTAACAAATCCTTGACCTAA
>CAZVXL010000008.1:0-66898 GCA_964631595.1 uncultured Lachnospiraceae bacterium | reverse complement strand
CAAAAGCTTCATTTAAGGGGGCGCTCCCCCTTAAATATCCCCCATGTCTATGATTACGGGGTACTGCTCGGGTGGAGTTATCCCGTCTAAACCGCTCGGTATCCGCGCGACCGCAGGCGGTCGAATATGGTTGGAAGTCACACGTGGTGTGCGGTTACAGCGGTGGGGTTGGGTTCGCAGAGGTTTATCTAAGGCATTAGTTTTGCTTGGGGTATGACGTTTTTTGGAGTTTCGTCTTTCTGCGCTACGTGAGGAAAACGGCAGATTTGTTTACTATATATCCTTATCACTTCCCACTGTAGTGATCCAAACGGATTACCGTTATCAAAGTAATCCTAAATCGTCGGTTTTAACGGAGTGAAAAACCGACATCTGGTATTCCCCTTTTTGCCCCTT
This sequence comes from uncultured Lachnospiraceae bacterium, assembly GCA_964631595.1. GTDB lineage: Bacteria > Bacillota > Clostridia > Oscillospirales > CAG-272 > UMGS1312. The sequence goes on along the minus strand of CAZVXL010000008.1, from coordinate 66,502 downwards.
TTGCAAAGAAATGTACATTTCTTTGCACCGAACGATTTAAGATAACTGCATGGCTATAGCAAGTTAAAGTTCTTTGCCAAGCTTTCTTTCAAGAAAGCGTCGCGCCCCTGTCTCGTCCCTCGTTCGCCTTATCTGCCGCCGATCATAAGTCGGCATCTGATGTCGGGGCCGCCGAGACCGACGGGCATCGGCTGCTTTTTTCCGCAGTATCCGCTCGACTCCATTCGAACGGTGTCGCCCACCATGTCAACAGTCTTGAGCATCTCAAACGCAACACCCGATATCGTAGTATCAAGGATCGCGCGACCGAGCTTGCCCTTCTTTATCTCATATCCCATGGAGATGCCGAACATAAACTCACCCGTGGTGTCCGCCTGCCCGTTGCCGGTCTGAATGAAATAATACCCGTCATCCACGGAGGCAAGCATATCATCAAGCCTGTCCTTGCCGGGGAGGATCACCGTGTTCCGCATACGTATCAGCGGCTCGTCCGAAAACGCGAACGCCCGCGCATTGCCGCGCGGAGTCATTCCGAAGCGCGCGGCAGTCTCGCGACTGTTCATGAACTCGCACAGCACCCCGTCCTTTATGATCGGGCAATCCTCCGCAGGCGTGCCCTCGTCGTCAAGATATACCGGAAGCGGAGCCGCCGCACCGCATACCGTATGGGCGAAATCCGTCATGCTCACAAGCGGAGATGCCACCGCACTTCCGATACGGTGAGCCGCAACCGAGCCGCCGAGCACAAGATCCGCCTCAACGGTGTGCCCCACCGCCTCATGTGCAAGCATTCCCGCAAGAGTTCCCCCGAGAATGACCGTCTTCTCTCCCGCCTCGGCATATACGCCCTCGCATTTCGCCATCAGCATCTCGTACAGCTCCGCGATCCCCTCGCTGAGCTCGGCGGCGCTTTTCAGCTCCTCCGGCGCCTCAAATGCGCGGAACAGCTCAAGCGGCTGCCCGTCCGCACCCTCGGCAGTCAAAAATACATAAACATAGCTCCTCTGCATCACCGTTCTGCCCGAGCAGCCGTCGCATACGAGCAGATCCTTGTCGATCCGCTCCTCAAATATGCTCAGCGTCCGCCCGATAAGCCTCGGGCAAAGCTCAAGTATGAGCGCATCAAGCTCGCGGAGAAAGCCCGTCCTGTCGTAATCGCACAGCCCGTCGGGATATCCGCTCGGAAGCACCGCGCATCGGCTCGGCACAGCCGCAAGAGACCCGCCGCGACCCGCGCGACCCGCCATAAATTCAGCATTGTCCGTCGCCGCGCGTATCACCGCCGCAACAGCCTCCTCGGAGCATTCCGCCATTGAGGAATGTCCCCATACGCCGCACCTTTGAGCCCTCGCGGATACTCCCGATACGCTTGTCGAGGAGTTCGCCGTAAGATTTCCGTTTATCATGCTCACCCGTCGGGTGATGTTCTCCTGACACCTCAGCTCGGCGTGTCCGCCGTCCGGCATGAGATGCGCCATTTCAGATATGCTTACCGAGTTCACTCAAAGTCCTCCTACCTTTTCAGAAATCCGGAAATACAGCGCCGCAGCATTTCCCGATTGAAAATATACTCAAATATAAGCGTCGCCGCAAAAAGCACCGCCGCCGCAAGAGCCGCCATCGCGACCCATTCCGCTACGCTGTCCACGTACCATACCGCCTGAAGCTTCCATGCCCCAAGGCCGACTGCCGCGGCTATCGCTCCGGAGCCGAGTATCTGCAGACACGTGTAGCCGAGCTCGCCGCCGATTATGTGCCGCGTGCAGTATGTGATAAGCACTATCACCCTGTACAGCGCCGATATTACTCTGCCCGCCACAGCCCCGGCGACCCCGAAATACCTTAGCCCCACAAAGGAGCATACCACGGCTATCACCGCCTCGACTATGCAGTGCCCCTGCGTTTCCCTGTATCTGCCCGCCGCCGAAACGATCGTCGATAGCTGCATCCAGATCATCCACAGCGCTCCGAGCACCGAAAACAGTATGCACAGAGCAGGACGCACGTATTCCGCATCGGTAACACCTGCCGAATACAGCCGTATAAACGGCATAAACATCGCAAGCATACAGCCCGATGCCACCGTCCAGAACATCTGATACAGCATCTCGTATTCCCTGTATACCGCTCTCAGACGCTCGGGCTCGTTCCTCGTGATAAGATCACCGAAGCCCGCCGATACGCCCGTGTTCACGGCATTCGCTACAATAAATATTGCCGTTATCACCATGTTGTATACGGAAAATACGCTTATCTCCGCCATGTCCGTGCCCGTGACCGTCATCGCTATCATCGGTATGTTCATCACCACAAGCGACAGCGCCTGCTGTATCATCACCTCTCGCTGCATCGCAAAGCGGCGCTCGCTTCCGCGGAAGCGGAAATCGTAATCGGGAAAGAATCGGCGCGCCACAGCGCCGTATGCCGCCGCCCTGCCGATATACGCAAGAGACGAAAAAACGACCGCCGTCACCGCATCCGCCCCGACTAAAGCAAATACGATCATGGCTCCCGAGAATATCACGGTGAATACGGCATTCACGGCAACAGCCGCTCCGTTGTGCTGAGAGGCGTTGAGAAGCGCCTTGTATTTGCCGGAGTAGAAAAGCTGAGATGCCCCGTTCAGCCCTATCGCCATGAACATGATGAACACCTGCGGATAGGAGTACGGGGTATCTGCGGCAAGAAACGGATAGATCGCTCCGAATACAGCCAGAGCGACCGTGTACCATATTCCCATTCGGGTAAACAGCCTTCCCGCAGAGGCGACCGTCTCCTCCACCTCGGACTTTCTGTTCTCCGCCAAGGGGGAATAGAGCGCATAGATGACCGCGCCGAGAAGCGACGTCGATATCAGCGTGAAATACTGCGCGAACTGCTGAAGCGACGTTATAAGCCCGTTCGTCGGAGAGCCGTAGCGTGAGATGAGCACCATCGGGAAAAACATTCCCACAAGGATCACAAATATCTCCGAGAGCAGTGATGCGGCGGTATTTATGATACTGCGCCTTCTTCTCCCCGCCATACCTTTTCCTCTCACAGCACTAATCCTCTGTCGCAAGAGTGCTGAATCTCGTGTATTCGCCGTTCCATCCCATCTCGACCTTGCCGACACTTCCGTGACGGTTCTTCGCAATGATGACCTCGGCAACGCTCACGCCGTCCTTCGGCTCATTGTAATACTCGTCGCGGTAGAGGAACATTACGATGTCGGCATCCTGCTCTATCGCACCGGAGTCTCTGAGGTCGGACAGCATGGGGCGCTTGTCCGTTCTCGACTCGGGACCTCTTGAGAGCTGGGCGCAGGTGATGACCGGCACTCCGAACTCCTTTGCCATAAGCTTCAGCCCGCGCGATATCTCCGCGACCTCCTGCACCTTGTTGTCTATTCGCCGCTCACTCTGCATGAGCTGTAGGTAGTCTATTACCACCATTCCGAGATTCTTCACCCGCCTCAGCTTTGAGCGGATACCCGAAACGGTGACACATGAGGAATCGTCTATAAGTATGTTACATTCGGACAGCTCCGATGCGGCGTGGGCAAGATTGCTCCACTCCTCCTCACCGAGTTCTCCGCGCCTGAGCGCATAGCTGTTTATCAGAGCCTCGCTCGACAGCATACGCGATGCAAGCTGCTCCGCCGGCATCTCAAGTGAGAATACACAGACCGCCTTGCCGGTCTGCTTTGCCGATGCCGTCGCAAGATTCATCGCAAAGGAGGTCTTTCCCATACCGGGGCGCGCTCCGACAAGAACAAGATCGCCCTTGCCGAGTCCGACAAGCTTTTTGTCAAGCCCTGTAAAGCCCGTGGGCATTCCCAGAACCTCCTCGGGAGAGGTCTTTAGCAGCTTCAGCCTCTCATAGGTCGCGACGATAGCATCCTTGATGTGGACAAAGCTCTTGTTCTCGCGTCCCTCCGCGATGCCGTATATCTTCGACTCCGCAAGCTCCACGAGCGCATCCGCGGATGCCTCCTCGGAATAGGCGGAGGCGGTGATCTCCTCGCATATGCCGATCAGCTCTCTCAGCCGCGCCTTGTCACGTACTATCATCGCATAGTCGCGCACGTTGGAGGCGGTCGGTACCGTCTCGGCAATAAGCTTTATGTATTCTCTGCCGCCCGCCTCGTCGTATACGCCGGATCTGACAAGCTCGTCTATCAGCAGTACAAGGTCGATGCTGCGGCTCTCCCTGTACATATTCTGCATTACGCCGAATATGTCGCGGTGCTCCTCAAGCATAAAATCCTCGGCGCCGACAAGTCCCGTCACCGTGTCCATGATCTCGGGATTTATGAGCACCGCGCCCAGCACCGACTGCTCCGCCTCTAGCGAAAACGGCAGTCTTCTCTGAAATTCCTCGTTCATATCTCGCTCCCGCCGAATCTGTTATTCGGTAATCACTACGTTTATCTTGCCGCTTATGCCGGCATACAGCTTCACGTCGAGCGCATAGCTGCCGTGAGTCCGTATGGGCTTGTCAAGCACGATCTTGCGGCGGTCGATCTCGATGCCGCTCTGCTCCTTGAGAGCATCCGCAATATCCGATGAGGTTATTGAGCCGTAAAGCCTGCCGTCGGCACCCGCCTTGGACTGAAGCTTTACGAGTATCCCCTGAAGCTTCTCGGAGAGCTCGTTTGCGGCGGCCTTCTCCAGCTCGATCTTTCTCGCCGCAGCCGCCTCCTTGTTTTTCGCATCGCCTATCGCCTTGGCATCCGCCTCAGCCGCCAGCTTTTTCGGGAAAAGGAAGTTCCTCGCATATCCGTCGGACACCTCGACTATCTGATCCTTTTTGCCCTTGCCCTTTACGTCCTGAAGAAGAATTACTTTCATTTTTATGTTCCTTTCAATGTTTTACGTTGTCATGAGACTATTTGTCCTTGCCGATGTAGGCATCTATCGCTCCCTTGAGCAATGAGAGCGCATCGGGAACGCTCTCCGCCTCCACCTGTGCTCCCGCGGAATCGAAATGTCCGCCGCCGCGAAGCTGCTCCAGTATGAGCTGAACATTCACCTGCCCCGCAGAGCGCGCGGAAATGTGTACCGCATTTCCGATCTTTATCAGCGCAAAGGACGCCTTTACCCCCTCCACGCTTAGAAGCTTATCCGCCGCCTTTGCGGCGGCAACGCGGTCTGCGCTCTCACCCTCGCCATCTCCGAGAGCCACGGCGAACATACCTCTGTATATAACGACGTTGGAGCGGAAGCGCGCCTCTCTTGTGAAATCCTCAAGGGAGGTCTTGAAAAGCTCCTGCACGTCCGTCGGCTCCGCACCGCAATCTCTGAGATACAGCGCGGCGCTGAAGGTGCGCGTTCCCGTGTTTCTGGTGAACTGCTTCGTGTCAAGGCTGATTCCCGCAAGAAGCATATTCGCCTCACGCACGCTGAGCATACCGTCCGGCAAGCACTGCTCCAGCATCTCCGCCACAAGCTCGCACGTCGCCGCCGAGGAGGGCTCGATGTAGGTCATCGTGTGCTCCTTGTCGAACTCGGCGCTTATGCGGTGATGGTCTATTATGACCGTGTTTGTACAGCGCTCCGCAAGCTCCGGCGATTCGACAAGTGCCATGTTGTTCACGTCAACGATCACGAGAAGTATATCGGACTCCATCATGTCAAGAGCCTGATCTCTGGTGACGAACACTCCGCTGTAGCTCTTTTCCTTCGCCATGATCTCGCGGCAGGCGTCCATGCCGCTGTCGTCAAGATCCGTAACGATGTGCACCGGCACACCGCAGAACATCGCAAGCCGCGCTATTCCCACGGCGGCTCCGAAGCAGTCGAAGTCTGCGAAGCGATGCCCCATGACGATCACCGAGGAGGAGCTCGACATATGCATCAGAAGCTCGTTCGCGAACACGCGCGCCCTCACCTTCGTGCGCTTCTGCACCGTCCTCGTTCTGCCTCCGTAGAAATCCACGGATGCCTCTCCCTTGACCACCACCTGATCTCCGCCTCGCTGGAGCGCCGTTTCAAGCGCAAGCCGCGCGGATTTTTCCTTCTCCTGAAGGCTTCCGCCGACACTCGATACTCCGACGGATACCGTGACCGGCACCGCGCTCTCTCCCACACGGATATCACGTATGCGGTCAAGCATATCGAACTTGCGCCGTATGTTTTCGTCAAGCATTCCCGTCTCGATGAGGCAGAGATACTTGTCTCTCTCGTATTCCTTCAAAATGCATCCGTTGCCCGATGCCCATTCGGTCAGTATGTTCGATATCTCCGCCGAGGCGCCGCGGTACTTTTCGTTCTCGTACTCCGCAAGCTCGTCAAGATTGTCCGCGATTATATACATGACCGCCGGAGCCTTCGCCGCCGCCGAGGTGTACGCCGTCCTCAGCTCCGTTATATCCTCAAGAGTTATTATAACGAAGGTCTTGTCACCGGAGCCCACACGCCTTCCGCGCACCTTGTAATACGCTCCGGCGCACTCCGCCGCGGCGCACTCGCCGCTCTCCGGCACCGCCTCGGCAAGCGACAGACCGAAAAGAGTGCCGAAGCCCACGCCGAACAGAGCCGTGCCGTCCGACAGCACCGCCGATGCCTTGTTGTACCAGATTATCTTCTCCGTGCCGCTCTCGCAGATCAGCATCGGGAAATTCATGTTGAGCACGCTGTCCCTCAGTATGCTGTCGGGCACGTTGCCGCCGGCACCGAAGATTTTCCTCGCCTTTGCGGAGGTATATAAAAGTATGACGGTCACGGCAGCTATATTGAGCAATGCCGCGGCGATCACGCACAAAAGAGGTGAGCTGACGTCGAAAAGCACCGCCGCCACGCACAAAAGCGATGAACCGAAGCCCGCAACGGCAACAGACAGCGCCGCATTGTACGCAAGACCTCTCTCTGCCTTGTTCTGAGTCTTCATCATCTGTTATCCTTTCCGTTCCTTATCCGCGAGTACCGTTTCCGAGTGACGACCTGCGTCTGAATGAAGCAAGCACGCCCGTCAGGGCAAGAGCCACCGTTCCGAATACGGGTGACATGAATACGAATATCGCCGCAAGCAGTATCAGGGGAAGCGGCAAGCCGCGCCTGTCCCTCATTCGGTGAGCTCTGAGCATTTCGTGATATACGGAGACACCCGCGGCGGCGGCGGGAAGCATCAGCACAAGCATGATATTCCCTGCCGAGCAGCCGACGATCCCCGAGGACACCGCGCCCGCAAGCATTGATACAAGATATATTACCGCAAATACACGGCTGACCGCCGCGCTGCGTCTGTACTTGGGATAAAGCACGCTTCCCGTGACGGTGTGGAGAGCTCCGGTGAGCCTGAGCGCAATGATGGCGCACAGCTCTATTCCCCACGAAATGACCGCCGGAACGTACACGAGCGTTGAGCTTATCACAGCCTCGTACTGCTCCGTCATAAGCTCCGCTTCTTCAAGAGTCAGCCGATCCCCGAGCGTGGATATCGCTCCGGCAACGGCATCGTGGACGTATACCGTAAGGCTGTCGTATATTCCCTGCAGCGTGAGTCCCCGAAGTCTCATGTACGATGCGGCAAGCACCGCCGCAAGCGCAAGCTCAACAAGAGTGAAGCTCATGAGCGCAGTCATGAAATCCCCGCCCCTGCCGATCGTCGCCCCCGCAATGACCGCTCCGACCGCGATCGCCGCGGCAACGGCGAAAAACCATGCGCCGCCTCTGACGAAGCAAAGTGCCACACCTGCGGCGGGTATCAGCAGTATCGGGAGCGGAGCCCTCGCAGAGACCGTGTATGTAATGAAGGCGATCATCAGTGTGACAGCCGCAAGCCCCAGCTCCGGTATGAGGATCGCCGCAGCCGCTCCGGCAACGGAGCAGACCGTCAGAGCCGTAAGCGACGGCACTCTTTTCGGGCAGGCGGCAGCCTGCTCGGTGTTTCCGAAGGAATTTCCGTTTCCTGTGTTCATCTCCGCCCTCCGAGCTTCTTTCATTTGGCAATAAAACTCCAATATGAATTATATCACACTTGACCCGATTTGTAAACACCGGCTTTTCCTCAACCCACCGCAAATTTTATGGGCTACGGCATAGTCGGGGGAGGACTTCTTATAAGAAGTCCTCCCCCGTCCCCCCTCTCAAGAACTTTCAAACAATAGGCAGACAAGGCAAGCCCGCCGCCGATAAGCATATCGGAGGCAGACGTCTGCCCGCTGTCCGAGACCCACGTCACCCTGTCTGAATTTGAAAAGTTTTGCGGGGGAGCCCGAGGGGGTGCTTTTTCTCAAAAGCACCCCCTCGGTGTATTTATATAATATTACACGTTCTTATTTGCTGTAAAGGGGGACATCCTTCCACTCGCCGTCCGCCCAAGTAGGATAAGGGCTCACGAACACATCGCAAACCGACATACCGATATGCACGCCGTTCTGATTTGTAAATCCGGTCTTACCGGTCTTACCGACGGCATCGCCCTTCTTAACGGTGCTGCCGACCTCAACGGAGGTCTCCGACATATGGTAATACCAAGTCTTGAGTCCGAGGCCGTGGTCGACCACCACGGTATATCCGGTCAGCTCAAGGATACCGGAGAACACTACGGTTCCGTCGTTTGCGGCGGGCACGTCGATTCCGGCGGCGGCGGAGTAATCGACTCCGGTGTGGTTGTAGCTTGCGCCGGCGGAGGCAACGGTACGCACGTGACCGAAGCCGAAGCTTATCGTGGAGAGTCCGTTCTCCCTGTCACCCTGAATGAAATATCCGTTCCAGAGCTTCTTGGGGGTCACGAGCATTGCCGCATCGGCGGTGCTTGATTTGAAATCGTTCTGCGCCGATTCGGTGAAATACGTGGCAACGGTAGCCGCGTCTATGTTGTATTCCTTGGTGTTGACGGTACGCTCGGTCAGCTCAAAGCTGATCGTCTGAGTGGTGCCGGCATAGCCGAGGGTAAAGGTGTATGTTCCGGGATTCAGCGTCATCTTGAAGGGAACGAGCGCGCGCACGTACTCAGGGCTTGCCTCATCGACGGTAAATACCGGAGTATAGTCGATAGAGGGCTCGGAGGTAAACGTGATCTTGGAGGGATCCTTGATGTTCACGCCGGTGAGAGATACGAATTCACCGACCTTGGCACTCGTGATTCCGGGATAGAACTCCGCGGGAGCTGATACGGTGGCGGAGAATTTGTACGAGAGCTCTCCGTAATAGGTACGCTCGTCATCCTCGTACCACTTCGCCTCAGCCTCAACGGATATCTTCGTTCCGGGATCGAGACGGAGGGAATTTATGTTTTCATACGAATCGTCGAAAAGAAGCTCTCCGTTGCTGTCGGATACATTGATGCGGAAGCTGTCGGGGGTATCGGAAAGCTCGAGAGCGAAGCCGCCTTCGAGATCAAAATCCTCGGCTGTGTCGGAAACAAGCGTGGAGGTGTCCGCCGCAACATAGTTTCCGGTGGTGTTCTTGTACATCCACTGCGCCTTCTCGGGTCTTACCGTGTGATCTCCCGAGAGGGTGAGCACGGGAAGCTTGGAGTCATTGTAGATGCTCTGGGCATAGGAGGTCGCAAGGAAGGTCTCCGCGTCCGCCGCCTTTATCTGGAAGGCATTTCCCGAGGAATCGAGGAAATACGCATTATCCGCACCGCGGGAAAGGTAGAACTCATACCTTGTCTCTCTCGCCGCAACGCTGTATATTACGGTAAAGGAGGGGGAGGTCGCTACGGAATCGGGGAGAGCGACTCTTTTCTCGGAGTTTTTCTCCATGACGGAGAAGATGTCGATCATGGTATCGGCATCGGTGTCCTTGCCCTTCTCAAAGGTGTATACAACTCCCTCGGTGTCACGAATGGACAGAGTCGTGGCGGCAGAGGTGATGATCTTTCCGTCTTTGTTTGCGGAATAATATACCGCCGCTACAACAGAGGGTGTGCATACAAGGATCGCAAGTATAAAAAGCAAAATCTTGTTTTTCATAGATCTCAGCTCCCAAGCGGGAGCAACTCCTGTATTTTTGTTGATTCTCGGCGCCGCGAAGCGCATATATAAAAATATTCTATTATATTATACTACTTAACCGCAAAAAGGTCAAGAGGGAGATTTTCGCCCGAGGAGGGCGCAAAAATCGTGTATTGACAAAACACGGGATATACATTAAAATATATAGGTGAAACAAATCCGTTGCAAATATACAAACCCGAAAGGAAGATATCATGGATGCAAACAAGCTCATGCGGCTGAAGGAAGCTGCACGGAATATCAGAGTGGGCATTATTGATGCCGTATACTCTGCGTCCTCTGGACACCCCGGCGGCTCTCTCTCCGCTGCGGATATTCTTACATACCTTTATTTTGAGGAAATGAACATTGATCCCGCAAACCCCAAGATGGAGGGACGCGACCGCTTTGTACTCTCAAAGGGTCACGCAACTCCGGCGCTTTATTCCACGCTGGCGCACAGGGGCTTTTTCCCCGTTGAGGAGCTGAAGACCTTCAGAGCTCAGAACGGACGTCTTCAGGGACACCCCGACATGAAGTATATCCCCGGAGTGGAGATGTCGACGGGCTCTCTCGGACAGGGCATTTCCGCCGCCTGCGGCATGGCTCTCGGCGCAAAGCTGAACGGCTCGGCTTCAAGAGTATGGGCACTTCTCGGAGACGGTGAGACAGAGGAGGGGCAGGTCTGGGAGGCGGCTATGTTCGCCGCGCACTACAAGCTGGACAACCTCTGCGCCATAATAGATCTGAACGGTCTTCAGATCGACGGCCCCATAAGTGAGGTAATGAATCCCGCACCTCACGATGACAAGTACAGAGCCTTCGGCTGGAACGTGTTGTATGCCGATGCACACGATTTCGAGTCTCTCGAAACGGCTGTAGAGGCGGCAAAGGCGTGCAAGGGCAAGCCCTCCGTGATCATTGCGACAAGCGTAAAGGGCAAGGGCGTGTCATACATGGAGAACAACGTGAGCTGGCACGGCGCGGCTCCGAATGCGGAGCAGTATGAGATCGCAATGAAGGATCTCGGAAACTGAGAAGGGAGCAGGAAAGATGGCAGATAAGAAAGCGACGCGCGAAGCGTACGGCGCGGCTCTGGTGGAGTTCGGCGCGAAATATGAAAATCTGGTAGTGCTTGACGCGGATCTTGCGGCGGCTACCAAAACCGGAATGTTCAAGAAGGCGTATCCCGACAGATTCTTCGATTGCGGTATTGCGGAGAACAACATGATCGGCGTGGCTGCGGGACTTGCCCTCTCCGGCAAGATCCCGTTCGCAAGCTCCTTTGCGATGTTTGCGGCAGGACGCTCCTTCGAACAGCTCCGAAATTCCGTGGGATATCCCAAGATCCCCGTAAAGATCGGTGCAACTCATGCCGGTATCACGGTCGGTGAGGACGGAGCAACTCACCAGTGCAACGAGGATATCGCGCTGATGCGTACCATTCCCGGAATGGTCGTGCTCAATCCGGCGGATGCTACCGAGGCAAGACTTGCCGTTGAAGCGGCGATCCTGCACAACGGCCCCGTGTACATCAGATTCGGAAGAATGGCTGTGCCCGTGCTGTACGGTGAGGATTACACGCTGACCATCGGTCGCGGTCACAAGATGCGCGGCGGTAAGGACGTGTCAATTATCGCGACGGGTATCGAGGTCGAGCAGGCACTTGCGGCGGCTGAGCTTCTGGCGGCTGAGGGAATCGAGGCATCCGTGGTGAACATGGCTTCGATCAAGCCTATTGACCGCGAGCTGGTGCTTGCCGAGGCTAAGGCGTGCGGCGCGATCGTTACCGCGGAGGAGCACTCCGTGATCGGCGGACTCGGCGCGGCTGTCTGTGAGACTGTCTGCGAGGGCGCGCCCGTGCCCGTGATCCGCGTGGGTGTTAAGGATACCTTCGGACATTCCGGCCCCGCGGCGGCTCTTGTTAAGGAGTTCGGACTTGATGCCGAGGCTATAGCCGAAGCTGCCCGTCAGGCGATCAAGCTTAAATAACAACATATATGCGGGGAGGACTTCTGAAGGGAAGCCCTACCACGCTTGGGCTACGATATTTCAATAACAGACGGGGAGCTTCCTTCCAAGAAGCTCCCCGTCTGTCTCTCCCCGCAAAACTTTTCAAATTGGGACAGAGCAAAGTACGCTTCGGACGGCGGCGTACTCCTGTTCCCGACAAACTCCCCGTAGGCAGTCTCACCTTGTCTGCCCTTGTTTGAAAGTTCTTGGGAGGGGAGCCCGAGGGGGGTGCTTTTTCTCAAAAGCATCCCCAAGAACTTTCAAACGTGGGCAAGCAGAGCAAGGTTGTCTACGGGAGTGCATTGGGACAGGCGCACGTCGCCTCCCATGACCTACGTTCACCTTGTCTGAGTTTGAAAAGTTTTGCGGGGGGAGCCCGAGGGGGGTGCTTTTTCTCAAAAGCACCCCCCTCGGTTTGCATATATATTTATTATGATCACTGAGGCTTGGGAGCGGAGAGGATGATCTTTGCAAGCTCATCTCTTGCCGCCTCAAGCACGGTATAATCCTCGGTATAACGGAACATACCGGACGTAACGGTATTAACGATCTCCATTACCTTGTCGCGTCCGACGATCTCCTCAGCCATGCTGAGATAATCGAAATCGTCGAAGCCGTCGCGAAGCTGATATAGTCTCCACGAAGCCTGCGGGCCGCGTCTGCCCCAGAACTCGCCCGGATACAGGAGGACACCGTCTCCGTTGTAGATATCGAACTGATACTTGGAGATATTGTCCCAGTGCACGCCGACACCGTAATAGAGGAAGCCGTCAACATCATTGAAATACTGCTGCCACATAAGATCGCGGATCACAACGCCCTGATACCAAGTAAACAGATTCGCGTAAGGGAATTCGGGAGAGCAGCAGACGTACCACCAAGTCTCCTCGCCCTTCTCCTTGAACGCCTTTGCTCTGTCGGCATATTCGCCGTACTTGGAGAGGAAGCGCCTCGAGGTCCACTTGCCGCCCTCGGAGGAAAGGTGATAAGCATTCGACTGGGGACACCATACGTTGATGTACGGATCTATGTACGCAACGGAGTCAACACCCATATTGAGCTCCTCACCCGAGGAGAATCCGTCGTTGCCCGCAAGAGGAGTTATGTTCCTGATGTCATCCACGCCGAGAAGATTCGTCACGTATTCATAAGTGGACTTTACAAATCTCAGCTTGTTATCGTAGGGCTCGTCCGTGTAGTAGAACAATCCCTTGCTCATCCAATCGGAATAAGAGGACACCTTCCTGTAGTTCGCCACGGTCTCCTCGTCCGTTCTGTCCATCAGTCCGCCGTACATAAAGTCACCGTACATATGTCCGCCACCCGCGATAACGAACGCCGTAACTCTCGGATCGTTCATGTACTCGTCGGCTCTGGGATCGGTGATCTCGTAGGGGAGCACATAGCTCGACAAATTGTTGTCAAGCATATAGTCATAGTAGGTCTTTACGGGATTGGGATCGGGATTTCCCTCATATTTATAGCTTCCGTTGGCAATGAGCGATGCGCTGTAGGGTCTGTCGGGAAGCGCGAAATCCCACACGTATGCGTATACGGTCGCGGTCTTTATGACCTTGTCGCCGTCCTTTATGTTGAGAGTTGCGGTGTACATTCCGGCGGGGGTACCCGTCTCGGAGTATGCGGTGATAACGAAATGCTGTACCTTGCCCGCAGAGAGCTCAAAGGTCTCCGCCATGTCAAGCACGACCTCGGGATAATCTCCGTACTCCCACTCCACCTCGTCTCTGCCGTATATGCCGCCGCCGATTTGGGCATCGCCGTCCGCACCGAGCAGTGTCGTCGCAAGGTTGTGATTCTTGTAGTAGTTGATCCACTCAAGCTTCGACTCCATCTGAGCATCGCCGTACTCGTGTGTAAAGGGAGTCAGCTCCGCCGAGAGCCCCTCGCGGTCATTCTCGGAATACAGAAGCGCCTGACAGCCCTCGTTCTCGTTCTGCGCCATCTTTATCTTGTGCGCGTACTCGCCCGTGTGCTCGGTATTGGCAGTGGACGATTTGTACATCATATCGCAGAAGTACAGATCAAGCGTGGAGTCCTCCGCCTCTGCGATGACGGGCTCGTTCACGTATACAAGACGCACGTCTCCGAGGGAGATGTCATCCCACTCGGCAATGCTGCGCAGCAGCTTTACCGCGTCCTCAAGATCGACCTTACCCTCGGCAGTATAGGCAACGTTTGCCGCAGGCAGGCATATGTCTACTCCCCAGCCCGAAAGATGCTTCAGCATTGCAATGAGGTCGGACAGATTGATCCTGCCGTTTCTGTCAACGTCTCCGTAGATCAGTGCCTTCAGGGAATCGCCGCCGCAGACAACGACATCATCGGAAGCAACGGGCTCGCTTGCGTCCTTCGCCTCACCGTTTGAGCCGAGCACGCTGATGTATCCGTCAAAGTGGAGGGCAAGCTCATATACGTCTGTCTCTCCGTCGATCCTTTCAATATACCCGGACTCTCTGTCCAGCACAAGCGGAGAGCCCTCGATCAGAGTCAATCTGTCAACATCATCCGCAAATACCGCCGCAGTGCAGGTAAAGACGGTCGCCGCCGTCAGCAGCAGTGTCAATAGCTTTTTCATTGATTCGTTTCCTTTACAGTACATTTACGGCAAAGCCGTTTAGACCATTATAACAAAATATCCGTACAATTTCAATCCATTATACCAAATTTACCGATTGGTTACAAATGCGCCCCACCTCGGGCGGATATACGTGCGCCGTCTGAGGCTTTTGGGGTTACGAGCCCCGAGACAGAGTCTCGGTCACATAAGCTCGGCAAAAAACAGCGCGGCGACCACGGTGACGATCCCCGCGACCACGATCGACAGACTGCTGACCGCGCCCTCCGTCTCACCGAGCTCCATCGCCTTCGATGTGCCGATCGCGTGAGATGCCGTGCCGAGCGCCACACCCCTCGCAATAGGCTCTCCGATCCCGAAAAGCCCGAGCACCGCCTCGCCCACGGCATTTCCGAATACGCCCGTCACCATGATAGCCGCCGCCGTCAAGGACGGATTTCCCGACAGCTCCTCGGAGAGGCTCATGCCGATGGCGGTAGTAATGGATTTCGGCAGAAGCGTCACGTATTCGGCGTGAGACAGCCCGAATATGAGTGACATACCGAGCACAAGCACAAGGCTTGAGAGCGCTCCGGATATTATTCCGGCAAGTATCGCCGCCGCATTCCCGCGAAGCACGTGGAGCTGCCGGTACAGCGGTATCGCAAGACATACCGTCGTCGGAGTCAGCAAATACCCGAGAAACGATGCACTGCTCTTGTACTCGGCGTAATCTATATCGAATACAACGAGCAGCGCAATGCTCAGTGCCACCGATATTATGAGCGGATTCAAAAACGGGGAGCGCAGCTTTTTTCTGAGCGCATCCCCCAAAAGATAAAATACGATCCCGCAAAGCACGAAAAAGAGTGCCGAATCCCCAAGAAATGCCTTCATTTTTCTCTCCTCCCGTGCTTCAGAATAAGCTCGGTGACAGTACCCGATATGACCATCACGGCAACGGTGGATACGAGACATATCACAAGGTAGCTCACCGCCGAGCCTCTCAGCTCCTCGCGGCAATCTATCAGCCCGACCGCCGCCGGAATAAACATGAGCGGCATTATATCAATGAGAAAGTCTCCCGTCTTTTCCACGGCGGAAAGCGGGAGAAGCTTTGTTTGCAGGAGCAAAAACAGGATCACGATCCCGTATATGCCCGCGGGAACGGGCAGCGGCAATACGGCGGCAAGCACCTCTCCGATGAAGGACACCGCCATTATCACCGCCAGCTCTTTTATATATTTCATAGCCCCTCCCGATAACTCCGTTTGCATTAGTGTGCCTCGCCCGACGCCGTTTTAATCATCGGACAGCACATCACACATATCCGCGTATATCCGCTCCGCCTCCGCAAAGACACGCGCCCGCTCCGCATCGGAGCCCGAGCGGTAAAGTGTCTTTTTCGGATATCCCCACACGTCGAATACGGCAGGGCCTATCCACTCGCCGCGCGCCACAGGCTCAAATACACCCCGAAGCAGTGACAAACACGCCTTCCTCGGCTTCATGAATATGACCTTCATCGGGTGCTTTATCACGGCAAATATCAGCCTCGGATAATGCGCGGTGATGCCAGTGAACGTGATCCCCGGATGAGTCAGCGAAAAAGAAGCGGAGCCTTCCCCCACAAAGAGCTCCCCGAGCGCAAGCATGAGGTATCGCTTGGCATTTCCGTACACAAGCGATGCCCTGCCGCGCGTGGAGAAATCCACGTCAAGGGGATCCGTCTCGGAATAGCGGTGGGCAATACTGCCCACCGCCACTACCCTGCCGCCTCTCTCACGGAGCTGCGGCAGAAGCCTTTTCGTAATATAATACGGAGATGCGAAATTTATCTGAAATACGTTGTCAAGCCCCGTTCCGCATTTGCACCGCGGGATGCTGTATGCACCCGCATTGTGTATTATCACGTCGGGAGCCATTCGTATCAGCTCGTCGCACGCCGTCGATACCGAACGGATATCGGCAAGATCTGTGCGGATATACGAGACCGCAAGTCCCGCATATTCACCGCAAAGCCTCTCACCGAGAGCACGGGAGCGCTCGGGATTTCTGTCCATGAGTATCAGCTCCGCGCCTAACCGCGCAAGGCAGTCGCAAAGCTCACGCCCGATACCGCCCGTCGCGCCCGTCACCGCCACCCGCTTTCCGCAAAGGGATGAGGTGTTCCGCGATATCCATTTATCGATCCTCATGCCCGAAGTCAGCTCTTTTTGCCGCGCAGTATCAGCTCGGCTATGGCATCTCTCGATGCCTCAAGCACGTCGGGATCCTCGGTATAGTCAAGCGATGCCACGGTCACCGCTCCGATCACCTCGTCAACGGCATCTCTGCCGGCAGCCTCCTCGGCAAGCGACAGATAATCGTAATCGTCAAAGCCGTCGCGGGCACACATGAGCCTGTAAGAGGCGATGGGCTCTCCGTTAAAGCCGTAGAAGTTTCCGGGGTACAGAAGCATTCCGTCGCCGTTTCCTCCGCCGTATACGTACTTGGAGAAGGAGCTCCAGTATGCGGTGGTATCCCAGTACAGAATACCCTCAACATTGAACATAAACTGCTGCCACATCAGCACTCTTACCACCGTGCCGTGGTAGTAGTTGAAGTAATTCGGGTACGGGATCTCGGGGGCACAGCATATGTACCACCACTGGCGGTCGCCCTCGTCGGAGATCTTGTCGATTCGGTCGATGTAGTTTCCGCGTTCCCTGTAGGAGCGTGTGTTTGTATTCCACCTGTAGGCTCTGGGAGTCTTGTCATCATGCAGAGTATATGCCGGAGACTGGGGGCACCAGATATCAAGGTACGGCTGCACGAAATCCACAAGGTCGATAAAGGGAGACTGAGAGTATACGCCGTTCGTCGCCATACAGAGCATCAGGTTGAAATCTTCGACGTATCCCTTCATCCAGTCGTCCACGTTCTTGATCCTGTTGTACATATCAAGATCGTAAGGCTCGTCAAGAATGGTGAAGTATGACTTCCACGCCCACTCGGGCTTTGAGTTTACCTTGTCCATCGTCCTGACAAGCTTATCGGCGGTCGCCTCGGGATCCCAGTTTACATTCTTGATATTGCCGTTTCCGAAGTAGTCCGTCAGCGCGTAATCACTGAGCTCCGGCATCGTTCTGAAGCTCGTGACTCTCGGATCGTTCATGTACTCGTCCGCTCTGCTGTCAAGAATATCGTAGGGCATCTCGGCGGGAGTCAGCTTGTAGTCAAGCAAGAAGTCATAGTACACCTTGTACTGATCGGTGAAATCGGTATACTCGGGAGATGAGCCGTAGCCGACTATCTCGCCCCTGTTGATACCGAACGCGGAGGCACTGCGCGGCGTATCGGGCAGTGTGAAATCCCAGACATACGCATACACGTCGGCGGTCTTTATCACCTGTCCCGCTTCATTCTTTATGTCAAGGCGCGACTTGTACATTCCGGCAAGAGCATCCTTGTCGGCTGTCACGTTTATCACAAAGCCCTGAGATGCATCCGCCATCACCTCAAAGGAGGTTCTGTTCGGCAGAAGCGGCTCCGCGAAATAACCGCTGTCCCAGCTTGTAATATCAAGCGGAAGAAGCTGTTGGTACAGCGAAATGGCGTAGTAATACTCACGGAGGATCTCACCCTCAAGGGTATCGCGTCCGCTCTCGTGAACAAAATCGGTCAGCTCCGCGGTAAGTCCCTCGCGCATCTCCGTGGCAGTAAGGAAGAACTGGCAGGACTCGGTCTCGTTGCGGGCAAGCTTCATTTTATACGAATACTCCCCCGTGGACTCCACGTCGCCTCTCTCGCGCTTGCGGAGCGAGGTCTCGAAGAACAGCTCCATCGTGCTGTCCTCGTATTCCGCATCGAGCTTTCTGTTTTCAAACACCATGCGGACGTCTCCGAGAGAGATATCGTCAAAGTCCGCCGCATATTTGAGAAGCTTTATCGCATCGGCAAGATCCACCGCCTCCGAGGAGGTCTCCACGTTTGCGGCATCGACGGATATTCCGTCGCCCCAGCCCGCAAGGTGCTTCAGCACCGCGATAACGTCCGCAAGGTTTATCCTTCCGTTGCGGTCAACGTCGCCGTAGATGAGGACCTTCAGCGAGTCGCCGCCGCAGATAACGGTGTCGTCTGTCGCAACGGGGGCATTGCCTGTCTTTTCGCCTCCATCCGAACCGATGACCGATACCTCTCCGGCAAAATTCGCCGCAAGCTCCGCCGCAGTGATCTCCCCATCGATACCGTCGACATATCCGGAGGCTCTGTCAAGTGTCAGATACGAGGTATCCGCAAGGACGAGCCCGACATCCTCCGCAAGCACTGCCGTCGGAGCGGCAAGCATTACGGCTGCAAGAAAAAATGCCAATGCTTTTTTCATAATTTTTTCCTTTCGGTGTATATATTAAGATCTCGGGAACACCGTCGACCTTTATTTCCGTTGTATTGTTAAGTATAATGGCATACATAATGTATTGCAAGAGTTATTTTGTGAACTTTTAATATACTTTGCCGTTTTTTCGCCTCGTTGACACATTTTCCTCTCCGTGATATAATTTATCTGTAATTACCGAGAAAGGATCGGAGAAATATGACCGCCGAAAAGCTCTATTTGCTCGCCGTAGCTGCGGCGAAAAATTCATACTCACCCTATTCCGGCTTCGCCGTCGGTGCGGCTCTGCTCACCGAGGACGGCACCGTGTTCACCGGCTGTAACGTCGAAAACGCATCGTACTCCGTCACGGTGTGCGCCGAGCGCGTGGCGCTCTGTACCGCAGTCGCGGCGGGATACAGAAGATTCAAGGCTATCGCCGTCGCGGGCGGCAGAGACCCCTCCGAGCTCACGGTATGCCCGCCGTGCGGGCTGTGCCGTCAGGCACTTGCGGAATTTTGCGGCAGTGAGCTTGCGGTGATCCTCTCCGACGGAGAGGGCGGTATCGCGGAGCACTCTCTCGGAGAGCTGCTGCCGATGAGCTTTTCGGCATCGTCTATGGAGGAGGAGAAATAGCATGAGAATGTACGATATCATAAAAAAGAAGCGCGACGGCGGTGAGCTGTCGGACACGGAGCTCGCCTTCGCCGTAAGAGGCTTCACGGACGGCGATATCCCCGACAGTCAAATGTCCGCCCTCGCCATGGCGGTGTATTTCCGCGGCATGACCGACAGGGAGTGCGCCACCCTCACCGGAGAGATGGCGACCTCGGGCGATACTCTCGATCTGTCTCCTCTCGGTGAGCTCACAGTAGACAAGCACAGCACCGGCGGCGTCGGTGACAAGACCACCGTGGTGCTCGCCCCCATGTGCGCCGCCCTCGGAATGAAGGTGGCGAAGATGAGCGGCAGAGGGCTCGGTCACACCGGCGGCACCGTCGATAAGCTCGAATCCATTCCCGGCTTTCGCACCGAGCTGTCCCCGAGTGAGTTCATCTCTCAGGTGCAGAGCATCGGGTGCGCCGTGGTCGGGCAAAGCGCCGTGCTCGCTCCGGCTGACAAGAAGCTGTACCGCCTGCGCGACGAGTGCGCCGAGGTGGAGAGCCTCCCCCTCATCGCATCAAGCATAATGTCGAAAAAGCTCGCCGCGGGAAGCAAAAGCATCGTTCTCGATGTCAAATGCGGCGGAGGCGCGTTCATGAAGACCCCCGCCGAGGCTACCGAGCTTGCGGAGGCGATGGTGAAGATCGGCAAAGCGCACGGCAGAAGCATCGCCGCGCTGATAACCGATATGGATACGCCGCTCGGACGGGCGGTCGGCAACAGCCTTGAGATAAACGAGGCTGTTGAGGTGCTTCGCGGCGGCGGCCCGCGTGAGCTCCGTGAGCTCTGCTGTACCGTATGTGCCATTCTCCGCTCGATGTGCTTCGGCACACCCGAGGACGAGGGCTACCGCCTTGCCGAGGGCACCCTCTCCGACGGCAGTGCATACGCCATGTTCCTTCGCTGGATCTCCGCGCAGGGCGGAGATATCTCCGTGTTTGACAACGGAGCCCTTCTCCCGACAGCCGAGCACGTGCTCCGTCTCACCGCAAGGCGCGACGGCTTCGTCTGCGGCACGGACTGTGAGGGCATCGGTCGCGCCGCGCTTCTTCTCGGCGCAGGCAGAAGGGCTCCGGGGGACAGCGTAGACCACAGCACCGGAATCGTTCTGAAATGCGGCCGGGGAGACCGTGTCCGCGCGGGCGATATCCTTGCCGAGGTATACGCCGCAAACAAAGCCGACGGAGCTCTCGCCGTAGAAGCTCTCGGTGAGTGCATCCGCCTGTCGGAGGATGCTCCCGCCCCCGTGCCGCTCATTCTCGGCAGAGCATAGCGCGAAACGCCTCATATATTAATTATTTGTTAACCTCGGCAAAATCATTTGACTTTGCCATGTAAATGTGGTACTATAAACGGGAGCTTTGTATATTTATCTGCCGGATTCGGCTGCCGCGCATCGGTGCCCGAATCATCTCATTCGGAGTGAGGTTAAAAATTCTGTATGAACGAAAGAAGCAATCTTGACTTAAATTTTTCGATCGTCTTTGACAGCCTTCGGAGCAAGCTTTGGGTGCTGATCCTCGCGGCGCTTGTCGCGTGCGGCATCGTTTACGGATATATCACGCTCCTCGCGGAGCCGCTGTATTCATCGACCGCCACGCTGTATATCGGCAAGAGCACCGGTGAGCTCAGCAACGCCGACGTGCTCATGTCGGAATCGCTTGCCAAGGATTACGAGGTCATCATGAAGCGGAGTGCCGTGCTCAAGGACGTTCGCGATACGCTGAAGCTTGACATGAGCGTCAAGGATCTTGAGGAATGTATCTCGGTGCAGAACGTATCCGGTACGCGTATCCTCGACATAACCGCCCTCACCCCCGATCCAAAGCTTTCAAAATCCATTGCGGATTCCGTTTGTAACGTCGCCTCGGAGAAATTCGTTGAGCTGTTTCAGGTGGATTACGTGAGCATCGTCGATTACGGCACTCTCGACTCCACCCCCGCAAACATCAATCTGCCGATATCGCTGATCCTTGCGGCGCTCATCGGAGTACTGTTTGCCGCATTCTGGATCACGGCTGTGGCTCTCATGGACGACAATCTGAAAAATCCCGATGACGTGGAGCGGCATCTCGGACTGTCCGTGCTCGGCTCGTTCCCGCGTGTCGCGGAGATAGATGCGGACGGCAAAGCCCCCGCAGCCGTCAAGAAAAGGCATAAGAAATAATCGGCATCACCGAAGGCGCGTGCGCCCTCGGTGATTTTTTTATACGGCGACGGGGGGTTCCGAGACGCTGTCTCGGGCTCTGCTCAGACCCTTTTTTGAAAAAAAAGGTTCTGAGAACTTCAAAAAACCTCACGGCGGCACACGTGAGGTCTATCCGAAGCCGGCACGCAACAGGGCAAGCGCTTGTCTCCGAGACGCTGTCTCGGGCTCGTAGCTCCGAAAAACTTTAAGCGGTGCGGGCCCCTATCGGTATTTCCGCGCGGGCGCGCACTTTTTGCGCCGTTTTTCCGTTTTTTGCAATTTTTTTCCTGTTCTCTCTTGAATAAACGGAACAGGTATTATATAATAATTAAAAAGGCTTGCTCCGACACGCACGGGCAAAAGCGAAAGAAGGCAGGGACAGCATTATGAACAACGAACACAGCAAGACCATACGCTTCTCCATCGGCAACGATTCGGAGCGCCAGATGAAGCAGATCCTTGCAACGGTGTTTGAAGCTCTCAGCGAAAAGGGCTACAACCCCATCAACCAGATCGTGGGCTATATCCTGTCGGAGGATCCCACCTACATCACAAATCACAAAAACGCGCGCAGTCTCATCTGCAAGCTTGACCGCGACGAGCTGATGAGTGCGCTTTTGAGAAATTATCTCGGTATTTGACGGTATGACTGTTATTGACTCAGCGATAAAGACACTGCCGGCGGGCGCGGTGTATGCCATCGGCAATTTTGACGGCGTACACATGGGTCACCGGCAGCTTTTTAATATCTGCAAGAGCTTTGCGGAAAAGAGCGGCGGCGCGGTATGCGCGCTGACCTTTGAGGGGCTTTCGAAGGGCGGCGGCAGGCTCATCACCTCCGTCGACAGAGAGCTGTATCTGAGGGACGCGGGCGCGGAGCTTGTGCTGTGCGAGGACTTTGACAGCATAAGGGATATGTCCCCCGAGGAATTCACGAAAAGCTATATCGTAAAGGGTCTCTCCCCCTCCGCCGTGGTCTGCGGTGAGAATTTCCGATTCGGGCGCGGCGGGAGCGGTGATGTCGCCCTGCTGAGGGAGCTGCTCGCGGAGGCGGATATCCCGCTTCTGGTAGCCCCCACCGTCATCTCGGGCGGCGCGGCAATATCCACCTCGCGCATCAAGGCGGCGCTCTCCGAGGGCGCGACGAAGGAGGCGGAGGTGCTTCTCGGCAGAAAATACTCCTTCGCATATACTGTAGAATCGGGCAAGCATCTTGCCGCAAGGCTCGGCTCACCCACGGCTAATCAGCGCTTTCCCGAGGGAATGTTCGTCCCGCGGCTCGGCGTTTACGCCGGAGAGGCTGTCATCGACGGCAGCACATACAAAAGCGTGACCAACATTGGCAGACGTCCCTCCGTAAACGACGGCGATCACATCACCGCCGAATCCCACATCATAGGCTTCAGCGGAGATCTCTACGGCAAAACGGTGCGCGTGTGCCTTTCCCGATTCCTGCGCGACGAGATGAAATTTTCCTCTCTCGATGAGCTCTCCGACAGGATATCCGCCGATATCCGTATTGCCGAGAGCGAACAGACCCACTCATAACAAAAGGGAGTGCGGCTCGTTAGAGCCTCACTCCCCTATCTTTTCGAATCCGACCGTATCCTGCGCCGTGCGCCTCACCGCCGAGGCTTAAAGCTCGACCTCGATACCGGTCTTTTTGTTGTTGGCATCGCAGAGATATACCACGGTGTCCATGTCGGTCTTGCCCTCGTTCATAAAGAGGGTATGTATCTTTATGTCCTTCCCGATCATATCCTCGGTCACGGGGAGGAAGTAGGTGTAGCACTTCTCCGCAGCCATGGCGAAGGCGGCATAGCACTCCCAGATATTCGCGTTGTACGACGGCGAACGTCTCGGGAAGCTTATGTATTTTCCGTCGATCTCGGCTACGGCGTATGCACCCTCCACGCCGTGCTCACCGTCGATACCGACGGCAAGATAGCAGTCCTTGCGCCAGTCCTCGGGCTTTACGCTGACTGTCGTTACCTGAGCCGCGCATACTCCGTTGCGGTCTCTGTAGGAGGGAAGCAGATTGTTCACGTGAGGCGACTTCAGCTCAAGCTCACAGCCGTCCTTGATCAGAGCGATCTTGTAGATGCGGTTGATGGGCTTCGGCAGGCGGAAATATCTCACGCCCTTGCCTGCGCCGTAGTATACGCGGCGGCGTGTGCCGTCTCTCTGAACGATATTGTGTACGTTGTGGATGAGGGTATCCGCAGTCTCATGGCGCACCGTCTCAAGCTTCTCGATAAAGACGTCTCTCCACTCGGCAAGATCTCCCGAAACGTCTCCCTTTCCGGTAAGCACCTGACGCTTTACCTCGTAGTCCATGTCCTCGTCGATGTCGAAGTATTCGAGCATGATGAGGTCGGCATCGTAGGTGTCACCGAAATCCACGCGGAGACAGCCGCCGTCCATGCGGAAGCCGCCGAAGAAGGTCTTCGATACTCCGTCAAAGAAGGTGTCATCCTTGCCGTCGAAGGCAAATCTCGACTCACATCCGCGGAGCTTGTAGGTCGCCTGACCGAAGAAGGCATCTCTCGCCGCCTTTACCTGCGGTATCTCGGTCTCGCCCGAGCGAAGCAGCTCCCTCGACTCCAGCGAATCCATGTTCATTCCGAAGGTCGCCGTCTCCACAAGCTGCTCGGGATTCTCGGGAACATCGCACACCTCGGATACGGCAAGCTTCTTCGGCTCTGCGATCGTATTGTCGAATTTCTCCGCACCCTTCAGTGCCGCGGGAACGGCGGAGCCGTCCGTCGTGCCTATCTCGTCGAATACATGGATCACCTTCACCTTGTCTATTCTGCCGTCGGTCTCATGCAGTACCTCGTACTCACAGCCCGTGAGCATGGGGCGTGCCTCCTCTACGGCGGATACCTCGATGAGGCAGGCGCGGAACGCAGCCATCTCCACCTCCACGTTGTCGCCGTAATCGAATATGCCGACAAGTCTCTCGTAGGGATGGTGTACGGACACCTGAACCTTTCCGCAGCGCTCAAGTCCGATCTCACCGTTCAGATTGATCTTCACGGACTTCCTGCTCCAAGAGGGATTGCCCGTCGTAATGAATCTGACCTTGCCGCTGCCTCTTGCAACGGAGCTCGGGCCGTACTGCTCGGGGAGGAGCATACCGTTCACAAGGATATCTCTGTAGCTGCGGTGCAGATTGAATATTCTCGCAAGGTGAGCGTGCTCGTCATCGCGCATGAGCCACGGATTTCCGTAGATCTCCGGCGCAAGGATGAGGCATCTTCCGAATGCCTGATATATGAGATCGTCCTCGTAGTAATCAACACAAGAGGATATGCAAACTCCGTGATCCTCGCTGAGTCTCTGAAGCTCGGGCACGTTTCCTCTGAAGAACAGATACGCCCTGTTGTGCGGCGCGCATACACTGCTGCCGACGAATACGTCAACGTAGGTCTCCTGACCGTTCCACAGGAAGGTGGTGGCATACGGATTTCCTATGCCGAGCTCAAGGCGGTGATTCAGAAGCACCAGCTCGGGGGAATACTTGCGGCACTCCTTCATCATCTCAACGAAATACTTCTGCTTTTCGGGGCGGAGCTGACTGCACACGCCGTCGATCTTAAAGAGTCCGAAGTTGTAATCGCGGCACAACGATACCATGAGCTCCTTGCGCTTTTCCGCGTCCTCCTCGGTCTCACCGAAGCCGTCGGGGCCGCACCAAACGCCGAGCTTTGTGTCGATCTTCTTCGCCGCCTCCGCAATGGGCGCATATCCGTTCGGATACTGCGCTCTCAGCTTGGGAGAATCAAGCGTTTGATACGTCTCGGCGGAGCCGTCAAGATTTCCCGCATCCCATGCGTAGATATCAAGCTGCATACCGTAGGCTTCCTTCAGCCATGCGAAATATCCGAGATTCGCCAAGGTCTGCGCCTCCGTAGAGCCCTCGTTCGTGCTGTTGATCCACGAAAAATACTGCGACTTGGACGGGCTTTTCTCATCCGAGCCCGCCGTCAGTCTTGTTTTCTTTACCTCTGCCATGTTTTCCTCCTGCTCACTTGCAATTATTGTATCTTTTATGCTTTGCACGCGCCGACCGTGCGCCGACAGCGCGCATCATCACTCGCTCTCCGTCTCCGAGGCATCACCCCAGCCCACAAAGCCGTAGCTCTCAAGTATCCGAAAATACGAGGCAAGCCTTTCGTAGATCGGAGAAGCCTCCTCTCCGAAGGCGCCGTCCACGAGCTCTCCGAGCTCGGTGATGCTCCTCTTTCCGTCGATCCTCTGCCAGACAAAGCTTCCGAGAGCGTCAAGATGTATGAAGCTGTGCTTCGGCTTCCGAATAAGAAGCTGTGCTATCCTGTTGAAGCATCCCTTGTTTTCGATCTCAAGGGTCACCGCACCGTCTCCGTCCGCGCTCCACCTTACACTGTCGCTGTGCACCGGGATCCTTTCAAGATAATTCTCGGGAATAACGATCCTTCTTTTCTTCATATCGGGTATCTCAGTCCTTCGGCTGCTTCTTCCAAAGGCTGAACTTCAAAAGACAGAGTATTATCAGCGCAAATACCACGAGGCTGCCGACGTTCTGCGCCCATACGGGGAGACCGAGCAGTCCGGAAATGTCGATCACACTGCCCACGTTGAATACGGCAAGCACCGCAAGCAGGATACCGACAAGTCCCTCTCCCGCTATCATACCGGAGCAGAACAGAACTCCGTCCTGAGTCACTCTTTCTCTCCGCTCGCTGTCCTTCATTCTGTCAAATGCAAGGCGCACAAGTCCGCCCACCATGATGCAGGTGTTGAGCTGAACGGGCAGATATACGCCGATAGCGAACGGGAGCACCGGTATTCCGACTATCTCGACCACCACTGCGATAAACACGCCGACGAACACAAGTCCCCACGGCAGATCGCCGTTCATAACCCCCTCGATGACCATCTTCATAAGAGTCGCCTGCGGTGCCGCAAGCTCCTCCGAGCCGAAGCCCCATGCGCTGTCAAGAAGATAGAGCGTAGCTCCGATCGCAAGCGCGGAGGCGATAACGCCTATCACCTCACCGATCTGCTGTTTTTTCGGAGTTGCTCCGAGGAGATATCCCGTCTTAAGATCCTGCGACGTATCTCCGGCTATCGCGGATACGATGCAGATGATGGAGCCGATGGCTATTGCCGCCTGCATACCCGATGCGCCCGCCTCTCCGGTGAGCTTGAGGATCATCGTTGCAATAAGGAGCGTAGCTATCGCCATGCCCGATACGGGATTGTTACTGCTTCCCACAAGTCCCACCATTCTGGAGGATACCGTGGCAAAGAAGAAGCCGAAGATCACTACTATTACAGCTCCGACAAGAGATACGGGGATAGCCGGCACGAGCCATACGGCAAGAGTGAGCACAAGTATTGCGATAAGCACAGCCTTCATGCTGATATCCTCGGCAGTGCGCTCTCCCGAGCCGTTCTTCATTCCGATACCCTTTACCGCATCACGGAAGGTGCGGATAATGAGGGGGAGAGATTTCACAAGGCTGATGATACCGCCGGCAGCAAGAGCGCCCGCACCGATGTAGCGAATGTACGTGCTCCACACGCCAGAGGGGCCTCCCGTCGCGAAAAGCTCCGCCACGGTCTTCTCACCTGCCATGGAATACGAGCCGCCGAAAAGTACAAGCATGGGGATGAGCACCATCCAGCTCAGCACGCCTCCGGCAAACATATACGAGGATATCCTCGGGCCGCAGATATAGCCTACGCTTGCCACTGCGGGATAGATCTGCGTTCCGACAGCCGCAGGGTATCTCCTTGCGCCGTGGACGGTGATCTCACCGGGGACAAGCTTCAGTCCGTCAATGATGAATTTGAATACGGCGGAAATGCCCATTCCGGCAAACACCGTGGAGGCGTTCGCGCCGCCCTTTTCACCTGCAAGGAGCACCTCCGCGCAGGCGTGTCCCTCGGGATAAGGGAGGGTGTTGTGCTCACGGACTATAAGGGCATTGCGGAGCGGGATCATAAAGAACACACCGAGAAGTCCGCCGATGAGAGCGATAAGAGTGATACCGACAAGGCTCGGCTTCTCCATTTTTCCCTCACTCGCCCAGAGAAAGAGCGCAGGCAGGGTGAATATCGCGCCGGCGGCTACGGATTCTCCGGCAGAGCCGACAGTCTGAACGATATTGCTTTCAAGAATGGAATTTTTCCGCATCACCACACGAATAACGCCCATTGCGATAACGGCGGCGGGGATAGATGCGGATACGGTCATTCCCACGCGCAGTCCGAGATACGCATTTGCGGCTCCGAAGACGACCGCAAGGATCACGCCCATGATTATCGACGTGACAGTCAGCTCCGGCGTTATCGCAGAAGCCGGAATATAAGGGCGGAACGTATTCTTTTCTTCCATAATATAATTTCCTTCCGAAACAGTATTGATCCTGCCCGCGACTCGCACGGACAGTATACTTTGTTATTTTACCATATAACGCACAAAAAATCAAGCAAATACGCCGCCTCCCCGAATTTATATTGCATCTCCCGAAAAACGGGCGGCACTGCGCCCCATTGACACGGCGGCTCTGTTTGTGATAAAATATAGCATCAAGGTACTTGAAAGGGTAGAGATATGTCAAAATACAGGAGAGACAGAATAAACGATGCGGTAGCGGCGGAGACCGCCGTCATCGTAAGAGATATCAAGGATCCCCGCCTTGACGGGGTAATGCTCACGGTGACCGGAGCGGACGTCACCCCCGACCTCAAATACGCGAAGGTATTTTATTCCGTGATTGGGGAGGCTGACGAAAAGGAGCTTGCGAAGGGACTTCGCAGTGCATCGTCCTTTGTGCGTTCACGGCTGGCGCAGGCTTTGAATCTCAGGATCACTCCCGAGATAACCTTCGTGTACGATCACTCGGTGGAGAGAGGCGCGCACATATCCGAGCTTCTCCGTTCCGTTTCGGATGAGCTCACCGACGGCGAGGTCGGGGACGATGAATAAGGATATCCGTCCCGTATCCGTTCACGAGGCGGCAAGGGAGATCTGCGGAAAGCGAGCTATGATCCTCTGCCACGTGAATCCCGACGGCGATGCGCTCGGCTCCGCCGCCGCACTTGCCGAGCTGCTGAAGCTCACGGGAGGAGACGGCAGGGTAATCACCCCCTCCCCCGTTCCGAAGCGGCTCTCGTTCATTCTCGGGGACACGGATACCTCGTATACGGCGGGGGCGGAGGCAGAGTACGAGCTCCTGCTCTCCGTGGATACAGCCTCCCCGTCTCAGCTCGGGGAGCTTGAGCACCTTGCAAAGTGCGTGGCGCTCTCCTTCGATCATCATGAGAGCTGTACCCCGTACTCCCCCCACGTGCTCTATTCGGGAGCGGCGGCGGCGGGGCTTGTGATACTGTCACTGCTTGAGGAGCTTGAGGCGATGCACGCCGTATCGGGCGACGTGTCGGGCGTGCTCCGCAGGCTTTTTGCCGCGATATCCTCGGATACGGGCAGCTTCAAATACGCAAACGCATCACCTGAGGCGTTCTCGGCGGCAGCCATGATATGCGACAGGCTGAAGGATGCCCCCCTCGGAGGCAGTGCACCCATTGACGGCATGACGACCTCGGACATATCCGCCGCGCTTTTCGACTGCGTTACAAAGAAGGATATTCTCGTAAGACAGCTCACCTACCGCGGTCTGCGGTACATCTGCGGCGGCAGGATCGCCGTATCCGCGGTAAGCGCCGCCGAGATGGCGGAGGCGGGACTGCGGATCGACGATTTCGGCGGAATGGTGGACTGCGTGCGCTCGATAGAGGGAACGGTGGCGGGCATCGCTCTCAGGGAGGCAGCCGATTCGGTATGGCGCGGCTCCTCCAGAGCAAACTGCGATTTCGACGTGTCCGCACCCGCATCAAAGCTGCTCGGCGGAGGTCACAGGCGCGCCGCCGGCTTCCGACTCACTGCGGAGAGTGCCGATGAGGCTGTCCGCATCACGGAAAGGGTATTCGGAGAAGCACTTGAAGCGGAGGTAGGCAATGAATAACAGCCATGGCACGGGCGAGCCGTTCGGCATTATAGTCATAGATAAGCACGAGGGCGTTACCTCGTACAGGATAATTCAAATACTGCGGCGAATGTTCAACACCAAGAAGGTCGGTCACACCGGCACTCTCGATCCGATGGCGACGGGAGTTCTGCCGGTACTGCTCGGTCGCGCGGTCAAGGCGGCGGATTTCCTGCTCTCCGAGGACAAGGAATACGTTGCCACTCTGCGCCTCGGAATTGAGACGGATACGGAGGATACGACGGGCACGGTGCTTCGCCGTTGCTCCGATATCCCGAGTGAGGAGGCGGTGCGTGAGGCGGTGATGTCGTTCTTGGGAGATTACGACCAGATCCCGCCAATGTACAGCGCGCTCAAGGTGGGCGGCCGCAAAATGGTGGATATCGCGCGCGAGGGCGGCGAGGTCGAACGGAAGCCGCGCCGCGTGGTAATTCGGAGCATCTCCTGCGAAAGGCTGGAGCACGATCTGTACCGCCTTTGCGTTGAGTGCACCAAGGGCACCTACATTCGCACGCTTTGCGCCGATATCGGGCGGCGGCTCGGCTGCGGCGGCGCAATGGCAAGCCTCAGACGGACAAGAGCGGGCGCGTTCGATCTCTCCGCCGCTCACACGATAGAGGAGCTCGATTCCATGGAAGCACCCGAGAGAGCGGGGCTCGTCCTCCCTGCCGACGGTCTGTTTCCTGATTTCCCCGCGGTACACCTCGGGGATTTCTACTCAAGACTGGCTCACAGCGGCACGGAGATATATCTGAAAAAGCTCGGCAAAAGCCTCCCGCTCGGGACCTTCGTCCGCCTTTATCACGGGGATAGCTTTTTTGCCATCGGCAGAGTTGACGATTTTCCCGACGGGCCCGCTATAAAGCCCGTAAAACAGCTCCTGCTGTAATACCTCATAAAAATATCACCTCCGGAATACATTGTTCGGGGGTGATTTTTTGTATTTGACAAGAGCACTCACGGGCAGGGGCTACGCGGTGGCGTATCCGGAATTTTCGGGGGACGGCGTTGCCCTTATAAACGGCTTCTACCGCTCGGCGGCGGAGCGCGCCGCGGAGTATTTCGAGACTCTGACAGCCGATGACAGCCGCGCCGTGTGCCGATGCTTCTTTTCGGTGTCCGAGGATCCGCAGGGAATCGAGGTGCGCCTGACGCTCACTCTCCGAGAGGGCGGCAGACAGCGCGCGCGAAAGGAGCTTTGCCACCGCTGGGAGCGGCAGTGCGCCGTTCTCCTTCTCCGAGGGCAGCGCCGCAAGCGCCGCCTCTGACTCTGCACGAACACAGAGCTGCGGACACCGAGGGAAACGCACGGGCACGCCGTCTCGGGCTTCGCGCGATCGCCGTCCTCCCGCCTCGGGCTCTGCACGCTCCCGCGCCGCGCTCTCCCTCCCGCGATGATCGGCATGACCGCCGCGCATACGATCGCGGGCTCATAGAAGCCGTAGCCGACGGCAAGCCCGATAATACCCGTCGTCCAGATGCATGCGGCTGTAGTCAGTCCGGTAATAAACGACCGATGCCGCACAAGTATCGTGCCCGCGCCGAGAAATCCGATTCCGGAGATCACCTGCGCCGACATACGCGTCACGTCGGCGGCGGATCCGTATATCTCGGAAATATAGACCCCGAGCATCGCGCTCATCGCCGCACCGAGCGCCACGAAGATGTGCGTGCGAAGCCCCGCCGCCTTCCCTCGATGCTCCCGCTCCGCTCCGATCATCCCGCCGAGGAGCACCGCCAGAGCGAGCCTGAAGCAAACCGATGCGGCATTAAGCTCCGCAAGATACCCGTATATCTCCCGCATATCAATATCCCCCGAAAAAATCACGGCAGTGGTATAGCCACTGCCGCACCTGTATCAGTATATTAATGCTCGCGGGGATATGTCACCTCTCAGTGAAGCTTGCGCTTGTCGATAACGCGGACAGCCTTGCCCTGAGAACGCTCGATCGAGCCGGGGGAGACAAGTCTGACGTCAGCGGCAACGCCGAGAAGCGATTTGATCTCACCCTCAAGCGCTCTTTCCGCCGCAGTGATATCCGCGACCGTGTCGGAGAACGTCTCCGGATTCATCTCTACGTCGATGCAGACCGTGTCAAGATTGTTCACGCGGTCAACATGGATAAGGTAATTCGGGGTGTAGCCCATATTCAGCAGCACAGTCTCGATCTGGCTGGGGAATACGTTTACGCCTCTGATTATGAGCATATCGTCCGTTCTGCCCATGGGCTTGGACATTCTCACGAAGCTTCTGCCGCAGGAGCACTTCTTTCTCGTGACCATACCGATATCTCTTGTACGGTAACGGAGCAGCGGGAACGCCTCCTTGGTAATGCAGGAGAATACGATCTCACCCTGCTGTCCCTCAGGCAGAGGCATACCGGTCTCGGGATCGACTATCTCTATGATAAAGTGATCCTCGTTTACGTGCATACCGTTTTGCTCCGAGCACTCATATGCCACACCGGGGCCCATGATCTCGGTAAGTCCGTACACGTCGTAAGCCTTGATACCGAGCATGGTCTCAAGCTGACGGCGCATCTCCTCCGTCCACGGCTCCGCGCCGAAGATACCCGCCTTCAGCGATATTTTGTCAAGAGGAACGTCATTCTTTCGAAGCGTCTCCGCTATATACATGGCATATGACGGAGTACAGCACAGCACGGTAGAACCGAAGTCCTGAAGAATGGTGATCTGTCTTGCCGTATTTCCCGAGGAAACGGGGATAGTCACCGCGCCGAGCTTCTGCGCGCCGCCGTGCAATCCGAGTCCGCCCGTGAACAAGCCGTAGCCGTAGGATACGTGAACCTTGTCGGAGGCTGTCGCGCCGACCGCGCAGAGCTGACGGGCACAGATGTTGTCCCATATCTCAAGATCGCCCCTCGTATATCCGACCACGATCTGCTTGCCCGTAGTACCGCTCGAAGCATGAAGACGTACAACGTCCTCAAGAGGGCAGGCAAACATTCCGTAAGGATATGTGTCTCTGAGATCCTGCTTGCAGGTAAAGGGGAGCTTCCACAGATCGTCGACGGACTTTATATCCCCCACCTCGACTCCCGCCTCGGTCATTCTCTGTCTGTACATGGGTACATTGTCCCATACGCGCTTCACGGTGGTAAGCAGGCGCTCGTTCTGCCATGCGCGGAGCTGATCCTGTGAGGCGGTCTCTATTTCTTTTTGCCAGTATATTTCGGACATCGGTATGCCCTCCTTTGTAATAATTGCTTTCTCTCCCACGCCGACGGCTCGGGCGGTCGGAAGCTCAGATACCCGGTATCTCAGATACCCGGTATCTTAGATACCGTGTCTTCCGGTGAGGAATGCGGTACGGTTGAGCTCAAGGAATTTTGCGGGGACGGTGGCTTCGACAGCCGCAAGCCAAGCCTCCTCGGGAATATCGAAATATCTTGAGAGAAGTCCCATAAGGACCACGTTTTCCGCCTTTTCCGAGCCCGCATCTCTTGCGGCTGCGGCGGCATCCATGGATGCGACGGTGATACCCGCTCCGCGGAGCTCCTCTATCGCCGTCACGGGATATTCGGCGGCGCCGGTGATAACGGGCATCGGATCAATGCGCTTCTCTCCGGTCACTATGATCCCGCCAACCTTCAGATATTCGGCATATCGAAGCGCCTCAAGCTCCTCGAAGGAAACGATAAAATCAGCCTCTCCCTTTTCTATCACGGGAGAATACACCGCATCTCCGAAGCGAACGTAGGTCACAACGGATCCGCCGCGCTGGCTCATTCCGTGTACCTCGGACACCTTGACGTCATGTCCCGCCGCAACAAAGAGATTTCCGAGGAGACGGCTCGCAAGCAGACTGCCCTGCCCGCCGACTCCGACTATCATAATACTTGTTGTTTTCATATACATACTCCGTGCCGACTGAGCGGCTCAAATCTACCCTAAATTTATGTACCGTTCGCGGCGCATCATTCTCCGATCGCATCGAAGCGGCACAGGCTCTCGCAGACCTTGCAGCCCGTGCAGAGAGATGCGTCGATGACCGCCTTGCCGTCCCTGAAGCTTATCGCGGGACAGCCGAGCTTCATGCACATCTTACAGCTCTTGCATTTGTCGGAAACGACGGTGAGCGGCGCGCCCTTCTTCACGTTCTTCAGAAGGATACACGGTCTGCGTGAAATGATGACCGATACCTCGTCCGCCGCAAGCTCCTCCTTCAGCGCGGTCTCGCAAGCGCTTATGCTGTAGGGATCCACCACGCGGACTCTGCCCACGCCGAGACTGCGGCAAAGCGCCTCAAGATCCACCTTCGCGGCGGGATCTCCCTTTATCGTATAGCCCGTGGTGGGATTGTGCTGGTGACCCGTCATACCGGTAATGGAGTTGTCAAGGATAATGACGGTAGCTCTCGAATCGTTGTACACGATGTTCGCAAGTCCGGTCATTCCGGAGTGCATAAAGGTGGAGTCTCCGATAACGCACACCGTATCTCTCGCCCTCTCGGGATCCGCCTTGACAAAGCCGTGAAGCCCCGATACCGATGCGCCCATGCAGAGCGTGGAATCAAGCGCGGACAGCGGCGGCTGTGCGCCGAGCGTATAACAGCCGATATCTCCGAGACACTTCAGCTTCAGCTTTGATATCGCGTAAAACAGACCGCGGTGAGGACAGCCCGCACACATCTGGGGCGGTCTTGCGGGTGCATCAAGCTCGGGAAGCTCTGCGGTAGGCGGTGCGGCTATGCCGAAGGCATCTGCGACCGCTCTCTGAGACAGCTCACCGATGGGGGAGAACAGGCTCTTGCCCTCGCAGGCTATGCCGAGATTTCTCACATGAGTCTCGATGATACCGTCAAGCTCCTCGACTATCACAAGTCGGTCTACCGATGCGGCAAAATCACGGATCGCGCGCTCCGGCAGGGGATTCACCATACCGAGCTTCAGCACGGGCACCGTATCCCCGAATACCTCGCGGACGTACTGATACGATGTACCCGAGGTGATGATACCGAGGTCGGTACGGCTTCCGGCAAGCACTCTGTTAAAGGAGCAGTTCTCCGCAAGCTCGGTAAGCCGCCTCATGCGCTCCTCGACAAAGGGATGGCGCTTTTTCGCATTTGCGGGCACCATAACGTATTTTTGGGGATCGCGCGTGTACTCACCTGCGGGGTGCGGTATGCGCTCTCCCGTTTCGGCAAGACTGCGCGAATGTGCTATCCTCGTACACATACGGAGTATCACGGGCGTGTCGTATTCCTCCGACAGCTCGAAGGCGGCACGGGCAAACTCCAGCGCCTCCGCGGAATCCGCAGGCTCAAGCATGGGCACCTTGGCGCCGATGGCATAGTGGCGAGAGTCCTGCTCGTTCTGTGAGGAATGCATCGCGGGATCGTCGGCAACGCAAATCACAAGACCTCCGCCGACTCCGGTATATGCAAGCGTGAACAGCGGATCCGCCGCCACGTTGAGTCCGACGTGCTTCATCGCACAGGCGCTTCTCACTCCGCGGAGAGATGCACCGAACGCCGCCTCGAGCGCCACCTTTTCGTTGGGCGCCCACTCGGCGTAAGCATCATCGTATTTGGCAAAATATTCCGTGATCTCCGTCGAGGGTGTTCCGGGATAGGAGGATACCACTCCGCAGCCGGCCTCCCACAGACCTCTGGCAACTGCCTCATTGCCGAAAAGTAATTTCTTCATTGTATGATTGCCTTTCTTGGGATTTTTCATCTTTTGCGGTGCACGGCGGCACCGCCGTGCGGCTCTGTCACAGTCCTCTGTTGTCTATGATGCGCTTCGCCTTGCCCTCGTATCTTTTAAGTGTCTGCGGCGGCGCAAGCACGACCTTCGCCTTGATTCCGAGCACGGTGTGCAGCTTATCGACTACCTCCTGCCTGAGAGCCTCAAGCTTCAGATAATCCTCAACAAGCTTCTCGTCGGTAAACTCCACCTTGACCTCAAGAAAATCGGTGTAGTTCTTGCGTGTAAGTATCAGCTCATAGTGCGGAGCGACTCCGTCGATGGCGGCGATAACGCTCTCGATCTGGCTGGGGAATACGTTAACGCCCCTGATCTTCAGCATATCGTCGCTTCTTCCGCGAACCTTGTCCATTCTCATGTGTGTGCGTCCGCACTTGCACGGCTCCTTGGTGAGCCTTGTGATATCTCTCGTACGGTAGCGGAGCATCGGTATGCCCTCTTTCGTGAGCGTGGTTATCACAAGCTCGCCGCTCTCTCCCTCGGGGAGCACCTCTCCGGTGCTTGGGTCGATTATCTCGGGATAGAAGTGATCCTCGGCAAAGTGCAGACCGCAGCGGTACTCACACTCTCCCGACACTCCGGGACCCATCAGCTCGCTCATGCCGTAATTGTCGGTGGAGAACAGCCCAAAGCCCGCCTCGATCTTGTCGCGGAGCTCGTCCGTACAGCCCTCACTGCCGAAAAGTCCGATGCGGAGCTTGATCTCGTCGGGCGTAACGCCCTGAGCCTTCGCCACCTCACTCATGTACATGGCGTATGAGGGGGTCGATATGAGCACCGTGGGGCCGAAATCCTTCAAAAGCATTACCTGCTTCTCCGTGTTTCCCGAGGAAACGGGGATCACCGCACAGCCCAGCTTCTCAAGTCCGTAGTGGAGACCGAGCGCTCCCGTGAAAAGTCCGTAGCCGAACGATATTTGGCATACGTCCTCATCGGTAACGCCGACAGCGGCGCAAAGCCTTGCCACGCAGTCGCTCCAGTTGTTGAGATCGCCTCTCGTGTACCCGACGACGGTCGGCTTTCCCGTAGTGCCGCTCGATGCGTGGATACGGACGATCTTCTTCATCGGCACGGCGAACAGCCCGTAGGGATAGTTGTCACGGATATCCGCCTTGGTGGTCATCGGGATATACTTTATGTCGGAGAGGGTCTTTATCTTCTCCGCGCTGACACCCGCCTCATCAAGACGCTTTGCGTAAAAGGGCACGTTTTTGTGGCAGTAATCCACCAAATGACGAAGTCTTTCAAGCTGAAGTACCTCAAGCTCACGGCGAGGCATTGTTTCAATGTCCTTTTGAAAAAACATAATAAGCTCCGTATAACGCCGAGTACGGCGAATTTTTTATTTTACCGAGGCGGTCACAGCTCTCTGTCCTCTGCCTTACCCTTGTAGCAGTCGAATATTCCGCCAAGCTCCTCCTTTGCCCTCGAGCCTCCGATAAGGCTCACGAGCGGAACGATCACAAGCCCCGCCGCCATCGCAAGCACGCCTGCGTTTATGGGGGAGTTGAGCGCACTGCATATGAACACCTTGCCGGTGAGGGTACAGTACAGGTTTGCGCTCATTATGCCCACGCCGGAGATGAAGCTGCACCATACGGCGGCACGGGTTATGCGCTTCATGTAGAGCCCGAGCATAAAGGGAGCAAGGAAGGCACCGGCAAGAGCACCCCACGAAACGCCCATGAACTGTGCGATGAACGTGACGGAGGACTTTGCCTGAATTATCGCTATCACGGCGGACACCGTGATGAAGAACACGATGAATACGCGCATCAGAAGCATCTGCTTCTTTTCGCTCATGCCCTCACGTCCGCCTCTTTTCGATACGGGAACGAGCATATCGAGAGTCAGAGTCGATGATGAGGTAAGCACGAGTGAGGAAAGGGTGGACATCGACGCGCTCATTACGAGGACTATCACTATTCCTATCATCACGTCGGAAAGTCCGGAGAGCATACCGGGGACGATGCTGTCGTAAATGACGGCGCCCGTCTCGGGATTTCTTGCGACGGTGTCCTCAAAGAGTCTGCCGAAGCCGCCGAGGAAATAACAGCCGCCCGCAACGATCACGGCAAACAGGGTGGAGATTATCGCGCCCTTCTTTACCGCGGAATTGCTCTTTATGGAGTAGAACTTCTGCACCATTTGAGGAAGTCCCCAGGTGCCGAGAGAGGTAAGTATCACGACAAAGAACAGCGACAGCGGCTCGGGGCCGAAGAAGGAGGTGAAGGCGCCGCTCATTTCGCTTGTCTCCGCGGGAATTTGCGAGAGGGAGGTGATCGCCGCGGTAAAGCCGCCCTTTTGGGAGAGCACGGCAACGATCACGGCAACGATGCCGAACAGCATCACGATGCCCTGAATGAAATCGTTTATCGCGGTAGCCATGTAGCCGCCGATTATCACGTAGATCCCGGTGAATACCGCCATAACGACAACGCAGTATGCGTAGTCGATGCCGAAGGCGGATTCGAAAAGCCTCGAAAGTCCGTTGTAGAGCGATGCGGTGTAGGGGATAAGAAACACGAACACGATCACGGATGCGACCGTCTTCAGCGCGGAGGAGCCGTAGCGCTTCTCAAAGAACTCCGGCATGGTCTTCGTGCCGAGGTATCTCGTCATGATCCTTGTCCTGCGACCGAGTATCACCCACGCCAGCAGAGAGCCGATCACGGCATTGCCTATGCCGATCCACGTGGAGGCGATGCCGAACTTCCAGCCGAACTGTCCGGCATAGCCGACGAAGATAACGGCGGAAAAATACGATGTACCGTAGGCGAAGGCAGTGAGCCACGGGCCCACGCTCCTGCCGCCCAGCACAAAGCCGTCAACGCTGACGGCATGACGGCGGCAATATATTCCGACGCCTATCATTATCGCAAAGAAGATGAGGAGGAAAATTATTTTTATTGCCATCTTGCACCTCGGAGAATAAAGTATTATAATGTTTATACGGGACGCCCCGACCAAGTCCTTCCCCGCACGGTCACTCCCGAATCCTCAAGCAAGGACTGTTTTTATGATAATTGATTTTCACACGCATATATTTCCCGAAAGGATCGCACAGAGAACGCTCGGTATCCTGTCCGAATCCTCGGGTATAGTCCCCGCCACCGACGGCACCGCCGACGGGCTTCGCGCCTCGATGAGGGAGGCGGGAATATCGTATTCCGTAAATCTCCCCGCCCTGACAAAGCCGTCTCAGTTTGAGAGCACGAACCGCTTTGCCGCCGAGGTAAACGGGAAGGACGGGATAATCTCCTTCGGAGGTATGCACCCCGATGCGGAGGATCCCGAGGACAAGCTCGACCTCCTGAAGTCTCTCGGACTTCGCGGAATAAAGCTGCATCCCGACTATCAGCAATGCTTCGTGGACGATGAAAAGAACGTCCGCATAATAAAGCACGCCGTAAATATCGGTCTGTACGTGGTACTGCACGCAGGTCTCGACAATGCGTATCCGAGCCTCACCCACTGCACCCCCGAGCGCACCGCGCATATGCTCGATGCGGTGTACGGCACCGACGAGCCGAAGGAGGCACGTATAATCCTCGCCCACATGGGCGGCAGAAAATACTACGATGACGTGGTGCGACTGCTGTCCGACAGAAACGTATACTACGACCTGTCGTATATCCTTGCGGAAACAGGGCGCGACACAGTGCTCGAAACGGTACGGAGCCACGGGGCGCACCGTGTCCTGTTCGGCACGGATTCGCCTTGGCGTTCTCAGACGGAGGATATCCGCAGAACGGAGCAGCTCGGTCTGACAGACCGCGAAGCCGAGCTCATCTTCTCCGAAAACGCCGCCCGTATCCTCGGGCTGTAACGAAAATGCCCCGATTTATATATTTTACAATACTTTTTTCTATAAATCAAGGGCTTTTGTTTGAGAATGGAAGAAATATGCGGCTTTTTTGCGGCAGGCAAAGCGATCCCTGCGCGTTTTTCGCCGCCGCACACGCGCACCGCCGTGCCGCCCGAGCCGCCCCGCGTCGGACTTCGGTATTGACAGCGCATTTCATCTATGGTAAAATGTTTTCGTAAATATATGGGATATTCCCGCAAAACACTGTGAGGTGCTTATGAAATCAAAGCTTATTTCGGCGCTGTGCGCCGTGCTGTGCATCGGTATGCTTGCCGGATGCGATCTTGCGGCTTCCTCCGGCTCCGCCGAGACAACCGCCGCGGAGACCGACGAGGTCGTCGGAGGAACTCTCGAAAAGCCGGCTCCCGTGACCGGAGAGGGCAAGGAAACGCTGAACTGGGATGAGCTGTACAAGGATATGACTCCCGAGGAGATAGCCGCGTTCGAGAAGGATCTCGACGATCTCGGCTGGACAAAGGAGGATCTTGAGAATCTTCTCGGCTACGGCGAGGACGACGAGTAATAAATAAGTGCCGAGAGGCTCGCGGTATCCAAGGCGGCTTCTCGGCTTTTTATAAAACATATTTCAGGAGGCGCATATGTATATTTTCTGTATCGTGGCGGCTGTCGTCGTCATATTCATCCTCGCCAATGCGAAGAT
Organism: uncultured Lachnospiraceae bacterium; assembly: GCA_964631595.1. Taxonomy (GTDB): domain Bacteria; phylum Bacillota; class Clostridia; order Oscillospirales; family CAG-272; genus UMGS1312. The sequence goes on along the minus strand of CAZVXL010000008.1, from coordinate 26,487 downwards.
AGTTCCCCAAGCTCATGAGTTTGTCATCGAATTTCTCGGGAAATACAAGTGCACTTGGTCGGCGGGCTTTCACATCAAGATTCCCGTCCTCGAAAGAGTTGCGAAAAGAGTGACTCTCAAGGAGCAGGTGCTCGATTCGCCCCCTCAGCCCGTTATCACCAAGGATAACGTCACCATGCAGATCGACACCGTCATCTACTACGCGGTCTACGATTCCGAGCTGTACGCCTACGGCGCGGTGAATCCCATATCCGCTCTGGCAAATCTCGCCGCCACCACTCTCCGAAACATCGTCGGTGAGCTTGAGCTCGACGGCACTCTCACCTCCCGCGACACCATCAACGCCAAGATGACCGAGATCCTCGACGAGGCAACCGACAAGTGGGGCATCAAGGTCAACCGCGTTGAGCTCAAAAATATCAGTCCGCCCGCCGAGATCCAGAATGCAATGGAAAAGCAGATGAAGGCGGAGCGTGACCGCCGCGAAACTCTGCTTCAGGCAGAGGGACATAAGGCGGCGGCTATCACCCGCGCCGAGGGCGACAAGCAGGCAATGATCCTTGCCGCCGAGGGTGAGCGCGATGCCCGCATCGCACGCGCCGAGGGCGAAGCCAAGGCAATATTCCTCTCCAAGAAGGCGGAGGCGGACGGTCTTCGTGAGCTGAAGAACGCCGGCGTGGATGCATCTGTCCTTGAGCTGAAAAGATATGAGGCGCTGGTCGCCATGTCCGACGGCAAGGCATCGAAGATCATCGTGCCGAGCGATGCGGTGAATATGACAAAGTCAAGCGTCATCTTCTCCGAGACCGCAGGTGTCGGTGACGTCACCCCTCACGCCCCCGATATGCCCGAGCCGCCCACACCGCCCGATCCCTGCTGCGACGACCGACCGCGGCACCGTAATATTTGATAAAGAAAGGGGAGCCGACGGCTCCCTTTTTTCCTTTCGCTGTGCTTATCCCGCATCGGCAGGTGATTTTTCGCACCGCCCGCACACGACGAAAATGTCTTGCATACACCTAAAAAGGGGAGCTGCATCTCCCCTTTTTTTATTCACATATCCGCGTATATGCCCTGCACGGTATTTCTGCGGAGCAGCTCCTTGTCGATATCGTTCAGAATACCGATCTTGCGGCGGCTCCAATCGGGAGCGACAAGCTCCGCACTGCCGCCGTCGCCCGTCAGCCGCGCGATCACCGTCTCCGGAGGCAGCAGCTCAAGCTGATCCGCCACAGTCTCAATATATTCCCCTCTCTCCATCGGGACGTACTCTCCCGCCGCGTACATCTCACACAGCCGTGTCCCGCGGAGCACGTGAAGCAGGTGTATCTTCACCATATCCGGCTTCAGCGACGCGACAAAGCGCGCCGTTTCGAGCATATCGTGCCTGTCCTCGTCGGGCAGTCCGTTTATCAGGTGGATACACACGGCAATATCGCCGCCCGCTGCGCGAAGCCTGCGATACCCCTCCGCAAATTCCGCCGAGGTGTGGCACCTGTTGATCTTCTCCGCCGTCGCATCGTTCGATGTCTGAAGCCCCAGCTCCACCGTCAGCGGTATCCTCCGCGATGTCTCGCACAGCACCTCGATCACCCCGTCCGACAGGCAGTCGGCTCTCGTGGCAACATCAAGCATCACCGCCCCCGGCAGAGCGGCACATTCCGCATACAGCTCCCTCAGCCTGTCCGTGTCACCGTAGGTACAGCTGTTTGCCTGAAGATACGGGATCGCGGCAAAATCGCCCCACTTTGGGCGAAGCGCATTTACCCCGTATTCGTACTGTTCACGCACCGTTTCTCCCACCGCCGTGACCGCCGCGCTTCCGCCGAGGCAGTATATACAGCCGCCGACTCCCCTCGTCCCGTCGATATTCGGGCAGGTGAAGCCCGCGTCAAGCGGTATCTTCACGCACTTTCTCCCGAATCTTTGTCTCATATAGTGATCGAAGGCTCGGTATCGCTTGTTCGTGTCCGAATACGGGTACGGATTTACCTGTTTTTCTTTTTTCACCGCAGCTCGCTTATGTGTCGCTTGAGAGCATCGAAGCTCTCCGCGCTGATGACGTGCTCTATCCGACAGGCATCCTCCGCCGCCGTCTTATCGCTCACACCGAGGCTCACAAGGAATGAGGTCAGAAGCGTATGCCTTTCGTACATTCGCTCCGCGATCTCCCTGCCCGACTCGGTAAGCGTGATATATCCGAGCCCGTTTACCTCGATATATCCGTTGTTCCGCAGATTCTTCATCGCCACGCTCACGCTCGGCTTTGAGAAGGCAAGCTCGTTCGCAATGTCGATAGAGCGCACCTCTCCCTGCCTCTGCTGCAATATATATATGGTCTCAATATAGTTCTCAGCCGATTCCTGTATTTTCATAACCGCTCCGTTCCGTCGCATTGCCGCCCGTCACCATGCGGGTGCGACACTCTTTATTTGTACGCGCAATGCCGTCTGCGCCGAGGTCTCCGAATATATTATACCAATAAGTGTCCGCTCGGTCAAGAGAAATATCCGAAGCGGAAAAAGGCAGACCGCGCCGAGGCGCGGTCTGCCCTGCTCTTAGGCTTATATTCGTTCCGCCCGTCAGATACCCTGTCTTGAGCGGTTCATGTGCTCGATCTCGGTCTCGTTTACCGTGGATACTCTGCCCTCGATGGGGAGGAGCTTCTGAGAGATCACGTCGATGATGCCCTCAGCCTGCGGGAAGTAGTGCTTCTCAAGCTCGAACGCGGGAGTGATCCAGTTTCTTGAGCCGAATACCGCCGGAGGAGCATCCAGATAATCGAATGCCATCTCGGTGATGTTCGATGCCATATCACGCATCACGGAGCCGCGGTCTACTGCATCGCCCACGATGATGATACGTCCGGTCTTCTTTACGCTTTCGATAACGGGAGCGTAATCGAAGGGCACGATGGAACGTGCGTCGATGACCTCCGCCTCGATGCCGTACTTCTCGGAGAGGATCTTCGCGGCATCAAGAGCGCGGTAGAGCACCGCACCGATGGAGAGGATCGTAACGTCCTTACCCTCTCTCTTGATATCCGGCAGTCCGGGAGTTACCTCGTAGTAATCCGTGGGAACTCCGCCCTCGTGGAACTTCTCACCGATATCGTAGATCCTCTGGCTCTCGAAGAATATTACGGGATCTGTGCCGCGGAGAGCCGCGTTCATAAGTCCCTTTGCATCGTAGGGAGTTGCGGGGAAGAATACCTTGAGTCCGGGGATATGTGCGCAGAGTGCCGTCCAGTCCTGAGAGTGCTGTGCGCCGTACTTGGAGCCGACAGACACACGTACAACGACGGGCATCTTCAGTATTCCGGCAGACATGGACTGCCACTTGGAGAGCTGGTTGAATATCTCGTCGCCCGCGCAGCCGATGAAGTCGGCGTACATGAGCTCAACGATCGCACGTCCGCCAGCCATTGCATATCCTACAGCCGAGCCCACGATAGCGGATTCGGAGATGGGTGCGTTGAAGAAGCGGTGATAAGGCAGAGCCTCGGTCAGTCCGCGGTATACGGCGAATGCGCCGCCCCAGTCACGGTTGTCCTCACCGTAGGCGATGAGGGTGGGATCCTCGTAGAACTTGTCGATGATGGACTCAAAGAGAGCATCGCGGAGGCCGACCACCTTGATCTTCGGAACCTCCTTGCCGTCTGCATCGTATGCGGAGCGCGACTTTGTCGCAAGCTGCTTCAGTCTGGGGTTCTCCTCCTTGGGCATGAGAACCTCGGGCTCTCTTTCGGTGTCCATGGAGGGTGTATTCGTGTTGGAGTACATGATAGAGGAGATCATGTCGGGATTTGCCGCAAGATCCATTCTGGGGGAGATCTCGTCGTCGATCGCCATGGAGCAGATCTTCGTGATACGGCGGATGATATCCTCCTCGATAGCGTCAAACTCCTCAGCCGTGGCGACCTTGCCCTTTATCATCTTCTCGCGGTATGCGGCGATGGGGCACGCCTCCTTCCAAGCGTCGATCTCCTCCTGAGTACGGTAGGTGGAGGAGTCGGAGGGGGAGTGTCCGCTCACACGGTAGGTGGTCACCTCAAGGAGTGCGGGGCCGTGTCCGCTCGTAAGAAGCTCCTTCTTTCTCGCGGTGGCATCAATGACCGCAAGAGGATCGTAGCCGTTGACTCTCTCCGCGTGCATCTGATCGGGGTTGAAGCCCGCGCCGAGACGTGCGGGAACGCCGAAGCCCATGGTCTCGCCCTGAGTCTGTCCGCCCATTCCGTAGAAGTTGTTGAATACGTTAAAGAGTATGGGCATACCGCCGTCGGAATACTTTCCGTCCATGCCCCAGAGCTTTGTGATCTGATCCATCGACGAGAAGTTGAGGGACTCAAGCACAGGTCCGCGTCCGAGCGCACCGTCTCCGGAGTTTGCGATAACGATACCCTTCTTCTGATTTGCTCTCTTGTAGAGCGCGGCACCGAGAGCTACGGGAGCCGCTCCGCCTACGATGGCGTTGTTCGGGAAGATACCGAAGGGAATGAAGAAGGCGTGCATGGATCCGCCGAGACCGCGGTTAAAGCCCGTGGTACGTGCGAAGATCTCGGCAAGAGCGCCGTACAGCAGGAAGTCGATCGCAAGGTCGCGGATATCGCCCTTCTTCTCATGCTTCTTCTCTACCACCTTCAGGATAGCTCCGTCAAGGAACTCCTTCATGATGTCATAGAGCTCGTCGTCGTCAAGCTTCTGAATGGAGGAGAGTCCCTTCGCAAGGATCTCACCGTGGCTTCTGTGGGAGCCGAAGGTGAAGTCGTTGATATCAAGGCAATACGCCTGACCTACTGCGGATGCCTCCTGACCGATGGAAAGGTGTGCGGGGCCGGGGTTGTTGTACTTAACTCCGTTGTACTCGCTCTTTACCTTGATCTCGTTGAGCATCGTCTCAAACTCGCGAATGATCCTCATATCTCTGTAGATACGGAGGAAATCGTCCTTTGAGTAGAGCTTCTTCTCCTGTGCAAGAGTTTTCTTGTACTGGCACAGCGGGATATTCTCAAAGGTTATCTCGCCTGCCGCAAACACCTTTTGGGGATCTACGTACTGTGACTTTGGCATAATTTGTACCTCATTTATATAATTTTATTTTTGATCTGTCCGACAGAGCCGCATCGCGGACTTATATCGTGAACATACCCTCGCGAATGACCTCGCATACGGTGGGGTGGGGGAATACTATCTTGCGAACGTCGTCAACACGCTGCTCCTTGGCGACCATCGCGGCGGCGCCGTAGATGATCTCGGAGGCATACGAGCCTATCATATGTACACCGATGATCTTGCGGTGTGCATTGTCTACCACGATCTTAACAAAGCCGTCGCCGCCCTCTACCTCCGCAACGTATCTTCCGCTGTATCGGAGAGTCAGCTTGTACTCCTTTGCATCTATTCCCTTTGCCCTCGCGGATTCCTCCGTCTCACCGACGGTGCCCACCTCGGGCTTCGTATATATCACGGCGGGAATGGCGCGGTAGTCCACCGCATCCTTCCGTCCGAGCATGGTGTTCACCGCGACCTCGCCCTCGCGGTATGCGGTGTGGGCAAGCATACTCTTTCCGTTGACGTCGCCCGCCGCATAGATGCCGGGGACACTTGTGCGACAGCACTCGTCCGTGACCACCGCACCTCTCTCGGTGAGCACGCCCACGCTCTCAAGACCGATGCCGGCTGTTCTTGCGCGACGTCCCGTGGATACGAGCACCGTGCTTGCGGGAACGTCCACGGTCTTTCCGTCCTTCTCATATGTCACCTTGCCGTCGCCCGCCTTGCCGGAAACGCTCATCACCTTTGCGCCGAGCACAAATTCGATGCCGAGCTTCTCAAGGTTCTTTTGCAGTGTAGCCGAAATGTCCTTGTCCGTGGGGCCCGCGATCTTGTCCATCATCTCGATGACGGTGACCTTTACGCCCACCGTGGCGAAATACGATGCCATCTCAAGTCCGATAACGCCGCCGCCGATCACCGCGACCCTCTCGGGCAGTGCGGCAAGATCAAGCACCTCGCGGTTCGTCACGGCAAGTCCCGAGGCAACAGCCTCACGAAGACCGGTAACAGGCGGAACAGCCGCCTCGGAGCCGGTGCAGAGCAGAACCTTCGATGCGGTATAGCTCTTGCCCGCCGCCTCCGCCGTAAAGCCCTCGGCGGTCTTTCCCGTCAGCTTTGCGGATGCCTCGATCACATCGACCTTAGCACCGCGCATCTTCGCTCCGATTCCCGATACGAGAGTCTTCACGACCTTGTTTTTGCGCGCGACCACCGCGGAATGATCGAAGGCGGCGCCCGTTACCGTAACGCCGTACTCCGCCGAATGGAGCGCCGATGAATAAAGCTTTGCCGAATTGAGCAGTGTCTTTGTCGGGATACAGCCCTCGTTGAGGCAAACGCCTCCGAGTGCTCTTTCCTCGAACAGGATCACCTTCATTCCCTCATGGGCGGCTCTCTCCGCGGCATTGTAGCCGGCAGGACCGCCTCCGAGTATCATCAGATCATAGCTCATGTTTATTTTCCTTTCCGAGCTGTGCCGAGGCCTTGCATGGGAGCGCACGTGCGCCCGTCACACGGCACGGCATATTTATTTTGCCAGAAGCAGGCTGAAGTTCTCCAGCGACGCGCAAAGCTCCTTCAGGAACTTAGCGGCGGGAGCGCCGTCAACCGCGCGGTGATCGAAGGTAAGGGAGAGTCCCATTGCGGGATATACGGTTCCGTCCGCACGGAGCCTGTTCACCGTGGTGCAAACGCCGAGAATGGCGGTCTGCGGAGGATTGATGACGGGTGTGAAGCTCTCGATGCCGAGTGAGCCGAGATTTGTGACGGTAAAGCTTCCGCCGCTCATCTCGTCGGGTGCAAGTGCGCCCTCACGCGCCTTTCCTGCGGCGCTCTTTGCCGCGGCGGAAATCTCCGCAAGGCTCATCTTGTCGGCAGCTCTGAGAGTGGGAACGAGCAGTCCTCTCTCCGTATCCACCGCAACACCCACGTTCGCATGAGTGAAGCTGCGGATCGTATTGTCGGTGAGATTTGCGTTTATGTAGGGGTACTTGGGAAGTATCCTCGATACCGCATAGAGGACGATATCGTTGAGCGTGATGCCGCCGACGTTCATATCCTCGGGAGCCGCCTTCAGCTTCTTCCTGTAGGCAAGTATATCCGTGGCATCGAAGGAGGCGTTGAGCGTAAGCTGTGCCATCTCGGAAAGAGATGCCGTCATCGAACGCGCTATCGCCTTGCGTACTCCGCTCATCGGGATCTCGGTGTACTCCGCCTCGGGCGCCGCAGGTGCGACAGCCTCGACTGCGGGCGCCTCGGGCGCCTCGGTCACCGTTATTCTTCCCGCAAGGAAATCCTCCACTGCGGCAACACCGGCGGTAAAGCCGCCGTCAAGCGCCTTCTCTATATCACGCTCTATGATCCTGCCGTGAGGGCCGGTGGGTGCGACCTTTGTCATATCCACGCCCGTCTTCAGCGCAAGCGCTCTCGCTCTCGGGGAGATGAATATTCTTCCGCCCTCGCTCGGTGCGGGAGCTGTCACGGGTGCCGCCGCGGAAGCTGCCGCTGCGGGAGCTGCCACAGGTGCTGCCGCCTCGGAAGCCGCCTCCGCCGCAGGTGCGGGTGCCGCCTCCGCAGATGCTCCTCCGGTAAAGGCGGAGATATCCTCTCCCGCCTCTCCGATAACGCATACGTTCTCAAGGCAGGCTACAACATCGCCCTCGGAGTAAAGATGCGCCAGCATCGTACCCGATACCGTCGCCACCTCGTCAAAGGCGGACTTATCGGTCTCATATGAGAACAGCACGTCACCCTCAGCCACCGTGTCACCCACGGCCTTGTTCCAAGAGGTGATGATACAGCTCTCCACGCTTTGCCCCTGTCGGGGCATAATTACTGCATTTGCCATTGTATATATCCTTTCTTTGAATTAACTGAAATATGAGCTCAGACAAGCTCCACGGCAACGCCGTGCTCCATCGCCGTCCGAGCAAGGGATTCTGGCAGAGGCTCGTCGCATATCAGCACCGATACCTGCTCAAGAGAGCAGAAGGTGTACGGAAGACTGCGGCCGATCTTCGACGAATCCATGAGCATGATGACACGATCCGCCTTTTCCACGACGGCTCGCTTCAGCTCGCACTCGGCATAATTGCCGCCCGTAAAGCCGCCCCGCACGGAGAGACCCGACGGAGAGAGCAGAGCCATGTCGATGTTCACATCCGCAATGTACCGCATCGCCTGAAGCCCCGACATGGACTGATAATCCCTGTCAAGCCTGCCGCCGGTGACGTTCACCACGGGCTGACCGATCGCCGCAAGCTCCAGCGCCGCCGCGGGATTCGTCGTGGTGAAGTTGTACCGCTCGTTTTGAACGAATCTCACCATCTGTTGCAGGGTGGAGCCGGAATCTATGAATATCGACCTGCCGGTCTCAAGGTAGGCCGCCGCCGCCCGCGCTATCTTCTCCTTTGAATCCACGTTCTCGCGCATACGCTCTCGCATGGAATCGTCGGTGGACGCGGTGATGAACCTCGTCGATCTGACGCCGCCGCGCACCTTTATCGCCTCGCCCGATTCCTCAAAGCGGGCAATATCCCGCCTCAGCGTCATCTCCGACACGTCGGGGAAGCGCTCGCAAAGCTCCGCAAGCGATATGTACGGCTTGGTCTGAAGCAGCTCATGTATGAGCTCTCGTCTTTCCTTTGTCATGTCTGCCTCCCTTCTGTTAGAAATTCACACTTGCACTGTTATAATATCACATTTTTCGTTCCCGTGTCAAGGAAATCAACACTATTTATGTGTAAACTTTTCTGTTTTTCCGCGCCCCGCCCGAGCTTTCCGCCGATATGCTCGATTTTCCTTGACAATACCGCCGTAATGTACTACAATTATTATATCTCCATATACGAAAGGATCACCGAATGGAAGCTTATATCTATAAAAGTGATGTGTACACGGTCGAGGCATCCGAGAACTGTATTCTCATAGCCGAAAAGGGCGACTGCCTCGCCGAGCTCGTTCCCTCGACAAGAGTTTTCGGCGTTGCCGTGGCAGAGGAGGATATCCTCGACGACAAGGGAAATATTAAGGTAAAAAAGGGCGATTATTACGACGTTGAGGAAACGGACGAAAGGATCGTCTCGTTTTCCGCCGCATCCGACTCAAAATTCATCTGGGAGGCGGAGAGCTCTCTTTGGAAGAAGACCTACACCCTCGAATGCTCTCCCGAGGGCTTCAGCTATTTCGTAACACTGCACGGCACCGGCAACGTCGGAAAGGTGCAGTATTTCCGAAACGATAAGACAGGCTCTCTTTACGAGTTCTGCGAATACTTCTTCCCCTGCCCCGCATCTCACCCCGAGCTGAAGATGCGCCGCTCGTCCGCCGAGGAATATCTGACCTTCTTTGAGCTTTTCATTCCTCCGGCATACGTTTATTCATTCAGAACGGAGGAGCATGAGGGACGCTTCGGTCTCGGTCTTGTTGCCGAGGAGGGCAAGCACAACTTCATTCACTACGATTACAGAAAGTGCTGCCCCGAGGGTCTGCACCGCTTCTTCTTTGAGACAGACCTTGAGGGACACACCGAGGTGGACAGCGACTTCACACTGCCGTTTATCCGTTCCTTCTTCGCCCCCGACGATCTTGCGATAATCAAGAGCTATTCTGACTATTATTACGAAAACGGCTTTGCCCGCAAGAAGCTTCGCCGCGACGAGGACGTTCCGCGCTGGTGGAGAGGCCCCATCGTATGCGGCTGGAACGAGCAGGGCGCGCAGTGCGACCTTTTCTATCACGACTGCGGTCAGAAGGATCTTGCAAACCAAGAGGTCTACGAGAAGATCGCGGATATGATCGACGAGTACGGCGTAAAGGCAACGATGCTCATCATCGACGACAAGTGGCAGAAGGGCTACGGAGATGCCACGCCCGATCCCGAGAAATGGCCCGATATGAGAGCCTTCGTGGATAAGATGCACGCAAGAGGACTCCGCGTTCTGCTCTGGTTCCGTATGTGGGGCGGAGAGGGACTGCCGGAGAACGAGGTAATGTACGGTGAGGGTATGCCCTACAACAACCGCCGTGTGCGCCTCGACTATCCTCCGTACTGCGACCCCACAAATCCCGCATACGAGAAGCATCTGCGTGAGATGGTGCACAACCTGCTCTCTCCCGACGAGGGCTGTATGAATGCCGACGGCTTCAAGCTGGACTACACTCTGGTACAGCCGTACGGTGAGAGCGCAAAGTCCTACGGCGGTCAGTACGGCGCCGAGGCGACGAAGATGCTCTACAATATCATCTACAGTGCGGCAAAGGAAGCAAAGCCCGATGCGCTCATCAACGGAAGCCCCTGCCATCCCTACTTCGACGAGGTATGCGATATGGCAAGAGCTCATGACTACAGCTGGGGACTTCGCAACGAGACCGAGAGTATGTCGGAGCGCGCAAGCCTGTTCTCCACGGTAATGGAGAACGTGCTGATCGATACCGACTCCCCGAACGCCGGCTGCCAGAGAGATTCCATGCGCTATTTCAGAAATCAGCCGAAGATCGGAATACCCGATATCTATCAGTTCTCAAACGATTACGGTATCAATTATACCGATAAGGAGTGGGACGAGATCCGCGACATACTCAATAAGTACGTTGAGGAAACGGACAAGAAGTACGGCCCCGTTGAGCCGGCAAAATAAGCACCCGCCTTACCTATATGCCAAAAAGGGCTTTGACCGAATACGGTCAAAGCCCTTTTTATTCCGAATATCCGTGCGCGGAGTGCCTCACTCCGCCGCCGCGGCTCTTGAGGTCTCCTGCTTTACCTTGTGATCGACCACGTGCCTGCTTGCAAGCTCGGCGCGTATCTCGTCTATGCCGATGCCCGCCTCACACATGAGCACCATAACGTGATATGCGAGATCAGCTATCTCGTACACCGTCTCCGCCTTGTCTCCGCCCTTGGCGGCAACGATGACCTCGGTGGCTTCCTCTCCCACCTTCTTCAGTATCTTGTCAAGTCCCTTGTCAAAGAGATATGTGGTATATGAGCCCTCCTTGCGGTTCACCCGTCTTCCGTCTATCAGCTCCATGAGCCCGTCAACGGTGAAGCGCGGAGTCGCCTCCGTCACCTCGTTGAAGAAGCAGGAGTCCTCACCCGTGTGGCAGGCGGGGCCGTCCGCCTTCACGTGAACGAGAAGCGTATCCTTGTCGCAATCGGCGGTGATCCTCACGATATGCTGAACGTTTCCGGAGGTCTCTCCCTTGCGCCACAGCTCCTTCCTTGAGCGCGACCAGAAGCAGGTGCGTCCCTCTCTCAGACTGATCTCAAGGCTCTCTCTGTTCATGTACGCCACCATGAGCACCTCTCCGCTGTACTCATCGCACACAACGGCGGGAATGAGCCCGTCCTCTCCGAATTTCAGTTCATTTATATCAAGCATCGAAAACTCTCCCTTTAAGTGATTTTACGATATTATACCACAATTGCGACCGCTTGTAAACACAAATAAAGCGTACCGACAGAATTAAAAATCGCAAAAAAATTCATTTTGCCTATTGACAACCGCCGCGCACGGTGCTATAATCACAGCATGACCGATGTATCAGACGATACGGAAAGGCAAGCATATGAACAAGATATTCTCTGTAGTTTTTGCATACTTTTACTTTTACTTTACTCACACTAAGGTAAAAGCGTTTTAACGTGCAAAAATTTGGAGAACGGTTCATAAAACAAGTTCACTGAAAGCTGTACAGTTAGACGCTGTACGGCTTTTATTTTTTCAAACAGAAATCGGAGGATTACAAAATGATCGCAGTACTTAAACAGGGAGTAACGGAAAAGCAGAGAGACGGTCTTGTCGAATGGTTCAAGACTCTGGGGCTGTCAGTCCACATCTCCGAGGGTGAGTTCCACACCGTCCTCGGACTTATCGGAGACACCTCCAAGGTGGACACCGAGCTGATCGAAGGACTTGATATCGTCGAAAAGGTGACAAGGATCTCCGATCCGTTCAAGAGCGCAAACCGCAAATTCCACCCCGACGACACGGTGATAGACGTCGGCGGCATCAAGATCGGCGGCGGCAATTTCGCAATGATCGCAGGCCCCTGCTCCGTTGAGAGCCACGACCAGATAATAGAGATAGCGAAATCGGTTCACGCCTCGGGAGCATCTCTCCTTCGCGGCGGCGCCTTCAAGCCCCGTACCTCACCCTACGATTTCCAAGGACTCCACGCCGACGGAATCGAGCTTTTGCTTGAGGCGAAGAAGATCACCGGTATGCCCATCGTGACCGAGATCATGAACGCAAATCACCTCCCGCTGTTTGAGAACGTCGATGTGATTCAGGTCGGCGCAAGAAATATGCAGAACTTTGAGCTTTTGAAGGAGCTCGGCAAGACGGACAAGGTGATCCTCCTGAAGCGCGGCCTTGCAAATACTCTGAAGGAGCTGCTCATGAGCGCGGAGTACATCATGGCGGGCGGAAACGAGAAGATCATTCTTTGTGAGAGAGGTATCAGAACCTTCGAGACCTACACCAGAAACACTCTCGATCTCTCCGCAGTGCCCATGCTGCACGAGCTGACTCACCTCCCCGTAGTGATCGATCCCAGCCACGCCACGGGAATCTCCCGTCTCGTCAAGCCCATGGCGCTTGCGGCGGCGGCGTGCGGTGCCGACGGTCTTATAATAGAGGTACACAACAATCCCTCAAAGGCTCTGTGCGACGGTCCGCAGTCGCTCCTCCCCGAGCAGTTCGCAGAGGTCGCACGCGACGTCAAAACGGTACGTGAGGCGCTCGGAAAATGAAGAACGGTAAGCTCACGGTAGGCGTTGTCGGTCTCGGTCTCATCGGCGGCTCTCTCGCAAAGGCGTACACCTCCGCAGGGCACACGGTGCTCGGCGCAAACCGCTCTCCCTCCACGCTCGGAATCGCAAAGCTTCAGGGAGTGATAGCGGACGAGCTCACGCGGGACAGGCTCGGGGACTGCGATATAGTATTCCTCTGCACCTTCCCCGCGTCGATCGCGGAATATCTCAGAGAAAACGCCCCGTATTTCGGAGATGCCGTCGTCATGGACTGCGCCGGTATCAAGAGGGAGATATGCAGTGAGGGCTTCGCCCTCGGAGAGGCAAACGGATTTATGTTTGTCGGCGGACACCCCATGGCGGGCAGTCAGAAGGGCGGCTTCAAAAACAGCCGCGACAATCTGTACCGCGGCGCATCAATGATAATCGTGCCGCCCGTCACCGATGACATCGTACTGCTCGACAGAGTGAAGCAGCTGCTTGAGCCGGTCGGCTTCGGCAGGATCACGGTGACGAGCGCGGAGAATCACGACCGCATGATAGCATACACGTCACAGCTTGCACACGTCGTGTCAAGCGCATACATAAAGAGCCCCACGGCAATTGAGCAGCACGGCTATTCTGCCGGAAGCTTCAGGGATATGACGAGGGTGGCATACCTCGATCCCGATATGTGGACGGAGCTGTTTTCGGAGAATTCGGACAATCTTGTCCGTGAGCTCGATACCATCATCGGCTCTCTCAAGGACTACCGAGATGCCATCGCCTCGGGGGACAGAGAGACTCTGCGCCGTCTGCTTGCGGAGGGCAAGGAGATAAAGGAGAGCCTGCCGCTTCGCTGACGGCAGGACTCGGATACGGAGGATAACATGACGACAGTCAGGGTAAAGGCATCAAGAGAATACGATGTGATCATCGGCAGGGGACTTCTCGGAGAGGCGGGCGCTCTCATCGCCCCGCTTTTCAAGGGAAAAAGGCTTGCACTCGTGACCGATTCGAACGTGGCGCCGCTGTACGCTGCGCCCGTGACCGCCGCTCTGGAGAGCGCCGGCTTTACGGTATACCGCTTCACCTTCCCCGCCGGAGAGACCTCCAAATGCATGAGGACATACGCCGAGCTGCTCGATTTTCTTGCCGAAAACAGGCTGTTGCGCACCGACGGCATCGTCGCGCTCGGCGGCGGAGTGGTCGGAGATCTTGCGGGCTTTGCGGCGGCGACCTATCTCAGAGGCGTTGGCTTTGTGCAGATCCCCACCACGCTTCTCGCCGCAGTGGATTCCTCCGTCGGCGGCAAAACGGGAATAGACCTCCCCGCGGGAAAGAACCTGTGCGGAGCGTTCTATCAGCCTCGGCTTGTGATCTGCGACACCGACACGCTCATCTCACTTGACAGAGAGACCTTCGCCTGCGGAGCCGCCGAGGTGATAAAGTACGGAGTTATCCGCGACGGAGAGCTGTTCTCTCTGCTTGAGGAGGCGTCCGAGAGCTTCATGAGTATTCCCTCCTCCCCCGCCGTCTCGGACGAGGCAATGCTTATCGCGGAGAGGATCATCGCAAGCTGCGTTGATATCAAGCGGTCTGTGGTGGAGGAGGACGAGACGGAGAGCGGAATACGCGCCTGTCTCAATTTCGGACACACCGCCGCTCACTCCATAGAAAAGCTCAGCCGATACACAGTCCCGCACGGCACGGCTGTCGCCGCCGGAATGGGTATTGCCGCATCTTACGCGGAGCGGCGCGGCAGCTTTGATGCATCAAGCAGGGCGCGGCTTATATCCCTGCTCCGCTCCTACGGTCTTCCGTCCGACTGCGACGAATGTATCGCGCGCTTCGGTCTTTCGCCGGACGAGCTCTCGCCGGATAGACTTGCCGATGCCGCAAGATCCGACAAAAAGGCGGACGGCGGGGAGATACGGCTCGTGCTTCCCACAAGAATAGGGGGCTGTGAGCTGGTGATGACCCCGACGGACAGACTGACCGATTTTATGACGGGCGGGGAGGGCTTGCTTCATGGATGTTAAGCTCATACCCCACGCCCTCTCGGGCGAGGTCACCCCTCCCGTATCCAAATCCTCACTTCACCGACTTCTGCTGTGCGCCGCACTCGGGGACAGACCTGTCGAGGTGCGCTTCGGCGGAGCCGTATCGGACGATATCGCCGCCACGGTGCGCTGTCTCACGGGGCTCGGCGCCTCACTCACCGAAACAGAGCACGGGCTGGCGGTCACGCCGCTTAAAAGAGACGGCGCTCCGTCGAAGGAGCCGCTCGATTGCGGCGAATCCGGCTCCACGCTCAGATTCATGCTTCCCGTTGCGGCGGCCCTCGGCGGCGAGCACCGCTTCCTGCTGCGGGGGCGACTGCCCGAGAGACCGCTCTCTCCGCTGAAGGAGGAGCTCTTGCGACACGGAGCGCATATCGGGCTCTGCGGAAATATCCTGACCGTGTGCGGTGACGGTATGCGCGGAGGCGAATTTGCCGTTGACGGCTCCGTCTCATCGCAGTTCATCTCGGGACTGCTGTTCATGCTCCCGCTGATGAGGGAGGAGAGCACGGTACGCATCACGGGAAGAACGGAATCGCGCCCGTATATAGACATGACAGTCCACGCGCTGAACAGCTTCGGCTTTTCGGTGACGGAGGACGAGGGAGTGCTCCGCCTTGGTGAGCGAGGCGATACGCCGAGGTACGTCTGTGCCGAGAGAGATTGGTCGGGCGCATCGTTTTGGGTGTGCGCGGGCGCTCTCTCACCCGAGGGCATACTCTGTCGGGGGCTCGACCGAGATTCACTTCAGGGCGACAGGCGGTGCGTGGATATAGTCCGCCGAATGGGTGCCGAGACGGAGTGGCGGTCGGACGGCGTATTTGTCCGCCGCGGAAGCCTCAGCGGAGTACGGGTAAGCGCAGAGGATATCCCCGATCTTGTCCCCGTGCTGTGCGCTCTTGCGGCGGCGGCTGAGGGAGATACCGAGATCACGGGCGCAGCGCGCCTGCGCCTCAAGGAGAGCGACAGGATAGAATCGACCTGCCGCATGATTGATGCCCTCGGCGGCAGCTCCGAGGGAGGCGGTGACGGCATCACCGTACACGGCGGCGGCACGCTTTTCCCGCGAGGGGCTGTTGACAGCGCGGGAGATCACCGCATCGCAATGGCGGCGGCGATACTGTCCTCGGCGGTTCGCGACGAGGTCACCGTCGCGGGTGCCGAATGTGTCGGGAAATCCTATCCCGATTTTTGGAAAGACTACGCTTCGCTCGGCGGAGAGGTCATATACACAAACGATCGGATATAAAGGAGCTTATCATGAGCAGTGTATACAGAGGAGAAAGACTTACGCTGTCGGTGTTCGGGCAATCACATTCCGCGGCGATAGGAGCCGTGCTTGACGGAATGCCGGCAGGCTTTGCCCCCGATACGGAGGAGCTTTGCCGCTTCATGGGCAGACGTGCGCCGGGGCAGAACAAGATGTCCACTGCAAGGCGCGAGCCCGATGTTCCCGAGATACTGTCGGGGCTCTCCGGCGGTGTGACCTGCGGTGCGCCGCTGTCCGTCGTCATTCGGAATACCGATCAGCGCTCGGGCGACTACGCCGAGCTTGCCGACTGCCCGAGACCGTCTCACGCGGATTATCCGGCATATGTGAAATACGGCGGTCACGCGGACACGGCGGGCGGCGGGCATTTTTCGGGAAGACTCACCGCGCCGATCTGTGCCGTCGGAGGGATACTGCTCCAGTATCTTCGCACGAAGGGGATCACCGTGGCGGCGCATATTGAGCGGATCGGGAGTGTGAGAGATTCGCGCTTCGACCTTGCCCATGTCGGTGAGAGGGAGCTCTCCGAGCTGCTTCAAAAGCCCTTCCCCGTGCTTTGCGACAGCGCGGCGGAGGCGATGGCTGACGAGATCGAACAGGCGAGGGTCGCCTGCGATTCGGTAGGCGGTGTCATCGAATGTGCCGTCGTCGGACTTCCCGTCGGGCTCGGTGAGCCCATGTTCGACGGAGTGGAGAACAGACTTGCCTCCGCACTTTTCGCTATCCCCGCGGTGAGGGGAGTTGAGTTCGGCGCGGGCTTTGCCGCCGCCGAGATGCGCGGAAGCGAGCACAACGATCCCTATGAAACGGACGGCACCTCGATCTATACGGTGACGAACAATCACGGCGGCGTGTTGGGCGGTATCACCTCGGGCATGCCGCTCGTATTCAGAATCGCCATGAAGCCCACCCCCTCCATCGGAGCGGAGCAGGCCTCGGTCAGCCTGTCCGAAATGAAGAACAGAAGGCTGAGCATACACGGCAGGCATGATCCCTGCGTGGTACCGCGCGCGGTGCCGGTCGCGGAGGCGGTCGCGGCGCTTGTGATAGCGGATCTCATATCATCATCCGAGTCCCGCTGAGGGCTCACAAAGCAAACGATAAACAAAAAGGAGATATACAAATGGCAAACGATACGGCAAGAGAGCTTCTGAAGGGTCTCAGAGAAGAAATAGATACCGCGGATGCGGAGCTGCTTCGCGCCTTCACGCGGCGAATGGAGGTGTCCTCCAAGATTGCAAAGTGCAAAAAGGAGGGCGGCATCGGGATCGCGGATTCGGGCAGAGAGCGCAGCAAGATGGCGGAGATGACCTCCTCGGTGCCCGAGAATATGCGTAGCTATACGCAGGTGCTGTATTCGCTGCTGTTTGAGCTCAGCCGCTCATATCAGGAAAAGCTGAACACCGAGGATTCCGCTCTTTACCGTGAGATAAAGGCGGCGGTGGAGAAGAATTACACCGTATTCCCCCAAAGCGCACGGATCGCCTGTCAGGGCGTTGAGGGCGCGTATTCGCAGATCGCCTGCGAGCGCCTGTTCAAGGTGCCGGATATAATGTACTTCGACACCTTCGAGAACGTGTTCTCCGCTATCGAAAAGGGGCTCTGCACCTACGGCATCCTGCCGCTTGAGAACAGCACGGCAGGCTCCGTCAATACGGTGTACGATCTGATGATGAAGCACAATTTCAAGATAGTCCGCTCCGTCCGCATGAAGATCGACCACAGTCTCCTTGCCGTAAACGGCACGGAGGTGAAGAATATAAAGGAGATATTCTCCCATGAGCAGGCGATAAATCAGTGCGCCGATTTTCTCAAAACGCTCGGTGACGTCAAGATCACCTACTGCGAGAACACCGCCATTGCCGCAAAGCTTGTTGCCGAATCGGGCAGAACAGACGCGGCGGCGCTGTCAAGCTGTGCGTGCGCGGAGCTGTACGGGCTCTCCTGCCTTGCACATTCCGTGCAGGACAAGGGCAACAACTACACCAGATTCATCTGCATCTCCAAGGAGCTTGAGATATACCCCGGTGCCGACAAGACCACGCTCATGATAACCATACCCCACAAGCCGGGCTCTCTTTACAGAGTGCTGTCGCGCTTCTACGCACTCGGGATAAATCTCCAGAAGCTGGAGAGCCGTCCCCTCCCCGACAGAAACTTCGAGTTCATGTTCTACTTCGATCTTGAGACCTCGATCTACTCAGAGGAGTATGCACAGCTCATGTGTGAGCTTGACGGCCTCTGCGAGGACTTCCGCTACCTCGGCAGCTATTCGGAGCTCGTATGAGCGGCCGCTTCGGACTTTTGGGAGAGAAGCTGGGGCACAGCTTTTCTCCGATGCTTCACGGTATGCTCGGAGATTACGGGTATACCCTCATCGAAAGAGCGCCCGACGAGCTTGAGGAGCTGTTCGCCTCGGGAGAGTACGACGGCTTCAACGTCACTATTCCCTACAAAAAGGCGGTCATTCCGTTCATGTCCGAGCTGACCGACACGGCAAGACGGTGCGGAAGCGTCAACACCGTGGTGCGGCGCGCAGACGGTACCTATCTCGGTGACAACACCGATTTTTACGGCTTTTCCGTGCTGCTCGCGGAGAGCGGACTGTCCGTGGAGGGTAAAAAGGTGCTCGTGCTCGGTGACGGCGGCGTTGCGCCGACAGTCAGAGAGGTCTTGAAGGATGCCCGCGCCGGTGAGACGGTGACGATCTCACGCCGAGGGGAGAACAATTACGAAAATCTCTCACGCCACGCCGATTGCAGTATCATCGTAAACACCACCCCCGTCGGAATGTACCCGAATGTCGGCGCCGCTCCGCTCGACATTTCGGTGTTCCCAAGGCTTGAGGGGGTAATCGACCTCATCTTCAATCCGCTGAAGACGGAGCTGATGCTCCGAGCGGAGGAGGCGGGGCTCACGGCGGCGGGCGGTCTGCTGATGCTTGCGGCTCAGGCGGTAAGAGCCTCGGAGCGCTTTACGGGGATGACGTTCGACGAGCCGTCCGTATCGCGCGGTCTGTGCGAGGCGGTGCGCCGCGCTCAGACCTCCGTTTTCATCATCGGAATGCCAGGCTGCGGCAAGACCACCGTGGGAAAGGCGCTTGCCAAGGCGTGCGGGCGCGAATTCATAGATACCGACAGGGAGCTTACCCGCGTCTGCGGAAAGACTCCCGCAGAGCTTATCGCGGAGCGCGGTGAGGACGAATTCCGCCGACTTGAGACCGAGGTGCTCGACACCGTCTCCGCCAAATGCGGCGCGGTGATCGCCACGGGCGGCGGGATCGTCACAAGACCCGAGAATCTCAGGCTGATGAAGCGCAACGGCACCGTGGTATTCCTTGAGACGGAGCTGTCTCGCCTTGCCACGGAGGGCAGACCGCTCTCGGCGGCGGCAGGCGTAGAGGCTCTGTGGGCAAAGCGGGAGCCGATGTACAGAAGCTTCGCCACAGCCACCTTCAAGCTCCGCGGTATCAAGGCAACTGTCAGATCAATAAGGGAGGCACTCGGAATATGAAGCGCGTACTTGTTATAAACGGCCCGAATCTGAATCTTTTGGGGCTTCGTGAGCCGGAGATCTACGGAGAGCGCGATTATGCGGCGCTTGTGAAATTTACGACGGCGGCGCTCTCTGAGCTCGGCATCGACTCGGAGCACTATCAGTCAAATCATGAGGGCGATATCGTGGACAAGATCCAGTCCGCCTACGGGGTGTTCGACGGGATCATCATAAATCCCGCAGCGTACACGCACACAAGCGTGGCGATACCCGATGCCATAAAGGCGGTCGGAATACCCACCGTTGAGGTGCATCTGTCCGATATAAGCTCACGTGAGGAATTCAGACGTCACTCCTTCGTGTCGCCCGTGGCGGTAAAGACCGTCTTCGGCAAGGGCTTCGACGGCTACAGAGAGGCGGCGGAGACACTCTCCGAGCTATTCGAAAAAGAAAAGGGGTGACATCCCCCTTCAACGCAGAGTGCGGAGGACTCCCTTCGGAGATCCTCCGCACTCTTATTTTTTATCTTCCCTTCAGCCATATCAGCAATACGGTGATATCCGCCGGATTTACTCCCGATATGCGCGAAGCCTGTCCTATATTTTCGGGGCGCACCCTGTCAAGCTTTTCCGCCGCCTCAAGCCTGAGTCCCGCAATGGCTCTGTAATCAATATCCTCGGGCAACAGCCTTGACTCCAGCTTCTCCATTCTCTGCGACTCGTCAGCCTGCTTTTTCACGTATCCCTCGTATTTCAGCTCGATCTGCACCGATTCTCCGATCTCTCTCGGAAGCTGCGGTCTCAGCCTGTCAACGGGTGACAGCATATCGTACGTCAGCTCCGGTCTGCGGAGCAGCTCC
The DNA here is from genome assembly GCA_964631595.1 of uncultured Lachnospiraceae bacterium. Taxonomy (GTDB): domain Bacteria; phylum Bacillota; class Clostridia; order Oscillospirales; family CAG-272; genus UMGS1312. The sequence continues at coordinate 6,011 of CAZVXL010000008.1, read as the reverse complement.
GCAAGCTTCATTCCCGTGGAGATCGGTGTGCTTCCCGCAGCAGACAGTATCCCGTTTACCTCCTCCGACGGGGGAAGCGTGACCTTCTTCACCCGAGCAAGCTCGGAATCGCGCATGGCGATGCGCTCCTTGAAGGCTCTCATGCGCTCCTCGGATATGAGCCCCACCTCTCTGCCGAGCCCGATGAGTCTCTCCTCCGCATTGTCCTGACGGAGAAGGAGCCTGAACTCGGAGCGTGAGGTCATCATTCTGTACGGCTCCGCCGTTCCCTTCGTCACAAGATCGTCAATGAGCGTGCCGATGTACGACGAGCTTCGCGGAAGCACCATGGCGGGTCTGCCCATGACGGCAAGCGCCGCATTTATGCCTGCGACAAGTCCCTGCACCGCCGCCTCCTCATAGCCGGACGAGCCGTTGAACTGTCCCGCTCCGTACAGTCCCGACATATCCCGAAATTCAAGCGTGTGCCTGAGCTGGAGCGGATCGGTGCAGTCGTATTCTATCGCATAGGCGTACCGCATGATCTCCGCCCTCTCAAAGCCCGCAAGCGAATGGAGCATCTTCTCCTGCACAAAATCCGGCATGGACGATGAGAAGCCCTGAAGATATATCTCCGCGCACTCCCTGCCCATCGGCTCTACAAAGAGCTGATGCCGCTCCTTGTCGGCAAAGCGTATCACCTTATCCTCGATCGACGGGCAGTATCTCGGCCCCGTCCCGTGTATCACTCCCGAATAGAGCGGGGAGTGTGAGATGTTGTCTCTGATTATCCGATGAGTCTCGGCGTTGGTGTATACTATATGGCACGGCACCTGCTCTATGGAATTGAGCCGCTCCGCATCGGTGCGGCGGCTGAACGGGGTTATATATTCCTCCCCCTCCTGAAGCTCCAAGCGATCGAAATCTATCGAATCGCGGTGGATCCGCGGCGGCGTGCCCGTCTTAAAGCGCATCATGCGAATACCCGCCGCCTCAAGCGACGCGGTAAGTCCCCTCGCGGGGAGAAGTCCGTCGGGGCCGCTCTCACGTCGCACCGAGCCGATGTGGGTGAGCCCGCCGAGGAACGTGCCCGAGGCGATTATCACCGCCCTTGCGGTCAGCTCGCCTCCGGGGGAGGCAAGCACTCCCGTGACGCGCCGTCTTCCGTCGGCGCTCTCCTCCCACAGAAGCTTCTCCGCCTCCGTCTGGATCACCCGCAGACCCTCCGTCTCCTCAAGTGTCCGCTTCATGCTCGCGGCGTATTTTTTGCGGTCTGCCTGTACCCGCTTTGAGCGCACCGCCGCGCCCTTTCCCGTGTTCAGCGTGCGGCTCTGCATCGTGGCGCAGTCCGCCGCATAGCCCATCTCTCCGCCGAGAGCATCAAGCTCGAATACCAGATGCCCCTTCGCGGTGCCCCCCACCGAGGGATTGCACGGCATACTGCCTATCGAGTCAAGCGACATCGTGAGAAGCGCCGTGCTCACGCCCATTCTCGCAGAGGCAAGCGCCGCCTCGATTCCGGCGTGCCCTCCGCCGATCACTATTACGTCAAAATCCATATACACACCCGCCCGAGGGTATGCGGCAAGCCGCATACGCCCGCCTTCAATATATCCGACCGTCCGTCGGTCGCGCCTTACAGATCAAGCTTCAGATCACCGAGCTTGATGATCCCCGCCTTGCGCATCAGCTCACTGAAAAGGAGCGTGAGCAGTGCGGGAAGAACGATGCACACAAGCACGAGCCCCACCCAGAACATGGCGTCCTTTTCGGCGGTGGCGGTTATCACTCCGAGAGGGCCAACAAGACCGCAGGTGCCCATTCCGGCGGATACGCCGTTGCACTCAAGACGGAACACAAGCGTGGATACGGGGCCGGTGATAACCGATGCAAGCGTCGGAGGGATCCAGATCACGGGCTTTCTTATGATGTTGCCCATTTGAAGCATGGAGGTGCCGAGTCCTTGGGCAAGAAGTCCGCCGAGCTTGTTCTCGCGGTAGCTCATGACGGCAAAGCCCACCATCTGAGCACAGCATCCGGCAGTAGCGGCACCGCCGGCAATGCCCGCAATGCCGATCATCGAGCAGATCGCCGCCGAGGATATCGGCAGTGTCAGTATGATGCCCACAACGGCAGACACGATCATTCCCATGAGGAAGGGGCGCAGCTCCGTTGCGTTGTTTATGAATTCACCGAGATAATACATCGCGTATGCCACGGCGGGGCAGATCAGCTTCGCCACGGCAAAGCCCGACAGAAGCGTGACCGCCGGAGTGATAAGTATGTCCACCTTCGTCGCGCCGGATTCAAGCTTGCCGAGCTCGCAGGCGATAAGCACCGCGATAAATGCGCCCGCAGGCCCTGCGGTAACGGGAGTCTCAACACCCGTGATAGACGTGCCGATGGCATATCCCGCCGCACCGACGGTGGCGCAGGAATAGAGCACGAGCGGCGTAGCCTTCAGAGCATTTGCCACGGCGATGCCGATCGCCGCTCCGCAGATGTATCCGTTCATGGCAAATGCGGCAAGATCCAAAAGGAACTGCACGGACAGCCATTGACCAAGCGTCTTGAAGATGGTGCCGATCAGCAGAGACGCGAAAAGTCCCTGCGCCATAGCGCCCATCGCGGTAATAAAGTAGGTCTTCGGTGACAGATCAATGTTCTTTTTGGAAAGAAAATTCCTGAGCTTTTTCATAACAGTCTCCTCTCGGGTCTCGCCAAGCTGTAGTATATTATTATAAATGATACGCCGAAAAGACCTCCGTGTCAAGGGATTTCGGGCGCGCGAAAAAAAGTTTGTCGATATTTGAGTTTTTTCGAAAAACGACTTGACATTCTTCGTTGTATTTGCTATAATAATTATCGCAGTTGCTGCTATGGCTCAGTTGGTAGAGCACATCCTTGGTAAGGATGAGGTCCCCGGTTCGAATCCGGGTAGCAGCTCCAGCAAAACGGATCATCCGATCGGATGATCCGTTTTTTGTTTGCGCCGCCGCTGTCGCGGGGGATTAAGCCATAATTGATCTTTCATTCAAAACGAAGGACGAAAAACACCTTTTCGTATTGATTCTTCTTGTCGGGTATGGTATAATTGATGTGCCAAACAAGTTGAATATCTTAACAAGGTGTCTTTCTGTCTTTAGGGGAAATATACCTTTTCTCGCCGTACCTTCTTGAATTTCGGTAAAAAACGCAAATTCTGTGAAGTAGGTACGGGGATTTAAACAGCCTTGTTCTGTTTCAACTTGTTTGGCGACAATCGGGGTTTGCGTTTTTCGGTGCGCTGACCTTCGGTTGGCGCACTTTTTTATTTTAGGAGGTGAAAACAAAATGGCAGACACAATCGGAACGCATGAGGCTTCGGAAAGATGGGGCTATTCGCAAGCAACAATCAGCGGATGGTGTCGAAAGGGGCTGATTGATGGCGCAAGTCAAGACAAAGAAGGCAGTCCGTGGCATATTCCCGAAGACGCAATATGCCCAAAGCCGATCAAAAGAAAGAAGTGATAGGGAATGAAAGAATTATATTGGTACAACAAAAATACACACACTTTGCACATAAACAATTTTTGTACAAACGCTCAAAGTTGCTCCTGTGTCAAATTCGATTCGGAAGATGAAGCGCTGAAATACGCAGGCAGAGCACTTGGAATGTGCAAAATCTGTATGAAAAAGCGTGATGCGTTATTGCTCGATTACATCAAAAAAATGAAAAGTGAATGTGAGGAATAATAAAAATGAGAATTCAACTCAACAAACTCGGTACCGAAGATCCAAAAATTCAAGCGAAACGGGATCGTGATCTTTTCCCTCTGGAAGCAAGGCCTAGTTCCACGACCGATGAACTGTCTCTGTTTTATATATGTCCCTCTTGTCGTGCAGAACTGTACGGTTATTGGAAATGTAATACGCATATTTCATTTACTGAGTATCCGCTGTCTAAGGAACAGTGCGCAGCATGTAAAAAATTAGAAGAAAAAATCAATGAAGATAGAGTCCGCTATTCTACATTAATGGGGGAAGAATTTAAACAACTTTTGGAGTTATCCCGTTGCCCTATTTGCAATGCCGAATTAAAAAAAGAATTGCCATTTATGGCTCGCTTCAGTGACAGCCAGATACATTGGTGGTTCGTGCCTAAACAAGATCTTCCCTTGCCATATGATAATGATAGTGAGCAATTTGGTATTGGGGAATTTCATTGTAATCCGTCAAATGTATTCCCGAAGATGCATGATGAAATACACAAAAGCGAATTACACGCCGCAAAAGCCAATACCGATGCATTTTGCGAGAGCTGTGATATCGTACAGCCGGATCAAGCTCCGAACGCTTCCGTAAAAGATTCGCTCGAGAATCTGAAAAGCTATATTTCAAATCTTATAAACATGGAATCGGACATTATCAGCTTGACAAAACGGCTGGAACAGCTGTATTTTGAAAGGTCTCAAAATGCCAAGGATTTATCGTCCCAAAGAAATTACCCACTGTACGACTTGAAATCAAAATACAGCGACGAAAAAGAGCAGCTCGAAAAATCAAAAAGCAGCCTTACAAAAGCCAAAAAAAGAGACGTAAAACCCGAGGAAGTAATCTTCCCTCTTGCGCCCGCCAAGCCAATTCTCAAAACGCCCAATTTTTTCAACAAAAAAAGAATTACTTTGGAAAACGAACAGCTGACGGCAGAATATGAAAAAAGGCTGGAGAGATACAACAAAGAATTCAACCGATGCAAAAGGCAAGAAAAAGAGAACCTTGAAAAGGCGCAAAAGAAAAAAGAGGCAGATGTCGCAAAGCTGGAAAGCGATGTTAAGAAATCCCGCAAAGAGGTGGATTCACTCCAAAAGGAGATCGACGAAAAAGCAGCACGCTCTGCCGATCTTCCCGTTCCGGCGGCAGGTATCAAGCATCTGGTTGATTCGGAGATCTCTGCGACCGAGAAAACGCTGAAAAAGCTGTATGATTGCCGTAATCGACTGTACAGCTGTAACATTATCTTCGATAAATACAGAAATATCGTTGCTCTTTCATCTTTCTATGAGTACCTTATGGCGGGAAGATGCGAAACGCTTGAGGGCACAAACGGTGCGTACAACATATATGAGGCGGAGATCAGAGCAGACCGCATCATTTCACAGCTTGACGAGGTAATCGTTTCTCTCGACCAGATCAAGAAAAATCAGTATATGATCTACAACAAGCTGAATGAAATGAGCCGAATACTGAGCAGCTTGAGCAACAGCATGGAATCAGCCGCCGGTTCTCTCTCGGAAATAAAGATAAACACCGACAATATGAGCACATATCTGAAGTCGATCGATACAAATACCGCAGTTATAGCGCACAATTCCGCGGTAACAGCGTATCATTCGAAGGTCAATGCCGAGCTGACAAATGCTCTCGGCTTTATGGTCGCGTTGAAATAAGCTCCCGAATAACACCCGCCGCCGTCCCGCGACCTGTAAGGATCACGTTTCGGCGGGCATCGAGCAGGTCGTCCTCCGATGACCTGCTTTTTGTTTGCGAAGCTCCGATTGTCGCCAAACAAGCCAAATCGGAACACGAACAATATCAGTATTGCTCTAATACCCCAACCTGTGGAATTGCGTTTTAGCAAATTCAAAGGTTGAAGTCAACAGGTGCACTACTTCCTACGGGCAAATATCCGATCATTCGTATATATTGGGTTTGTTTGACATTTACCCAAAAATATTTGAAAAAATGTATTGACATTCCCGCGCAAATGTGGTATACTGTAATCCGCGCAGGAAGGAAAGAGCGCGCGGATTTACTGCCAAATGCTGGTGTAGCTCAGTTGGTAGAGCAGCTGATTTGTAATCAGCAGGTCGGGGGTTCGAGTCCGTCCACCAGCTCCACTTGCGTGAATCGAATATTTTCTGGGGGAATTCCCGAGCGGCCAAAGGGGGCAGACTGTAAATCTGTTGTCAGTGACTTCGCTGGTTCGAATCCAGCTTCCCCCACCATTAGAGTATAATCCGAACCACTTATTCTTTGTTGGAATAGTGTTC
>CAZVXL010000007.1:17716-84914 GCA_964631595.1 uncultured Lachnospiraceae bacterium | reverse complement strand
AGAGCCAGATTTTCCAAGGCAGCGTAGTACTCTTCCTGTTCAATCAGTTGAGATAGGAGATGTACAAGATTTGTACCAAAGTTGCATGGAAGTTTCTTAATTTCCAAAAGAAAATAGTTGCGAAAACCCATGCGAAATGATAGAATATCAGTACAAATCCATCCACGACACCGTCGTTCCCATTCGCGAGCGCAGCGAAGCGATTGATGAAGATGGCCCGGGACGAAGCCAGACACGGCAAGGCATTCGAGGGACTTCTCAACCGCTACTTCAAATAAGCGAAAAACCGCATAAATAAAGGGCTTTCGGGACATCCGCCGTTTCGGTGGGTGTCCTTTGATTTAGAAAAATAGCGGTCAAGCACTATGACTTAACCGCTACAAGTCTGAATTATTCTATATAAAGAAAAGAAGCAGAGCTTTATCAAAAATACTCTGCTTCTTCTGTTTTATTACACAAACCAAATGGTAACGGCAAAGCCACCGACATAGAAATAGGGTTTTGTGTAATATTGTGTTGGTGGAGGCGAGGGGAGTCGAACCCCTGTCCGAAAATGTTTCATCACAGCTTTCTCCGAGTTCAGTCTGTCTTTAGATCTCCTTTGCAAGGTCCCGACAGACAGGAGGCCTTGCAAAGCAGCTTTTTAATTCATGACAGCTTCAAAAGCTAAAGGGCTGTTCACGTCCGCCACTGATTTGACGCCTGTACCGAACCGTGGCACTTTCGGCAGAGACGAGCCGTTATCGGCGTGACTGCTTACGCAGCCTGTGCTACAAGATTATTGTTAGCGTTTATTTTTAGTTGAGGCTTATTTAGGAGTTTCCTCATACTCCACTCGCTTACCGTGCTTCTAAATCCCCGTCGAAACCATTACGCCCCCTTATATCTGCATTCGGAGGGTGTTAATATCCCCCTCCGTCTCTGCCGCCGGATCGCTTTGAGTATCTTTCGATCTCTCGGTTTGCCTGATTCTTGGCGATAGATTCGCGCTTGTCGTAAAGCTTCTTACCTCTGCAAAGCCCGAGCTCCACCTTTACGTGTGAACCCGACAGATAGAGCGACAGCGGAATAAGAGTATAGCTATCCCTCGTCACAAGTCCTATGAGCTTTGATATTTCGAGCTTGTGCATAAGAAGCTTCTTTTCGCGCAGAGGATCTCTGTTGAAAATATTCCCCTGCTCGTACGGACTTATGTGAATACCGAGAGCGAAAAGCTCACCGTTTTCGATACGGCAGTAGGAATCCTTCAAATTGACCTTTCCCTGCCTCAGGCTCTTTACCTCTGTTCCGAACAGAGCTATACCTGCCTCATAAGTCTCATCAACGAAATAATCGTGTCGTGCCTTGCGGTTCAGCGCAAGGAGTTTTTTGCTTTTTTCAGCCATGCGCCCACCTCCCGTCACTACTTATATATTATATCATTATCTGCGAAAAAATCAAGTGGTGTATTCGGTAAAACGGTAAATACTTATGTCACATTATCGCTTTTCGTGCGGAGTGGCAGATGAGGGCGTGCCCTTCCCCACTCTCCGACGTGCGATATATTCGCAAAATCCGCAGAGACTATTGCACTCCGTGCGATTTTGTAGTATTATATCTATGAAAAACACACAGAGAGGTATAACCCTATGTACAATACAACAGTAAGCTTCGGCTCACCGATACTCGGCAAGTCCGTATGCTTTAATGCAGTCATTCCTCAGGGACCTACCGAGGATATTCCCACCGTATATCTGCTCCACGGACTTAGCGATGATTTCACCGCATGGGGACGCTTCACCCGCATCGAGCAGTATGCCGCCGAATACGGCTTTGCCGTTATCATGCCGGACGGCGACCGAAGCTTTTACGAGGACATGGCTTACGGTCAGGCATACTACACTCACATCTCACGCGAGATCATAGCTGAATCGAGACGACTGTTTCATCTCTCCGAAAAGAGAGAAAAGACCTTTGTTGCCGGGCTTTCAATGGGCGGCTACGGTGCATTCAAGCTTGCGATGCGCGCGCCTGAGGTCTTTTCCGCCGCAGGAAGTCTGTCCGGTGTTACCGACATAGCCTACAGGGTGGAATCGTGCGAATGGGACAACGACATGAAGCTCATCTTCGGGGACGACAGATTAAAGTCGGTCAGAGGCAGTGATGCCGATCTTTTCGCACTTGCGGAGGCTATGGCAAAGAGAGACGATGCTCCGAGCCTCATTCAGATCTGCGGTACGGAGGATTTCCTGTACGAGGACAACCTGCGCTTCAAGGCGCACGCCGAGGCGCTCGGACTTCCCCACACATATGCCGAGGCTCCCGGCAATCACAACTGGGATTTCTGGGACACGCACATCAGAACAGTTTTGCGCTTTTTTGCCGAAAAAATGAAATGAGTTCGAAAAAACCGCGTATTTAAGGCTGTTTTTTTGTGACTATTATTCGTTGACACAAAACCGCATATGTGATATACTTTTTACAGTAAGATTACCGAGTGAAAGAAGGCTCAAAACATTTATGCAGTACATCATTGATACGGCACAGCTTGATGCGATCAAGAAATGTGCGGAATTTTATCCGATCGACGGAGTTACCACAAATCCCACGATCATTTCAAAGGAGCACACGGGCTTTACTCCCCTGATCCGTAAGATCAGAGACATTATCGGCCCCGACAAGATGCTTCACATCCAAACCACGCAGACCGAGGCGGGAATGATAGTTAAGGAAGCCGAGGCATTGCAGGAGGCTGTGGGCGGAGATTTTTACATAAAGATCCCCGTATCTCCAGACGGTCTGAAGGCGACAATGCTCCTTCACGATAAGGGCATCAAGGTCACAATGACCGCCATTTTCACCCAGCAGCAGGCGCTTATCGCCGCAAAAGCCGGAGCTACGTACGTTGCTCCGTACATCAACAGGCTTGACAGCATCGTTTCCGACGGTGTACACGTCGTTGAGGAGATCGTGCAGATGTTCCGCGCTCACGACATTACCACCAAGGTGCTTGCGGCAAGCTTCAAGAATGCAGAGCAGATACACAAGGTCGCCATGGTCGGCGGTCACGCCGTCACGATCAACCCCGATCTGTTTGAAAATCTGGTATACCACCCTCTCACGCTTTATGCGGTTGACGATTTCGATGCCGACTGGAAGGGCGTATACGGTGATCAGAAGATCCTTGATCTGCTGAAAAGCGGAAAATAAAATATCGCAAATAAGAAAGACAGACCGCAGATGCGGTCTGTCTTATCTTTTTCGGAGTAAACCGGGGAGATCCGTTCGGATCTCCCCGCATTTTACTGCTTTGGAATTATTTGCCGTTCAGCTTCCATTTTGTCTGGAGCACGGAGCAGAAGTCGTCACCCGGATAGCACTGATAGTACACGGTGAGCAGAGAGCCGTCGGCAAGCTCAACCGTTGCGGGATAGCCGAGATCGCAATAAGGAACCTCGTTATTCAGCTCGTAGTCCTCCGTCCATGTCTCGCCACCGTCATAGCTTACGCACGCTCTCTCCGATTTGTACTCCTCCTCACGGCAGGCATAGCTGCATATGACCGCACCGGAGGAATGTACGAGAAGGTGAGGCGGTGAGCCGTTCACATTGATGCACTCGGGCATCGACCACGTGTATCCGCCGTCATCCGAGAAGGTGGTGTACACGGTGAAGCTCGGCTCAACAGGTCTGCAATGGACTCTTATCGCACCGAGCAGTCTGGCGTTCGGGAGCTGTACCACGTGAGGCTCATGCATCATATCAATTATGAGATCCTCGGGAAGCGGTACGGTGCCTCTGAGTGTAAAGCTTCTTCCTCCGTCGGCGGAGTAATAGAAGCCTATCTTCTTGAGATTGTCGGGATCCTCGTCCTCGCATATCTTGCCGAGGTAGATGATGTTTCCGTCATTTGTCACATTCGGGCCGTGCGGAGCGGTCATGGGAACACGGATATTCTCGCTCCACGTAACGCCGTAATCGTCGGACAGCTTTACAAATGAGCCCGCCTCCGCGTCCTTGGGATCAAGGAACGGTACGACCTGTCCCATTCCGAGGATCATCTTCTTTGCCGGTGCCCTCAGCCACTCATATGAGCCAAAGTGCGCATAATTGCCCGGATCTCTCTGATTGAAGAAGCTCATTATCAGCTTGCCGTCTCCGAGGTAAGCGATTCCCGCATCACGGTCATCAAGATATGTATCGTTCACGATGATCGGGGGAGTCCAAGTCTCACCCTCGTTAAAGCTCATATACATACAGTTTTTGCCCGCGGGATCCACGTGCTCGATCCTCAAGCTTGACGCGGTGCAGTAAAGCACGCCTCTGTCATCCTTTGTAACGGTAGGCCAGCCGTTGTATCTGAAAACCGTGTCGGGAAGTCTGTTGACTATTCCCTGCCGTCTTTCCGGTATTATAACATTCATTTCAGAAACCGTCCTTTCAAGACTTACCTGTCATTCAGCTTCCATTTTGTCTGAAGCACCGAGCAGAAATTGTCGTCTTCCCACGCCTGATAATACACGGTGAGCAGAGAGCCGTCGGCAAGCTCTACCGTTGAGGGGTAGCCGTGATCGCAGAAAGGCACGTCGGGGTGGATAACGTAATCCTCAGTCCAAGTCTCGCCGCAGTCATAGCTTACGCACGCTCTCTCGGATTTATTGCCCTCTCCGCCTCTGCGGGAATAGCTGCATATTACAGCACCCGAGGAATGTACGAGAAGGTGCGGAGGCGATCCGTCAACGCCGATACAAACGGGCATCGACCATGTGTATCCGCCGTCATCGGAGAAGGTGGTGTACACGGTGAACTCGGGATCTATCGGTCTGCAATGGACTCTTATTGCGCCGAGCAGTCTGCCGTTCGGGAGCTGTACGATATGAGGCTCATGCATCATATCAAGTATGAGCTCCTCGGGAAGCGGTACGATACCGCGCATCTCCCACGTTTTTCCGTCATCTGCGGAATGATATGCGGCGACCTGACGGTAATTTTCGGTTCCGTCGTCCCACTGATTCTTACCGAGGTAGATAAGAGATCCGTCCGACATCACGTTCGGGCCGTGAGGGCAGGACATCGGAGTTTCGATAGTCTCCTCCCACGTTACGCCGTAATCTCTGGAGAGCTTTACGTAGTTGCCGTTTTTTACATCCTTCTTATCAAGTGTGGGCAGGACGCGGCTCATTGCAAGAATCATTTCCTTGTCTGCGGGATGCAGATAATCCGTATCCTCGTACCACTTGTAGAAATCGTCGGCATACATACTGAACCAGCTTATAAGCAGCTTTCCGTCACCGAGATATACAACTCCGGTATCGCGGTCATCCATATAGGAATCGTTTACGACGATCGGGGGTGTCCAAGTCTCGCCCTCGTTAAAGCTCATATACATACAGTTTTTACCGGACGGATCGACGTGCTGTACACGGAGGCTTGATGCGGTGCAGTAGAGCACGCCTCTGTCATCCTTCGTTATGCTCGGCCATCCGTTATACTTAAACACGGTATTCGGTGTACGGTGTACTATACCGTGCTTAACTTCGGGAAATATCTCCTTCATAATGGTCTCCTTTTGCTTCATTTATTCTCAAGTCTCCATTTGGTATGGAGTACAGAGCAGGGTCCGTCGCCGGGATACGGCTGATAGTATACGGTAAGGAGCGATCCGTCGGAAAGCTCTACCGTCGCGGGATATCCGTGATCGTACATTGCCTCGTCATTGATCACGTAGTCCTCCGTCCAAGTCTCGCCGCCGTCATAGCTTACGCAGGCTCTTTCGGACTTATTGCCCTCCTCGCCTCTGCGGGAATAGCTGCATATGACTGCACCGGAGGAATGAACCATGAGGTGCGGGGGCGATCCGTCAACGCCGATACAAACGGGCATCGACCATGTAAATCCGCCGTCATCGGAGAAGGTGGTGTACACGGTGAAGCTCGGCTCAACAGGTCTACAATGGACTCTTATAGCACCGAGCAGTCTGCCGCTCGGGAGCTGTACCACGTGAGGCTCGTGCATCATATCAAGTATGAGCTCCTCGGGAAGCGGCACAATACCGCGCATCTCCCACGTCTTTCCGTTGTCCTTGCTGTGGAAGGCGGCGATCTTCTTCTCGTCTTCACCGCATTCTCCCGGCCAAATTTTTCCGAGGAAAATAAGAGTGCCGTCAGCCATCAGATTCGGGCCGTGAGGACAGTTCATCGGAACACGTATGCTCTCGCCCCAAGTAACGCCGTAATCCTCGGATATTTTGACATAGCAGCCGCCTTTTGTCTCCTCCTCGGGCAGGAGCGGGGTGACCTTACCCATTCCGAGGATCATCGCCTTTTGCGGTGCGGCAAGCCAATCGTAATCGGCAAAGCGCGCGTAGCACTCCTCATCTTTTTGTGAGAACCAGCTTATGAGCATTTTGCCGTCGCCCATATATACGATTCCCGTATCTCTGTCATCAAGGTAGGAATCGTTTACTATTATGGGTGGAGTCCAGGTCTCGCCCTCATTGTAGCTTATGTACATACAGTTTTTACCTGCAGGGCAAGCGTGCTGAAGTCTGAAGCTCGATGCCGTGCAGTAAAGCACGCCTCTGTCATCCTTTGTCACCGTCGGCCAGCCGTTATAATTGAAAACGCTGTCGGTGACACGGTGTATCACACCGTCTTTCTTTTCGGGGAATATCTCTCTCATATATAACTCCTAATCTGCCTGAAAGCAGGGCTTAATATAGTACCTTGACAACTGCTGCGCCGCTGTCGTGTACCTCTGCGGGGATAAGCAGCTCGGCACCCTCATCGGTAAAGGTGTAGTCGACCGCCTCGCCGTTAAGCGTTACGGAGGACACGTCGCCGGTGAGCACGACTCTTATGGGCACGACCTCGCCCATACCGTGTATCACGGGATCGGATTCCTTGTATTCACCCTCGGGTCGCTTCGCTCTGCCGCTGTAGGCACCCTCTCGTGCTCCTACTGTCAGGGTATATCCGCTCTCGTCTGAATCGGTTAAGGAGAAGCGTGTGACGGCGTAGCCGCCGTTCATGTAATCGTAGGTATATCCGTCATCCTCATACAGCTCGCTCTCGCCGTTAGCGGCAGGATATACTTTGAGAATATACTCATCGGGCAGCTTTTTGTCGATGTAGTCCTGATCCTTCATCATCGGAATAACAGAGCCGGCGCGAACGAACAATGCGCCTCCCCTGCCCTTAGGAATGCTGTAATCAATAACTCTGCCGCCGTCATACGCCTCGCCCGTCCAGAAATCGTACCATTTGCCCTCGGGCAACGTGATCTTCATATCAAAGACACCGACAAGGAGTGAATCTCCGAGCATATATGTGTTGGTGACGTAATCGTATTCGGGGACATCGGGATACATAAGGGAGAGTGCTCTCGCCATTGGGAGACCCTTTGATGCTGCCTGATGAGCCGCCGTATAGATATACGGTATAAGCGCGGAACGAAGTCTCGAATAATAACGGATCATATCCTCCGCCTCATCGTCAAGGAACCACGGCTGCTGCCAGTTGCGCCAGCCGAGCTGCTGTACCCACGGTGAGAGGAAGCTGTAGTGGATACCCGCAGGCTGTGCGGCATCCATATCGCAGGTGACGTTGGAGTGACCGCAGAGTCCGTAATTGAGCATTGCGACTACGGTATCGAAGCCGCCGCCGGTATCGCCCGCCCACGTTGCGGCATACTTCTGCGTTCCGGCATACAGGCAAGAGGTGTAGATGCAGGCGCGTCTGCCGCCTGTGTGCTCCTCGAAGCCCTCCTTCATCTGCTTTGCGTAGATGACGGGGTAGATATTGTGTACCTCATCGTCAAGGTATCTGCCGCCCCAAAGCCTGTCGGGGTGATCGTTTACCTGAAAAGCGCCGTCAAGCTTAAAGGCGGATGCGCCGTTATCGACAAATTTCTTGAGATGCTCAAACCACGGCTCATCCTTCTTTGTGATCTGATCCTGATAGCGAGGCTGCTCAAAATGAGGATCTATGATAGCCGCTCCCTCATACGAGATCTCACCTGCCTCACAGCCGTTCTTTGCGCCGACCTGACGCTCCTCCTCCCAGAGCATATCGTAATCGTTGCATAGCCACAAGCTGAATTTGAAGCCGAGCTGTCTGAGATTATAGAAGAAGGTGTAATCCGAGCTGGTATTTTCGGGAAGCCACGTGGGAATGTAGAAGCGGTCGGGATCCCATCTTTTCTCGGTGGAGGTATCATAATATGTCTCCATCCACTGGGGCTCAAGTCCTATCATATCGCACGCAATTCCCTCCCTGCGGAAGGTCTTGCAGTCCCAGAGCATCTCTCTTGCGTTTGTCTGCTCGTTGAGAACGAAGGTGTATCCGTATGCGAACTTCGGAAGCATGACGGGCTTTCCGGAAATGCGTGTGTACAGCTCTACTATATCTCGCAGATCGTGAGATTTCGGCATGAACAAATAGATGTCAACGCCGCCGCGCTGTGCTCTTACCGTAATCGCATCGGGATCCTCAACACCGAGATCGTACGTATGCACGTATGTGCAGGAAACAAGTATTCCCCAGCCGTCCGAGCTCATCACATACGGGATCGGGCCGTAGGATACGACGTTTTTCACGTCCATTCGCGCTGTTGTGCCGCGGCGCGCAATGCTTGTTCTGTTATTGTCACCGAGACCGAAAAGTCTCTCGCCCTCGGTAATACCGATCTTCAGAGTGAAATCCGAGCCGACGTACTTATCTCCGTTATATCCCGAGATACCGATATCAAGCTTTCGCTTTGCGCCCGAGACGGTAAGCGAGCAATCGTCGTTTATCGCAACGGATATATTTCCGTTTTGCACGGTGCCCTCATCGGTGAGAGTCGAGGGCAGATCATCTCCGCCGGCAAGTATGCCGTATCTCTCGAAAAGAGTTTCACGGAATCTGCCACCCATTCCCGCTCTTATCCGAACGATCCCTTCGGAGGGAAAGCTGATCTCGAAATCTGTTCCCATTGATGTTGTTCTATACATTTTGCCTCCAAGAAATTTGATTTTGAAGCATAGGTCTGCTTTTTGGTTACGGCAAAGCCGGAGCGGTATCACCGCAGATGCATCAGCGCTGAGCCGAGCATCCGCTCCGCTTATTCGTGCCGTGGAGCGCATTAAGGCTCTACACTAAATTGTACAGAAACGGGACGGCAATGTCAAGTGATATCGGCACATTTAAGCCGTTATCGGCAAAATAATTTGAAATGCTCAATGCCTTTTCGTATATACCGCATGACTCACCGCCACCCCTCGGCGGGATAAGGCGGAATGGCTCTCAGCTCGGAGCGTGCGGCTCGGTAGCTTGGCATATATCTTTCAACCGTAGCCCAAAATTTTGCGCCGTGATCCATATACAGGAGATGCGCGAGCTCATGAATTACCACGTAATCAACGGCTTTATCGGAATATGCCATGAGCCTGTATGAGAAATTGATGCTTCCCTTTGAGGAACAGCTTCCGAATCTCGTTTTGGCGCCGTTTATCTTGACCGCGATGGGGGTTACACCCATGAGGGCGGAAAAGTGCCGAACTCTCTCGGGCAGGAGCCTTTTTGCCGCCTCGGTGAGCTTTTCCGCAGATGCCGCGAGGTAGTGCTCGTATTCCTCAAGCGCCGCCCTTTTATCAAGCATATCGCATATCCGCGATGAGCGCTCGAGTATAAACTCACGCACATAGCTGTCGCTCATCCATCTCGGAGTCCGTACCACGAGAATACCGCCCTCGGACGCGGTCGCGGTGATGGAGCGCCTGTCCGACTTTTTTTGTATGTACTGTATCTCTCTGCCGCAAATGTTTATGTTTTTCATGCACGCCGCCTTGTGTTTTTCTCAAGTATAGCACACCTCGACCGAGCAAATCAAGGGGGAGGACACAAAAGCACCCTCCCCGACGGAATATTGTCAAGCTGTGAAAAGCAATGAACGGTATCCGACTAACGTGTGAAATCCGCGATATTTTGCATTATGGCACCGACGGTATCCATAGCGGAGGATGCAGTGCGTCTGAAGCTTCTGTGTGCCGGCTTCTTTACCGCACACGCAAGCGCCACGCCCGCCGCTCCGCCTATCGCCATTCCCGTCAGTACACCCTTTGTTATATTCGTTATTTGCTTTGTCATGATATGCTCCTCTCTCGTTTTTAAGGCTTACAATGCTATTATGAGCCGACATATCACGAATATGTGCGGCAATATATGGTCCGAGCATTATTTTTTTCTTAAATGAGCATATATTACTCCGGATTCGGCGCGCAGATTCGGCGTATGATAAGCTTGAAGTACAAAAGGAAAGGTGACAGAGCATGAAAATTCGATTTTTTTCGGCAGTGCTTGCCGTATCATTATTATCGGCACCGCACGTCTCTGCCAAGCTCGGTGATGAGATAGCGGACAGGCTTCCGCCGAAGATAAGTGACAGGATACGAGAGCGGGAGACGGTGGGATCGAAGGAGGTATCCGAGGCATCGGCGGAGGCACGGTACAACTGGTACTGCCGCCATTTATCAAACGGCGAAATACCGCCCTGCCCCGCCGAAATGAGCTTTATTTCGGAGCACGGCGGAATTTATCTCGGAAATACCGACGAAAAGGTAATATATCTCACCTTTGATGCGGGGTACGAGAACGGAAACATCGAAAAGATACTGAACACGATGAAGGAAAAGAAGGTCACGGGCGCATTTTTTGTGCTCGAAAACATCGCAAGGCAAAATGCGGAGCTTCTCAGGCGGATGGCAGATGAGGGGCATCTGATATGCAATCACACAGCAAAGCACAAAAACATGGCAAGTGTGACCGATGCCTCGGAATTCAAAGCCGAGCTTGATGCGCTGGACGAGGCTTGTGATGCGGTCGGAGTGAAATGCGCACCGTTCTACAGACCACCGGAGGGCTCATTCAGCAAAAGAAATCTGGAGGTGGCGAAGGAGCTCGGCTATACCACGGTGTTCTGGAGCTTTGCCTATGCGGATTGGGACAATGCCACACAGCCCTCACCCGAGGCTGCTGAGAAAAAGCTTATTGACGGCACACACAACGGAATGATTCTCCTGCTCCACCCCACGTCTGCCACAAACGCCGCGATCCTCGGTGACCTGATAGATTCATGGAGGGACATGGGATATCGTTTCGGCTCACTGAGTGAGCTTGTGGCGGGAGCTGAGTGCGCGCAGACGGAGCTTTACGGCAATGCACGGACTGAGAAGATGCGCTGAGCTGGTGCTCTCGGTCGCCCTCATCCTCGTGGCTGTATGCCCCGTATCCGACGGTGTCGGCGGTGAGAGCACGGATCTTGTGTATTCGCACGTGGAGAACGACAAAATGATGATAGCGCTCACCTTTGATGACGGCCCTCATCCGAGATACACACCCATGATACTTGATATTCTGAAAAAATACGGTGTAAGGGCGACGTTTTTTGCAGTGGGAGAAAACGCGGAGCTGTACCCCGAGCTGATAGGACGGTGCCTGTGTGAGGGGCACGAGGTCGCAAATCACACCTACAGTCACGGCGATCTGTCGCACAGCTCATATGATGAGATATGCAGAGAGGTGGGACGGGCGGAAAATGCCATATACGAAACCTGCGAATCGCGCACGAAGCTGCTCCGCCCTCCCGGCGGATTGTACGGCAAAAATGTCATCATGGCGGCGCACGAGCTTGATTACACGCTTGTTCTGTGGACCGTGGATACGCGGGACTGGGCTCACACACCCGCCGACAAGATAGCAAAAAAGGTACTGAGCAGTACAAAGGCGGGAGATATCATACTGATGCACGATTTTATCGGGAGAGATTCTCCGACGCCGAAGGCGCTTGAGGCGATGATACCCGCTCTGCTTGAGAGGGGCTTCCGATTTGTCACTGTCTCCGAGCTTCTCGGGAGCAAGTGACAGATCACGGATATCGGTGCTTTTTCGAAAATACTCTTGAATACGTCCCTCGGTTATATTATAATTTAGATAGCCACAGCTCATTAGAGCTACGGGGCACACGCAGTTTTTATCGGAGGGACATATGCGAATTGCACTTATAGGCGACCTTCAGTACAGCTCCGCAGAGGAGGAACAGCTTTCACTGAAGTTCTCTCAAATATCAGCCGCAGAGCCGGATTTTGCCGTAATAATGGGGGACTTCGGCGGCCCGCACATCAATTCTCCCGAGGGCTTTGAGGACACCCGCGAAATCGCCGAGAGCCTTTGCTGTGATTATGCCGTACTGCTCGGAAATCATGACGTGGAGTACAGGGTGGGCTGCTACGGGAAATTCGATCCGATAGCGGCTGTTGGCAGGATATTCGGCAAGGAGCCGTATTTCTCCGCGGTTATGAACGGTGTGCTCGTTATCTGCATTACCTGTGAGCCACAGCCGCCCGAGGGAATGAGAACTGTAAATGCCGTTTGCGTTTCCGACCGTCAATACGACCTCATTCGGCAACGCCTGTCGGAAAACCCGAATATCCCCGCGATAATTATAGCGCATCCGCCCATGGCGGGAAGCGGACTTCGATGCACTCCCCCGCTCCACTGTGCCGCCACGGACACATATCTCGATCAGACCTTCGACAGTCTCAGATGGCAAAGGCTCACCGAGGAATTCCCGCAGATAAAGGTTTGGTGCAGTGCTCATCTGCATCTCGGGCATGACTACGCCTCTGCGATAACGGAGAAGAACGGTGTGTACCATATCTCCTGCGGAGTAATGACACGGTGCAGTCGCGACGGAAGCCGACACACTCGGGTAATCGATATAACCGATGACGGCAAGCTTTTGGTATATACTCTCGATCACGAGAAAGGCGATAGTCTCAGATACGATGCCGCAATAGATCTGCGCGGTACGGAGCCGTCGAGCGGGCTCCTTGTACACGCCAAGAGAGGTGAGGTACTGCTCGGAGCGGACACACCGAGGGCGCTGTGGCACTGTGAAATGCTCGGTCGCTATTATATTCACACGCAGAACGGCCTGCTTTGGGAATATCTGTGTGAGCTTGACGAGCTCAGCGGAGCAATTGCTCTTAATGCAGATGTCACGGAGCTGTATTTTGACGGAGAGAGACTGATCATGGCTCTCGGCGACGGAGCTGTGAGGGCGGTAGATGCCAATTCCGCCGACCGTTTTGAGAGAATTGGCTCATTTTCTCGCCAAATAACAACAGAAGCGGAGTCGGCAGGTCTTGACCCGCTACCCCGCTGTGATTATTCCGTACGAAGTGAAAAGGAAGGCTTATATATCGGTCTCGGGCTTTGAGCGCCGCGCAGTGTAATTTATCAGCCGCGCGTCAGTCTGAGCTTTTGCGGTATCTGCTTTATTTCGATCTCGCTTATCGAGGGATGTCCCTCGAGATCGGCAAAGGAGATACCGCTTTTCTTATTTCCGTCGGGATCTGTAAGTGTCCACGAAAAGCGCTCACTCGGCGCAAGTCGGAAGTTGCGGACACGGCGAATCAGCAGGTCTGCCCTGCTGATCTCGGGCAGCTTTCTTCGCGTAGTCCACTCGGAGGGAGAGATGAGCCACAGCTTCATCTCAAGGCAGTCGGAGGTATCGGCGATATTCTCGAAGCGGAAGAAGCCGTTCACCTGTCCCGAGGTCGAAAAGTCGGAGCTGTTCTCCCACGGATTTTTGTCATCCGTATCCGAGTTTGTGAAAACGGGATACGGCTCGCTTTTCTTTATCTCGAAAACAGGCAGGCAGTGTACCGTATCATTGTATTTTTCGATGACGGAATCGTTATTCTCGTGGCCGAATTCACCCCAATAGCCGTGAAATGGGTATCTGCGCTCTCTCATACCGGAATAGAGCACCTCATGACCTGTCGACCACTCATCATTCTGTGCGGAGTAATCAACAACTACCGGCGGATCGGGAATCGCAAAGCCGCTCGGCGGCACTGCATCAAGTGAGCATCTGTCAGCCGCGTGTCTTACACCGGCGGGCACATTCACCTTGATCGCGGCAAAGATATCGCCGCGGCACAGTGCGATTCCCAAGGCGCCGCTTCCGCCCATGGAATTACCCACGGCGTATATACGGTCGCAGTCTATATTATATCTCTCGCACACCCACTGAACCGTGGCAATACAGCGATTCTCCACGGGCTTTGGCTCCGTTCCGCCGCGCGACGGATCACCCTCACCGAGGGCGTTTATTCCGCCCCACCACCAATCATCTCGGTTGGCGCGGCAGTCAAGAAAAAGCCCGAACATTCCGTCGGGGACATGGTAGATATCGTGATTGCCCTTTTGCATCGTGCAGGCAACCGCTGAGTACAGGTCGTGCCCCGCCGAATGAAAAACAACATACAGGGGATATTTTTTCTCCTGCTCGGGAGAGAGAGGGTGCTCTACGGCAAAGCTGTCGTACTGCTCCTCGGTATATCCCCATTCCTCCGATGAGGAATGACTGAAAAATTCGATTCTTCTGCCGTTTATTATGCCGCCGTTTTGTGTGTTCATTTGCATCCCCCATTATATCGTCAAATCAGTATGGGCAGCTCGCATGGGCTGCCCGTTTGCTCATATTTCCTCTTTTATTGATCTTGTAAACAGAGTGGATATCTCGTCCTTCACATTTGCTCCCGCATACAGGCATTTCCATACAGCCTCGCATATCGGAAGCTCGACACCGCACCGCTCCTTGAGCACCATGACGGCATCTACAGTATAATAGCCCTCGGCAAGCGAATTATATTTCTCGCCTCTGACAAGCATCTCACCGAACATTCTGTTGTGGCTGTACTCCGAGAAGACCGTCGCCTCGTAGTCTCCGAGATGACAAAGCCCGTAGGCTGAAAGTTCGTTACCGCCCATCGCCTTTATCAGTCTTGCTATTTCTCTTGTGCCGCGCGACATAAGTGCTCCCTTGAGAGTGGAGAGCCCGAGCCCGTCAAGCATACCCGCCGCAATTCCGATGACGTTTTTGGTGGCGGCGCCTATCTCGTTTCCGATCAGATCGCAGCCGTAGTAGAAGCGGATAAGATCGCTTGAAAATTCCTCGACAAGCTTTTGCTTGAGTGGCTCGCTCTTACTGTCGATGACCATGCAGTTCGGAACGCCTCTGTAAAACTCCTGAACGTGTCCGGGGCCGATCCACACAGCCACGTTACAGGAGGGATCGGCATATTCCTCGACGATCTCGGTAAGTCTGAGCCCGCTTCCGCACTCGATGCCCTTCATGCAGAGGACAAAATCGGTATTCTTCAGCTCGTACGGCGCAAGATTCTTCATTACGGTGCGAAGCGCCTGACTTCCTACGGAGATCACGATGACCTCCGCCCCTTTAACGCAGTCAAGATCCGTAGTCACGCAAAGCTCATCCGGTATCTCCATAAGCGCATTACGTCTGGTTTCGATCAGCTCACGTACATCGGCGGCATCGGGAAGTCCGTAAAGCGTGACTTCATGTCCGATACGGCAGAGGTGCCATGCAATGCAGGTTCCCCACCTTCCGCATCCGATCACAGTTATCTTCATAGTTGGTTACCCTTTCAAATCCGTAATTACTTAAAAACAGAGGTGTACTCCTCCGATTCGGTATTTGTTTTCCCGCGTGATCTGCATATCACGGCTCTCAGTATCATCGCCACTATATAGACCGCAAGATACATTATAACGGCGACCACGGAGGTGCCGCCCGATATCGGAAATCCGCCGCCGACTATAAAGATAAGGATAAAGGCGGCAAGACATATCACAAAATTCAGTATCAAACGTATGGCACCCGTGCCGTCTTTTGACAGGAGCAGTGATGCAAAGCCCACAGTCGCGGAAAACAGCAGGAGCAGAAGCGCCTTCTGCGGAGTGGGAACAAAGAGCACGCCGGTGCCGGAGAGTGCCCATCCCAGCAGATACATACCGGAGATGATCGCGGTATACACCACGCACATAAGTGTGAGGGCTCGCTTAATATATGCAAAAAAGTCCATACAGCCTCCGCCTGAGTCGGATACTTCCGTTTTTTATAATTTTACCATATACTTTAGGATAATGCAATTAAAATAATGTTAAATATACCCCAAGCGGGAAATTTGAGGTACCACGCCCAATTTTAGGGTAAACGGGGGCGATGGGGCTACTCCGAGATCCTTCTTGCCTCGGTGTAGTAGCGCTTTGTTTTTGCCGCTCCCATTGAAAATGTTTTTCTCGGAAGTGCGCCGTGGCACTCCACATAATCGAACAGTGACGATTTCTCCATTCCGTCAAAAACGAAGCCGACGGAATCGGGTCTTGAAGCAAGTGCTCTTACGGAGTCCTCTCCGTGTATGTAGTCACATTCGCCGGAATGAGACTCAAGATACCTGTCAAGGAATATCTGGAGTGAGCCGACGGTCAATGCGTGAGGCGGGGCGGACAGGGCTACGGTCTTCTCACCGCTTTCGGTGATAACGGTGATCTTCTGTTCACCGTCTCCGTCTGCGGCAAGCTCTCCGATGGAAGATACAAGTGATGCGGCATCACAGCCCTTCACAAGTCTGTAGATCGGCTCAAACTCAATGGAGCTGTCACCGAGAGAGACGACCTCAACGAGGGCGTAGCGTGCGGGATGCTCCATTGCCGCACCTCCGAGAGATGCCTTGAGATTTTCGAAATGCGCCTTTGCGGCGGCAAGCGAATGGTTTCCGTCTCCGACCGCGTACACCACCGCCGAGGTATTGAGTCCTCCGCGATGATCCTCGTAATAGCCGATAGCCTCGACTGCGGTATCAAGCGCCTCACCCTCAAGAGCATATCCCGTGAGGTGTCCTCCGCCCTGCATCAGATCGAAATCGTACAACAAATGTGAGGTATCCGAGTGATGCAGTGCATCTCTTATCTCAGCGACTACCCATGACCATTTTTCATCACCGAAAAGCATTACGTGAGGCAGCTCCACCGACGCCTCTGCGCGTATGGCACAGCGCGGAGGTATACGCTCCACGACAGTTGCCTCGGTAGCTCTGACTGCGGAGACGGACGTCTTGGCGTAATCGTACTCCTCAAGATCTATCTTGCCGACAATACCCGTTCTCACGCTACCGTCCGGCAAGGTGCGCTCGACAAACACAAGAGTGTTTTCCATCTTACACGGAAGAAGCGCCTCGGTATTCTTCATCGCATCCGAAACGGCGCGACGGTGGGCTGCCTCCTTATCCGTTCCGAGATAAGCCTCGGGGAGCACGAGACCGTATGATGACGGCACTCCGTCAGCAAGTCTCTCACACTCTTGCCAATACTCGGGCTCCGAGGTGAACTGATCGCAGGCTATGACAGACCATGCTTCCCAGCCCTTGTCATGCGGGTCTGCATACGGCAGAAGTATATCCGCCGGAGTAAAAATACTTTTATTCATAACTGAATCCTTTCTGTATCAGGTAAGAGCATACTTGCGAATGGCATCCGCCACTCCGTGCTCGGTGTTTGTCAGTGCGGTGTACCTTGCAACGGCCTTTACCTCGGGAGAGGCATTGCCCATCGCAAATGAATATTCGGCAAATTTCAGCATTTCGATATCGTTATCGGCATCTCCGAACACCATGACCTCGGAGGGCTTTATATCAAGAAGCCCGCACAGCATCTCAAGAGCCGCTCCCTTGCTTGTACCGCGGTAATTCACCTCGATATTCCCGGGAATAGAGGTCGTGACGGACAGGCTCTCATTGCCGTACAGTTCCGCTTCAAGGGCGCCTCGGGTGCTTTCGGGAACGCTCAGAGAGCATATCTTCTCAATGCTTCTGCCCCGCAGTACCTCGCGCACGTCATCTACAAAGGATATGTGGCTGAACAGCTCCGCCACAAGCTCCTCGGGCAGACGATCGCTTGCGTATCGGCTACGCCTTCCTTCGTCCATAAAGCTCTTGCCGAAAGCGTATATTTCGGGATCGGCACCCGCGTCCGACATCGCCGTGTACACCTTTTCCCACACATCGAACGGAAGCTCCGTTACGGGTGAATGAGTGGTAGGCTCACCTGTCGCGGTATCGAACGCCATGAGCGAAGCGCCGTTCGACATAATGGCATAATCAATGAAGCCGAGCCTGCGGACATCGTTTGAGAAGACCCCATAGGTTCGTCCGCTCGCGATAACGGTTTTTATTCCGCGCTCCGAGGCTTCTCGCAGAGCCTCGGTATTTTCCCGCGAAACAGTTACATGATCGGGCATAAGCAGTGTGCCGTCAAGATCGGTGGCAATCAGCTTTATCATAATTAACTCCTGTCGGCTTTCCGCATTTTCAGCAGATGATCGGTGAGGGCGCAGAAATCTCGCGCACTGAGCCGTTCACCGCGTATATCGGTACGCATTCTGAGTGCTTCAAGCGCCGCTGATACCTCGTCTTTTCGGTAAAGCTGTGAGAGCGAATTGACAAGTGTCTTTCGCCTCATCGAAAAAGCGGCTGAGATGACCGCGGAAACGGCACCTCCGAAGCGCTCACATTCGTCCTCATCGGCGGGTGCCTCCGGATATACGGAATATATGCCGCCCTCGTGAGGGATGAGCCTGATGACGGCAGATGTGACCTTCGGGGGCGGATAGAAGGAGCCCGCCGCTACCGATAGCACCTTTTCGACACGGCACCGCAGACCTACAGATGCGCTGATAGCGCCGTAATCGGCACTTCCCGCCGAAGCCGCGATTCGATCCGCGACCTCTGCCTGCACCATTACGGTGACGGAGGTATACGGAAGCCGATGCGAATACGGGCAGTCATCAATGAGCTTCATGATGATGGGGGTGGTGATATAATACGGCAGATTCGCGCAGACGGCGGGCATGGGATCACCGAAGCTTTCTTCAAGCAGTGACGGAAGCTCACATTTCATGAAGTCGCAGTTGTGAACCGTTATATTGT
This sequence comes from uncultured Lachnospiraceae bacterium, assembly GCA_964631595.1. Lineage (GTDB taxonomy): Bacteria > Bacillota > Clostridia > Oscillospirales > CAG-272 > UMGS1312. The sequence goes on along the minus strand of CAZVXL010000007.1, from coordinate 66,104 downwards.
CATATTCATCGAGGGTCTCGGCAAGAAGCGGCAAGAGACCGCTGTCGATCTCCACCGCCGTGACACTCGAAAATCTCTCGGCAAGCTCTCTTGTGAGCACGCCGAGGCCGGGACCGATCTCCAGCACCGCCTCACAATCCCCCGAGACCGCCGCCGATGCCTCGGCTATAGCCTCGGGGACTGCGGGATTCACAAGGAAATTTTGGCCGTACCCCTTTTTGGGGGCAAGACCGTATTTGCCGAGAAGCTCCTTTATAGTCCTCGGATTGCACAGATCAAGCATTTACTGCGGCTCCTCCTTAATATGGCTCGGGGAATCACTCGCTAAAGCAATTCCCCGTTTTATTTCAAGTATACCTGCTCGGCAGAGCTCAGAAGCTCAGCTTCTCGGCAATATATCCCTCAAGCTCATCGACGGGTATTCTGACCTGCTCCATGGTATCTCTGTCACGTACCGTAACACAGCCGTCGGTCTCGGACTCAAAGTCATAAGTAATGCAAAGAGGAGTACCGATCTCGTCCTGTCTGCGGTATCTCTTACCGATGGATCCAGATTCATCGAATTCAACGGTAAAGGACTTTGCAAGCCTGTCGTATATCTCGGATGCCTTATCTGACAGCTTCTTTGAGAGCGGAAGGACTGCCGCCTTAACGGGAGCAAGAGCGGGATGGAGGTGGAGAACAACACGTACATCGTTCTTCTCGGCATCGACGATCTCCTCGTCATACGCATCAATGAGGAACGCAAGAGCGACACGGTCTGCACCGAGAGAGGGCTCTACAACGTAGGGGATAAACTTCTCACCCGTGTCGGGATCAAAGTATTCCATGCTCTCGCCGGATTCCTTCTGATGTGCGGTAAGGTCAAAGTCGGTTCTGTCGGCAACGCCCCACAGCTCGCCCCAGCCGAACGGGAACAGGAACTCGAAGTCGGTGGTTGCGTTGGAGTAGTGGCTCAACTCCTCCTTCTCATGATCGCGAAGTCTGAGATTTTCCTCGGTCATTCCGAGAGAGAGCAGCCAATCACGGCAGAAGCCGCGCCAATACTCGAACCACTGCATATCCTCACCGGGCTTGCAGAAGAACTCAAGCTCCATCTGCTCAAACTCACGTGTACGGAATGTGAAGTTACCGGGGGTGATCTCGTTTCTGAAGGATTTACCGATCTGGCATACGCCGAAGGGCAGCTTTCTTCTTGTAGTACGCTGGATATTCTTGAAATTGACAAAGATACCCTGCGCGGTCTCGGGGCGCATATAGAGCTCGGTGGTGGAGTCCTCGGTCACGCCCTGATAGGTCTTGAACATCATATTGAATTTACGGATATCGGTGAAATCGCTCTTTCCGCAGCCGGGGCAAGGAACATTGTTTGCACGAAGATACTCGCTCATCTCCTCGTTCGTCATCGCCTCGACTGTCATCTGTATGCCGTGCTCCGCGTTATAATCCTCGATAAGCTTATCGGCTCTGTGACGCATCTTGCACGCCTTGCAGTCGATAAGGGGATCGTTAAAGTTGACAACGTGACCGCTTGCTACCCAAGTTCTGGGATTCATAAGGATAGCCGCATCAAGTCCGACGTTGTATTTTGACTCCTGAACAAACTTTTTCCACCATGCCTTTTTAACATTGTTCTTGTACTCAACGCCGAGAGGGCCGTAATCCCATGAATTGGCAAGACCGCCGTATATCTCGCTTCCGGCGTATACAAAGCCCCTGTTTTTACACAGAGCCACTATCTTCTCCATTGTCTTTTCGCTGTTAGGTAGTCTGTTTGACATGATCTTTAAGTCCTTTCAGTCATATAAAAATGAAATTTAAGAATTTTTTGTTTTATCCGCGGGGATCCTGAGACCGAGAAGCTGTTTTACAGCCTTCATCGTATCGGGTGAAAACACCCCGTCGCTGACAGTTCCCGGATACTCAAACGAGGTCTGGGTAAAGCTGCCGTATGCTCTTATCAGCTCGCCCTTGGCAAGCAGCTCCGATTCGCGCATATCGGTATCTATCGTATCGTCCTTCGTGAGTGACTTATAGAACTTTGAAAGTCCGCTGTCATCAAGGCGCGACAGTCTGCTCATTACGCCGCGAAGCAGATTTGTGAGAAGCTCGGAGCGCTCCTTTATTCCGTCGGAGTAATCCTCATAAAGAAGTATCGCCTCGACATTCGATGCTCCGACAGTTACATTGCCGGCGCTTACGGCTTTCTTTACCTCGGGCTTCTCTTTATCGGAGCCCGTATCGGTTCCCGTTTCCTCCGCGGGCTTCGGAAAATAGCTCGTACCGTCCGTGTAGATATCATCCGGTATATAGCAGGTAAAGCCGCCGAGCGTCTTCAGAACGTCATCCATATCCGTGACATTGACAAACACCGTATAATCCGGAGTAATACCCGTCATTGCGGAGACCTTCTGAACGAAATACTCCTCGCTGTAGAAGTACATCAGATCCTCAAGAAGCGTGTACCCGGCGCCCATCTGAGCGTAGACCTTGGATACGGAGGGCACCGATATGAAGGAATACTCCCCCGTCTCCTTTGATACCCGCATGAGGACTATTGATTTAACCTTGACTGTGCGATAATCGCACACAAGAGTCCCGACCGAGCCCTCAAGTCCCGTATCGAGCTTCTCAAGCTCACTCTCGTCGGGATAGTAGTGATAGCAGTCATCTCTGCGGTCGGTCACACCGAACAGCACGGTGAAGGAATTTCCCTCAACGTCGGGTACTGCATCGGGTACAGTCGCGGAGCTGTCCGAGGAAGCCTCCGGCTCCTCGGTAAAAAGAGAATCAAGACGCCCGTTTTCCTCGTCGAGAATACCGCTGACGGTCGAAGTCAAAAATCCGACAAGAAAATAGGCTACGATGCTGAATATCAGCGCCGAGATCAAAAAGGTGATCCCGAAATTTTTAAGTGTGGGCAAGAAATCATCTCCTTTCCCAAATACGGGGCAAAAGCACGCCTCTCTCTTAATTATAGCCTTATTTTGTTAATAAATCTACAGAAAAGCATATATTAATCAAGAGGACGCCAATATTTATAGTAGGCGATAACAGTTCGGTATTCTCCCGAGGAAAGATCTCTGGCGCTTATCACAACGCCCTCAAGGGAGAGAAGCTCACCTGCGTTCATTTCCTCGGGATCGCAGGAGAAAATGAGAAGGTCGTCTTCTCCGTAAACACGGAGCTCCCTGCCCTTTTTCTTCAGTATTCCGCCGTGGGAGAGCACTGTCTCGATGCCGTCCTGTCTCTCGGAAACGCATCGCAGTGCCTTATCCGACAGGTATTTTGCCATCTTGGTGCCGAAGCCCTTTTTTGACGGATCGCCCTTCGGGGGTCTTTTTCCCGAGCCGAATGCACCCATTACGACACCCTTTCGATATCGGTTATCTCAACGTCGAGCGCCAGCTCACCGGAGATAACCGTGACTGTTAGATTCGGAGCTATATATTCTTTGCCCTGCAAATAAATAAGACCATCCTTATCTCTGTAGCCCTTAACGCGAACGGCACCTGCCGCATCGACGAGAGTATTGTTGCCGTTCTTCTCGGCATAAACATTGTCGATATATTCGCCGCTGTCAAGCTCAAGGGAGAGCTTTGCGGGAGTGACGGTCGGATTGTCCTCAAGGACTCCGAATTCCGTTTTTCCGCCGTCGATATAGAAGGTATCTCCCTTTTCAAGGAGCTTTGCGGTGGATTCCCTCACTCCGCGGCTGACAAAGGACACGACGTACTCCTCGTATTCCGAGGTCTTCCCTCGCGCATCGTCCTCACGACTGTGTTGATACAGCCGAAGTCCGCAGCAGACAAGCACCGCCGCGACCGCGAATATTATAAAATAGTCTATCGCCGTAAACCGAGCTTTGCGTTTTTCATTACTCATTTGACGCACCCTCTTTACCGTCTGTCGCGCCCGAACCGGCGGTTGCCGCTCCGCCGTCCGTCTCGCCGGACTTGTGGTCGGCAAGCATAGTCGCGATCTCGACCTTACGCTTCAGCTTACGGAACGCGGTCTTCTTTTCGTCCTCGAAAAGTCCCGAATGAAGCCGTGACACGGGATTTCTCATGACCATGTAATTCACATAGAGAATGATGATCGCTGCTGCCATAAGCACGATAGCCTTAATAAGTCTGGTCGAATGGAACATGGTATCGGTGAACACGATCGAAACAAGCCCCATCAGAGCGCATATTGCATACAGTATCTTGACGGATTCCTTATGAGTGAAGCCCATCTCGACAAGCTTGTGATGCAAATGTCCCTTATCGGGAGAAAACGGGCTTCTGCCGCTGAGAATACGGCGGAATATCGCATTCACTGTATCAAACAGCGGCAGAGCGAATACGGTCATCGGCACGAGGAAGGATATTACCGTATGCAGCTTAAACAGACCGCTCGCGGAAATAACGGACAGCGTATAGCCCAAGAATAGTGAGCCGGTGTCACCCATGAATATCCTTGCGGGATTTCTGTTGAACGGGATAAAGCCTATGCACGATGCCGTAAGTATTATGGTCAGTATTGCGGAAGTGATATCTCCGACAAGGAGCATAACACAGGAGATAGAGGCGGAGCATATCGCGGATATGCCGCAGGCAAGTCCGTCAAGTCCGTCTATAAGGTTAATGGCGTTTGTAAGTCCGACGATCCATATTACAGTAACGGGGATCTCCCATACACCCATGATGATCACTCTGCCGAATACGGTTATATGACTGATAGTGACTCCGCACGCCACGGCGGCAAGGGCGGCAATTATCTGTATGCCGAGCTTGAGAAGGGCGGAAAGTCTGAATCTGTCATCGAGGATACCGACGGCAACAAGTATGGTGCCGCCTATCCAGATAGCAATAAGCGTATTGCTGTATTCGCAGAAGATCGCGGAGGAAAGAGTAAATGCAATGTATATGGCAAGTCCTCCGATGAGGGGCGTGGGCTTCTTATGCATACGTCTCTTATCAAGCGGAACATCTATTGCCCCTATACGGTATGCAAGTGCTCTGACAGGCGGCGTACAGCTGAATGAAACAAGCGCAGCGCACAGTGACGCAGTCAAAACATACAGTATTGTAGTAAGTTGCATTTTTACACTCCTTTACTGATCGGTATGTCTATTCCGTAACGTCAAGACTTATGCAGGAGGCGGTACAGAACAGATCCGGCATCATTAGAGAAAGCTTTTTTTCTATATATATGCTCGTGTCCTCGACATAGCAGAGATTGTCTCTGACAAAAGCAGAGTCGCTCTCGACGGTGATATAGAGATTCACAAGCTCGGCGGATGGGGTCAGTCTTTGCTCACCGGTGGTCTTATCGTAGCCAACATGAACATACGACTCAAAGTCCACGGCTCCCACCCTTCCGATAACGTCTCCGCTCTCGGAGTCGATCACGCTCTCTCCGACCTTGATATTGTCGGAATACTCCGCCGGCAGTGCCGAGACCTGAAGAACATACTCTATCTTCCCGAGCGGCTTTGAGGCGGCGGACAGCTTGTCGGAATTGCGCCTGAAGAACAGGAAATACGCTCCGAGCAAAAGTGCTGCCGCGAGAAGAATGACGAGTGCGTCGATTATATTGAATGAGCTTTTACGTTTTTTTATCATCAGACATTCTCCTTATCTCGGGATCCGGCTGTACCGACACGCTTTTTGGGATGCGGGGACAGACCGATCTCGGCGCTGAACGACGACGGATCGTCGCTGAACAGATATGCGTTTCCGAGCACCAGCTTTTCTCTGATGACGGCGGAATATGCGGCGCACAGACCGAGACATATCCAGAACATCAGATATACGCGGTAATTATACCAGATATTATCCGTAAGACCTTGGATCATGACCCCGACAATACCGCAAAGAGGCGCGGCTCCGTTCATACGGATGCGGAGCTTTGCCCTTTCCGCGGTCTCGAAGTCGGAGGTGTCGACACTCACTCCGCCGACAGCCCCGTCATCCTTGACGGGCGCGGTATATATTCTCGGCACAAGCGAGGATCCCGCCTTGGAGAGAGTTTTATACATCGTGAACTGTGACATGAACAGGAGCAGTATGAAAACAAGGAAGATGACGAGCGCCGTAAAGCCGAGCTCGATCCATATCTGAAGATACAGGCTGTGCGAATGGGGCGCTCCCTCAATGCCGGAGAGAGCATACTCGGGATACACCGTCTGCCATGCCTCCTGCCCGATACCGATACCGGAGAGCATCCGCTCGGGAAGCATCCTCAGAGCACCGAGCCATATATTGAATCTGTATGAGGTCGAGGAATCGGCAAGATTTCCGATGCTCGATATTCTGAGAGCTATGCTCTCGGGAAGAACTGCCGAGGCAAAGGGGATACAGAGAAGAAGCACCCAGAAGAAATGGAGCGTGCGCTTATTCATGATAAGCATGAAAAGGAGAGCGCCGACGGCAAAGCCGAGCCATGCTCCGCGGCTCCACGTCAATACAAGGCACACGAGCATGAGAGAGAGGGCGCCGAAGGCGGCAAGCCGCTTGCCCGATCTGCGAGTGCCGAAAACAAACAGGACAGCCGCCATGGGAATGAGCATCACAAGATATTCACCGAGCACGTTCGGATTCTCAAGCGTGGATATTGCCCTTCCGCTTATTTTGGAAAACATAGTGCTGTCAAGCCATTTTGCGGAAAAAGCTATACTTCCCGTGACATACTGGAGTATTCCGTACCCCGCAGTTATAGCGCCGCCGAGCACCGCCGCCGTAATACACCTGTTGAACCATTCGACGGAGCGAAGCAGACCGGTTATCAGAAAATATACCGACATAAAGCAAAGGTACACGAGCATAGGCTTAATTGATGACTGCGAGACAGACAAAAGTCCGCCGATAAGCAGCATCGGCACAAACATAAATGCCGCAAGATCGACTGCCTCCGCCCTTACCGCACGCTTGCCGAGCAGAAGCTTCACTGCGAACGAGAAGGCGATGATGATGACCTCGACCGCAAGAGTGAGCGTTTTGTCGAATGGAAGAAGAAAGCACAGGCTCACTATGCCGAATTCGGGTGAATGGAGCACTGTCAGTGTCCACACGATCCTGAGCAGGACGAGACCGATGGAATCAGCCGGCACGAGATATGTGAAAAGTCCGAGGCCCGTTCCGATGAGAAAAGCGACATTGCACCGCCCTTTAGGGGTGAGAGGCTCATACACGTCGGGGCGATTTCCCGTTACGGCAAGCAGACCTCTGCCGATCCGTGACGTGCAGATCGCCGTATAGAGAGGAAGTCTTGAAAAAATCAACGACACTGATGCTGCCGCCAAAAGAAGAAATGCTATGAGATCGGTCGGTACCGAGACAAAGCCGTCTACGGCGAAGCGGAACAGCTCGATCGCGGCGGCATACAGGAAAAAGGTGACGGCGGCTGTTCCGTATACCTTAAGCCTTACCGAGATCAAATATCTTACAAGACGCGCGTACAGCTCATGCACGGCGCTCGATTCTATCTTTCTTGCGGCAGATCGTCTGAAGCTGTCAAGGCGTGCGCCGAGCGAGGAGGTGTCGGCAATGCCGCCGGCTATTCTTCCGAGACTCGGAGAATATGAGGTAAAAAAGCCGCCTATAGCGCCGCTGCCGAGAAGTGACAGTATCTTTGAGGCAAGAGCATCAAGCGCAGAAACGATAACGCTCCCGCTCTTTTTTTCTCTGAGCTTATCAGTGCTGTTCTTCAATTACCGCATCACCTCACAAAGCAAAACGAGTTGCTTTAATCACATTATTGTATTATACATTATTTTATCGCGAAAATCAACATTAATTTGTATATTTGTAATTTGCCGGAGCTTTACGGAATTTCATCGGTCACGTTGCACATAATAATACCGCGGGCGCACAGGCGTATGTATTTCGGGAGGTGGGAAAATGAGAAAGCGCAAAAAGGGCTCGACGGTGCTTGATCTTCGCGGAGCAGTCGGGCACATAACGGGGCTCGTCTCCCGCTTCTCCGAGGACGGTGTCACGGTTTATGCGGCACAGGCGGCATTTTACACCATCATCGCGTTTATCCCGTTTCTTATGCTTCTCATATCTCTCAGCAGATACATTATGCCCTCCGCCGTTACCGCGCTGTTCAAAACGCTCAGAGAAATAATCCCGAAAAGGTTCGAAAAGCTTTTTGAGCTCATCTACAGAGAGCTGACGGAAAGCTCGGGCATATCGGTAATGTCGGTGACGGCTCTCACGGCACTGTGGAGCAGCAGCCGTGCGATAGGCTCGGTGATAAGAGGCGTGGCATTTATTTACGATGCCGACTGCACTCTCGGCGGCATACGCGGGATATTTCTCTCACTGCTCTACACAGTCTCATTCGTAGCGCTCCTTCTCGGCGTGCTGATCATACTTGTATTCGGCTCAATCATAAAGTCCTTTGCCGCGTCGCGATTTCCGCGACTGCTTGATATCATATCGTTTGTTCTGGAATTTCGCAGTGTTCTTTTCTTCATAGTCCTCACGCTGTTCTTTTCACTTATCTACCGCACCGCCTCAAGGGATCTTCCCTATTCATCCGGTGCTCTCGGCAAATTCAGCTTCCAACTTCCGGGGGCGCTGTTCGCCTCCGTCGGGTGGATGGTATTTTCGTATTTTTTTATTCGCTCTACATGAAGTATTATCCCTCCGCATCCTACATCTACGGAAGCCTTGCTGCCGTGATGCTCATGATGCTGTGGGTCTATTTCTGCATGATGATCCTGCTTGCCGGCGCCGAAATAAACAAGCTGCTCGGCAGGTAGCCGAAAAAACGGCACCGGCAATTTATAAAAATTGTGTTCAGCGATGCACTTCGACATATTTTTCGACGGTCGAGGTGTAAAATACAGTAAAAAACGGAGGAGAAAATGATGCTGCGGGAAACGGCGGAAGTAAAATTCACAAAAAGCGACGGCTGTCTGACGGCGCACATCGGCGGTGAAATAGATCATCACGGCGCTCGGGCAGTCAGATGCACAATCGACAATGAGGTCGAAAAGGCACTGCCGGAAAAGCTGGTGCTCGATCTGTCGGGCGTAAGCTTTATGGACAGCTCGGGGCTCGGGCTGATACTCGGGAGGTACAACAATTCGGCAAAGCTCGGGATCGGCTTCTCTGTGAGGGATCCCTCACCGTCTGCCGAGAGAATAATTTCGGCGGCGGGTGCCGAGAGGATCATAAGAATAGACAGAAAATAAAGCTCCGTATTCGGAAGAAAGGACAGATGATGAAGACAAGAGCACAAAACGAGATCACGCTGACACTCCCCTCGCTATCGGCAAACGAGGGAGTGGCAAGAGCTGTTGCGGGAGTTTTTCTCGCACAGCTCAATCCGACCGTGGAGGAGCTTGCGGATGTGAAATGCGCCGTATCGGAGGCAGTGACCAACTGCATCGTTCACGGATACAGGAATTCATTCGGGGATATACATATGGCGATGAAGCTGCTTCCCGACAGAGTTATCAGGATTGAAATAAGGGACAGGGGCGCGGGCATTGCCGACATAGCCGCCGCAATGGAGCCGCTGTATACGACCGATGCCGAAAACGAACGAAGCGGCATGGGCTTTTCGATAATGGAGAGCTTTACGGATACGCTGAGTGTGAGATCGACGCTCGGCAAGGGCACAAAGGTTACTATGACAAAAAAGCTCTCACCGATCCGTCGGATAGGCAAGGCGGATGTACATGATCACTGATCGGGGGTGATATTTTGCATCCCGCATACATGGATAATGCGGAAAATCTGAGGCTTGCAAGGGAGGGAGACGCCGATGCCGTCACACGTCTCATGGAGGCAAATGCACCTCTTGTGTACAAGCTCTCACGCAGATTTCTCGGGCGCGGCGCGGACTCGGAGGATCTTGTACAAATAGGCTCTATAGGTCTTCTGCGGGCGATACGCACCTTTGATCTCTCGCGCGGTACATCGTTTTCAACCTACGCCGTCCCGCTCATAATCGGGGAGATCCGCAGATTTCTGAGAGACGACGGCCCCGTGAAGGTGAGCAGAGCTCAAAAGCGCTCGGCGGCGATCCTTCTGCGATGCAAGGAGGATTACGTGAAGCAGCACGGAACCGAGCCGCACCTGACTGAGCTGTGCAAAATGTGCGGAATGGACATATCGGATGCGGCGGCGGCTATTGATGCGGCGACACCGGTACAATCTCTCTCGGAGACTATTTCCGATGACGGCGAGCTGACGCTTGAGGATACGGTACCGACGGACGATTCGATAGATCACTCGGTTGAGATGATAGCGCTGAAGCAGTGTCTCACACGCCTCCCGCCTCTCTGGAGGAGTATCGTCACACTGCGGTATTACAGAGATCTGTCGCAAAAGGAGACCGCCGATATACTCGGTCTGACACAGGTAAAGATATCCCGCGAGGAAAAGAAGATCTTCGAGTCCCTCCGCGCAGAGCTTGCGGTATAGTAAAAAGGAGATGACCGACCTATTATCTCATAGGTCGGTCATCTCTGCTTGTGATCTTATTTGGTATTGCCGTCCGCCTTGTCGCCGTCATCTTTCTTCAAGGTGGGAATGAACATTGCGGCAAAGGAATTCTTCTTGCCTCTGTTTTTTACGTAAAAATAGCCGATGATGCTGAAAACAACTGCTCCGAGAAAGTTTACCATGAGATCCTTCATGGTATCGTGAAGTCCGATATCAAGGTATCCGCCGAGTCCAAGCCCGGTGCCGTTTACGGTGACATCGGTTATCTCCTTTACAACGACAGCTTTATTTGAGCCGGTGGGATCAAGCGATACGGAGGCTATGGTATTTATGACCGTATCCTTTTGCATATCGGTAAGGAACAGACAGTCGGCGGTGTATTCGAAAAATTCCCACAGCACACCTACGGTCATGGAAAAGCAAAATGCGACGATGGCGAGATATGCGGGATTGAGCGAAAACTTGATCTTCTCGTTGCGGTTGAGAACATCGACGAGAGCGAAGCCCGCGGCGGCAAAGATAAAGCCGTTTATGGTGTGAAGCATCGTATCCCAGTAAGGATATTTGATATAGTAGCACCTGAGCTCACCGAGAATCTCGGCGGCAAACACAAAGAGAAGCACTATGACCTCAAGAAGGCTCGGGAGATTCACCCTAAAGCTCCTCTCGACAAATGCCGGTATCAGCAGGAGTGCGAGAGTGAGGAAGCAGGTGAACACGTTCTCCCAGTTTCCTCTGAGGATAGACACAACTATAAACGCGATCACTATCATGCGAAGCACTATATACACGGAAAACGTGAGCTTATGATCGCGAAATTCATTTGAAAGGAATCTGAAAAATCCCTTTTTCTCAGTCTTTTTCAATATACATCCTCCATTATCGGCAAATTATTTTTTCTCTCTGCCGAAGGCGCGTATAACAAATACGGCGGCTATCGGGAAAATGCTTATCAGCAGAAGCCCGGCTTTGATGGCAAGCTGATCTGCTCCGAGTCCGGTATTCTCGGACAGAGCCGTCATAAACGGCATACGTGAGGAGATATCGGATACAATGCCCGTAAGCCAAGGGCCGACCGAGCAGCCGATATCACCGAACAGCGCAAGGATCGCGAACAGCCTTGTGCCGCCGCTCGGGAATTTGGCGGAGGTGAGGCTGAGAGCGCCCGGCCACATCAGGCTCACGCCGAGTCCGGAAATGCCGCAGCCCATGAGGGAGAGCACCGGAATTGGGCTAAAGACCGTGAGAAGATACCCGACGGAGCATATGAGAGCACAGCCCGTGAGTACCCTTGTAAGCTTCCACTTAGTTCCGTATATACCGTAAACGGTTCTGCCTATCGCCATGAACACGCCGAACATACACGGGCCGAGAAGGTCACCCGCGACCTTATTTATACCGAGTCCGCGCTCCGCAAAATACGATGCCCACTGGGACATGGAAAGCTCTGCCATTGCCGCAGAAAACATGATAAATGCGGCAAGCGCGAAATGACGCGTTCGGTATATGCTTTTCGCGGTATTGCCATCCATCTCGTTTACCGGCTCGGGAAGCGGCACCATACTGAAAAGCACCGCATCTATCACGGGGACTGTAAGCCACAGTATCGGTATGATATACCAATGTTCGCCCCCGATAACGGCAAGTAGGAGGGTGGATACCGCCACAACGGCGACCTGTCCCCAGCAGTAAAAGGAGTGCAGGAGGCTCATGGCGGAGGATTTGGAATCGGCGGGCAGAAGATCGACTATCGGGCTTATTATGACCTCGATGATGCCTGCGCCGACGGCGCTTATTACGATGGATATCATAATGGCGGGATAGCTCTGCATTACTCGGGGAAGAATTCCGAGAAGGAGAAGTCCCGTTGCGGCGGCAAGATTTGCCGTGACCGCACAGCCTCGGAAGCCGAGACGGTCTACGAACCATGCCGAGGCGATATCTATCATGAGCTGTGTTACGAACAGCACGAAGACGATAGTTCCTATCTGACTGTTGTCAAGCCCGTAGCTGTCCTTGAAGATGACGAAAAAGATCGGTGCGAGATTTACGACGATAGCCTGCGTGATATATCCGAGGTAGCAGGCGGTGAGTGTGTTTTTATGAGTGAGTTTGTTGTTCAATCGGTAATCCTCCGAGGAAGTTAAAGCGTCAGCCGAGCTCCGACACTGTCGTGATAACGGCAGCGGGAACATATGCGGCAAGAATACGGTCGTATGTATATCCGAATTCCGCAAGATCCTTCGTTCCGTACTGGCTGAGTCCGACTCCGTGTCCCCAGCCCTTTCCCGCAAAGATAAAGCTCTCGGAATCGGCGGCGGTGAGAGTCTTATTTTCATACACGGTGCTGTAGCCGGAGGGCACAAGGTCTCCGCCCGCCGCATTGTCCGCCGTGATAACATATCCGCTTGCTCCCTCGACCACGGTCTCACCCGAGCCCGTGGCTACCCTCGGCTTCTCGATTCCTTCAAAAAGCACCTTTCCGAGAGAGGTGAATATATTAAACGATGACATATCAAGCACACTGTACGGCTGTACATCACTGCTCTGTGTGACGGTGGTCTCCACGCGTGTGGTACTGCCCTTTCCGACGGTGAAGTTGGCGCTTTTCAGGTATTTTGAGAGAGTTGTACGTATTTTATCGGTGTTTTTAAGCGATACGCTGTTACCGTGGACATCGGTTATCAGCAGTTCCTTTACGTAGGTCGAATTTTCGGCATATTCCGTCACGGTGACAGATGCGATACTGTCGGTGAGGGTGGTATATCCTTTATCTCTAAGATATGCACAAAGCTCGGTGGGAGTTACCTCCGCGCTCCAGAGCCCGTTACCGTATTCGGTATACCTCTCCCACGGTGTATCCACCGCTTGAAGATACGCGGCGGTACTGCCTCCCCAGCAATCCTCGGCGCTGACCGTACAGCCGCCCGTGCTTGAGGAATAATAAAGAGTTGCTGTTTTGCCGTTGTATTCAAGCACCTGTCCGGCGGTATCTGCTACCGCCTTCTTTACGGTCTCGGTGACGCCGCCGGCACCCTTATACACCTGACAGTTCGTCGATGAGCACAGATCGAAGCCGTAGGAATAGCTGTGCTTTCCGATATTTCCCATTGCATAGGATCTTGCGGCAACGGCAAACGCCTTTTGTGCCTCTATATGCCACGATGAGCTGATCTCGTACGGGAGAACTCCCTCGATATACGTCTCAAGCCCGAGCATGTTTATAACGGATATATAGGTGCCGTCGCGCCTGTACATGAATACGCCCTCGTAGATATAGCTGTTATCGGTACGCAGGTACGCCCCGCCCTCCCCCGCGGGGCAAAGGCCTAGGTATGTCGCACTTCCGTTATCGAATTCGAACTTCAAAAGCCCCTCCGGCGTAATAACGCTGACGCCGCTCGCGGAGGGTGCGGAGATGCTCACGGCTTCGCCCGCAACGGAGGAAACATGGTACATCGAATACTCCGCGGCATCAAAGGTGGCAAAATTTCCGACTCTTACGCGAAATACTCCGCCGATATAAGCGGGAAACGCCTGATAGCCGTTAGCGGCAATGTTTCTCGCCGCACTCTCAGCCTCATCAAAGGTCGCATAGTCCTTCGATATGTCGATGCGATAGCCGCCGACGGTGATGTTCTCGGTCGCGCTCTCAAAGCCCGTGCCGCTCACGGCAAGATTGTCGTGGGGTGCGACTATGAGCACCTTCTCGGAGACATTTCCGAGCTTTACGGAGGATCTGTCGCCGTCCGGTCTTTGGGACAGGAGAGTATAACAGGTATCCGAATATGTGCGGAAGCTGCTTGTGGCACTGCTGCCGTATTTGATACCGATACTGACGGTGGGCTCCGTATATCCCGCCGCAGAGGTCACGGTGCGTGAGGCAAGCAAAAACAGGATCGCGGTGGATGCGGTACCGAGAAGCATGAGTATAACAAGGATCAAACAGATCAGTCTTGCGGCGCGTGTTGCACGGTTCTCCCTGCCCTTTCCCTTATTCTCAGCCAACGGTATAGCCTCCCTTCACAAGAAGCTCCGTTCTCGCGGTCGCGGTAATACCTCTGCCGTCTCCGTTATCGGGGACGAGAAGCTTATGACACGCGGGGATGCTCTGACCGTCATAGAGAATGATCCCGTCCGTGCAGTCGATGATGCCGCTCTCGGTGTCGGCACATCTCACTGTACCGCCGCCGGTGAGAAGCACGATATCGCAGGCGGCATCGGCGGTGAGCCTCTGTCCCGCCTCGAGCACTACGACCTCGTATTCATTCGACAGTGCGTCAAGCTTGCTTCTGAGCGCATCAAGCGTTTCGGAATAGCTCTGCTCAAGGTCACCTCGGATCTCGTTGCTCTTTTCGTCAATGATGGCACCGAGCTCCTCGGAGAGCTGTGACTTGAAATCGGTCTTCATTGTATATTCAAGGTCATTCGCAAGCTTTGCGTAAAGCTCATCCTTGACAGTGGGCTTGAAAATATCGGAAAGATAGCTGAGCGATACGAGCGGATCCTTTGAGGAATCGTATGCGGCGTACACGGTAACCGTGCCCGCTATCGCAACAGCCGCCGCGATGACGGCAATCTTCAGCTTTTTATCTTTTTTCATGGTTTGCTCCTTTGCATTTCGGG
The DNA here is from genome assembly GCA_964631595.1 of uncultured Lachnospiraceae bacterium. Classification (GTDB taxonomy): domain Bacteria; phylum Bacillota; class Clostridia; order Oscillospirales; family CAG-272; genus UMGS1312. The sequence goes on along the minus strand of CAZVXL010000007.1, from coordinate 51,030 downwards.
GTATCACTGTTCGCCGAAGGCAAGCTGTCCTCCGTCCCCCGAGGTGATCGGTGAGCCTGCCGCCGGAATCTTTATCTTTCTGCACTTCGAAATATCGCCCGCTGTGGCAATATCGTCACCGATAAGCACGCGGTCAAGCTTCTGTCCCTTTTTGAGGTTCATGAGCTGTACTCCAGACGCTGTCCTTGTAGTCTTTTGCGGGATAAGGGTCGATTTTATCAGTATCGCCCTGTCGTCCGTGCTGTGAAGAAGAAGCTCTGTCGGCTCCTTTTCGAAGATCACGCCGACTATGGGTGAGGAATCGGAATATGCGCCAGTCAGGCGGCGTCTGTTGCCCTTCGTTACGTACGAATTGAGAGGCACTCTGACTCCCTTTCCGTTCTCGAAAATGAATATCACGTTATCGCTCTCATCTATCTGCTTGTAGGCGTGGAGCATTATCGCTTTTTCATCATCGTCGAAGCCGAGCTTTGCGGGGAGATAATCTCCGAGAAGCGACGCCTTCACCGGCTCGAAATCGTCTGCCTTTGCCTTATAGCATCTGCACTTGTCGGAGAATACCATAAGCTCGGCAAGATTGTCCGTATCGTAGCTGTTTCGGATCCTGTCGCCCTCCTTGAAGCGGTGATCCTCGCTCCGCTTCAGAGAAGCCATCGTGATCTTCTTGAAATAGCCCTGCTCCGTAAGAATGATACGGCAGTCGTAGCTCTCCGCCTCGTCGCTCTGTATCTCCTCGACGATATCGGCGGGATCTATGAGTCTCGTTTTTCTCGGTATGGCATACTTCGCCTTTATCTCCTGAAGCTGCTTAATAATGACAGCCTTTATCTTGAGCTCGTCGGCAAGTATCTCCTCAAGCTCAGCTATCTCACCCTGCAGAGCCTCTATTTCCTTTATCCTCGTTATAATATATTCGCGGTTGAGGTGACGGAGCTTTATCTCCGCGATAAATTCCGCCTGTACGCTGTCGATACGGAAGCCCTCCATAAGTCTCGGCACTACATCCGATTCCTTCTCGGTCTCCCTTATGATCTTTATTGCTTTATCTATATCAAGCAGTATCTTTCCGAGAGCTCGCAGGAGATGAAGCTTCTCCTTTTTCTTTGCAAGATCGAAGGAAAGCTCACGCCGCACACATTCAACGCGGAATACTATCCATTCCTTCAATATATCAACGATACCGAGCTGTCTCGGGGATCCGTTTATAAGAACGTTAAAATTACAGGAGAAGGTGTCCTGAAGCGTGGTATTGCGGAACAGCTTTGCCATGAGCTGATCGGGATCCACGCCGTTTTTGAGATCAAGCGTGAGCTTGAAGCCGGATTTGTCGATCTCATCTCTGAAATCGGTGATCTCCCTCAGCTTTCCATCCTTAACAAGCTCCATGACCTTGCTCATTATCTGCTCGATCGAGGTGGAATACGGTATCTGAAGTATATCAATGCAGTTATTTGCCTTATCGTAGCTGTATCTTGCACGCAGAGTAAAGCTTCCTCTGCCGGTCTTGTAGATCTCAAGCAGCTTTTCTCTCTCGTATACAAGATATCCGCCTCCGCTGAAATCGGGAGCCTTTATGATATCAAGCATTCTCTCCGCATTGGTATTTGGATGACGGAGAAGCTGGATGGTACCGTCGCACACCTCTCCGAGATTGAAGGAGCATATCTGCGAGGCGATTCCGACGGCAATACCCATATTGGGAGACACGAGAATGTTCGGGAAGGTCGTGGGAAGAAGCGACGGCTCGGTCATGGTATTATCATAGTTCGGGATCATATCGACCGCGTTCTTATCTATTCCGTTGAATATTTCGGCGCAGATCGGCGCAAGCTTTGCCTCCGTATAACGCGGAGCGGCAAATGCCATATCGCGGCTGTACTGCTTGCCGAAGGAGCCCTTGGACTCAACAAACGGATGCAGCAGAGCCTCATTACCCCTCGTAAGGCGCACCATGGTCTCGTATATCGCCATATCGCCGTGCGGGTTGAGCTTCATCGTCTGACCTACGATATTCGCGGATTTGGTGAGCCCTCCGGTGAGAAGCCCCATTTTATACATGGTATAGAGGAGCTTTCTGTGTGAGGGCTTGAAGCCGTCTATCTCGGGGATCGCACGCGACACGATAACACTCATGGCGTACGGCATGAAGTTTGTCTCGATCGTATCGGTTATAAGCTGATCCTTTATCTCCGCTTCAACTATCTCTTTTATCTCGGGTTTCTTTTTTCTTGCCATAAGCTACTGTCCTGTTCTTTAATTTTCGGGTTTTATTATTCTGCCTCCGGCAGCTCTTATCACTCTGTTATACACGGCAAGCCCTATTCCGTGCTTGTCCGGCAGGGGTATGTAGATCTCGGACACTCCGGCATCGTCGGCGGCGCGGAGAGCGGAAAACAGCGTATGCGCCATCACTGCGCCGTCATCGTCCGTTCCGCAGGAGAATACCTTCACATCTCCGACAAGCCCCCTTGCCTGTTCTTCGGTGCAAATCACGGCATATCCGCCGTCCTTCTTCATACCGTTTACCGCCTCCGCGAAGGAGGTGTGGGAGTCGGAGACATCGACAAGTATTACCTCCGCCTCGGGAGAATAGTGTTTATATTTCATTCCGGGGGACTGCGGTGCCGCTCCTGCCGCCGAGGGATCAATGACCGCCTTATCGGTGATGACGGTATATCCCGCATCACTCAGCATTTCCGCCGTGACGGCTCCGGGGCGCAGTATCCGCACGGTGCCCTCTCCCTCCGGCTTCAGCACGGTGGATTCAAGTCCGAACACGCAGTCTCCGCCGTCGATTACCATATCTATCCTCCCCGAGAGATCGCGTATCACGTGCTCCGCCCTCGTGGGCGACGGCTTACCCGAAAGATTTGCCGAGGGTGCCGCCACGGGCACTCCCGTCCGCCTGATAAGCTCCGCTGCGACGGGGTGCGCGGGACATCTCACGGCAACGGTTGAAAGCCCGCCCGTCACTCCGTCGGGGATAATGCTGCGCTTCGGAAGAATGACCGTTACCGCTCCAGGCATAAAGCGCTGTGCGATATCTCGGTATGTATCATTCACAAAGGCAAAGCTCTCCGCCTCCTCGGGTGATGAGACATGGACTATAAGAGGATTATCGGACGGTCTTCCCTTTGCTTTGTACACGGCATCCGCCGCTGCGGCATCAAATGCGGAGGCTCCGAGCCCGTACACTGTCTCGGTGGGAAATGCGACAAGTCCACCCTCACGTATGATCCGCCCTGCCCTGTCGATCGCCTCTCTGTCGGCATCGCAAAGCCTTGTCGGATCGGCTATCCTGTATATTTCCGTATTCATCAAATGCCTCCGGCACTAAGGCGCTCTGCGGCATCGGCGGTGGCAAGAGCATCGAGCATTTCCGATATCTCGCCGTTCACGAATCTCTCAAGAGAGTAGAGAGTGAGCCCTATGCGGTGATCGCTTACTCTGCCCTGCGGGAAATTATACGTGCGTATCCGCTCGCTTCTGTCTCCGCTTCCCACCTGAAGTCGTCTCTCGCCCGCGATGCGGTCGCTCTGCTCCTTCTGCTTCATATCGTAGAGCTTCGTTCTCAGGATCTTCATCGCCTTGTCCTTGTTTTTGTGCTGACTTCGCTCATCCTGACACTCCACCACGATCCCGGTAGGCTTATGAAGCAGTCGTATCGCGGATTCCGTCTTATTGACATGCTGTCCGCCGGCACCGCTCGATTTTATCGTATCTATCTCAATATCCGCGGGATTTATCTCCACCTCGACATCCTCCGCCTCGGGAAGCACCGCCACGGTTGCCGTGGAGGTATGGATCCTGCCGGACGTCTCCGTTTCGGGTACACGCTGAACTCGGTGTACTCCGCTCTCGTATTTGAGGCGTGAATAGGCGCCCTCGCCCCTGACCATAAATGTTATCTCCTTAAATCCGCCGAGTCCCGTTTCGTTTGCGCTGACAAGCTCCGTCTTCCACCTCTGCGTATCGGCGTACATACAGTACATTCTGTACAGTACGCTTGCGAAAAGCGCCGCCTCATCGCCGCCCACGCCTGCGCGGATCTCCACGATGACGTTACGCGAATCATTGGGATCGGGAGGAAGCAGAAGCACCTTCAGCTCCTGCTCGAGAAGCGGCAGTCGTTCGCTCTCCGCCTTATATTCCTCCACGGCAAGCTGGCGCAGCTCCGCATCGGTCTCCTCCTCCATCATCTGCTTTGCATCCGACAGAACGGAGCAGGCACGGGAATATTCCTTATATTTTTCCATGAGCGGGGTCATGGACTTGTACTCCTTTGTCAGCGCGGTGTACTTTTCCATATCCGCCATATTTTCTTCAAGTGAAAGTGCGGCCTCAAGCTCAAGATAGTGCTTTTCGGCATCCTTTAGTTTGTTTAGCAATTTGTCCTCCGATAAACGTCATCTGTATTTGCGGGGCGGTGAGCTTACAGGCAGAAGGCTCTGAAGCCCGTGTATGCGGAGTAAAGATCCGCCTTGGATACAAGCTCGAACGGAGCGTGCATCGACAGCACGGGTACGCCCATATCGACTGTGCTTATATTGAGATTTGCAATATACTTTGCGACAGTTCCGCCGCCGCCCGCATCGACCTTTCCGAGCTCTGCGGTCTGCCATACCACGCCGTGACTTGCGAAGATGCTTCTGACAAACGCCACATACTCCGCATCGGCATCGTTTGTCGAGGATTTTCCGGCGGCTCCGGTATATTTTGCCATGGCAACGCCGCCGTTCATGTATGCGGCATTTTTCTTATCGAATACATCGGCATAAAGCGGATCGTAGCCCGCGGAAACATCCGCCGAGATGCACTTTGATGCGGCTCTGACCTGTGCGCCGCTTCCGCCGAGAGCTCCTGCTATCTCATCTATCAGGTCGCAAAGCAGTCTGCTCTGCATTCCCGTTGTACCGTCACTGCCGGTCTCCTCCTTATCCGCAAGTATGCACATTGCGGAGTGGGCGCTCTCGGCGCTGTCTATGAAGGCGGTAAGAGCGGGATAAGCGCATACGGCATCGTCGTGCCCGTATGCTCCGAGCATCCAGCGGTCGATACCGACATCGACGCATTTACCCGCGGGAACGGCGCAAAGCTCGGCGGAGATAAAATCCTCCTCGCTCATGCCGTACTTATCGTTCAGATATTTCATGACGCACAGGCGCACCTTATCGTCCTCCTCGGTAACCTCTCCGTCATCAATAAGCGGAGAGGAGGCGATGAGGATCGAGAGATTTTCACCGTTAAAGGCTGTGCCGAGGGGCTTTGTATTCTGCTCACGTCCGAGATGCGGGAGCAGATCCGTTATACAAAACACTGGCTCATTCGGCTCCTCGCCTATGGTGACATCGACTGCGCTTCCGTCTGCAAGCACCACCGTGCCATGCAGTGCAAGCGGTACCGTCACCCACTGATACTTGCGGATACCGCCGTAATAATGCGTCTTGAAATAGCCGATACCGCTGTCCTCATACAGCGGATTTTGCTTCAGATCAAGCCTCGGTGAATCAATGTGAGCCGCAAGGATACGTATACCCTCGCTTATCGGCTCCGTGCCGATGCGGAAGGCGTACAGGCTCTTTCCCCTGTTATTGTAATAGTATCTTCCGCCAGCCTTTATCTCATCACCGAAATCGTACTGCACGTATCCCGCCTCTCTCAGCAGCTCCGTGCCCGTGCGTACAGCCTCACGCTCCGTTTTTGCCGCATCGAGAAATCTCTTGTAATCCTCGGCATACTCAAGAGCTCTGCTCCTGTCCTCGGCAGTGAAGCACTCAAATGCGTTCTTCCTCTTAAACAGGAGAGTCGCCGTGTCCTTTTTTGTACTGTTTTCTCTGTCCATATTATCCACCAAGCCCTCTCGGGCATCCTTTTCACTTGAATTTATTTTCGGAACGCGTCAGTAATACAGGCGCGTATATACCTCCATGGAATGTCTCAGCTTTGCCACGTATTTTTCCGTTTCGGGGAACGGTATTTTTTTAAGCGTAACACCGTCCTCGGAATATTCGCCGTCGGAGAGCCACGAATCCACGTTCGACTCACCGCCGTTATATGCGGCAAACACCGTATCCCAGTTTCGGTATTTCAGATAAAGCTTTGAGAGATAGTAGGTGCCGCAACGGATATTGGTCTCCGGTCCGTAGATGAGATCGGATTTATATTCCTCCTTGAGCTCCGACATCAGATACCGAAACGTCTCGGGCATGAGCTGCATGAGTCCCACCGCGCCGGCGGACGATTCGGCTCCCGAATCAAATCCGCTCTCCACCTTGATCGTCGAATAGACGATATACTCGGGAACGCCGTATTCCTCGGAATACCTCTCCACATATTCGCTGAATTTTCTGGGGTGATTTTTCCTGTCTATCCCGTCGCTGACGACCTGAAAGAGAAAGCCTGCCAAGACCGACAGCGCAAGGATGGTGAGTATCACCGCGCTTCGTCTGAGTGCGCCCTTATATTTCATTATTCCTTAAAGCTCCGAATTCAACCGAGATTTTGTCAAATATTTCGCTCACCTCAGAAAAGAGATCCGCCTTGCCGTCATTGCAGATGATGTGATCGGAGCGGAGCCTGAGCTCACTGTCCGTTATCTGAGAGGCAAGTCTGCGTCTTGCGGCGCTCTCGGAAACGGAGTCTCTGCTCATGATACGCCGCAGAAGCACCTCCTCCGGCGCGCTGATACATACGATCGCATCGCAGGCGGAATCAAAGCCGCTCTCGAACAGCGCGGGGGCATCGACTATAACGCCGCGCGCACCGTCTTTCTCATATTCACCGATGAGAGCGAGCGTGCGCTCCAGTATCGGCCCGTGCGTGATCGAATTGAGCTTTTTGAGCCTTTCCTCATTGCCCTTTCCGAATACGGCGGCGGCAAGCAGAGTTCTGTTGAGAGAACCGTCGGAAGCGATGATATTCCCTCCGAATTCGGCGGCTATATCCCGAACGAGCCGTGACGGCAAGCCGTCATCAGTCGGGCGTACAAGCTCACTGTACACCTTATCCGTATCTATCGCTCTGACTCCGAGCTGCTCAAAGGCATTGCAGACCGTGGTCTTTCCGGAGCCGCTTCTGCCGCAAAGCCCGATGATCGGTACCTTTGCAAATTCGGCTTTATTCATTAAAGCTACGCCTCACTTTTGCTGCGGGCACACTGCCCGATAATAACCATACATATTATTTTACCACAATATATTAAAAATTGCAAGCACCGCCGTGCATTTATCGGGGCGCGCTTGCCCATAAGTTTTATATTCGTCCGCCTCCGCAAGTATTCTCAGGTTGACACGCGGATTTAATTTTGCTATAATAAACAGGTAAAACACACACAGAAGGTGAGAGGTGTCGCATTGAGAAAGATTTTTCCGTCGCTTACAGGTAACGACAGGCTTCGCCATGCCCTCTCCGGCAGTCTTTCGCACGCCTATATCATAGAGGGTGCGCTCGGAAGCGGAAGGCTTACCGCCGCAAGGAATGCCGCCGCTGCCGCTCTCTGCGAAAACAGAAATGACGATTCTCTCTCACTGCCGTGCGGCAAGTGCCGTGCCTGCTCAAGAATATTCCGAGGTATTCACCCCGATGTCACCGAGCTGACCACAGCCTCAAAGAAAAGCATCGGAGTGGATGCGGCAAGGGAGCTTCGCTCCCGTCTCTACGTATCCCCCGTCGAATCGGAGGTAAAGTTCTATATCATAAGAGATGCGGAGCTTATGACCGCGGAGGCGCAGAACTCGCTCCTTATCTCGATCGAGGAGCCGCCGCCGTTTGTCGTATTCATTCTTCTCGTCAGCGACAGATCCGCGCTCCTCGAAACAATACGCAGTCGCTGCGTTATACTCACTACGGAAAAGCTTGACCACGAGACTGTCGCGGAGGCTGTCCGCGCATATCCCGAGGGAGAGAGGCTGTATCTGCGTGACCGCGCTGCCTTCGATGAAGCCGTCAGGGGCTCCGACGGTGCTGTCGGAAAGGCGCTTGAGCTTTTGAGGGGAGGCAGATCCGATGGTGAGGCGCTTCTTCGGGATCTTGCCTCGCGCCTTGTCGGCACCGTGCTCGGTACATCTCCCGCAGAGCGGGTACGGCTGTCCGCCGAATTTCCGAGATCGCGTGAGCAGTGTGCAAGGATATTCACCCTCGCGCAGACCGCCGTGCGTGATATCATCTCCGTGAAGCTCAAGACCGATGCGCCGCTTCTGTACTTTGAGAATCACGCCGATCCCTCCGGATACGCCGCCGTTCCTCTCCGCAGACTCATTACTCTTTACTCCGCACTTGAGGACGGGCGCGCATCACTTGATGCAAACGCCTCCGTATCACTCACCACAGAACAGTTGATCATGCTTCGGCCGTAATGCCGAGAGCTTAAAAGCATACATCAGAAAGGGCGGCTATGCCGCAAAATAAAATGGACAGACACAGCGAATTTTCAAAGGAAGACAACATAATCACAAATTATGTTCCTTCAAATAACGGCGGCTTTGTGACCGAGGTATCCGTCACCACCGACACCCCCGCGACCGTCAAGGTCGTCGGCGTGAAATTCAAGGACAACGGCAAGGTGTATTACTTCTCGCCCGAGGGACTTGAGATGAAAACGGGCGATTCCGTTATCGTTGAGACCGCGCGCGGCATCGAATTCGGAACTGTCGGTCATGACTGCAAGGAGGTTCCCGCCTCCGATATCGTGCCTCCTCTCAGACCTGTCGTCAGACTCGCCACTCCCGAAGATATCGAACGGAACAAGGAGAACGCCGTAAAGGAAAAGGAGGCATATTCCGTCTGCTCTGCAAAGATCGCAGAGCACGGGCTCGGCATGAAGCTGATAGATGCCGAATACACCTTTGACGGCGGCAAGCTGATATTCTACTTCTCCGCCGACGGGCGCATAGATTTCCGTGATCTCGTAAAGGATCTGGCGGGAGTCTTCCGCACAAGAATAGAGCTGAGGCAGATAGGAATACGTGACGAGGCGAAGTTCCTCGGCGGACTCGGCGTATGCGGCAGACCGTTCTGTTGCAGCACCTTCCTCTCCGACTTTGTTCAGGTTTCGATCAAGATGGCAAAGGAACAGAATATGTCCCTCAACTCGTCGAAGATCTCCGGCACGTGCGGCAGACTCATGTGCTGTCTCAAGTTTGAGCATGAGACCTACGAAGCCGAGCTCCGTCTTACTCCGCCCGTGGATTCCAAGGTAAAGACTCCCGACGGCACGGGCACGGTGCGTGAATCAAGCCCCCTGCTCGGCTCCGTCAAGGTACTGCTTGATTCTGACGGTGAGACCGTAAAGGAATACCACCGCGATAACGTAACACTTATCTCGAAAAAGAGCAAGGGTCCCGCTCCCGAGCAGGCAAAGGCTTCGAATGGTGAGGACGAGCAGTCGGAAAAGCATGAACAGTCCCGCAGGCGCTCACATTCCCGCAAGGGCGGAAAAGCCGAAAAGAGCAGCTCTGTGGACGGTGAGTGATGACTAACCGTCTGTAAACAATTATATTTTTTCGCAAAAAGTATTTTCAAAGCGGATTTTCTGTGCTATAATGACTGAAAATAAATTAACGGAGGTTTTATACCATGGCATACAAAATTACCGATGATTGCATTTCCTGCGGCGCTTGCGCTGCCGAGTGCCCTGTTGAGGCTATCTCCGAGGGCGATTCCAAGTACGAAATCGACGCCGACAAGTGCCTTGACTGCGGTGCTTGCGCCGGTGCTTGCCCTGTTGATGCACCCGTTGCCGAGTAATCGACACAAAACTACTTAAAACGAAAATTCGCACATCCTTACGGTGTGCGGATTTTTCATATACGGTGAGATATGAACACTGAAAGCATACCGCTCAGAAGCGGTGAAAGAATAGATGCAATAAACGAGAGCTTGTCTCTTATACAGCGGGACGACGGACTTGTCTTCGGCACGGATGCGTATCTGCTTGCGGCATTTGTAAATTCAAGAAGCGGGGTCGGTGCGGATCTCGGTGCCGGAACGGGTGTCGCTTCCCTGCTCTGTGCCGCGAGAGGCAAGGCGAAAAGAATATACGCCGCGGAGCTTCAGGAGGATTATTACGATCTGTGCCGCCGCAACGCCGAGCTCAATTCGCTCTCCGACAAGGTGATACCCCTGCATTGCGATATAAGAGAGCTGTCCGTGAGGGACACTGGATGTGAGGTGGATTTTGTGATATCGAATCCGCCGTACATGAGCGCCGACAGCGGCAGAGGAAACGTATCGAATGCGAAAAACGCGGCACGCCGAGAGCTGAACGGCACCATACACGATTTCTGTGCCGCCGCCGCAAGGCTTTTGAAATTCGGGGGCTGTTTTTACACGGTATACAGACCCGACAGGCTTGCGGAGCTCATCTTCGCGCTTAAAAAATGCTCTCTTGAGCCGAAGGAGCTTGTTACCGTATATCCGAGGGCGGAGGGGACGCCGTGCCTTGTCCTCATAAAATCGAAAAAAGGAGCCGGTGTCGGTCTTACGGTCGCGCCGCCGCTCATCATATACCGCAATACGCAGTCGGAGCCGATCGACACGTCATCTGGAGAAAAGGATCTCGGGTACACAAGCGCATATGCCGAAATATACGAGTCCTTCTCCCTTGCACATTTATTTGAGAGGAAACAATGAGTGAGCTGAACAATACGGAAGCTGTCCGCGAACGGAATCGCACCGAGGGCGGAACGCTGTACATCGTCCCGACTCCGATCGGGAATCTATCCGACATAACGGAGCGCGCGCTGAAGGTACTCTCCGAAGTGGACTTTGTCGCCGCGGAGGATACGAGAAATACCGGACTGCTCCTGTCGCGATACGGGATATCTAAGCCTCTTATAAGCTACTACGAGCACAATCGCCGTGAGCGCGGGGAGGTCATCTGCCGCCGTCTTGAGGCGGGAGAGTCCTGTGCGCTCGTTAGCGATGCGGGTACACCCGCGATAAGCGATCCGGGAGAGGATCTCGTGCGCATCTGCGCCGAGAGGAGAATCCCCGTTACGTCGCTTCCGGGCTCCTGTGCCGCCGTGACCGCGCTCACGCTTTCCGGGCTTCCGACAGGGAGATTTGCCTTTGAGGGCTTTCTTTCGGTAAACAAAAACGAGCGCCGTGAGCATCTTGAGTCGCTCAGGTACGATACGCACACTCTCATCTTCTACGAAGCGCCGCACAAGCTCCGCGCCACCCTGTCCGATCTGTACGAATATCTCGGTGACAGGAGGATATCCGTATGCCGTGAGCTGACAAAGCTCAACGAGGAGGTGCTTCGCACGACTCTCTCCGATGCCATCGCACACTTCGGTGAGGTGGCTCCGAGAGGAGAATTCGTGCTCATTGTAGAGGGCACGGATGCAGTCCCTCCGGCTGCCTCCGACTATCCCGAGGATCCCGAGGAGCACGTGCAAAGTCTGATGCGCGGCGGCATGGAGAGAATGGATGCGATCAAGGCGGCGGCGGCAGCTCGCGGTCTTCGCAAGCGTGAATTTTACGATATGCTTCTGAATGAGAGACAGTCATGAGGAAAATTTGTCCCGCAGCACGAACTTTCGGTGCATAATTTCGGTATTTCTGTCTAAATCGCACATAAAATACGCCTTGTAAACAGGGCGTATTTTTGGTATAATAATATAATAATGTAACAGACTTCAACGGAGGCATTACATGGATACGAAGACAACTATTTTTACCGACTGCAATGTTTACTGCACCGACTCCCAGAGCTTCAAGACCGCATCGGTGGTCGTGAGCGGTGATACCGTTACGGGTATTATCGGAGAGACCTCACCCCTGCCCGAGGGTGACGTCATATCTCTCGGCGGCAGATACGTGATCCCCGGACTTGTAGACGTTCACTCGCACGGTCGCGGCGGATACGATTTCAACACCGCGATGCCGGAGGACTACCGAAGGATCGCCCTGTCGTATGCCGAGGTCGGCACGACCTCCGTAATGCCGACGCTCGCATCCGCGCCCTTTGAGGCTCTTGAGAGCTCGACAAAGGCGATAGCGGAGCACGAGAACCGCTCGGGTGAGGCAGCCTTCCTCGGAGTTCACATGGAGGGCAGATATCTCTCACCGAAGAAGCGCGGTGCTCATGCCTCCTCACTTCTTGCACCTCCCTCCGCCGACGAGCTGAGACGGCTGAAACATCTTGCGAAGGATACGCGAATGCGACTGTCCATGGCTCCCGAGCTTGACGGAGCGGCGGAAATGCTCGCGGCGGCGCTTGAGCTCGGTATCCCGGTTACCGCCGCGCACACCGATGCTGATTACGCACAGCTCGTTTCCGCGGTAAATGCGGGTGTCATCGGCTTCACCCACACCTTCAACGCGATGCGACCTATCCACCACAGAGACCCCGGCGGCGCAGGTGCCGCACTGCTCTGCGATTCCGCGTATGCCGAGTTTATATGCGACGGTCTGCATCTTGCACCGGAAATAATTCTTCTCTCGCACCGAGTAAAGCCGCATGACAAATTCGTGCTTATCACCGATTCGATGGAGGCGGCGGGCTGTCCCGACGGAGAGTATTTCATTGCCGGTCTCCCCGTTACGGTAAAGAACGGCACTGCGCTGAACAGTGAGGGTGCTCTTTCGGGCAGTACACTCGATATGTTCACCGCTCTTACAAACTACATGAAATTCTGCTCTCTCTCACTTGAGGAAGCGCTTCCGACCGCAACTCTTAATCCCGCGAAAATGATCGGCGCCGATGCCTACGTCGGTTCCGTTTCCGTCGGCCGCCGCGCCGATATGATAGTACTGGACAGCACCTCATCGCCCCGCATCTGCTCGGTATATGCCGGCGGTGCCGAGGTCATTTAAGAAAGGACATCACGATGGACAACAAGAAATTCTATATAACCACCGCCATTGCATACGCTTCTCAGAAGCCGCATTTCGGTAACACCTACGAGGTCATTCTGACCGATGCCATCGCTCGCTACAAGCGCCAGCGCGGCTACGACGTATTCTTCTGCACCGGTACAGACGAGCACGGTCAGAAGATCGAAAACAAGGCTCATGATGCCGGTATCTCTCCCAAGGAATTCGTTGACGGCGTTGCCTCCGAGATAAGGGGCGTTTGGGACAAGATGAACACCTCCTACGATTACTTTATCCGCACCACTGACACAAATCACGAGGAAGCGATAAAGCACATCTTCAAGAAGCTGTACGACAAGGGCGATATCTACAAGGGCTACTACGAGGGTCTTTACTGTACCCCGTGCGAATCCTTCTTCACCGAGACACAGCTCGTTGACGGAAAATGCCCCGACTGCGGTCGTGAAGTGCAGAAGACGAAGGAGGAGGCGTACTTCTTCAGAATGAGCGCCTACACCGAAAAGCTCATAAAGTACATTGAGGAGCACCCCGACTTCATTCAGCCCGAGGCTCGCAAAAACGAGATGATGAACAACTTCCTAAAGCCCGGACTCCAAGATCTGTGCGTATCGCGCACCTCCTTCAAGTGGGGTATACCCGTTGACTTCGATGACAAGCACGTTGTTTACGTTTGGCTCGATGCGCTGTGTAACTACATCACCGCTCTCGGCTACGATCCCGAAAATGAGGTACAGCCCGAGAATTTCCGCAAGTACTGGCCCGCAGACGTTCACATCATCGGCAAGGATATCGTAAGATTCCACACCATCTACTGGCCGATATTCCTCATGGCACTCGATCTTCCCCTCCCCAAGAAGGTATTCGGTCACCCGTGGTTCAACTTCGGTGCGGATAAGATGTCAAAATCAAGGGGAAATGTGATATACGCCGACAAGCTCGCCGAGCATTTCACCGTAGACGGCGTGCGCTACTATGCCATCTCCGAGATGCCCTATGTCAACGACGGCTCGATCACCTATGAGGCTGTGATATCGCGCTATAATACCGATCTTGCCAATACCCTCGGCAATCTCGTCAACCGCACGATCGCCATGACGGGCAAGTATTTCGACGGCATTATTCCCTCCCCCGCCGAGGAGGAGGGCACCGACTCCGAGCTGAAGTCCGCCGCCGCCGATGCTATCGCAAAATTCACCGACAAGATGGACTCGTATCTGTTTGCCGATGCAATTGATGCGGCTATGAGCCTCCTGAAGCGCTCCAACAAATACATCGACGAAACAATGCCGTGGGCGCTTGCTAAGGACGAGTCACAGAAGGCGCGCCTCGGAACCGTGCTCTACAATCTTCTTGAAGCTATCCGCATCGGCGCAGTCCTTCTCACGCCGATCATTCCCGAGACGTGTGAGAAGATATTCCGTCAGATCGGCACCGATCTTACGGATTATGCCTCTATCGAGCATTTCGGTGCACTGAAGTCAGGAACGCACGTCGGGGAGAGCGAGATACTGTTCTCCCGCATCGACGAGGAAAAGCTTCTTGCGGAGCTGAACGCAGAGCGTGAAGCGGCTCAAAGGGCGCTTGCCGCCACCGAGAAGCCCGAGGAGGTGCCTCAGATTGACATTGACACCTTTATGGGTGTGGAGCTCAGATGCGCCAAGGTCATTAAGTGCGAAAAGGTCAAGAAATCGAAGAAGCTTTTGAGGCTTATGCTCGATCTCGGCTACGAGCGCCGTCAGGTCGCCTCCGGAATCGCGCAGTTCTACACTCCCGAGGAGCTCATCGGCAAGAACGTGGCGCTTGTTGCAAATCTTGCCCCCGTTACCCTCTGCGGCGTCGAAAGCCGCGGTATGATCCTTGCCTGCGGTGAGGAGAAGCCGCGTGTCGTATTCCTCTCCGACGAAGCAAAGCCGGGCGAAAGGATACGCTGAGCTCCATGCGTTTATTCGACTCACACGCTCACTACTACGATAAGCGCTTCAACGATTATCCCGACGGAGCGGAGGGAGCGCTGAGAGACTCCTTTGACTCCGGCATATGCGGTATTCTGTGCGCCGGCACAAGCCCAGAGACCTCCGACGCCGCGATCTCTCTTGCCGAGAGGTATCCGCAGATATGGGCATCTGCCGGTCTGCATCCGCTTGACTCGGCGGATATCCCCTACGGAGATGAGATAAGAGCTCTTGATGAGATCCGCGCGCGCCTGTCGCACCCGCGTGTATGCGCTATAGGTGAGATCGGGCTCGATTATCACTACGGCGGCGAGGACAAGGCACGGCAGAAAATGTTCTTCGATGCTCAGCTCTCCATGTCGGAGGAGCTGTCACTTCCCGTGATAGTTCACGACAGAGAGGCTCACGGCGATACGTATGACATTATCCGCGCTCATCCGAGGGCGGTCGGCGTACTGCACAGCTTCAGCGGCAGTGCGGAATCCGCCGCACAGCTTGTCCGAATGGGGTGGTACATCTCCTTCTCGGGACCCGTGACATACAAAAACGCGGACAATCTCCGCCGTGCGGTGCTTGCCGTTCCCGATGACAGGATACTCACGGAGACGGATGCTCCGTATCTCCCGCCTGTTCCGCACCGCGGAAGGATCAATCTATCGTCTTATCTCTGCTACACCGCCGCAGTGCTTGCGGAAGTAAGAGGCGCCGATCCCGATGTCTTCTGCGCTCAGACGGTGGAAAACACTACAAGGCTTTTCGGCATTACCCTACGGAATGATTCGGGCAGATGACGAAGGCACGAAAGGATTTTTCAATGGTTATAACTTACAAGCAGGGCGACGGTCTTTACGTGAACATGACAAATCTCTGCACCAACAGCTGTACCTTTTGCGTGAGAGATCACGGTGAGGATATCTACGGAGATCTGTGGCTTGAGTCCGAGCCGACACGCGATGAGATCTACAACGCTATCATCGACGCTCATCCCGAGGCATATTCCGAGCTTGTATTCTGCGGCTTCGGTGAGCCCACCTGCCGTCTCTACGATATGCTTACGATATGCAAGGCGCTGCGCGCCAAATACGATATTCCCATAAGGCTGAACACCAACGGTCATGCCTCGCTTATAATGGGAGAGAATACGGCTCCGCTGTTTAAGGGACTTTTCGACACCATGTCTATAAGTCTCAATGCTCCCGACTCCGAGACCTACAACAAGCTGTGCGCTCCGAAATTCGGAGAGGAGACCTTTGAGGGTGTGCTGAAATTCGCGCGCGATGTGGCGAAGGTCGTACCGCACGTCGTTCTCACCGCAGTGAGAGGCACGGTCTCCGAGGAAGATCTTCTGAGATGCGCCGAGGTCGCTCGCGGACTCGGGCTTGAATTCAGAATAAGAGAATACATCTAACCCAAAACAGATCTCGGTATAGCCGACAGGCTTATCGGGGTCTGTTTCTGCGGTAAGATAGGCGTGCGCGGAAGTCCTTTTACCTTGACACCGCACACCGATTATGGTATCATATACAAAAAATCTCAGTGCTTTCAGACTGCATAAGGAGTATATCATGTCAATTTTAAGAGGAGCAGCCGTTGTAGGACAGTCCGGCGGTCCCACTGCTGCAATTAACGCAACTCTTGCCGGAGTTATAAGAAGCGCGATAAATGCGATGGTACAGGACAAAGGCATTACCGCGCTTTACGGTATGAGAAACGGAATCGAGGGCTTTCTCTGCGACAGGATCATCGACCTCGGTGAGATATTCACAAGGAAAAAGGCTCCCGATGAGGAGCTTCTGTCCCGTCTCGCTCTGACTCCCGCCGCCGCTCTCGGCTCATGCCGCAAAAAGCTTCCTCCCCTTGAGGGCAACGATGAGTATTATGAAAAGCTTATTGACACTTTTAAGAAGCATGACATACGCTATTTCTTCTACATAGGCGGAAATGATTCCATGGACACCGTTGCAAAGCTCGGTGCATACACCAAGGCTCACGATTACGAGATGCGTATCATCGGTCTTCCCAAGACCATCGACAACGATCTTGTCGGCACGGATCACACACCCGGCTACGGCTGTGCCGCAAAATACGTTGCAACTACCCTGCAGGAGATCGTGCGCGACTGCGCGGTCTACACCGTTCCCGCCGTCACTGTTGTTGAAATAATGGGACGCGATGCCGGCTGGCTTACCGCGGCGGCATCTCTCCCGAGGATCGTCGGCGGGTATGCCCCCGACCTTATCTATCTTCCCGAGCACCCGTTCAGTCTCGAGCTTTTCACAGAGGATCTCAAGGCGCTCATGGAGAAAAAGCCGAACATAGTTGTCGCAGTATCGGAGGGTATCCGCTTCGATGACGGACGGTACGTCTGTGAGAGCATCTCCGGCGGCGGCGTAGATGTATTCGGGCACAAGGCTCTCACCGGAACCGGCAAGGCGCTTGAGCTGTACGTAAAGGAACAGCTCGGCTGCAAGGTGCGCTCCGTTGAGCTCAACATAAGTCAGCGCTGTGCCTCGCACATCTCCTCACTCACCGATATCCGCGAATCCGAGGGCGTAGGTGCATCCGGCGTTGATGCCGCGCTGAGCGGTCAGACCGGCTGTATGATGTCCATCGTCCGCTGTGAGGGTGAGAGATACACCTCCCGCTTTGAGGCAAAGGACGTTTCCGAGATCGCGAACAAGGTAAAGAACGTGCCGTCCGAGTTCATAAACGAGCGCGGCAACAACGTCACCGATGAGTGTGCACGCTACCTTCTCCCGCTGATCGAAGGTGAGATAGAGCCCGAATACAAATGCGGTCTTCCCGTGCATTTTGTATTTGACTGAACGGTATGCCGATGGAAAAGAAAAGCTTTCTCGAAGCCGCCCGCGTTACGGGAACTCACGGAGTTCGCGGAATGGTTCGGCTCGATTCGATGATGGACTCTCCCGAGATCCTTGCCCGACTCAAGGTGCTGTACCGCCGCTCGGGCGGTGAATACACCCCTCTGCACACGGAGAGAGCCTCCGTATATAAGGGCGCTCTCCTCGCCGCCTTCAAAGAGATCGGGGATCTCGACGGTGCGATAGCTCTCAAGGGACAGCTTCTTTACGCCGCGCGTGAGGATATTCCTCTTGAGGAGGGCTCGCATTTTATCGCAGACATGATAGGTCTTACCGTCACCGACGAAAATCTCGGTGTTGTCGGTGTGCTCTCCGAGGTCATCTCTCCCGCAGGACGTCAGGTATACGTGATAGAAAAGCCCGACGGCGGCACCTTCATGGTTCCCGCCGTTCCGGAATTTATTCTCGATATAGTGACCGAGGGTGAGACTGCGGGCATTACCGTACATCTCATCGACGGTATGATGAGCTGAGGTGGCAACGTGAGATTCGATATTATGACCCTCTTTCCCGAGCTTGTGGACACCGTGCTCTCCGAGAGCATCATCGGTCGCGCACGCAGCTCGGGGGCAATTGATGTGAGAATCCACAACATCAGAGATTATTCCGAGGATCGCCGCCACAGAGTTGACGATACTCCCTACGGCGGCGGGCGCGGTATGCTCATGGCAGCCCCGCCGATATACAACTGCTACGCCTCTGTGCTTGCCGACCATGAGGGCATACTGACCGAGGCCCCTCCGAAGCCCGAGGGCACCTACGTGGTCTATATGTCGCCGCGCGGCACTCGCTTCGATCAGTCCTGCGCGGAGCGACTGTCACGGTATGACAGGCTGTTTATCCTCTGCGGGCATTACGAGGGCGTAGATCAGCGCGTAATCGACGAGATCGTCGACGAGGAGATCTCGATCGGGGATTTTGTTCTCACGGGCGGTGAGCTTCCCGCCTGTCTTGTGACCGATGCGGTCGCAAGGCTGATCGACGGCGTTTTGCCGCTCCCCGAATGTCATGAGAACGAGAGCTTCTCCGACGGGCTTCTCGAATATCCGCAATACACAAGACCCCCCGTTTTTCGCGGCGTTGCCGTTCCCGAGGTGCTGATTTCGGGGCATCATGCCAACATCGACAAATGGCGGCACGATGAAGCCGTCTCGCTTACCGAAAAGCGCCGACCCGATCTTCTGCACCGTGATGATGAAGAATAGCTACGCCATACCGTAGTATTCAAGTATACCGCCTGTGATGCCTGCGGCAAACAGCTCCGGACTGTATGCCATAAGCTCCGCATCCTCGGGATTTGTTATAAAGCCGAGCTCAAGCAGGACTGCCGGCATTGCGGTACGTCTGAGAACGTAAAGATTTCCGCGCACGAATACACCTCTGTTACGAAGCCCCGTCACTATACTTATCTGCTCTACGATATCCTCTGCGGCGCGCTCCGCCTCACCGCCTCTGCGAAAGATAAGCCCCTCTGTTCCCGAAACGGAGGACAGCTCCGAGGCATTTGTGTGCAGGCTGACAA
Source organism: uncultured Lachnospiraceae bacterium (assembly GCA_964631595.1). Taxonomy (GTDB): domain Bacteria; phylum Bacillota; class Clostridia; order Oscillospirales; family CAG-272; genus UMGS1312. The sequence continues at coordinate 31,834 of CAZVXL010000007.1, read as the reverse complement.
AGAGATCTGCACCCCAGCCGTTTGCATCATTTACTCTTGCCGCAAGCGACGTCATATTCGATGTACCGAGCTGTGTGTCCGGTGTCGGGCGCGACAACCGCACCTCAAAGCCCTCGGCTCTGAGCTCATCTGCGCTCAGCACTCCTATCCGCTGTACCAGATCCTGCTCTCTGAAGCCGTTCCCCTCCGCTCCCGCGTTCGGGTTTTGCGGATTATGTCCTTGATCAATATATATTTTCGGCATATGCACCTCTCATTCTATATTCATGCTCAGTATATGACATTGAGGCGGCAGATGCCACTGTGGGATCTTATGAAAGAAATGCAAAAACTTCTGAGCCGTGTCAGATATGCGGTTCAAAAATACGATATGATTCATGAGGGAGATCGCATCGCGGTCGGTATATCCGGCGGAAAGGACTCCCTTTCCCTTCTTTGTGCTCTCTCTGAGCTCAGAAAGTTCTACCCCGAGCATTTTGAGCTCTGTGCCGTTATGGTGGATATGGGCTTTCATTTGACCGAGGCAGCACCTCCCGAGCCCGATCTTGCCGAGATCGGGGAGCTTTGCAGGAGGCTGGGCGTTCCGCTTCACGTCCATCGCTCCGAGATCGCCCGCATAATCTTCGATGTTCGCCGCGAAAAAAATCCCTGCTCCCTGTGCGCGCGCATGAGGCGCGGTGTGCTCCACGACGCCGTCAAGGCGTGCTCCTGCAACAAGCTTGCTCTCGGGCATCACTTCGACGATGCGGCGGAAACACTTATGCTGAATCTGTTTTTTGAGGGGCGCTTCGGCTCTTTTTCTCCCGTAACGTATCTCTCGAAAAAGGATCTCGTTATGATACGCCCCCTCATCTACACACACGAAAAGGATATAAAAGCCTTTGTCCGTCGTGCCTGTCTCCCCGTCATCAAAAGCCCCTGCCCCGCCGACGGAAACACCGAGCGCGCGCTCATGAAGGAATATCTCGCATCCTTCAACAGGCGTCACCGCGGTCTCTACGAGCGCCTTGTCGGGGCGATTGAGCGCAGTGACACAGACGGGTGGCATGAATAAGCTATTCCTCGGATCTTATGAATTCTCCTATTGCGGCTGCGGCTGTAAGGGAGAATTCTTTTCTGTATACGCTCTCTTTCAGGCGCTCCGTCTCCTCCGGATTTGACAGAAATCCGCATTCCGCAAGGACTGCCGGCACTCTCAGTCTGTTTAGGAGATATATAGATGTTCCCGCTCTCTTTATCTCTCGGTTGTTCTCCGGCTGAAGCTTTTCCTTCACCGCCGAGCGTATGCTCTCGGCAAGCAGTCTGCTCTGCGGCGAATTCGGAGAATAGTAGATCTGGGCTCCGCTGTATTTTGACTGCGGAAACTTATTCATATGTATCCCGACGAATACTACCCTGTCCCCCGCCTCCTCGGTAAATCTGAGGCGGTTTTTCAGATCGTACAGCTTCTTTTTGCCCGCATGATCTGTATCGGCGTATCTTGCGTAAAGCATTTCATCCGTATCTCTCGTGAGCACCGAGTCGATCCCCAAAAGCTTGCACATTTCATGCAGAGTCTTGGCGTATTCAAGATTAAGATCCTTTTCAAGCGTGCCGTCGCAGGCGACCGCGCCGCCGTCCTCACCTCCGTGCCCCGCATCTATCACCACCGTCGGCACAGATAACACGGGGGATACCGAGGCATCCGTATCGGGCACCCCCGTCAGCACGGATACCGAATATCCGAGCATAACGGCGATCGCTGCGAAAAGGCACGACAGAAACGCGAACTGTTTTACAAAGGCGGACACTCTGCCGCCTCTATCCCCACTTTTCATAAAATACCCCTTTAATGTTTACAGTCACAGCGCAAGGTCACACCTCACGCTGTACCACCCGATATATATGACCGTCTTATTCGCTCTATTCCGCACTTTTGCGCGATGATACGTAATATTATAAATAAAGCTGTTGATTTTTAACGGTTTTTGTGTTATATTTATTGTAAGTAATTAAATGCGCCGATCGGCAGAACGGAGTTTTTTATGTCGGATAAAAATTCAAAGGTCATATTCAGGACCGCGATGGGCGGCTATAACAAAAATGATGTGAATACCTATATTGAAAGTGAAAATCGCAGATTCGCATCTGCGGAGCAGGAGATGAGATCCGAGCAGAAGCGGCTTGAGAGTGAGCTTGAAAATGCAAGGCTATCGCTGAAGCGCTGTGAGACCGTATCTGAGTCTCTTGCCAATGCAAAGGGTGAGATTGATCGGCTGAAAAATGAGCTTGAGAGCACAAGAGCCGAGCTGGAACGGTACGAGGGTGCCGCCGAGGCGCTCGTTGAAGCCAAGAGTGAGATCTCACGGCTGAAGGATGAGCTTGATCGCGTAAATTCCGAGCTTGCCGCCGCAAATGAGCGACCCGACACTGCAAAAGACGCGCACGGCGCGGAAAATGAGTCTGCCGTCAATTCCGAGGAGTTCAATTCGGTCGTTGCCGCAGAGCTTCTGCGGAAGGCGAAAAGTGCCTCGGACGATATACTTCTGCGCGCCGAGGTCGGAGCAAGAGAAATAGTTGAGCGCGCCCGCAAGGAGGTCATTGATTCGCGCGGCGATATCATATCCGATGCAAAGGATATTTTCAATGCCGCAACCTCCGAGCTCCGTCGCTCCATAGCGATCTGCATGAGCGATTTTATCACGGGGATAAAGACCGCGCGCGGCTCCTCCGGCAAGGTCACCGACGATGCGCTTCGCTGTGATGACGAGCTTTCACAGCGCATTGAGCGTATGCAGAATGAGCTTGACCGCGCAATATCGGAAAAGCTTGCGGAATTTGACCGAAAAAGCAAAGACGGCAAATGAACACCGAAAATTCACGAACCGAGATCTCCGATCTCATAGGAAAGCGTGTCAAGGCTCTGCGGCTCTCACGCGGACTGACACAAAAGGAGCTTGCCGGCGACACAGTCAGCCGCAATATGCTCAGTATGATAGAATCCGGCACGGCACTTCCCTCCACACCCACGCTTTTGCACATTGCGGAGGTGCTCTCTGTGCCTGTCGGATTTTTTTTCGCGCCCGCCGGAGATGAGCTGATATATTCACGGCAGGAGGCTCTCGCCTCCGCTTATTCTCTGCTCGACCAGAGCAGATTCGCTGAAGCCGCCGAGGCCTGCCGTCCCTACGCCGAAAAGGACACGGAGCTTTGCAGATGCCTTGCTGTGTCGGAGCTGAATATTGCCGTCGGCCTTCTCGGAGATTTCAAGCTTGCCTCCGCCGCAAAGCACACCTCCGCCGCCGCTCTTGCCGCTGCAAGGCTGCCTGTCGATGGTGAGAAGCTTGTCTCGATATGCGGATTCATTGATCTGCTCTCCGACAGCGTTTCAAGAGACACCGTTCCCGACGAGCTTCTGACAAACCGCGAAATACCCGCTGCTATCATCGCCTATCTTTCTGCATACCGCGCCGTCAAGAGCGGGGACACCGCCTGTGCCGCGGGCATTGCCCGTTCCGGTCTGCTTGAGAGATTTCATTCACTTCACATTCGCGGTGCCGTGCTCATGGCAGACGGAGATCACGACGGCGCTACACGCCTTTTCGATCTTGCTCTTTCCTCCGAGGACGGCGGCTTCTGGTCAAGGTACAAGCTGATCTGCGACCTTGAGCTATGCCGCAAGAATGCCGGGGACTTCGAAGCGGCTTACGCTCTTTCCACGAGCCGCATGGAGATGCACGGAATGTTTTCCGGCTGAGATGTATATAATAAAACGCACTGTTCCGCACACGCTTACGGAGGGAGGTACACGATATGCAAGGTCCGAAGCAAGCCGCACTCGCTTTTCTCGCGGCTCTGTCTCTGCTCTTTTGCTCCTGCTCCGGCGGCAAGGATATTACGACCGGTCTCTCCCCCACTTCTCCCTTCACCTCCGCAAAGGCGGTCGCATCCGTCGGTGAGGTGACGGAGGAGGTGCGCGGCGTTTGGATCGCATCTGTCTACAACATAAATTTCCCATCATCACCCGATCTGTCCGAAAAAAAGCTGAGGGGTGAGCTTGAGGATATCGTGAACACGGTCATCTCATACGGAATGAACACCGTATATTTTCAGGTGCATCCCGCATCGGATGCTCTGTATCGCTCCGATATATTCCCCGTATCGAAATTCCTATACACCGACGGTGTGCTTCATTTCGATCCGCTTGAATACATGACTCGACTTTGCAGGGAAAAAGGTATCTCACTTTACGCTTGGGTAAATCCGCTGAGAGTTTCCGTCACCGCCGCCGAGAGCAAGGCTGATGCGCTTGATGCCCTGCCGCAGGGCTCACCTGCCGCCGACGGGGAGCTCACCGTGTTCTACGGTGACGGCAAGCTCTATTACAACTGCGGTCTTCCGAAAGTCCGACAGCTTGTCGCCGATGCGGTCACCGAGCTTTGTGAGAACTACGATATAGACGGCGTGGTATTTGACGATTACTTCTACCCCTACCCCGCGTCTGATCCGCAGGGCGGCGTGTATTCCTTTGACGACGGCGAAGCCTATTCCACCTCGTCCGCCGAAATGTCTCTCGACGACTGGCGTCGGGACAACGTAAATCAGCTCATAGCTCTCTGCTACAGCAGTATAAAAAGCATCTCCGCGGACAAGCTGTTTGGCGTGGCTCCGTTCGGGATCTGGCGAAACAATGACGGAAGCAACGGCGGCTCGGACACCTCGGGCATGGAGGCGTACTCCGCACTGTACTGCGATGCCGCAGCATGGATAAAGAACGGCAGTGTGGATTTTATCTCCCCACAGCTCTACTGGGAATGTGACAGCGCCGGTGCCGCCTTCGGTGAGCTTGCCGATTTCTGGTCAACACTTACCGACGGCACGGGCGTTAAGCTTATTATATCTCACGGTCTGTACCGATACGATAATGACTGGAGTACACCGACGGGGGAGCTTGTGCGGCAGACCGAGCTTGCAAGAGAGCTTATATCTTACAGAGGCAGTATGCTGTACGGCTATGCGGCACTCAAGAAAAACGCCTGCGGTGCCGCTGACGATACCGCAAAGGCATTTGAAAATGAGGTCTACTACTACTCTCCCTCCGAATACCCCGACATGATCACCGTCACCTCCGACGGCGGTGCAGAGGCCGCCGATATGCAGATCACCTTTTCGGGATACTCGGATCCGCATCATCCGCTCAGTGTAAACGGATCTCCGATAGGCAGGGGGCACGGCGGATATTTCAAATGCACTCTCTCACTCCAAGGCGGAGAGAACAACTTCATTTTCACCTGCGGAGATGTTCAAAAGACTGTCACCGTCATAAAAAATCCGCCCTCCGACGATTAGTGCGACCGAATTTGAGCAAATTTGCGCCGCAGATATGGTATGATCTGTAAAAAAGGACGTAAAAATGAAGCTTATATCATACATACTGAAGGTAATGCTCATTTCCTTGGCTGTCAGCATTATCATGAGAGTTATTTTCGGGCTCTATTCCGTTTTCGGCGCTCCAGCACTGATACCCGCCGCACTTATGGGGCTCATCGTGGCGCTCTCCACTGCTCCGTCAAGCACCGTGTGCTATGCCGCATCCTCGACCGTGCATATGCTACTCGTGGTTGCCTTTTCGGTCATCTTCGATATGACCGGCGTGCTTCGCACGCTTGCCCCAAGCTGTGCGGACTTCTTTGCGGAAGCTGTCGGACTTGACGGTGCCAAGCTAAACATACTTTGGTGCATACTCTTTGTAGCTCCCGTTTATTTTCTTTGTTACAGTGTATTTGCGTTTATCGTCTCACTTTTCCGTGCCGCCTCAAGGCGACGCGCGACCGAAGCGGAGGAGATTGCGGAGGAGGAGCCCGAGATGTCACAGGCGTCAAGGCAGTGAGCGTGTCGGATACCGATCTTGTCTGCCCGATCTCCGTTTCATGCTCCGTTCAGCCAAAGAACTCATCTTACCGCTTGCCTTTTTCGGTGAAAAAGACCTTTGAAATTTTCCGAGAAATGCGCTACAATATAGACGGTGTGTAGCCGAAAGGTGTAAGTCCAGCTTATGGGCTTACACCTTCTTTTATTTCGGAGGTATTTATAATGGAACAAAAGCAAATGTATCTGGCAAAGGAGAGGACCGGCAGGCTTATGTGCAAATATGCCGTGCCGTGCATTATTTCACTGCTTGTGGGAGCACTGTATAACATCGTCGATCAGATTTTCATAGCAAACGCTCCGTATCTCGGGTCATACGGCAATGCCGCAAACACAGTCGTTTTCCCGCTGACTGTCATCGCGCTCGGAATTGCGGTAATGATCGGTGACGGCTGCTGTGCCTACGTCAGCATCGCTCTCGGTGAGGGCAAGTCGCACAATGCCACGCGAAGCGTCGGCGGCTCGATAATACTCTGTCTCATCATAAGCATCGCTTTGAGTGCCTTATACCTGCTTTTTGCCGATCCACTGCTCACATCGTTCGGCGGCAGGGTGAACGGAGAGACGTTTGAACTCTCAAAGGAATACTTCTTTTGGATAACGCTCGGTATTCCTTTTTATATGTTCGGTCAGGCAATGAACCCGATCATCAGGGCTGACGGAAACCCGAGATTTGCAATGATATCGACCCTTGTCGGGGCACTCCTTAACATTATCCTCGATCCGATATTCATTTTCGTATTCAAGTGGGGTATGGCGGGCGCCGCCGTCGCGACCGTGATCGGTCAGATAGCCACGGCTGTCCTTGCCGTTCTCTATCTGCTGAGGGCAAAGCTCCTGAGGCCTTCAAGAGATGACTTCAAGCCGGACGGGAGGATTATGTGCAAGGCTCTGTCGCTCGGGCTTTGCAGTCTCCTTGCACAGATATCGCTTGTTGCCGCAATGATGGCAATAAACAACATGGTACGCAAATACGGCGCTCTCGATCCCGTATTCGGGACGGAGGAATATGCGCAGATCCCCATGGCAGTCGTCGGTATCGTGATGAAGTTCTTCCAGATTGTTATCTCCGTGGTTATCGGCATGGCGGCGGGTACTATCCCGATCGTCGGCTTTAATATGGGTGCGGGGCTTACGGGAAGGATACGTGAGCTTCTCACGAAGCTTCTCCTTGCGGAGGCATGTGTAGGTGCCGTAGCACTCGCCGTCGCTGAGCTTTTCCCTAGCTCACTCATACGCATATTCGGTGCGGCAAACGAAAGCACCTACTACACCGACTTTGCCGTAAGATCATTTCGGATATATCTTTGTATGTGCGTGCCGGCTTGCGTGAACAAGGCAACCTTTATTTTCCTGCAGGCGATGGGAAAAGCGGTGAGCTCGACGGTGCTCTCGATGCTCCGTGAAATAGTATTCGGTGTCGGGCTCGCACTCCTTCTTCCGCTGTTATTCGGACTTGACGGAGTTCTCTATTCGATGCCCGTATCCGATATCTTGACCGCGGTCATTTCCGCGGTCATCATCATTCGAACTTATAAGCAGCTCTCCGACAAGGGGCAGACCTAACAGGTCTGCCCCTTGAAATTACATCTCTCAGTTATTTCTTCGGCTTGCTTCTGAATACAAGTGCGGCAAGCAGTGAGAAAAACAGCGCCGCGCTTATCCCCGCCGATGCCGCGGTCATTCCGCCGCTCAGTGCGCCGATAAGTCCCTTTTCATCTACGCCCATCTTCACTCCTTCGGCTATCGTATACCCGAATCCGGTGAGAGGTGTGGTGGCACCGCCACCGGCAAGCTTCACAAGCGGCTCATAAAGCCCTACGGCTGTTGCGACAACACCGGCGCAGACGTAAACCACAAGTATCCTTGCCGGTGTCAGCTTCGTCTTATCTATAAGGAGCTGTGCGGCGACGCAAAGCAGTCCGCCTATGGTAAATGCCCAAAAATACTCAAAAAATTTATCCATATCTTTTCCTATTCCGCGACGAAATGTACCAGATGCCCGATACCGGGTATCGACTGTCCCTGATTCAGCATCACGGGATTCATAAGCGCTCCCGTTCCGACAAACAGCACATTCTCATACGTTCCTTTTCGCATTTCCTCAAGAATACACGCAGCCATCACCGATGCCGAGCATCCGCAGCCCGAGCCTCCGGCGTGCTTATCCGCACCCTCTCCGTAAATGAGCAGACCGCAGTCCTTGTGTACCTTTTCGATCTCAAAGCCCTCGGAGCGCATAAATTCACGAAGGATATCACTGCCCTCTCTGCCGAGATCCCCCGTGACTATAAGATCGTAGTCCTCGGGCGCGGAATTTGCCGAAGTCAGGTATCTTGTGAGAGTGTCCGCCGCGGCGGGCGCCATTGCCGCACCCATATTGTTGATATCGGTGATGCCTTTATCTATCGCGATCCCCGCCGTCACATCGGAGATGCGTATACGTCTTGCCCCGTATCTTGTCTCCGTCGGATCTGTGCCGAGCACAAATGCGCCCGCTCCCGTTACCGTCCACTGAGATGTCGGGGTACGCTGTGCGCCGTACTCCATCGGGAAACGGAATTGCCTCTCCGCTGAGCAGTTATGTGATGACGAGACCGCCGCCGTGCGTATTCCGACAGCACCGCTGAGAAGTGCGGCAAGCATTATCCCCTCCGCCGCGGTGGAGCAGGCTCCGTAGAGTCCCAGATACGGTATCATGAAATTCAGCAGACCGTAATTCGATCCCGCACACTGATTGAGCAGATCTCCCGCAAGGAGTAGCCCTATATCCGCCTCACCGAACACAGTCCCCGCAAATGCTCCGTTCAGCGCAAGCCTCTGCATCTCCGCCTCCGCCTGCTCCCAAGATGCCATGCCGAAGCTGTCGTCCTTATTGTCTCTCACATCAAAGTATTCCCCAAGCGGCCCCTTGTATTCTTCCCTGCCGACCACGGCACTGCTTGAGAGAAGATATACCGCCCGCGACGGCTGAAGTATTCCTCTGTTACCGCGTATTGCCGCTTCTCCGACCGTCTTTGCCATCATCTCACCCGCCTTTGTATTCTGTCTCGGTATCATACCGAAGCACTCTTACGCACCGTATCCGCAGACACCGCACAGCCAGTACACCACCCCGTATATAACTCCGGTCGATATCCCGTACAGTATTACCGGCCCTGCGATAGTGAAAACCTTTGCCCCTACCCCGAGGACAAAGCCCTCGGTCTTTGAATCTATCGCCGCCGATGCCACCGCATTTGCAAAGCCGGTTATGGGAACCAGCGTTCCCGCGCCCGCGTGCTGTGCTATCTTGTCAAATACACCGAGACCGGTGAGGAGCACCGCCGCAAATATGAGCGTGGTCGATGTAAGAGCGCCCGCGTCCGTCCTCTCAAGTCCGCAGATATTTTTGTATATCTCCCCGAGAATGTGCCCGATGAGACATATCGTGCCACCGATAAAGAAGGAGCAGGCGCAGTTTTTCAGAATCGGTGATTTCTTTGCGTGCTCCTCGACGTATTTCTTATAGCTGTCGTTTGACATATTCATATAACGCACCTCGCTTTTGTTATATTGTTCCCGCTTCCTTGGGAATTATAACAAATAGTGAATATTTTTCTTATTATTCCGATAAAAAAAGGGTGAGATATCTCACCCTTTATCTCATATTTTGCCACACATCACACAGCCCGTCCGCATCAAGCAGCTTGACCGAGCACTCCTGCTCGGACGGAAGACAAACGGTGACCGCCGCGTCGCACATCTCAAAGCATCGGAAGAACACCTCGCCGCTCTCGTCGGTGGACAGCACGTCTGTCTTGCCGAAATTATCCGACATTCCTTTGCCCGTGAGCTTTACAAGGCTTTCCTTCATTGTCCATATACGAAGGAATCTCTCCTCCGATACAGCCCCGCCCTCAAGCACGTATTCGCGCTCTCTATCAGAAAAGAGGCGTGTGATGATGCGATCATGCCTTCCGCCGCCGCTCTGTGCATCTATCCCCACGGGGATCGGAGAGACGGCGCAGACGACGCACGTCTCGGTATGGGATATCCCGAAATGTATATCGGGAATATCCAAAAGATACGGCTTGCCGTTCGCCTTTGTCCGAATGACCGCATCTGCGGCGGCTATCCCGTACACCTCATACAGTGCGGCGCGGAGCAGCAGACGTCCGAGAAGCGTATCATTCCTCGCCGCGGCGTTTTTTATCGCACCGAGCCTCTCCCTGTCACCTTGCGGCAACAACTCCGTGAGAGCTGTGAGAGCCTCCGAGGGAAGCCTTCTGTCCCTTGAAAGGCAATAAACCGTTACCACGCACCTCACCTCCTTTATTACGGCTATTTTACCACATTCGGCGGAAATGTGCAATATCATAAAATTTACGAATAATTCACACGCTGATTTTTTATATGTCACAGTATAATTTGACATTACGGGCTCGGTGTTGTATAATAAATATGCGGGAAGCGGATATTTCCCGTAAAGCTTACAGTCACCTGAAAGGAGAATCATATGTCTATTTGGGATGATATTGCCAAGGGTATGTCCGATGCGGCATCCTTCACGGTAAAGAAAACAGGAGAATTTACGAATCTTGCGAAAATGAAGTACGCGCTTCATTCCGAGGAATCAAAGCTCAGCGAATGCTACGAGGAGATCGGTAAGCTCTATTACGCATATCAGCGTGAGGGAACGGACTACGTTTCCGAGATCGCCGCTCTTATCGCAGAGGCCGATGTTATCAAGCTTACCATCGCTGAAATGAAAGAGGAGATAGCAAAGCTCCAGAACAATGCCATCTGTGCAAGCTGCGGTGCTAAGATCGATGCCTCCATGTCATTCTGCCCCATTTGCGGCGCAAGCCAGAAGAAATCCGAGGATACGTGCGGCTGTGATTGCGGCTGTTCGGACTCCGACGAGGACAAAAACGACTGATTCATATAGCCGAAAGAGCCGTCACTCCCGTGGCGGCTCTTTTATTTGTGTGTTAGTGATTTCTCCGCTCAAATGCAATACGGTACCTCAAAGTGCGACTGTTTATTGACAACGGATATTTAGGTATGCTAAAATAAGCTGAAATAATATAAACAGCGGAGGCTTTTATGAAGCGTCTAATCTCTTATGCTTTGGTGCTCCTTATGCTGATTCCCGTCTTTACCGTCTCACCTGCCGCATTTCCCGCGTGGAACGGTGATGCCGACGGCAACGGCAAGATAGATCTCGGAGACGTGATTGCCGTGCTGAAATACTGTGCGGGCTGGGAAATAGCTCTTGATCCGCTTGCGGACTTCGATCTGAGCGGCGCGGTGGAGCTTTCCGATGCGGTTTCGATCCTCAAATATCTTGCAGGCTACAACGTAGCCCCCGATTCACTGAAGGAAGCCGCCTACGGCGTATCAGAGGTGTACTTTGAGGTAGATGAGCCCGTCACGGACAAAACCGTATACGGCTCACAGTTCGGATTTGACACCGAGGCAGATGACAACAGTCGGGCGTTCTACAATGCGGTGGATTATCTTAAAGAAAACTCGGGAACAACTCTTATAATAGAAAACGGTCTGTACCGAATGAATCCCCCGAGGACTATAAAGCTGTCCGGCATAAAGGACTGCGTTATCGACGGCGGCGGCTCCGTTTTTCTCTACAAAAAGAACAATTATTTCACCGTCACAGACGGCTCGGAGCGGGTGATGATAAAAAATCTCACCGTTGACTGGGACTGGGAGAACAGCTATACTCTCACCTCCATGGTTCGTGTACGCGCCGTACACGATACGGACAAGGTCGGCTTCAAACGAGTGGAGTACGAATTCTTCACCACCGACGATGCCTCGTACGCGCTCACGTATCCGTGGGAGAATATGCTCCCCTATGATCCCGAGAGACTGACGATCGGTGTGCTCGGCGTTACCGATCAAATGAATCCCGCAAGCTGGAACACAGAGCTTGAGCTTGTGGATCCGAACGTGATCTCCGCCTTGGTGCCGAATTCAAACGTGCTCAAGGTGGGCTCGGTATGGATGCTCCGCCACTATAATTACGGTGCAAATGTTTTTTCGACCAACGGAGGAGCAAAGCACATCACCTACAGGGATATTACGGTATACAGTGCTCACGGCTGCGGCTTCGTCATGCGCGGAACGGGTACGAGCTACATAAAGCTTGACGGAGTGACTATAGGTCTTAATCCCGAAAACTCCGACAAATACCGCATATCCACTGTTGCCGATGCCATCAACATGGCGGATACAGGCGGACATTTGATAATCGAAAACTGCGATATCGGCTATCAAGGCGATGACGGTGTAAATATCCACGACAACGTGGGCATGATCGAGGATATAAACGGCGCGGACATACTTCTGAAGGCTTCGAACTCCGATATATTCAAGGTCGGCTCCCTCGTCCGCTTCAAGAGCAGTGCGGACTTTACCGACTTTGATTTCACCGCAAAGGTCATTGGCAGAAAGGCGGAGGGTAATGCGTATTTTACGCTCACGCTTGATTCCGAGCTTCCCTCCGAGATCGATATCGGCTCTGTCACCATAGATACCTCAAACGACAGTTCCTACTACATCATTCGCAACAATTATTTCCATGAGAACAGAGGTCGCGGGCTTCTGCTGAACAACGGAAACGGTATTGTTGAGAACAACCGCTTCTACAGAACTCAGGCGCAGGGTATAAACATTACCGTTGAGCACTGGGATCACTCTTGGCAGGAGGGCACGGGCGTTGAGAATCTTATAATACGGAACAACGTCTTTGAGGAGTGTAACGTGGAGGGGCGCGAGGGCTGTCTCACGTTTATCGCTAACAGCACATATACGAGCGACGGATACCTCTACGGAGAGTGCTTCAAGAACATTCTCATCTCGGGCAACACCTTCATCAACACGAACAAGGAAGCGATCCTTGCGCGGTCGGCATCAAATCTTTCGATAATCGGCAACACGATACTGAATCCCGATGACATAAAGAGCACCTACACCGACATAACGCTCGGACGGCGCGGCAGGATCAAGCTTTCGGGCTCCGCATTTAAGAATGTGAAAATTGAAAACAACACGTGGGAGGTATCCCCGTACACGCCGGACAATGTGAATGAGATCGACGTGGCATCCTCGATGATAGGCAAGAGGGTATTCCCCTTCGCAAACATCGCAAAATAGCCGAATTCAGTCTTAAATACAGAACAGCCCTGACACATATGTGTCAGGGCTGTTACTTCTCAGCGAAAAATACGGGCGGCAAATTGCCGCCCGTATTTTATCCGATTATTCGTACAGCTTACCCATCTTGGTGAGTCTGTCGTACTTAGCCTTTGCGTTCTGCTCTGCCTCGGCAAAGAGCTTCTCTGCTCTCTCGGGGAACTTCTGAGTAAGTCTTGAGTATCTTGTCTCATTCTTAATGAAGTCGATGTAGCTTCCGGTAGGCTCCTTGGAGTCAAGGATGAAGGGATTCTTGCCCTCGGCCTTGAGTGCGGGATTGAAGCGGAAGAGCTGCCAGTAACCTGCCTCTACAGCCTTCTTCATCTCAAGCTGGCAGTTTGCCATTGTTCCCTTGATACCGTGCATCTCACAGGGAGCGTAGCCGATAACGATGGAAGGTCCGGGATATGCCTCAGCCTCGGTCAGAGCCTTGAGAAGCTGGTTCATATCTGCACCCATAGCGACCTGAGCTACGTATACATATCCGTAGGACATTGCGATCTCGGCAAGGTTCTTCTTACCGATAGCCTTACCTGCCGCAGCAAACTGTGCGACCTGTCCGACCTGAGATGCCTTGGATGCCTGTCCGCCGGTGTTGGAGTAAACCTCGGTATCGAATACCATGATATTTACATTCTCACCGGAGGCGATTACATGATCGAGACCGCCGAAACCGATATCGTATGCCCAGCCGTCACCGCCGAATATCCACACGGACTTCTTGGTGAGGTAAGCCTTACCGGCAAGGATCTCGCGCTCTGCGGGAACAGTCTCGCAGGTTCCGCGATCAACATCCTCCTGAAGCATCTTGCACATATGTGCAGCTGCTGCTTCATTTGCCTTGGAATCGTCAAGAGTATTGAGGTATCCCTCAAGGCAGTCGGTCCAGATCTTCTCAACGTTCATTTCCTTGTAGCGAACGAGAAGGTCACGTACCTTCTGGATATATCTCTCACGGAGAGTGTTCTGTCCGAGGAACATACCGAGTCCGTGCTCTGCGTTATCCTCAAAGAG
>CAZVXL010000007.1:0-17706 GCA_964631595.1 uncultured Lachnospiraceae bacterium | reverse complement strand
GTGTAAGGAGTTGCGGGAGCGGAGCCACCCCAAATGGAGGAGCATCCGGTCGCATTGGAGATATACATTCTCTCACCGAACAGCTGTGTGATGAGACGTGCATAGGAGGTCTCGGCACAGCCTGCGCAGGAGCCGGAGAACTCGAGGAGGGGCTGCTTGAACTGAGAGCCCTTAACTGTAGTATTGATGAGCTCGGGCTTCTCGGATACATTTGCAACACAGTAATCGAATGCAGCCTGCTGGTCTTCCTGACTTGCGCGGGATACCATTTCAAGCGCCTTCTTATCGGTGCCGTCCTTCTCAGCCTTGACATTTACGGGACAAGCCTTAACGCAGAGAGTACATCCCATACAGTCCATGGGAGATACTGCCATTGTGAACTTGTAGTCTGTCTTGAGAACGGGCTTTGCGGTGAACTTCGTAACAGCCGGTGCGCCGGCAGCCTCCTCGGCGGTCAGTGCGTAAGGACGGATCGTTGCGTGAGGACATACGAAGGAACAGGTGTTACACTGGATACAGTTCTCGGGATTCCATACGGGAACGGATACAGCCACGCCACGCTTCTCGCTTGCGGCAGAGCCCTGCGGGAAGGTACCGTCAACGTAATCCTCAAATGCGGATACGGGGAGGCTGTCACCTGCCATTGCGCCTACGGGAGCAACAACATTGTTTACGAACTTCTCAAGATCTGCTCTCTCGCTCGTGAAGGGTGCCTTGGGAGCATCAGGCTCACAGTTAGCCCATGCTGCGGGAACATCGACCACGGTATATGCATCTGCACCTGCGTCGATTGCGGCATAGTTGAGATCAACTATAGCCTGTCCCTTCTTGATGTAGGACTTGTATGCCGCCTTCTTCATGTAGTCGATAGCCTCATCCTTGGGAAGGATGTTTGCAAGTGAGAAGAATGCGGACTGGAGAACGGTATTCTTAACCTTTGCGTTACCGATCTGCTTGGTTGCGATCGTTGTAGCGTCGATGGTGATGAACTTAATATTGTTCTCGGCGATGTACTTCTTGACCTTTGCGGGAAGATTTGCATCAAGCTCATCTGCGCTCCATGCACAGTCAAGAAGGAAGGTGCCGCCCGGCTTAATATCGCTTACCATATCGTACTTTCTCAGATAAGCGGAGTTATGGCAGGCAACGAAGTCAGCCTTATTGATGTAGTAAGGGCTCTTGATGGGCTTATCACCGAAGCGAAGGTGGGATATGGTGATACCGGAGGTCTTCTTGGAGTCGTACTGGAAGTAAGCCTGAATGTACTTATCGGTGTGATCTCCGATGATCTTAATGGAGTTCTTGTTTGCACCGACGGTACCGTCACCGCCGAGTCCCCAGAACTTGCAGGAGATAGTGCCGGCAGCGCTTGTATCGGGTGCGGGCTTCTCCTCAAGGGACAGTCCGGTAACATCATCAACGATACCGATGGTGAAGCCGTTCTTGGGATTCTCGGACTTCAGATTCTCAAAGATGGCAAATACGGACTGAGGAGGAGTATCCTTAGATCCGAGACCGTAACGGCCGCCGTATACGGGGATCTGAACGCCGTGAGAAGCAAGTGCGGTAACAACGTCAAGATACAGAGGCTCACCGAGAGCGCCGGGCTCCTTGGTTCTGTCGAGGACAGCGATCTTCTTAACAGTCTTCGGGATAGCCTCGATAAGCTTATCAGCGCAGAAGGGACGGTACAGACGAACCTTGATAAGTCCGACCTTCTCGCCTGCGGCGGTCATGTAGTCGATGACCTCCTCGGCAACGTCGCAGAGAGAGCCCATTGCGATCATTACGCGATCTGCATCGGGTGCTCCGTAGTAGTTAAAGAGCTTATAGTCGGTGCCGATCTTGGCATTGACCTGATCCATGTAATCCTCGACGATAGCGGGGAGAGCATCGTAGTACTTGTTGCAAGCCTCTCTGTGCTGGAAGAAGATATCGCCGTTCTCGGCGGATCCGCGAAGCACGGGATGCTCGGGGTTGATAGCTCTTGCACGGAACGCGGCAATGGCATCCTTATCGACCATTTCCTCAAGATCCTTGTAGTCCCAGACCTCGATCTTCTGGATCTCGTGAGAGGTACGGAAGCCGTCGAAGAAGTTGATGAAGGGTACTCTGCCCTTGATGGTGGAAAGGTGTGCAACCGCACCGAGGTCCATGACCTCCTGAGGGTTGGAGCCTGCTATCATAGCGTAACCGGTCTGACGGCACGCATATACGTCGGAGTGATCTCCGAAGATGTTAAGCGCATGAGATGCTACACAGCGCGCGGATACATGAATAACGTTGGGAAGAAGCTCACCGGCGATCTTATACATATTGGGGATCATCAGAAGAAGTCCCTGAGATGCGGTATAAGTTGTGGTAAGCGCACCGGCTGCAAGAGAGCCGTGTACAGCTCCGGCAGCTCCTGCCTCGGACTGCATCTCGGTGATCTTTACCTTATCACCGAAAATATTTTTGAGCCCGTCGGCAGACCATGAGTCTGTCAGCTCTGCCATAACGCTGGAGGGCGTAATGGGGTAAATTGCAGCGACCTCGGTAAACGCATAGCTAACGTGCGCCGCCGCGGTGTTGCCGTCCATGGAAATCTTTTTTCTGGACATGAATTTTTCCTCCTATATAAGTATTATTTTATCATAATGATATTCGAAGCGTTACCGCTATCTTATATATTATAATACTTTTCTCGCCGGATGTAAATAAGATTTCGACGATTCTTTGTCAAAATTTCATTTGTTTTTGAAAATTCGGCAGTTTTCATGAGAAAAGGCGGAAAATGAGCCGTTTCGACTCAATCCGCATCAATTTTGCACTCGTCCGGAAGCTCGAATTCGGCGGGGGCGATCCTTCCGTGAACTCTCTCGTGATATGACACACTTCCCCGCAAAAGCTTTATGACATAGTTATTGAAGCTAAGTCCCTCATGCTTTGCGACAGCCGCCGCCTTTCTGCACAGCTCCTCGTCAATCCTGAGCTCTGCCGTGATCTTGTTTTTCATAATTCCTCCCGTCGCACGCACGGGCGCACGGTAATTTTATTCTACCTGTATTTTATCACATTTCACCGCGTAAGACAATAGATTTTTCGGGTAAATTTCTTGCGTATTTACCCGGTACTCGGTGCTGCTGAGAAATATTACTTGATTTTTCACTGAATTTATAGTATATTATATAAGGAGCCCCGCTCGGAGAGCCCGCTTTCCGTCAGGCTGAATAAATATGTTACCGCTTACAAGCAGAGGTCGCCTGTGCTGCCTCTCTTATCAAGAAAGGAACAGATTATGATCTTCAGAAAAAGTGTCCTGTCGCTTTTAGCCGGAGCCCTTGCAGTGCTCACTGCTGTCGGCTGCTCCGGAGAAAAGCATATAATATCATACGAATCCGGAAACGACACCGCCGTGACCGATACATCTCCCTCCATTCCGAGTGAGGAGATAAACGCCGTGATCCTTCTTCCGAACGATCCCGACGAAGGCGCCGCCATGTCAGCCGCCCACGCCGAGGCGTTTACCTCTGCCGCGCAGGATGCCGGCGTTGCCTCATATAAGATAATACCCGCCGCAGATCCCGAGAAGCTCGACGATGCCGCAAAGAATGCAAACGTCATCTTCGGTGCGGATTTCAGCTACATGAATCTGCTTGACGGTGAGGCATCCGAAAATCCCGACAAGCTCTACGCCTGCTTCGGCGGATACAAGTACAACAGCACCAATTATTCGAATTACAGCGCCGCCATATATGAGGCGCAGTACCTTGCGGGGATCGTCGCGGGAACGAACACCGAGTCAAGCAAGCTCGGAGTGATCTCCGAATACACGACGGAATACCCCGACAGCGCGGCGGAGATAAACAGCTTTGCGCTCGGAGCAAGGGCGGCAAATCCGAATGCCGAGATCTCGGTGTACTCCCTTTCCTCAAGAACAGACATGACACGCGCAACGGAATATACCGATGCCCTTATAAGTGAGGGCTGTGATATCATCTCCGTGCAGTGTGACTTCTCCGTGCCCGCAGCTGTCGCCGGAGAGGTCGGTGTCATCGGCTACGGATCAAGCTCCGACACTAACGAGCTTGCATCTGTGGTATGGGAGCTTGAGGATTACTATGCCTCCGCCCTCAGCTCCGCCGCCGACGGGACATGGTGCAAGGAAAACTACTACGGCTCACTGAAGGACGGCACCGTAGCCCTATCCGTTCTCTCCGATGAACTTCTTTCCGTGACCGAGGCAAGGCTCGGCAGTGCCGCCGAGCTCATCACGGGCAACAGGCTCGACATCTTCTCGAACCTACGTACCGTATTCGATTCCCAAGGCACTGCCTCTACGGAGACGAGAGCTCTCACCGACAACAAATCGAACACGATGATCTCCGAGGACGGAAGCTCCTACTTCATCTACAGCGGCGACAAGCTGACACCGCTCGATGCTGCCTCCGTAAATTCCGACAAGCTTGCCTCCGCAAGCATGAATTATCTCGTTGAGGGTGTCACCGTAAAATAGGTCCCTCATGACCGCCACGATGCCGCAATGCGCCGCCGGTGCTTGCGCGCAGGCTCGGTACTTCTTTGCATTATCGCAGTCGGTAAGAGGTCGCAAGCCGTATAAGCACACATCGGAGAAGCCACGCTTCTCCGATGTTTTTATGCTACCGTGTACCACAAGGTCGGCGTGTTATTTGGAAGATAAAAAATTTCGACATATTTTTACATTATTTTGTATTAATCTATTTACAAAGCGGTCTTTTATATGATACAATATTACGAATGTGAAAGTGCCGATCGGTACAAATTTAATTCACGGAGGTATTTTATGAAACTCATCTACGACGTAGAGGCTCGCCCGAAGTTTGGGCAGGTAGTTGTCTATGCCATTCAGCAGCTTCTTGCGATAATGGCGGCTACCCTTGTAGTTCCCGTTATCATCGGTCGCGGTATGCAGCCCTCTGCCGCTCTTTTCGGAGCAGGTGTCGGTACCCTTGTTTATCTTCTTTTCACTAAGTTCAAGAGTCCTGTATTCCTCGGCTCGTCCTTCGCCTTTCTCGGATCCATGGAGGCGGCATTTGCCGGTGCTATCTCTGTCTCCGCAGGTTATGCCGGTCTGATCATCGGTGCAATTATCGCAGGTCTTGTTTATGTTATAATCGCGATCGTCGTTAAGCTTGCAGGCGTCAAGTGGATCGACGCGCTGATGCCGAAGCAGGTCATCGGCCCGACAGTTGCCATCATCGGTCTGTCGCTTGCGGGTAATGCAATAGGCGATCTGCAAAAGGGCAGCTATATCGTCAACGAGGTTCCCACCGCGAACGTTCTTCTCGCCGTATTCATCGGACTTGTCACTCTCGCTGTGACCATGCTCTGCTCCGTATTCGGCAAGCGTACTCTGAAGCTTATTCCCTTCATCATCGGTATCCTCTCCGGTTACGCCGTTGCCGCTGTATTTACCGTGATCGGCATCTACACCGGAAACGATGCCCTCCGTGTTATTGATTTCAGCGTATTCTCCGGAATTAAGGTCTTTGAGATACCCGACTTCACCTTCCTGACAGGTATCAAGGGCGTTCGTGAAATCGATGCCGCTTACATCAGCTCCGTTGCAATGGCATACGCTCCCGTTGCCTTCGTAGTATTCGCAGAGCACATCGCAGATCACAAGAACATATCCTCCATCATTGAGCGCGACCTTCTTGAAAACCCCGGTCTTCACCGCACTCTGCTCGGTGACGGCGTAGGCTCCATGGTCGGTGCATTCTTCGGCGGATGCCCCAACACCACCTACGGTGAGTCCGTTGCTTGTGTTGCCATTACCGGTAACGCATCTGTCGTAACCATATTCGGTGCGGCTGTCGGTGCTATAATCATCTCGCTCATCTCCCCGTTTGTGCGCTTTGTAAACTCCATTCCCTCTTGCGTAATGGGCGGCGTATGTATCGCACTTTACGGCTTCATCGCCGTCAGCGGTCTCAAGATGATCAAGGACGTTGATCTCGGCAAGAACAAGAATCTGTTCGTCGTATCCACCATACTCGTATCCGGTATCGGCGGTCTTGAGCTCAAGTTCGGCAAGATCACCATTACCTCCATCGCAGTTGCGCTGATCCTCGGAATCCTCGCAAATCTCATTCTCCGCAACGCACCCGAGGAGGACTGAGCACGCTCACCTGTACGAGCCGCGGCTCGGTATAAACGAAAGTAAAACAAAAAGCATATCTTCCGAAAGCTCGGAAGATATGCTTTTTATGTAGCTGTTATTACAGCTTATATCTGTTGTATTCCTTACCTGTCTCCAGTTCACACCACACGGCAGTACCGTCGTCGAGGAGCATATAGCTGTGAGGGCTGTTCTCCTTGGGGATAGAAACGGAGCCGCAATTCATGTAGACAAATCCATCATGCTCCACGCAGGCGGGAACATGGGTATGTCCGCACAAAAGCACCGTCGCCCCGCCCATCGGCGGAAGCTTATCGGGATTGTAAATATGCCCGTGGGATGCAAGGATAAGGCTGTCGCCGCACTGAACACACGCGCTCTCGGAGAGAATCGGAAACGGCAGAACCATCTGGTCAACCTCCGTATCGCAGTTGCCTCTGACAGACACGAGCCTGTCGGCAAAGGGTGAGAGGATCGCGATGACCTCCTTCGGAGCGTAGTCCCTTGGCAGATCGTTGCGCGGGCCGTGATAAAGAATATCCCCGAGAAGGAGTATTCTGTCGGGTGACTCACGCTCTATCGCCTCGGCAAGCTGTCGGCAATAGAACGATGAGCCGTGTATATCCGATGCCACAAGAAATTTCATATTATTTAAGGAAGCCGCTGATTATCTGCTCCTCTGCCTCCTTTTCGGAAAGTCCGAGAGTCATGAGCTTCATGAGCTGTTCTCCCGCAATTTTGCCGATCGCCGCCTCATGTATGAGGCTCGCCTCAACATTATTGGCACTTACGCGCGGAATTGCGCTGACGGAGGCGTCATCCATCACTATCGCGTCGCACTCGGTATGCCCGCTGCAACGGTTATTTCCGTCGACCTCGGACACAAAGAGCTGCTTTGACGAATCTCTTGCAACGGAGCGTGAGATTACGTGAGCCGAGGAATCCACGCCGTTCAGCTCCACCTTGAAGGAGGTCGTGGCACTCTGCTTTCCGTGGGTCATAATCTTTTCCGACACGACGATCGTAGCGCCGTCACCGAGTGTTGCCTCGGTCACGCGGTCGGTGGAGTCCACACCCTTGATCTGAACAGTGTTCATCTCAAGATACGCGCCCTCCTCAAGCACAGCTACCGTCTTCGGGTTCATTACCCGCTCGCCGTTTCCGTCGCCCTCGCCGTAATGCTTCTCAACGTAGGAGACACGCGCTCCCTTGCCGAGATAAAAGGTATGGATACCGTCATGACGCGACGTGCCGTCTCCGGAATTGTGGATGCCGCAGCCTGCGACGATAGTCACATCCGCGCCCTCCCCGATGAAGAAATCGTTATATACCGTTTCCTCTATTCCGGTCTCGCTGATTATCACGGGAATGTGTACCGACTCATTCTTTGTGTGGGGCTTTATCCTAATATCTATTCCCTGCTTATCTGTCTTTGTGATTATGTCGATATTCGCGGTCGTCCGTCTTCCCGCGCCCTCGCTGTTTGCGCGGATATTGTATGCTCCGGCGGGAATTTCGTGGAGATCCGCTATCTTTTCAAGGAGATTTTTCTGTATCTGATCCATTTTTCCTCCTACAGCTTCTTCTCAAGGATACTGCATATGCCGGAGCCCTGAAGCAGTGTCGGCAGTATCTCAGCTCTTGAGCCGGTCCTTACAACCTCACCGTCAGCAACCACAACAATGCTGTCCGCAATATTGAGGATACGCTCTTGGTGAGAGATTATTATGATAGAGCCGTTCACTCTGCCCTGCATATTCTCAAAGACCTTTATGAGGCTTCCGAAGCTCCACAGATCAATTCCCGCCTCCGGCTCATCGAAGACGGATACGGCAGAGCCTCTCGCAAGCACGGTCGCGATCTCAATACGCTTCAGCTCGCCGCCCGACAGACTCGCGTTGATCTCTCGGTCGATGTAGTCTCTCGCACAAAGTCCGACCTCGGAAAGGTAGTCGCACGCCTCCGAGATGCCGATGTTCTTGCCCGAGGCGATCTTTATAAGATCGGCAACGGTAATGCCCTTGAAGCGCACCGGCTGCTGAAAGGCATAGCTTATTCCGGCATTGGCACGCTCGCTCACCGACATATCGGTTATATCCACGTCGTCAAGCCAGATCTTTCCCGAAGCCGGTCTGTATATACCCGAGATAAGCTTTGCAAGTGTGGATTTTCCGCCGCCGTTGGGTCCCGTGATCACGGTGAACGGCTCGGTAAATTCAAGATCCACACCCCGAAGTATTTCCTTATGCCCGTCATCTCCGTCAACGGCAAAGGATATATTGTCAAGTCTGAGCATATTTTGTATTTGGTCCTTTCCGTATTCTCGGAATATTATATCCGAAAACGTCCGTGATTATTTATTCTTCTTCCTCATCCACAACCGCTATTCCGAGCTCTGCAAGTGAGGTCGGATCGGCGTGAGCGGGGCACTTGGACATGAGCTCCGAGGCATTCTGTACCTTCGGGAAGGCTATTACCTCACGTATATCCTCAAGTCCGAGAAGCAGTGTTACAAGTCTGTCAAGTCCGAAGGCAAGACCGCCGTGCGGGGGCACACCGTATCTGAATGCCTCAAGCAGGAAGCCGAACTTTTCCTTTGCATCGTTCTCCTCTATGCCGAGAACCTCGAACATTTTTGTTTGCAGCTCCGTGGTATGGATCCTTATGGAGCCGCCGCCGAGCTCTGTTCCGTTGAGAACTATATCGTATGCTCTTGCGCGAACCGATGCGGGATCGCTGTCAAGCTTGCAGATATCCTCCTCCATGGGCATGGTGAAGGGATGGTGCTTTGCATAGAAGCGTCCGTCCTCCTCGCTGTACTCAAGAAGCGGGAATTCCGTTATCCACAGGAAATTGAACTTGGACTTATCGCAGAGTCCGAGTCTCCTTGCGACCTCACAGCGCAGTGCGCCGAGAGAATCGAATACCACAGTATTCGATGCCGCTACGATGAGAAGCAGGTCTCCTGCGACGGTGCCCGTCTTTTCGGTGATAGCCGTCATCTCCTCCTCGGTGAGGAACTTCGCAAAGGACGAGGAGATATTTCCGTCAGCGCCGTGCTTATACCATGCAAGTCCCTTTGCGCCGTAGGTCTTTACAAATTCAACAAGAGAATCTATCTCCTTACGGGACATTGATGCCCCTCCGGTGACGTTTATTCCGCGCACACTGCCGCCGTTTGCGACAGCGCCGGAAAATACGCTGAAGGCGCAGTCCGTAACAAGAGAGGAAATATCGCAAAGCTCAAGTCCGAAGCGTGTATCGGGCTTATCGGAGCCGTATCTTTCCATTGCCTCGGCATAGGTCATTCTCGGGAACGGAGTCTCAAGCGGCAGATGCATGAAGTTATCAAAGAGATACTTGATATATCCCTCGTTGAGGGCGATGATATCCTCCTCATCGGCAAAGGACATCTCAAGGTCTATTTGAGTAAACTCGGGCTGTCTGTCGGCGCGAAGATCCTCGTCTCTGAAGCAACGCGCTATCTGGATATAGCGGTCGAAGCCGGAATACATAAGGAGCTGCTTATAGAGCTGGGGAGACTGCGGAAGCGCGTAGAACTTGCCCTTATGCACACGGCTGGGGACAAGATAGTCTCTTGCTCCCTCGGGAGTGGGCTTTATAAGGCAGGGCGTTTCGATATCAATAAATCCGTTATCGGCAAAGTAGTTTCTCGTGAGTCCCACTATCTTGGAGCGGGCAATAATATTGCGCTGCATATCGGGGCGGCGGAGGTCAAGATAACGGTGAGTCAGTCTGAGCTCACTCTTGACGTCGCTGTTTTCGACTATTGCAAACGGGGGCGTCTCGGCTCTGCCGAGGATCTTCATCGCATCAACGGCGATCTCGATCTCACCTGTCGCCATATTGGGATTCAGCGCACCCTCGCCTCTTGAACGTACAGTGCCCGAGGCGGAAATGACAAACTCGGAGCGAACGCCGAAGGCGTCCTCGAATATCTTTCTGTCGGTGGAATCGTCAAAGGCAAGCTGAACTATTCCCGTTCTGTCACGCAGGTCAATGAAGATAAGTCCGCCGAGGTCGCGCTGTCTCTGCGCCCAGCCCGCCACGGTAACTCTCTTACCGACATCCGCGGCGCTCAGAGTACCGCAGTACACTGTTCTTTTGTCCTTGCTTGTAAAGCTTTCCATGATATATACTTCCTTTTCACTGAATTTCACTGATCATCCTCAGAAGCTCCGCTTCCGCATTCTCAAGCCCGAGCTTCTGCTGCTCGCCGGTTGTCATATCCTTGATGACAGCCTCGCCTGTCTCAAGCTCGGAATCACCTATGATAAGCACTCGCCTTGCCGCAAGCTTATCGGCATACTTCATCTGAGCCTTGAGGCTTCTGCCCATCACATCAAAATCGGCATACACTCCGGCGCGTCTCAGTCTGCTCACGATTCCCGAAGCAAACAGCGATGCCTTCTGTCCCATCGAAGCGATATAGATCTCCGGCGGCTCGGCATGAGGCGGAGTGGCTCCGCTCTGCTCCATGGCAAGTATCAGTCGCGTTATTCCCATTGCAAAGCCGATACCCGCCATCGGGCTTCCGCCGAGCTGTTCGACAAGTCCGTCGTACCGTCCGCCGCCGCAGACGGTGCTCTGCGCGCCGATTCCGGATACTATAAATTCAAACACCGTGCGTGTATAATAGTCAAGTCCGCGCACGATATGCGGGTCTATCTCATATTCGATGCCGCCGCCCGTGAGATGTCCTTCAAGCTCGTCCATGTGAGCGCGGCAATCGTCGCACAGGTGATCGACCGTTCTCGGTGCGCCCTTTGCGACCTCGGAGCAGGATGAGTTCTTACAGTCAAGTATACGCAGGGGATTTTGAACAAGGCGCGCCTTGCAGGTATCGCAAAGCTTATCCTCGTTCTCCTTCAAATAGGAAACGAGCGCCTCTCTGTATGCGGGTCGGCAGCTCGGGCAGCCGATCGAATTGATATGCAGCTCCACTCCCTTGATGCCGAGCTCCTTTATAAAGGCATCGGCAAAGGAGATCATCGAATAGTCCGCCGCCGCGCCCGCCGCGCCGAACATCTCCGCGCCGAACTGAGAAAACTCACGGCTTCTGCCCGCCTGCGGCTTCTCGTAGCGGAAGCAGTTTATTCTGTAAAAATACTTGAGCGGCAGAGGATCCGACTGCTTGCCGTTTTCGATGACGGCACGAACGACGGATGCCGTTCCCTCCGGACGAAGTGCAAACACTCTGCCCTCGCGATCCTCAAAGGTGTACATTTCCTTCTGAACCACATCGGTGGTCTCGCCCACGCCGCGATGGAACAGTCCGAGCTCCTCAAAGGTCGGTGTTCTGATCTCGCTGAAGCCGAAGCGATGAGCGACCTCAGCCGCCGTCTTTTCTATATACTGCCACACCTCGGTCTCGGGACCGATGATGTCCATTGTACCTCTCGGCTTTTTGATTTTCTCCATATGACGATACCTCCATGAGCGAAAAAGTCAAAAATCACGCTATTCCCGCATATTACATTTTAGTATACCAAAAAATGCACCGATAATCAAGAGCTTTGACAAGATTTCGGAAGAAATTACCGCAAAATAAAGCCGCGAAGCGCTCAAACGGCGCCGTCGGCACTTGACCTCGCGGGGCGGCTGTGATAAAATACTTACATACGATGCAAAGGAGCAAATTTATGTTTTATATAGGCTGTCATCTGTCCCTTTCGGGCGGTTATCTTAACATGGGCAAGGTGGCGAAATCCATCGGCGCAAACGCCTTCCAGTATTTTACCAAAAATCCGCGCGGCTCGAGATCGAAGCCCGCATCTCCCGAGGATATTGCCGCTCTTGCGGAATTTCTGAGTGCCGAGGGCTTTGCCCCTCCGCTCGCGCACGCTCCCTACACCTACAATCCCTGCTCCGCCGATCCGCGGATATCGGAATACACCGTCACCTCGATGAGAGAGGAGCTGGAGCTTCTCGAAGCGCTTCCCCGCTCTCTCTACAACTTTCACCCGGGCTGTCACGTCGGTGCCGGCTCCGAGGAGGGCATACGCAGGACTGCCGCCTGTCTTAACGAAATCATGTTTGAGGGAATGGGCACGACGGTGCTCATCGAAACTATGGCAGGCAAGGGCACCGAGATCGGCAGGAGCTTCGAAGAAGTGAGCGCTGTTATCGAGGGAGTCTCACCGAGACTTCGCGACAGGCTCGGCGTATGCCTTGACACCTGCCACATAAGCGACGGCGGATACGATATCGCGGGAAGGACAGACGAGGTGCTCGACGATTTCGACCGCATCATCGGTCTTGACAGGCTGTATGCCGTTCATCTGAACGATTCCAAGAATCCGATCGGATCTCACAAGGATCGCCACGAAAAGATCGGTGAGGGCACTCTCGGCATCGACGGTGTGACCGCCGTTATCACAAATCCGAGGCTTCGCTCACTTCCCTTTTATCTTGAAACTCCCAACGACATCGACGGATACGCACGTGAGATAGCTCTGCTTCGGCAGATAAGAGGAGACGACTGAGCACATCTAAAGCGCACCGATCCTCGCATATTATCGTCCTCCCGAGCATAGACTTGTACAAATGAGTCGCAAGGGGGACAGTGCCATGACAGGTACAGCCATATACAAGGATATAGCAAAGAGGACAGGCGGAGACATCTACATCGGAGTGGTGGGGCCGGTACGAACGGGTAAATCTACCTTCATTCGCAAATTCATGGAGAGCCTCATCATACCCAACATCGAAGATGAGTTTGAGAGAGCCAAGGCGCGCGACGAGCTTCCGCAAAGTGCCGGAGGCAGAACGGTGATGACGGCGGAGCCGAAGTTTATTCCGGACAGATCGGTCGGCGTTGTGCTCGGGGACAAGGTACGCCTGTCCGCGCGAATGGTGGACTGTGTCGGTTATCTGATCCCCGATATTCTCGGAAACGAGGAGAACGGTGAGCTCCGCATGGTAAACACTCCTTGGTCGGATGCTCCCATGCCGTTTGATGAGGCGGCAGAGCTCGGCACGCGCAAGGTCATCTCGGAGCACTCCACCGTCGGTATGCTTGTTACGACGGACGGCACTATCGGGGATATACCGCGGGAGAATTACGCCGATGCGGAAAAGAGAGTCGCGGATGAGCTCGGTGCGCTCGGCAAGCCGTATGCGATAATACTCAATTCCGCAAAGCCCGACTCTCCGGAGGCGGAGCAGCTTGCACTTGAGCTTGAGGAGCGATACGGTGCTCCCGTTGCGCTTGTGAACTGTCTTGAGCTTGACGGCAACGACATAATGAGGATACTCGAAATGCTGCTCGCGGAGTTTCCCGTGACGGAGCTTACGGTGAGATATCCCGACTGGCTTGCAACGCTCGATTCGTGTCACAGGCTTCGCGCCCACATCACAACCTCGGTGAGAGCCGCCGCTCCCTCCGCAATGAAGATAAGTGAGGCACTTTCCGTCTTTCCCGAGAGACTGACGGAGCAAATAGAGGGGGACGGCGAATGTGTCGGCTCCACGGTAAGTGATATCGGCGCAAGCATGGGAAGCGGCACGGTCTCAATGAGGCTCGAGCTGCCGCAAAGCCTGTATTACAAAACGGTAGCCGAGTTCACCGGACTTGAGGTAAGCTCCGACAGGGAGCTTTTCAGAGCGATAGCCTCGCTCTCCGAGATCAAAAAGGAGTACGACAGGATCTCAGCCGCCGTCGATCAGGTGACGGACACGGGCTACGGCATCGTTATGCCGGATATAGATGAGCTCACGCTGGAGGATCCCGAGATAATCCGGCTGGCGGGCGGCTACGGTGTCAGGCTCAAGGCCACCGCAACCTCGATCCACATGATAAAAACGAAGATCAGCACGGAGATAAGTCCGATAATCGGCACCGAGGAGCAATCCGAGGAAATGGTGCGCTTCATGCTCTCGGAGATGAGTGAGGATCCGAAGAAGATATGGGATATCAATATGTTCGGCAGATCCATGTACGACATGGTGAATGACGGAATGAAGGCAAAGCTTGAGCATATGCCCGCGGAGGCTCGTGAAAAGATGAGTGAAGCTCTCTCAAGAATAATATGTGAGGGCTGCAACGGACTTCTGTGCGTTATTTTGTAAATGCGGCGGGAGCTCACCTCGGTGAGCTCCCCTTTTGTGCCCTTGTGCCGATCCCGTTTTTTCTTCAAAACATTCCAAGGCTCTTGAAATTTCGACGGTTATATGTTATTATAGAGTGAGTGACTGTTGCTTTAATATATGCAGGCGCTGTTTTCATTGGTGGAGGACTTCGGCATGAAAAGAAATATTTCCGTCCTTTTGGCTCTCGCTGTTCTTTGTTCCCTTACCTCCTGTGGGCTTTTCCGCCCTGCGGGTGATTGGGTGGAGCTGCCTCACGATGATACCGAGCAGAGTGTGACGGACAAGACCGAGCAGACCCCCGAGCCGACCGAATCGGAAGCGCCTCCCGCGCCCGTATACGAGCCCGCAAGGGTCTCCTTTATCGGCTGCGGCGACAACATTATATATTACGGAAACGTCAGAGAGGCGGCGGGAAAAGCAACGGCCGGCAGAAAATACGGCTTCGCGTATTCCTACGAGCACGTTGCGCCGCTTATTTCCGGCGCGGACGTTGCATTCATCAATCAGGAAACACTCATGTGCGGTGACGGCTACGAGTTGTCCTATTATCCTCACTTCAACAGCCCGCGTGAGGTCGGGCTCGATCTTGTAGATATCGGCTTCGACGTCGTAAACATCGCCAACAATCATATGCTTGACAAGACCGGCGACGGGCTTGAGAGGACTATCGAATTTTGGAAGGAGCAGCCGGTGCTGATGATCGGCGGGTATGACTCCGAGGAGGACTACAATACCCCGAGATTCCTTGAGTCGGGCGGTCTGAAGCTCGGATTTCTTTCATACACCGCGCACACCAACGGTCTCACCATCGGTAAGAGCTACAGCGCTTGGATCCCGTATCTGAACGAGAAATACGTCTCGGACGAGGAGATAAAGGCGCACATTGCCGCGGCAAGAGAGCAGTCCGATATACTGATCGTTTCCGTTCACTGGGGTGAGGAGGGATCATTTACCCCCTCCGATGAGCAAAGGCGATATGCCTCTATCTTTGCCGATGCCGGTGTCGATGTGATAATCGGTCATCATCCGCACGTCATACAGCCTGTCGAATGGCTTGAGGGTGCCGACGGCGGAAAAACGCTTTGCATATATTCACTCGGCAATTTTATGGCTGAGCAGGCGGCGGATTACAACATGGTCGGCGGCATGATCTCGTTTGAGCTTGTACGCTCGACCGACGGTACCGTCTCCGTTGAGAGTCCCCTCTTTATTCCCACGGTATTTCACTTCAACAAAAGCTTCTACAACAATCAGGTATGGCTTATGGAGGACTACACCGCGGACATGGCTCTCTCGCACGGCATCTCCTACTACGGAAACCGCACAACTCTCGATAAGCTGAAAAAATACGTGACAAGTACTGTGTCCTCGGAATTTCTTCCCGAATTTCTGAAATAACAAAAACATACGGAAGGTCTAAGGCTATGGATAATACAAAAACCACCGAAATACTCAACGCCACGGCGGTCGTTCCGTCTCTGAATCCCGACGAAAAGCTCCGCGGAGTGGTTGACAGTCTGATAGAGGCGGGCTTTGACGATATCATCGTGATCGACGACGGCAGTGCGCCCGAATACAAAAAGAATTTCCCCGAGGTCTCGGACAAGGTGACGCTTCTCGTGCATGAGACAAATCGCGGTAAGGGCGCCGCCATGAAGACAGCCTTTCGCCACATACTGAGCCGAGATAGCTCCGAGATAAGGGCGGGGGTCGTTACTGTGGACGGAGACGGTCAGCACCGCGCCGAGGATGTCTGCGCCTGTGTCAGAGCAATGACGGAGGGTGAGCCCGCGCTTGTGCTCGGGTGCCGCAACTTCGATCTGCCGAACGTCCCGTCAAGAAGCCGCAAGGGAAACAAGATCACCTCGGCGGTGTTTAAGCTTCTGTTCGGAATGGTGCTCAGGGATACGCAGACCGGTCTCAGGGCAATACCCACCGAGTTCCTCCCGAAAATGCTTGAGGTTAGCGGCGACAGGTACGAATACGAGACAAATATGCTCATCGCTCTCAAGCCTGCCGGTATTCCCGTAAGAGAGGTGGAGATCGAAACCGTATACATAAACGACAACGAGACCTCACACTTCAGAACGGTGCGCGATTCCGTGAGAGTCTACGGACTTATCATCAAGTATATTCTCAGCTCCGCCTCTTCCGCTCTTATTGATTACATAAGCTTCTACGGCTTTGAGAAGCTGTATATCCTCCTCGGCATTGCCTTTGACGATTATCTTGCCGCAGGCTCGGCAAGGCTCATCTCATCCGTATTCAATTTCACCGTGAACAGAAAAGCGGTGTTCAAGGGCAAGGGCAACACCGGAAGGCTCATACTCAAATACTACGCGCTTGCCATTCCGCTCCTGTGCGTGTCCGCGCTCTGCGTCCACTATATCGGTGAGCTGCTCGGCGGCAGACCGCTCGTCAAGGCACTCATCAAGGTTCCCGTGGATCTCGTTCTGTTTATAATCAGCTTCAGGATCCAGCGCGAATGGGTATTCAAGGACGAGCAAGACAAGAAGTAAACACACCTCAGTCAAATAAAGAGAGGAACACTTATGAGTATCTTCGATAAGATCACCGCGATGGATCTGAATATTCTCGACTTTATCAGAGATCACCTGTACTGCGATTTTCTTGATGCCGTAATGCCCGTGATCACATTTCTCGGTGACGGCGGCTGGTTCTGGATCGCAATGGCAGTCATTATGCTGTTTTTCCGCCGCACGCGCAAGACCGCTCTCATGACGGGCGCGGCGCTCGTCTTCGGGCTTATCCTATGCAATCTCATACTCAAGCCCTCGGTGGCACGTATCAGACCGTATGAGCTTACGGAGGGCGTAAAGCTGCTCGTTGACCGTCCGACGGACTTCTCGTTCCCGTCGGGTCATTCCGCCGCTTCATTTGAAGCCGCAACAGTTCTGATGATACGCGACAAGCGCTTCGGTATCCCCGCGCTGGTACTTGCCTCTGTTATCGCCTTTTCGAGAATGTATTTGTATGTTCACTACCCTACCGACATTATCGGCGGAATCGTCGTCGGCGTGCTGTGCGGTATTCTCGGATATCTGGTAGTCGGATATATTTGGAAGAAGGCAGAGAAAAAGGGATAATGACACGCGTAATTTCACATAATCTCACGCACGTGGGATTATGTGAAATTGCACAATTTTACATCTTTTTTGCGCCATATAAATTACGTGACGATTATCTCAAAAAAATCGCAAAAGCTCTTGACTTTCGGCTTTCTTTGAGTTATAATATATAAGCTTGATGAGAGCATCTGGGTGTGGCGCAGTTGGTAGCGCGCTACCTTGGGGTGGTAGAGGCCGCTGGTTCAAGTCCAGTCACTCAGACCATATCGAGTATTCATAAGGGACTTGACTTTATGAATACTCGATTTTTATTTTCATTTTGTTTTCGTCTTTCATTCAACTTATTCGTTATGTGCCGAG
>CAZVXL010000006.1:0-86458 GCA_964631595.1 uncultured Lachnospiraceae bacterium | reverse complement strand
ATAAAAACCTCTCTTTCATTTGATGTCTACATTGTACATCAACAAAAGAGAGGTTAGGTCGCTTCGTATGCGACAATATTATGCGCCTAATAAACTTTGGTCAAAGGCGAATAACGCCTCGTTAATTTCAAAGATATTGTAATTGCCCTTGCTTATAAAATATTCGATAATGATATCGAACTTGTTGCTGTGAGACAGTGCGAATCCGGCTTTCATCAACATATCTTTTGTATCCGCTAAATTAAGTTCCAAAGCGATGGCGAAGGCTATCGCTGTTGGCTTGCTCGGTTTATAATGCACATCACTGCGGATTTTAGAAAAGAGTTTACGGTCGATGTTGGCTTTCTTATAACACTCGGCATCGGTCATGCTTTTTTCGTCAATCTTGCGGAGAAGCATTTGAGAAAAACTTTCATCAATTTGTTTGAGTTTGGCACCCAAGTCTTCCTCAGTTATCAGCGCCTTGCATTCACACAAATCTGCTTCAAACAAGCCAACAGAGGCTTGCATGGGAGCTATCGGAGCGTTCATCCGCATACTATCACGGCGGTAATCAGTATGCTCGTCCACATAATTATCGTCTATGTATTCTGCAATATCTGAGAAGAGTTTTTCGCTTATCTGATACGCTGCTTTATCAAATATAACGATATATACCATCATATCGTTTTCAAGCAGGAATGTGCTTATAATGTCTATTGCAACTTTTAATGCTTGATCCTTAGGATATCCATAGATTCCGGAAGAGATTAGAGAAAATGCCACAGATTCACATCCGTTAACCTTTGCAAGCTGTAAGGAAACTTTATAGCACGATTCAAGCAATGCTTTTTCGTTTCTCTTTCCACCAAGCCAGCGTGGGCCGACTGCATGGATAACGTATTTGCAAGGCAGGTTATATGCGCCTGTAATCTTGGCGTTGCCGGTTTCACAACCGCCAAGTGACTTGCATTCTTCGAGTAATCCTTTTCCGGCCGCACGATGAATACAGCCATCTACACCGCCACCACCTAACAGAGAGGCGTTGGCGGCATTAACAATGGCATCCACTTGCATTTTTGTTATATCGTTTCTAACAATCTCTAATGGCATTTCATTATTCCTTTACAATAGTTTCTTTAACCTAGTGTGTATTATAACACGAATTTGGCAAGAAAACAACAGATATTAAAGCGATACATTTTTTCATCAAAAAGTCACAGTTTTACCTAATCAAAAAAGAACAGAGGCGGATTACATCACCTCTATTCTTTGGTTGTAAAGCGAAAACCCCGCTACTATGGCGGGGTTTTCGCTTTACAAAAAGGCGGTCACCATACGGTAACCGCCTTTTTCATGCTTTAGTTAGTTTTGATAAATTCAGACTCAATACCACTATAAGGGAATGAAATATAGAGGCAATCCTCAAACGTAGAAATCAAATTTAATGTTGTGTTGACATAAGTGTTTTGCATTTTTGTTATGTATTCCATATTAGAACCATCCAATTCTGCCTTGCAAACAAAATAAGTTGAATTGTTATCTTCAGCATTACCGTAGGATTCAATAAGCTTTAGACGGTGAAATACTTCGGCAAGATTCTTGTTCCTTGGCTGAGAAATACCACTGCGAATATCATCAGCGGTTAAACCGGGAAGAAGTCCGCCGATGGATACAAATTCCATCTGCTTATTATTGATGTTTATAATTATACTTCCGCTGTAGCTATAATCACGATGAACCACCGAATTAAGCAATGCCTCACGCAAAGCAGCTTCGGGATAATCGGATTTGTCTATCCGTTCAAGTCCTTTGAAAACAGAAGATGTGCAATTACTAAGCATAATATATCGAAACGCCTCATCAATTTGCTTGAATATCGAACCTTTGAATTCCCGATTATCCTTAAAAGTTGTATTTTCGTCATCGCCGAACACGGCAACTTTGATTGAATAAACTGTCATTTTCTTCTTGTTCGAGAGTATTTTCCATTTTCATCATCTATTTCACCATTCAGTCCGAAGTATTTGTAAGTATCAGGATCACCAGCAGCAAGTCCATATCTTAATTGTTCCAATGATTCTTTGGGCAGTCCATCTGTTAATGTAGTGAATAATTCAGGATCGTATTTTGCCTTTTGGGTGTTATCAAACTCAGCAAAAATATCCAAATCATCCATTTCACTCAAAGAAGCAATCCTTTCATACTCTTTACTTAGATCATCGAGAGACATGGCATCGACTTCTGCCGCAAAGCGTTCTTCTGGGGACTGAGAACCGAAGTCAAAAACAGAATCACCATCAATGTCGGTTAAAACATCATCTATAGAATCAAGGTGTGTAGCCTTATATGGCTCAGGAATATCTTCCGTGCGTTTGCAATAATTGTCTCAGAAGAGACACCTTCGGAAACAGAGGGATATTTGCAAGAAGTTGAAAATGGAACAGGAGCCTCATATAATGAAGCGGAAATTAATTATATAGAGGTTACGGCTGATGATATTTATTCGGCGTTTGAAGAAAATGAGGTTGCGGCTGAAGAAAAATTCAAAGGTCAACTGGTTAAAATCACGGGCGTTGTAAGCGAAATAAACAGCAAATCCGCACTGACAAGCGCTAATATTCTGCTTGAAGCAGACGGCTTGGTTTTCGGCTGCGTTCAGTGTAATTTCAACTCTCAAAATTCAAAAGCTTTAGCGACTGTTGAAAAAGGTCAGAACGTAACAATAACCGGAACTTGCGAAGGACTGTCATTTTATAATGTTATGATAAATGCTTGCGAATTACAATAAACACATTATAAAATGAAAATCCCTTATGAATATTCGTACCATATCGAAGCCCTCGGCGCGCGAATCGCGTGCCGAGGGCTTTCTTTTTGGGTCTTATTACGAATATTCGCACAAAGGGCGGCTGGCTCGGATATGTCTTGCCTTGCTGGCAGCTCCGAGCCCTCACCGTATTTCGAGCCCGAGACGGACTCCGCTTCCGCAAAACGTATTTCATCTCACACGGCACCGTCGCCTTTTCGAAAAGCGACGTATCCGCAATAAGTTTGTGCGGCTTTTATTGACAGTGGGTGTATATTGTGATATAATAAAATGATACGGAACATATGTTTAGCACATTTGGCAGGAGACGGCGAAATGAACGATAAGAACAAAAACAACGGCTTTGCGGAGCTTGTGATCTCCGGCTCCGAAAACGGAGGCGGTGGCTTTGCCGTGCCCGCACGCGGGAACTCATCCGCACGCGGCGGAAGCAGATACGCGGGGCGCGGTGCATATCCGCCGAAGGGCGGGCAGGGGCGCGCGGATGAGCAGCTCTGCTTCTCCTACACCCCCGAGCTTGCATTTATTTCGAGCGTTTCCGTCTTCAGCTGGGGCGCAAAGCGAAGCTTTTACGAGAGATTCCGCGCCGATGCACTCCGCTATCGCGATATGCACGGCAAGGCGTGTCAGGCTATCCCGTTTTTTTCGTATATCCCGCAGTATTCTCAGATGAATCTGTATCAAAGCGAGTTCTATCTTTATTTCAGAGACTCCGCGAGGCGCGGAGAGTACATTCCGGCTGATCTGTCGTACATTCTTCTGTATATCTACGAGCTGATAAATCTGTCGGATGAGAGCGATCCCGCGGCGGATATAGAGATCCTGTGCGGGCTTTGGCTGGCGTACAGAGATACCTATCCCGCGCTTGACAAATATATGGCGGAGTGGGTGTGCGATTTTTGCCTTTTATATAAGCTCGGTGTGCCGAGGCAGACGGGGCGTATCCTGTCGAAGCTGTGCGAATGTGCGACGCTCCGCGAGTTTTACATGAGCGGGGCTGTGGAGAACGGAAGGGTGATGCAGGGCGAGGTGCTTGAGGCATTTGCCGATTATGACAGGCGAAACAGCAGAGTGGAGCTCCCCGAAAAGTATTTCCCGCTTTTCCCGAGAGCGCTTGAGACGGTCGCCGCCGCCTTCCCGAAGGAGTATTTCATATCGGACAGCTCCGCGGTGATCACGAGAGATGCTTTTTGCGGCTCTCTTTGCGCGCACAACGTGAAAAGAAAGCTTACGGTGGAGTATTACCCCGCCTTCAGACGGAGCGGTGTGAGACATATGCTCGGCGCCGCCGTAAAGTATACGGAGAACAAGATCCGCCGCGCGGCGGGCATCAAGTCGAGGCTTCACACGGACGGGCTTTCCGATCAGGCGAAGCAGTGCATCGACAGATATTTTGAGGAAGCGATGCCGGAGCTGTTCGCGAGAAAAAGCACGCGCACGGAGAGCACTGCGGAATACGAAAGGTATTACGATGCGCCCACGATCCCGTTCTCACCCGATATCGCGCAGAGGATAGAGCGCGAATCAAGGGCGGCGGCGGAGCTTTTGTCGGGCTTCGACGGCGAGGACATGGCTGTTGCCAAATCGGAGACGGAGGTGGCGGCTGTGCCGGACGGTATGCTCGATGATGTGTCGGACAGCGCGGCTTTGTCCGACGGTGCGCCCGACGGTGCGGCGGCATCTCAGGATGTCGGCGGAATATCTCTCCCCGAGGCGGTGAAATATATGCTTGAGGGCGGAGAGCTTGACAGGTGGTGCCGAGAGCGCGGGCTTATGACAGACAGCGTTGCCGCGCAGATCAACGAAACGGTGACGGATATCATCGGAGACGTGCTCTTGATAAACGAGGGCGACGGCTGGCAGGTGATCTCCGATTATCTTGAGGAGGCAGCCGAATTTGCGGTCGGTGGTGATACCGAATGAGAAATGCACGGCCTCGGCTCCCGTGCCGCAGACCCTTTTCCCGAGATGCTTATAAGCAAAGGAGTACACATGGAAAACACTGATTTCAAGATCCCCCGAAGGGTGCTCGGCTCTCTGCTGACATCTCTTTCCGCAGGAGTTGTGCCGAGATCCGGCGCGGCGTATATCGCGATCGGAAGAAACGATGAGGTGTCCGCTCTTGCCGCGGATCTGGAGCGGGTCGCGGAGGGCGGTGGCGCGATGAGATTCTTCGTAGGCAGATACGGAAGCGGAAAGAGCTTCCTCATACAGCTCACGCGCTCTGCCGCCATGGACAGGGGATTTGTGTGCGCCGACTGCGATCTTTCGCCGGAGAGACGTCTCTGCGGAAGCGGCGGTGCCGGACTTGCGACCTACAGGGAGCTTGTACGCAATCTCTCCTGCAAGGCGGCGCCCGACGGCGGCGCTCTCCCCGTGATACTGTCAAAATGGCTGTCATCACTTTCGGCAGATGCCGCACAAGCCGGATATTCGCCGAGCACCGATGCCTTTGAGAGTGCTGTTACATCGAAGATATATGCCGCCTGCCGCAGTCTTGAAGCGGGGGTCGGCGGCTTTGACTTTGCGTTTGTTATCTCCGAATACTATAAGGCATATTCCTCGGATAACGAGGAGAGAATGAGCAGCTGTCTCCGCTGGCTCAGAGGTGAATATTCAAACAAGACCGAGGCGAAGGAAGCCTTCGGCGTGAGGGCTATCTCCGTCATCGGTGACGATAATTGGTACGATCACATAAAGCTGCTTGCCGCGTTTGTCAGACTTGCCGGCTATAAGGGGCTTGCGGTGTTCATTGACGAGGGAGTAAATCTCTACAAGATAGTCAACCGCGTTTCGCGGGAGCAGAATTACGAGAAGATACTCTCGATGTATAACGATTCGCTTCAGGGACGTGCGGAGGGGCTCATGCTCGTCATGGGCGGAACGCCGCAGTTCCTTGAGGATACAAGGCGAGGGCTGTTCAGCTACGATGCGCTGAGAAGCCGCCTTGCCGACGGTGCCTTTCCGGAAGCGGGACTCAAAAATCTCATGAGCCCCGTGCTCAGGCTTCGCAGGCTTTCCGACAGCGAGCTGCTTGCTCTCATTATGAGGCTCACCCTGCTCCATGCGAAGTATTACGGCTATGAGCCGCGCATCGGTGAGGATGAAATGCAGATATTCCTCAGAGGCGAGCTTTCCGGAGCGGGAGCCGCCGAAATGGTGACCCCACGTGAGATAATAAGGGATTATCTCATGACGCTCGATCTGATGTATCAGAATCCCGAGTCGGATTTCGGTGAGATACTCGTGAGGACGGGCAGGGAGCGCTTCATCGGAGACAATGACGCGGACGGCAATAATTTGACAATTGCCGAAATAGCGGTGGACACCGATACCGCCGCCACCGCCGATGAGGAGCCGAGCAGACTGTCTGCGGATCGGATCACGCCCGATATGCTTGAATTTTAACGGGGAGGGAAGTCGCCATGCGTTCCGAGGCGGAGATATTCGACGGCTTTGCGCCGTTTATAAAGGATTTCATATACAGCCGCGGCTGGGAGCGACTGCATCCCGTTCAGCTTGCGGCGGCGGAGGAGATATTTTTCGGGGATCGGAATCTGCTTCTGACCTCATCCACCGCCTCCGGTAAGACGGAGGCGGCGTTCTTTCCGGTGCTTTCGGAGCTTTGGAGCGATGAGCCCGACTCTGTGGGAGTGCTCTACATCGCACCGCTGAAATGTCTCATAAACGATCAGTTCGACCGCATCGAGGAGCTTTGCGACGATGCGGATATACCTGTTTGCAGATGGCACGGAGACGTCGGCGCGGGGGCGAAATCAAGGCTTCTCAAAAAGCCGAGAGGCGTTTTGCAGATCACTCCGGAATCTCTTGAGAGTATGCTCATGCGCCGTCAGCAGGATATCTCACGCATATTCGGTGAGCTGAGATATGTTATTCTTGACGAGATCCATATTCTGACAGGCTCGGATCGCGGAAACCAGATACTCTGCCAGCTCAAGCGGCTGGAGCGCAAGATAGGCTATTCTCCGCGCAGGATAGGACTTTCGGCAACTGTCGGTGATCCGGAGCTTGCGGCGAAATGGCTCGGGCACGGCACGGATCGCGAGACCTTTGTCCCCGATATACCGAGGGAGACTCAACGGTGGCGGCTTGCCGCAGAGCATTTCTACATTACGAGAAGCATCGCAAACGCCGAGGTGCACGATATTCCCGAGGAGACGGCGGAGCTGCTGTTTGCTCCCGAAACGGCGGAGGAACTCCGTCGGAAAAAGGAGCGGAGGCTTGAGACGGTACCCTCGGTAGGCAAAAAGGCAAATGTCGAAGGTGTGCCCGACGCAGACGGGAAGAAAAGCCCACCTGCCGCATCTGAGGAGGCATTCGAGTTTCTGTACGATTCGGTGAAGGATAAAAAGGCAATTGTCTTTTCAAATTCCCGCGAGGAGACGGAGCACGTCACCGCAACTCTGCGGCAGATAGCGGAGCGGCGCGGTGAGCCGGACATATTCTTCATTCACCACGGAAATCTCTCCGCCGCCCTGCGTGAGGATGCGGAGCTGAGAATGAAAAAGAGCGAGTACAGAGCGGTGACCTGCGCTTCGGTGACGATGGAGCTCGGCATTGATATAGGAAGGCTTGAGAGAGTCGTGCAGATGGGCTCGGCAAACAGCGTATCCTCTTTTCTTCAGCGCTTGGGGCGCTCGGGACGGCGGGAAGCTCCGCCGGAGATGATAATGGTGCTCCGCGAGGAGGAGCCGTTGCCGAACGCGAGCCTGCCGGAGCTTATTCCGTGGGAGCTGCTTCGGGCAATAGCGATAGTTCAGCTTTATACGGAGGAGCGATTTATCGAGCCTCCGCAGGTAAGGCACCTGCCGTACAGCCTGCTTTTCCATCAAACGCTGTCCGTGCTTGCCTCCTCGGGAGCGATGACGGCTCAGAGGCTTGCCGCGGAGGTTCTCGGTCTGCCGCCGTTTGAGGAGGTGCCGAAGGAGAGCTACAAAAAGCTGCTACTGTCGATGCTCCGCGATGATTTCCTTGAGATGACGGAGGAGAGAGAGCTTCTCGTCGGACTAAAGGGGGAGGCGCTTGTGACCTCCTTCAAGTTTTACGCCGTATTCAAGAATTCCGAGGATTACACCGTGCGGTGCGGCTCCGATGAGATAGGCACGATAACCAAGGCGCCGCCCAAGGGAGACCGCTTTGCTCTTGCGGGCAGAGTTTGGGAGGTGGAGGAGGTCGATGCCGCAAGACGGCTCGTATTCGTACACCTCGTAGCCGGAAAGGGCGAGATCGCTTGGCCGGGAGATCACGGCGAGATACACACAAGAGTGCTGGAGCGTATGAGGCAGGTGCTTTTGGAGGATACGGAGTATCCCTATCTCGGAGAGGGAGCCGTAAAGCGGCTTCGCGAGGCGAGAGCGGTCGCCGCTGCCACCGGTATGACAAGCAGGAGCATTCTGCCGCTCGGCGGAAGCAAATGGGTATATTTCCCGTGGCTCGGTACAAGATCGTTCAGAACTCTCAGGCGGTATATCGTTAGAAACAGCGACTTTGCAAGGCTGTCCGGAATGGATTTCGGCGGCTGCTTCTACATGACCTTCAAGCTTGAGGGCTGTACGGGAGACGAGCTGCTTCGGAGGCTCGGCGCAAGGATAAGGCGCGAGGGCATCGACACGGGTGAGCTTGTCGGCGGCGGCGAGGCTCCGCTGCTTGACAAATACGATCCGTATATTCCGGCGGAGCTGCTCCGCGATGCCTTTGCGGCGGATCATCTGTGCGCGGGCGAGATAGAGGCAAGAGCGGCGGCGGATATTTTATAATTTTCGGGATATATATGGATTTTTATACCGAGTTGTGCTAAAATAGGCTTATCGGTAATACGGAAATGACAATTCGCGGTCGCACGTGACCGCGGGAAACGGAGGCTGTTATGGCAACAGTATGGAGCGACAGAAAACGAACCTTTCTCGGACTTCCTCTCAGCTTTACAAAATATGTGCTGAAGGAGGATAAGCTTTTGATCGAGACCGGATTTCTGAATAAAAAGGAGGAGGAGATCCGCCTGTACCGCATCATGGACGTGACTCTGAAGCGTAGCTTCGGTGAGAGGATATTCGGACTCGGAACGATACATTGCTGCTCGGCAGACAAATCAACTCCCGAATTTGACATAAAGCACATAAAGACCTCGGGAGACGTGAAGGAGCTTCTCTCCGACATGATAGAAAGCGAGAGGGAGCGCAGACGTGTGTCGATGCGTGAATTTGCCGTCGGTGACGACGAGGACTGCGATCTGTAAAAACGGGTGAAACCCGATAAAGAAAGGCTAACGACATGTCAGATAAAGCAAAGAACTCCCGTGATCTCTCCTGCCGAATGAATAAGGTGGGCGGTCAAGCCGTGCTTGAGGGAGTCATGATGAAAAGCGGGGAGAGCGTTGCACTTTCCGTAAAGACCGATGAGGGCATTAAAACGGAGCTGTCGAAATTCGTTTCGATCCGCAAGAAGTATAAGCTTCTCGGGATCCCCGTGCTCCGCGGCGTGGTCAATATGATAGAGACCTTCGCCCTCAGCTTTAAGACGCTCGGCAGATCTGCGGAGCTTGTCGGCTACGAGGACGAGGAGCCGAGCAAATTCGAAAAGTGGCTCACCGAAAAGCTCGGTGATAAGCTCATGGGCGTTGTAATGGGAGTGGCGGGTGTCCTCGGAGTGGGCATTGCGATGCTGCTGTTCATGTGGCTTCCCGCCTTCATCGCGTCTCTGTTCGGAGGCATTATCACGGCGGGCTGGATCAAGACCCTCATCGAGGGCATTATCAAGATCGCGATATTTATAGCGTACATGGCGCTTGTGGCGCTGATGCCCGATATCCGCCGCACCTTTGAGTATCACGGGGCGGAGCATAAGTCGATCGCCTGCTATGAAAAGGGGCTTGAGCTTACTCCGGAGAATGCCGCCGGCTGCACGAGATTTCACCCTCGGTGCGGAACAAGCTTTATTTTCGTGATCCTTATTATCAGTATACTGATATTCTCACTGCCGATCGTGCCGTGGGATAATACGCTTCTCAGAGTGCTGTGCAAGCTTGTTCTCCTGCCGCTTGTTGTCGGAATAAGCTTTGAGTTCATCATGTATGCCGGAAAGCACGACAATGTGCTCACGAGAGTTTTGTCCGCGCCGGGACTTGCGATGCAGAGGATAACGACGAAGGAGCCCACCGCCGAGCAGCTTGAGGTGGCGATAGCCTCGATCAAGGCGGTGCTTCCCGATGAGTTCCCCGCCGATCCCGCAGATTCCGCAGATTCCGCCGAGGGCGCCGAGGGCGCAGAGAACTCGGAGAGCGGCGAAGAATGACGCTGAGATGTGCCGCAGAGCTTTTGCGTGATGCGGGCGTGGAGAATCCGTGGGGAGATGCCGGACTTTTGCTCTCGGAGCTTTGCGGAGTGGCGAGGGCGAGCCTCCCGTATTCGGCAGATGTAGAATATCCCTCCCCCGAGTTTGAGGCGGCTGTAAGACGGCGCGCCGCAAGAGAGCCGCTTCAGTATATTCTGGGGCGCTGGTGGTTCAGGGATTGCGAGCTTTTCGTGAGCCCCGATTGCCTGATCCCGAGGGCGGAGACGGAGCTTCTTGCCGAGCTTGCGATAAAGGAATTGCCCGAGGGCGGTCGATTGCTCGATCTTTGCACCGGCTCGGGCTGTGTTGCACTGTCCGTGCTTGCCGAGAGGGCGGATGTATCCGCCTGTGCCGCGGATATCTCGGAGGCGGCTCTCGGAGTTGCCGAAAAGAACAGAGCCGCACTCGGTCTCTCCGACAGATGCAGGATAGCCGTTGCCGACGTGACCTGTCCCGCGCCGAGTGAGATAGCGGCGGAGCGCTATGACGTCATCACCGCAAATCCTCCGTATATTTCGTCCGACGAGATGAGAGAGCTTGAGCCGGAGCTGAGCTTTGAGCCGGAGCTTGCTCTGACCGACGGCAAGGACGGCATGAGCATCGTCAGAGGAATACTTGAAAATTATCCCGTCCTTCTCTCCGATAACGGGATACTTGCGATAGAGATCGGCTCGGGAGAGGGCGCGGCGGCAATGCTTGAGGGCGAGCGCGTCGGGCTTGACTGCCGTATCGTGAAGGATCTTGCGGGGCTTGACCGCATTTTGGTATGCAAAAGTCGCCGCAAAGCATAAAATAGTACGCCGCAGATCGCGGCGGAGAAATAAGCGTGTCACATAGGGGTGTTTTATGAAAATAAGGCTTGCAGTTCTTTTCGGGGGCGAATCCTCGGAGCATGAGGTGTCTCTCGTTTCCGCATCGGCGGTGCTTGAGAATATAGACCGCGACCGCATTGAGCCGGTGATGATAGGTATCACAAAGGGCGGCAAATGGTATCTCTACAGCGGTGAGATATCGAAAATAAAAACAGGTGAGTGGCAGAGGTGTACCGATGCCGAGATATCGCTCGATCTTGTCGGCGGAGGGCTTCTTGCCGACGGAAAGCCGCTGTGCATAGATGCGGTATTCCCCGTGCTTCACGGCTCCTTCGGAGAAGACGGAACAGTGCAGGGTATGCTTGAGATAGTGAAGCTTCCCGTGGTCGGGTGCGGCTCCGCATCCTCGGCGGTCTGCATGGATAAGGCATTCACCAAGCGGGTGCTGAATTCCGAGGGGATCCCGCAGGCACCTGCGGCGATAATCACCCACGAGGAGTATTTGGCGGATGCCGAAGATGCTCTTGACTATGCAGAGGAGGCGGCGGAGGGATATCCGATATTTGTAAAGCCGGCGCGCGCAGGCTCGTCCGTCGGTGTATCCAAGGCGGAGGACAGAGAACAGCTTCGCGCTTCCGTTGAGGAGGCATTTCGCCACGACACAAAGCTTCTCTGCGAGAAGTGTATCGTCGGGCGTGAGATCGAGGTCGCCGTGCTTCGCCGTGCCGACGGTGAGCTTGTCGTGTCATGCTGCGGCGAGATCAACCCCGGCAGTGAGTTTTACGATTACGATACAAAATACAAAAACGATACCGCAAGCTACTACATTCCCGCGAGGATCGACGGGGAGACGGCGGAGAATGTCCGCGCCGCGGCGGAGATCATCTTCCGCCTGCTTGACTGCCGCGGACTTTCGCGCGTGGATTTCTTTGTGACCGACGAGGGCTTTGTCTTCAACGAGATCAATACTCTGCCGGGCTGTACTCCGATCAGTATGTATCCGAAGCTTATGGAGCATTCCGGAATAGGCTTTGCAGAGCTTATAAACGAGCTTGTCAGCGAGGCTATGGCGAGATAGCCCCACGGCTCATGAGATGCTGTAAACTTGGTTTACGGCATCTTTTTTGAGGATGCGCCCTTCGGCGCATCAAGCGAAATTTTCGGAAAGGAAGCCGACGTGCTCGGCATTTGGGTGGATAATATGACTTTGGAAGAACGGAAGGCACTTGTGACGTCCTTTCTCGGGAAAACGGTGAAAATAAGGATCGACAGACCGATAGGATATGTACACGAAAAAGAGAGGTACACCCTCACCTATCCGATAAATTACGGGTATATTCCGGAGGTGTACGGCGGCGACGGCGAGGAGCTTGACGTGTATCTGCTCGGCGTGGATATACCGGTGGAGGAGTATACCGCCGAGGTCGTCGGCATAGTCTACCGCGAGGACGATGTTGAGGATAAGCTCATCGCGGTGCCGGTCGGAATGAAGCTGACACGGGAGCAGATGGAGGCGGAGGTCGAATTTCAGGAGCAATACCATAAAAGCCGCGTGGAGACCGAAAAATAAAGCACATCTCCCTTGAAATCCAAGCGGTATTATGGTATCCTATACAAAAGCGGCTATGCCGAATCAAACGGAGGTCTTAACGATGCCTATAATCTACGATTCCGAAAAACGGATATTCAAGCTGGATACGAATGAGTCCAGCTATATTATGGAAATATTTGCGGGGGATGTTGTCGCGAGCCTGTACTACGGTGCGCGTGTGCCGGACATAAACGTCGGTGCTCTTAAAAGCAGAGAGCCGTACAGCTCCTCCTTCAGCCCCAAGCTTGCCGATGCGAATATCGGTAGCTTTGCTCCCGATATGGCGCCCTATGAGTATCCGGGCACTAACATGGGAGATTACCG
The DNA here is from genome assembly GCA_964631595.1 of uncultured Lachnospiraceae bacterium. GTDB lineage: Bacteria > Bacillota > Clostridia > Oscillospirales > CAG-272 > UMGS1312. Next base: position 73,572 of record CAZVXL010000006.1, on the reverse strand, counting down.
CCTGACGGCGGTATCCGTGGAATCTCCGCGTGGAGACACGATCACGGATCTCCGTTACAAGGAGCACAGGATTTACAGCGGCAAGGCGGGAATAGAGGGACTTCCCGCAACATATACAAATTCCGAGGACGAGGCGACAACTCTTGAGCTTGTCCTTGAGGACAGAGCGACCGGCGTACAGGCAATAATGTACTATACCGTATTCGAGAAGCTCTCCGCCATGGCGCGAAGCGTGAAGATCGTAAATGCCTCGGGCAGTGCGGTGAACGTGGAGAAGGCGGCATCGGCTTGCCTGAATCTGCCGCTCGGCAGCTATGAGATGATATATACCTACGGAAAGTATGCCAAGGAGCGCAATATCGACCGTATTAAGATTGGTCATCAGACACAGTCCATAAAGAGCACACGCGGCTCCTCGGGACACAACTACACTCCGTTTGCGGCATACGCCAGAGACGGAGCGGGTGAGGAGTACGGCGACGTGTACGGCGTGGCGTTTGTGTACAGCGGCAACTTTTCGATAGACTCCGAGATGGATTATTTCGGCGCAACGAGAGTTACCGTGGGAATAAATCCCGAGGGCTTCCGATGGCATCTTGAGGCGGGCGAGAGCTTCCACACTCCGGAGACGGTCACGGTGTATTCCGACGGCGGTCTGGGCAAGATGAGCAGAATATTCCACAAGCTTTTCTCAAAGAATCTCATTCGCGGATATTGGCGCGACAGAAAGCGCCCCCTCCTCATCAACTCATGGGAGGGAACGGGAATGGCGATAAATGCCGATCTGCTTGAGAATTTCGCAAAGCACGCAAGCGAGATGGGCTTTGAGATGCTCGTCATGGACGACGGTTGGTTCGGTAAGCGCAATAACGATACCACCTCCCTCGGAGACTGGTTTGTCAATGAGGAAAAGTTCGAGAGAGGACTCGGAGATCTCATCGACAAGGTGAACTCCTACGGAATGAAGTTCGGTATCTGGTATGAGCCGGAGATGATCTCCGAGAAAAGCAAGCTCTACGAGGCTCATCCGGACTGGGTACTCCATGCGGATAACCGCCCCTTCTCCAATGCGAGAAATCAGCTTATGCTTGATATGACGAGGAAGGAGGTGCGCGACAATATATTCGAGCAGATGAGCGCGGTGCTGTCGAAGTATAACATTGAGTACGTCAAGTGGGATATGAACCGCAACTTCAGCGAGGCGTTTTCGCGCACTTTGCCTGCCGACAGATACGGCGAGCTTGCTCACAGATATGTCCTCGGCGTATACGATCTTATGGAGAGACTCCTTACCGCATTTCCTCATTTACTGCTTGAGAGCTGCTCGGGCGGCGGCGGAAGATACGATGCGGGTATCCTCTATTATTCGCCGCAGGTATGGACATCGGATAATACCGATGCCATTGACCGCGAGTATATACAATTCGGTACATCTCTTTGCTATCCCACCTCAAGCATGGGCTCTCACGTTTCGAGAAACCACAGATGCGCCGGTAAGGACGGCTTGAAGGTCAAGGGCGACGTTGCCATGTGGGGCTCCTTCGGCTACGAGCTCAATCCCGTGAATATGGATGATGAGGAGCGCGAGGAGGTGCGCCGTCAGGTCGCAAACTACCACCGCTACTACGATATGATACATTACGGAGATCTGTACCGCCTTGAGTATCCGACGGACAATCCCTGCCGCAGCTCATGGATGTTCGTGTCGGAGGACAGATCGGAGGCACTGCTTACCGTAATAATCAATTTGCAGGGCTATTGCACTATCCATAACAGCAGACTCCGCGGACTTGATCCCGAGAAGTTCTACCGCGTAGAGGGAACCGAGGAGGTCTATTCCGGCGCATTGCTGATGAATAACGGATATCAGACCTCACTTTCCGAGATGTTCCTCGGAGATAAGAGCTCCGTCGTGGTGCATTTTGTGGAGGAAAAATAAGTAAATACCCGAAACATACGAAATACCCCCGAGAGCACCGACTCTCGGGGGTATGCTGCTTTGAAAGCTGACAAGGCAGAGAAGCTGCCGATGCAGCCGATGTCACCAATGTAGCCGATGTAGCCGACCGCTACAGAGCCTCGCTTCGAGCGCCCGTCTCCTTCTTCCTCAGCACCGCAAACGCGATCACGCAGATTATCGCGGAGATGACCGAGCCGGATGCGGTCGCAAGTCCCATGGGCAGAAGTGTTGCGGGGAACAGCTTTGAGGTCAGATATACACCGGGAACACGCATGACGGCGATGGCGATGATGTTGTGCAGGAATGAGATGCCGGATCTTCCCACGGCGCAGAAATAGCCGCTGAAGCAGAAGTGTATTCCCGCAAAAATGCAGTCGAATACATAGCCTCTGAGGTATTGCCCGCCGAGACGTACCACCTCAGCGCCCTCGGCAGTGGTACTGTCGGTAAACAGCGATACGACCGGCTCTGCCCAAAACTGCATGATGATCGCAACGACACAGCCGAATCCGACGGCAAGGAGGAGGGCGTAGCGCAGCGTGTCCACGGCACGCTCGGGCTTGTTTGCACCGATATTTTGCGCGCCCAGCGCCGAAACGGCGGAGAGCATGGAGGAGGGAACGAGGAACAAAAATCCTATTATCTTTTCCACGATGCCGACGGCGGTGGAATCACTGAGCCCTCGGTTGTTGGCAATGACGGTGATGACGATAAAGGCGATCTGGATAAGCCCGTCCTGCAAGGCAACGGGAATACCGATACTCAGAAGATTTCTCATGACGGGGCGGCGGGGCCTGAAGTCCGCCCTTGTAATGGAAATGCCGGTCTTTCGCTTCAGTATCACGATGAGAGATACGATGACGCTGATAGCCTGTGCGAGAGTGGTGCCGAGAGCGGCTCCTGCGGGGCCCATGCGGAAAGCACCCATGAACAGGTAGTCGAGACCGATGTTTGCGACACAGGCAACGGCGATAAAATACATGGGACTCTTGGAATCGCCCATGCCGCGAAAAACGGCGCTGATCACATTGTATGCGGTAATGAACGGAATACCGATAAAGCAGACGGTGAGGTAATCCACCGTGCCGGCAACGGCATCCGCAGGGGTGGACATGAGTGCGGTGATGGGCTTTGCCGATGCCACCAGAATGACCGTCAGCACTACGGAGACCGTCATAAAGAGGGTCACGGTGTTGCCGATACCCTCGGCGGCTTTTCTTTTGTTATTCCCACCGACAGCCTGCCCGATGAAGACCGTGGTGCCCATGGCAAGACCGACGAGCATGACGGTAAGCATATGCATGACCTGCGAGCCGATGGAAACGGCGGAGGAATCGGCAACGGTGCCGAACTGCCCGATTATGTAAAGATCTGCCATGCCGTACAGAGTTTGCAGAAGATATGAAAGTAGGTAGGGCAGTGAGAAGAACAGAATGTTTTTGAATACGCTGCCGTCGGTAAGATTTTTCTTCATAGACAGACCTCCCGATAAGTTGACCCTATAATTATAAACCCAACACCTACCGCAAAGTCAATACCCGCAGGAAAATTTACAAATATAACGCCGATAATTAAAAGATGACGGCATCGTGGGAGAAGGGCGGGGCGCGAAGAACGAAAAAATATCCACCCGCACACGGGATGACTTGTGATTTCTGCTGTTTCAAGCCGATAAAAAAGTCCAAGCCGTTAAGGCTTGGACTTTTTGGCGGAGAGGGCGGGATTCGAACCCGCGTGCGATTGCTCGCAAACTGATTTCGAGTCAGCCCCGTTATGACCACTTCGATACCTCTCCGTATATTAAGCTTGGTGAGACAGGCATCCGTATGCCGTGCTTGCACGATATCGGCGGTGCCGTGCTTGCGATGCTTGCGTATTCCGAGATCCGTCAATCGGAGCCCGCGGAACACCGCCCGCCGAGGCTTATTGCCGAACGCTTCGCCTGCGGCGATGCACAAGAGTCATCGCTTGCCATGCTCACTCTGTAAAGTATAACACATTATTTGCACAATTTCAAGAGGTTAGATAAAACATCTTGAGATCGGTGCTATTTTTTTCGCACCGTAAGCATCGCAAGAAGCGCCGACAGCACTCCGGAGACAAGAACCGCGGCGATCTCAAGCGTCATGGAGATCACCTCGCTTGAGTACGGCAGGAAATCCCATTCGATAAGGCTTGTGATACAGCGCCATATAACGGCAACAAGATCCACCGCTATCGGCAGAAGCGCCGCCGCGGCGGATGCGTGAGTGACGGGGATTCCGCGCTTCAGCATGAATTTTGCGACCGAGCAGCCGATGAGCAGTACCGCGACAGAATACACGACAAGGCTTGCCCTGTACAGTATCGCAAGCAGCATACGTCCGTCGAGAACTCCGCTGAGACTGTCGTAGAGTATCACTGCCGTGCCGTCGGCAAGGAGCACGGCAAGGTAAACAAGCACTGCGGTGAGGCGTGACCGACCGCGGCTCATCTCAAGCACGGCACTGCCCGCCGCCACAGTGAAGGAGAGAGCGGATAGGAGCTGGCGCACCGAGGGCAGGGCTCGGCAGATGATTCCCGATGAATATGCCACGTCGGTGGCAAGCACGGAATACAAAATTCCCGCGCCGCGCGCGAATACCGCAAGGATCACGCACAGAATAAGTGCTTTTCTGCTGCTTTTCATATATATACCCCAATTTGAATTCGGAATTTCGGATGCTGTCCGCCGCAAAAGACCGCGAGAGGCCGCAAAGCTTGCGCAGGCGTATACGGTGCATGAGAGTGCCGCCATGCTGTGGAGCAAACAAACGTCTCAAATAAAGCTTCGTCGGTCCGCCCGTCGTGGCTTCCCGACACTTACTGCGACTATTATACCACATTTTTGTGTACATTTGAATCCGTATCCGTAAATTTTGCGGTATGGTGTGATTTCGCCGCGCATAAAATGGTGTATCCGAATTCGGCTCACTGGCGCTTGCGGCGCGACAAAGTGATGAGAGACAATTTTCGGATAAGATAAACGAAAGGCGGCAGAGCATATGGAAGAAAACGGAAGCATACTCGGCGCAAGAGCAATACTTGATTACACTGCTCCTCTCACGTATTCCCGCATGATGGAATACATAAATATCCTTGCGGAGCGCTACCCGAGACTGTCGGTCGGATTTTTGGGCGAGAGTATTCTCGGGAAGGCTATCCCGATGCTCACACTCGGAGCAGAGGAGGCGGAGAGGGGCGTGCTGTATGTCGGAGCACATCACGGCATGGAGTGGATCACGTCTGCGGTGCTGCTCCGATTTGTAAACGAGTATTGCGAATATCTCAAGGCGGGACGGCAGATGTACGGTATCGGCATGGAGTATCTGTCGCGGATCTGCAGCATCACCGTGATACCGATGCTGAATCCCGACGGAGTGGATCTGCAGATCGGTGGAATACCCGAGGACTGCCCTATGAAGGAGCGATTGCTGAAAATGAACGGCGGCTCGGATTTCTCGGGGTGGCAGGCGAATATCAGAGGCGTAGACCTCAATCACAATTACGCCGCGGGCTTTGAGGAATACAAGCGGATCGAAAGAGAGGCGGGGATACTCGGCGGAGCGTCGGGAAAGTACAGCGGAGAGTATCCGGAATCCGAGCCGGAGACCGGTGCGCTCTGCAATTATCTGAGATTTAACGAGAGAGTGGGACTGGTTCTGACACTGCACACCCAAGGAGAGGAGATATTCTGCGGCGACGGCACCGCGGAGGGGTGCGCCCGCCTCGGCAGACGCATATCGAGAATGACCGGCTACAGGCTGTCATCTCCGGAGGGAGGGGCAATGTACGGGGGTCTTACCGACTGGTACGTGCGCGATATCGGAAAGCCGGCATTTACGCTTGAATGCGGCAAAGGGAAGAACCCCCTGCCGCTGACAGATTATTTTAAGATATATGCCGGGCTGAGAGAGCTGCTTTTCTGCGCTCCGATCATGCTTTGAGGTCTGCCGCGCGACCGTCCTGCCCACAGACCTCAATGAGGAAGCTCACGGGGCGAAAGCCGTCGTTGCAGGATATCATGGCGGAGCGCGGATCCTTCATCCAGCCGTCGTAGATATCACTGCCGCCGTGAGCAAGAGTCATAACGAACGGGGAAAGAGTGTCCCATGCGCTGTCGCAAAAGCCCTCGGGCTTTTTCCACCCGTCGCAGATAAACACCTGCCCCTCCTCAAGATCACAGGCGTGCTCTATCGGATTTTCGTACATTTCGATGAGATCGTCGTATCTTGCCTTTCTCATCACCGTGATCTTTATTCTGTTCATACTGTCTCTCCTCTTGCGGCACCGAACCATTTCATGAATTCGGCGGTGTTTTCCTTGCATACGCCGTTTACCTCATGCGTCAGCAGATAAAGCATCCTGTCATCCGTCTCCGTGCGCTCCTTCTGATTTGACAGAGCTTTTGTAAGCATTTTTATGACAAGCGCTTCAAATACATTCAGCTTCGATCTGTCGAGACCGCCCTGCATCGTGAAAAGCGGTACGGTCTGCGGCAGAGCCGATGCCGCGCGAACCTCATCGACCATCGCCCCCGTATCGCAGAGCCCGACTCCGCATACCGCGACGGGACAAAAGAGTCTCATCGCCCTTTTCAGACCCTTTATATTGCTTGCGACTATCCGCCCGAGATATATTATCTCACTTCCATGCTCCAGAGCTTTTGCGGCGGACTTCAGCGAATACACGGGAAGCTCGGTGAGCTCACCGAGCAGGCGTGCATATTTTGCGGTGTGCCCGCTTTTCGATGTGTAAACTATCGCCCTCAAGAAAAACACCTCTTTTGTGTATCTGTATGTACTGCACTCGAGCCCGCAGGATAAGCCGCCTCGGGCACCTTCGGGTTTGTTACCGCGGAAGCTCAACGGTGACGGTCGTGCCCTCTCCGACCCCGCTGTCAAGCTTTACCGTGCCGCCGTGATAGGCTACGGCGTGCTTGACTATCGAGAGTCCGAGACCCGTGCCGCCCGTATCCTTCGAGTGGCTCTTGTCCACGCGGTAGAATCTCTCAAAGATGCGGCTCCTGTGCTCCGCGGGAATACCGATCCCCGTGTCACTGACAGAAAGCACGGCGACACCCTCCGCCTCCCTTATGTCAACGACGACCTCGCCGCCGTCCTTGTTGTAGCGAATGGCATTGTCGCAGAGATTGTAGATTATCTCATACAGATACCGGCGTATGCCGCTTATCACGCAGTGATCGCCGTTCAGACGGAGCGTGATCTGCCGTGCCGCCGCCGATGATGACAGCACCTCCGTGACCTCGCCCGCCACCTCGCGAAGATCTACCGATTCGCGCGGTGCCTCGCCGCCCTCGTCAAGCTGAGAGAGACGGATTATGTCATTGATGAGCGAAACGAGCCGCTCCGCCTCGCCCTTTATGTTTCCGATAAACCGCTTGGTATCCTCCGGCCGTACAAGCCCGTTTTCGAGAAGCTCCGCACTGCCGATAATGGATTGAAGCGGGGTCTTCAGCTCATGCGAAACATTCGCGGTGAATTCTCTGCGGTTGCGCTCCGAGAACGCCTTTTCCGTTATGTCGATGCAGAGAATGACAACACCGACCGTCTTGCCGTCCGATTTGTTCGGACTTATAAAGATGTGATATTCACTGCCGCTTCGCTCCTCGCGTATCTCCGCCTTCTCTCCGCCGAGAGCCTTTTCCGTGGCGGCGATCATATCCGCATCGCGGTCCACGGTGAGAAAGTCCGAGCCCACTGCCGCATCGCTTACGCCGAACAGCCGTTGAGCGGCGGCGTTGATGCTTATTACCGTGCCGTTTCTGTCGAGCAGGACAAGCCCCTCGTTCATGGATGAGGTGATCTGCTCAAACTCGTCGGATCTTCGTCTCAGCTCCTTCATCTGCTGAGTTATCTGACTGTGCTGCTTGCTTATCTTTGTCAGAATCGGCGTGAGCTCCTCGTAGGTCTCGTTTTCGGCGGGATTTTCGAGATCGAGCTCATTGAGCGGCTTCACGATGCTTTTCGCCATTTTGTTCGAAAGGAAAAGAGCAACGGCGGCGGATACCAGCACGATGGCGCATATCGCCGGAAGCATACTGACTATCAGCGCACCGACCGTCACCTGAGTTACCGATACGCGGAGCACGGTGCCGTCGCTGAGCCGCGTCGCCTCGTAAAATGTACGCTCCGTCAGAGTCGAGGAATACCTCGCACTGCTGCCGCTCCCGTATTCGAGTGCCTCCGCTATCTCCTCTCTTTCAAGGTGATTTTCCATATCGGAGACCGCCGCCTGCGAATCGTAAAGCACCGAGCCGTCGGAGGATATGAGCGTAAAGCGGAAGACCGAGGAATCGAAGCTGTCGAAATACTCGGCACCGAGCTTGTCTACATTTCTCGCCGTGAGCAGCAGCTCCTCCTTGAGCTGAGAAGTCTGCATTTCGTTGAAGTAGCCGTACAGAAAATGCATCGTGATGAAAAATGCGGCTATCAGCACGACCATGGCAACGGATATTATGGAACGGAAGATCTTCCTGCTCATCTCTCTCCCTCCATTTTGTACCCGATGCCTATTACAGTTTCGATGAGAGCGCCCGCACTGCCCAGCTTGCGGCGAAGCGTCTTTATGTGCATATCCACCGTTCGGGATTCCCCGAGATAGTCCACGCCCCATACCTCCGAGAGAAGCCTGTCGCGGGAGAATACCTTGCCCGTGTTCTGCATGAACAGCTTCAGTATCTCAAATTCCTTGAGTGTCAGAGCCGCCCTCTCCCCGTCAACGGTCACCGTATGCTCGCTGTCGCTGAGAGTGATCTTTCCGACGGTGAGAGTGTCTCGTTTCTCGCTCGGCTCGCATCGGCGGAGCACCGCCTTGATGCGCGACACCATCTCCATTACGCCGAAGGGCTTTACGAGATAATCGTCGGCGCCCGTGTCGAGCCCCTGTATCTTGTCCATCTCCGTGCCCTTGGCGGTCGCCATGATAACGGGAAGTCTGCGTGTCTCGGGGTTTGCTCTGATCTCCCTCAGCACCTCAACTCCGTCCTTTTCGGGGAGCATGATATCAAGCACTATAAGCTCAGGCTTTTCGCTTTTCAGCGCTTCGAGCATGGAAATACCGTCGGCAAAGCCCCTTGCCTCAAAGCCGGTCTGCGTGAGCGTATACACCTCAATGTCGCGTATCGTGCTGTCATCGTCAACACACCAGATCACGTTGTTTTCCTCTCTTTCTCATGCCCGCACCGTGCGCGGGACGTATGTCGGGGGTCTTTCGGGCTCGGTCATTCTCCCTTATGGATACCTGTCACGGAGAACTCCACCCACTCCGCAATGTTTGTGGCGTGGTCTCCGATGCGCTCAAAATATTTTGCTATCATAAGAAGATCAAGGGCATATTCGCCGTTATCGGGATCCTCCGAGATCATCTTTATGAGCGACGCCTTTACACGGTCAAAGGCGGCATCGACAATATCGTCATGGGCGGATACGGCACTTGCAAGCTCAATATCTCCCTTGACATATGCATCAATGCTGTCCGTCACCATTTTGATCGTAGCCTCTGCCATGAGTCGGATGTCGTGACATTCCTCTCCCGTTCTTCCGTTAAGATAGGAGATGATCTCGGCAATATCCTCCGCCTGATCTCCTATCCGCTCCATGTCGGTGATCATTTTAAGAGCGGCGGATATAACGCGGAGATCCTTTGCCACCGGCTGCTGTCGGAGCAGCAGCTTCAGACAGATGGATTCGATCTCGCGCTCCATTCCGTCTATCACGTGACCTCTCTCCCGCGCCGCGCGCGCACAGTCCGCACGTCCCTCCAAGAGCGCCTTTGCGGACATGGCGATAATGCTTTCGCACTCCGCGCCCATTTGTGTCATCTTTTTGTTCAGCAGGCTTAGCTGATCGTCAAATCTGTTTCTCATATCATCCGAACCTTCCCGTAATGTAATCCTCGGTGCGCTTATCCGTCGGCTGTGAGAACAGCCTCTCCGTATCACCGAACTCTACCAGCTCGCCGAGAAGGAAAAATGCCGTGTTATCGGATATGCGAACAGCCTGCTGCATATTGTGCGTCACTGTTATTATAGTGTATTTTTCCTTTAATTGCAATGCCAGTTCTTCAATTCGTGATGTAGATATCGGATCGAGCGCGCTTGTCGGCTCATCCATGAGCAGAACTTTCGGCTCCACCGCGAGAGCGCGGGCGATGCAAAGCCTCTGCTGCTGACCGCCCGAGAGTCCGAGCGCATTCTTTTTGAGCCTGTCCTTCACCTCATCCCATATGGCAGCATCGCGAAGCGCTCTCTCCACGATCTCGTCGAGCTTTACTCTGTTTGAGATCCCGTGAGTGCGCGGGCCGTAAGCGATGTTGTCATAGATGCTCATCGGAAAGGGATTCGGTTTTTGGAACACCATGCCGATATCGCGACGAAGGTCGCAAACATCGACGTCCTTGTCGAATATATTGCGGCCGTTGTAGTATACCTCACCGCCGATCCTTACTGTCGGTATAAGATCGTTCATGCGGTTGAGAGTTTTCAGAAAGGTAGATTTTCCGCAGCCCGAGGGACCTATCAGTGCCGTTATGCTTTTCTCGGGAACGGAAATGCTTATGTCTTTGAGTGCTTGGCTCTCGCCGTACCAAAGGCATAGCTTCCTTGCTGTGATAATATCGCTCATGAGCCTCTCCTTTCGGCAAAGTATTTGCCCACCGCGGAGGCGGACATATTTATGAGCAGTGTCAGTATCATGAGGATCGCGGCAATTGCGAATGCAATGCCGAACTCGCCCTCCTCCTTGGCGTAGACGTAAAGAGCTACGGTCAGTGTCGCGCCGGGGGAGGTCAGAGCGGTGAATACTCCGTTTACGGTGTGGGCAAAGCCCGCGGTGAACAGCAGTGCCGCCGATTCACCGAGAATGCGTCCGATGGAGAGGATACAGCCGGTTACGATCCCGTCTACGCAGTCAGGAAGGACTACCGTGCGTATGACACGCCATTTCCGCGCACCCAGACCGAAGGCACCCTCACGGTAGCTCTGCGGAACGGTTTTGAGACTCTCCTGAGCCGTTCTCATCACGGTGGGAAGATTCATAATGACAAGTGTCAGTGAGCCGGCAAGCAGGCTCGTTCCGAAATTGTTGGAAAAGAGCAGCATACCGACGAGACCGTATATGATCGACGGGATACCGGAGAGGGTCTCGGCGGCATATTCGATGATGCTCACAAGCCTCTTGTTCTCGGCGTATTCGGTGAGATATACCGCCGCGCCGACACCGAGCGGAAGCACTATGACAAGTGTCGCAAGCACGATGTAGACCGTGTTCAGAATGTCGGGCAGTATCCCGATCCTTCCCTGAAGATAGCTCGGTCCGGTGGAGAGCAGCTCCCACGTGATGCTCGGTATGCCGCGAATGAGCACGTATCCGACAATGAATATGACGAGCGATGCGGTCAGGACGGTGCAGAAAAGCATTGCGCCGCGCATCAGGACGGAGTACAGCCTTCGTTTCTTGTTCATCTTGTTATTTATCCCCTTCTCGCTTCAGAAAGAAATTGAGCACGGCGCCGATCAGCATAATAAACAGGAACAGCACAAGGGCGATCGAGAACAGCGCATCTCTTTGCAGGCTGTTCGGGCTTGAATATGCCATTTCGCTTGCCACGGCTGTCGTGAGGAAGCGAACGCTCTCAAAAAGAGACGGCATATTCGCCGCGTTTCCCGCCACCATCATGACCGCCATCGCTTCGCCTATCGCACGTCCCACGCCGAGCACGACTGCGGCGGCGATGCCGCTTTTTGCGGCGGGCACCGATACCCTGAAATAGGTCTCGGTCGGCGTTGCGCCGAGAGCGAGAGAGGCGTCCTCATATTCCTTCGGTACCGCATCGAGTGCGGTGACAGACAGCTTTATGATGCTCGGCAGTATCATTACGGCGAGCACGATAATCGCGGCAAGAAGACTTGCTCCGTCGGGAATATCGAATATTCTGCGTATCGCGGGGACAAGCACGAGCATACCCACAAGCCCGTACACCACCGACGGTATTCCGGCAAGCAGGGCTACGGCGGCTTCGACGGCGCTCCTTACTCTTTTGCCCGCAAGCTTTGAGAGATATACCGCGGTGAAGAAGCCGACCGGAACTCCGAGAATTATCGCTCCCGCCGTTCCGTATACGCTTGTCAGTATGAACGGCAGTATTCCGTATTTCGGCTCTGCGGCGGTGGACGCCCACTTCTTGCCGAAAAGGAACTCCCGAAGCCCGATCTCCCTTATGGCGGGTATGCCCGATATTATCAGATATACCGAGATGAGCAGGACGCAGCCGACGGTGATCAGACCGAGAAGGAGAAATATCATGTGAATGATCTTCTCCGTGTATTTCTGCCGCGTCCCACTGTCGGTATGCCTGCGGGCATCTTTCCCCTTGCGGGGCGTTGACTTGTTTGTTTTCATATCTACCTCGGCGGAAATGACAGCTCTTATTTTGCGGGGACAGCCCCTGCGCCACTGATGATCTCACCTGCCGCAGAGGAGGTGATGTAGTCGAAGAAGCCCTGAGCTTTTTCGGACAGAGCGGTATCTTTTTTCGTTACGAGAACGAAGGGACGCTGTACCGTATAGCTGCCGTTTTTGACAGTTTCCTCACTCGGAGCGACACCGCCTATGCTCAGCGCCTTGACCGAATCCTTTACGGAGGCAAGGGAGGCGTAGCCGATCGCATTCGGATTGCTTGCTACGGTGGTGATGACATCACCTGTCGAGACCAGCTCTTGGCGGTATTCGCACTTGTCCTTCGTGCCTGTCACATCCTCAAAGCCGTCCCTTGTGCCGCTTCCCGCCTCGCGTCCGATCAGCACGATTTCGGCATCGTCTCCGCCGAGCTCACTCCAGTTCTTGATCTCACCCGTGTATATGTCCGCCACATCTTCGATATCGAGGTCGGATATCGGATTGCTCGGGTTCACGATGATGGCGATACCGTCGTAGGCAAGCACGGTCTCCTCAAGTCCGCTCTCTTTCTCCTCGCTTTTGAGTGCACGGCTTGCAAGCCCGATATCGCATCTACCCTCCTGCACCGCCTGAATACCCGCGCCCGAGCCCGTGGCGTTGTAGGCTACGGAGATCCCCGTGCTCGCTTCATACGATTCACCGAGAGCGCCGATCACCTTGCTCATCGAGGTGGAGCCGTCCGTGGTAACCGTGCTGTTGCTTCCGCCGCATCCGACAAGAGCGGATACGGTGAGAAGTGCTGCCGTGATCAATGCTGCTTTTTTCATTTTCATTCTTATATCCTCCGATATTTATTATTTGCACTTTTCTTTTGAGTACACCTAAATTATAGCCCTCCGCGGTAAAATCCGTGACCGAGGCGGTGTAAAATCGAGGTAAAGGGTGTCATTTCCGCCCGCAAAACCATTCATAGCCTATTTTTAATATAGTTACATATTGACATATTATCGGCTGTGTGATAAAATTACTTTGTATAAAAATGCTCATATGAGGTGAAATGATATGAAGAATAAATTACTTCTTGCACTCACTGCCGCGGCTGTTGTTGTCGGCTCGGCTTCCGCGGCGCTTGCCGCAGATCCCGTGACGCTTTCTCCGAGAGCCTCGGTGGAGATCGGAGATGACGGATATCTGAGAGGTATTACCGAGCCTGTCAAGGCGAGCTTTATTGCGGCTCAGTTTGACTCCGAGGTTACGGTAAAGGCATCAGGCGCGGATACCGCTTACGGAGACGGCGAATATGTTGCAAGTGAGAGCACGGTGTACTCCGGAGACTCGGAGGTCGCGCGTGTCATCGTTGCCGGAGATGCGAACTGCGACGGACAGATCGGGCTCGGAGACGTTATCGCCGTACTCAAGAGAGTGGCAGGCTGGGACAGCAGGATATCGGAAAGATCCGCAGATGTTGTTGAAAACGGAGAGATCGACCTTGCCGATGCCGTTGTGATACTGGAATATGCGTGCGACTGGAATATCGAGCTCGCAGAGCCCGTGATGCTGTCCGTATTTGACAAGGGTAAAACGGAGTACAAGCTCCTTGCAAACGATCCCGCGACCGATTCCGTGATCGTTTCCGCTATAGAGAAGCTCACGGGAACCGCTCCCGAGCTTGTCGGTGAAGCAGGAGACGGAGACAGATTTATTACGGTAGGCAAGCGCCTTGACGAAAAGTACGACTTTATTGACGGCGATGCGGTCAGCCTGCTTGAGGATACGCAGGCGTATATTGACACCTACGGCGGAAACATCTATCTGACAGCCGCTTCCGACAACGGACTTCTCGGATGTATCAATTACATCACAAGTCAGGCATTCACACCCGAGCTTGACATGGAGATAAAGAAGGGCACGGTCGAGACTCTCGGAGATCTTGAGACTCTGATACACCCCACGTTTACAAGGCTTGAGATCGAGGGAATATCGAACTCCTACCGCTTCCTCCACGTGACCGACAGCCATCTGACCACGGTATACGAGGATGAGGAAACTCCGGAGAGGCGCGCGAACGTCGGCAGCCGACTCAATGATTGGATGCTGAAGCAGTACCGCAAGCCCTCGTACCTCTATTTTAACGAATACTTCAATTATGCCGAGGATATCTACGCCGACGGAATAATGCTTACGGGAGATATCACGGATTCGCCCTCTCAGTCAAACAGAGATATCCTTGAGGCTGCGATACGCTCCTGCTCCGTCCCCTCATGGTACATATACGGAAATCATGACTGGACATGGAATACGAACGAGGCGACCGGCGATCGTTATCAGGATATAAACTTCAGACACAAGTACAAGGACGGCTTTAAGAAGGCTGCCGATGCCTACGATGAGGACTGGAATCAGTACGGCAACATCATCGAGTATGAGGATCTTATGCTGGCTTCCGTCGATAACGGAGCATACGCCTTTGAGAGAGGCGGCTTTGCCGTGCTCAAGGAGGCTGTCGACAGGGCAAAGGAGACCTCAAAGCCTCTGATCCTTATGCTCCATATCCCGTTCCACACCGACGATATGCACGAAAATGTGGACAGGATAACGGATGACAGCGGATACTGCCTCAAGTCTCTCGGAGACAACAGCTTCACCGACAGAGCATATAAGATGATCACGGCGGAGGACAGCCCCGTTGCGGCGATCTTCAGCGGACACATACACTACAGCTATGAAACTCTGCTTGAGGGACGTATTCCCGAGATAGTGACCGGCGCGGCGCTTGAGGGCAACTGTCGAGTGGTGGATATAGTTCCCGCGGAGTGAGAAAATAAAACGGCAAATAAAACGTCAAAAAGGAGAAGCTCATGAAAAAAAGGATAATATCTTTGGCGCTTACCTCGGCTATGCTTCTGGGAACGGCGCCGCTTCCCTCGGCTCTTGCCGAAACGGTGCAGACCGAAAATGCGGCGGCAGTCGAGCTGTGGTTCGATCATGCAACGGTAAAGACCGTACAGAAGAACACGGAGTCCACCGGCATGACAAGCTACCGTATGTACATGGCGAAAAACGAGATTGAGACCTGCCAGTTCTTCATTGCTCCGTCGAAGAACGTGAGTGCGGAGGTTACGGTTTCGGATTTCGTGAGCGACAGCGGCGATACACTCGAGACAGAGCTGTATTTTGAGCATTATTTCAATATGCTGAACGGCGAGAAGATGCCGGATGCACTGCCTCCCGTGACCTCGGAGGTCTCGGTGAAGGCGGGAAATTCACAGGGCTTTATCGTAAAGACCCGAACCGAGGCGGACACGGCGGCGGGAGATTACACCGCAACGGTGACCGTGAGCTGCGACGGCGAGGTCGCGGCGACGGGCGAGATCGCTTTGACCGTGTGGGATTTCGCCCTCTCCGAGGAGACACCCTTCCAGACCGCGGTCAATATCGACAAATACAACATCAGCGTACAGCACGGCTTGACGGAGACGGAGGAAGCCGATGCCATGTACAAGGCGTACTACGATTTTATGCTGGAGAACAGGGTCTCCGCATACCAACTCCCGTACGACGTGCTGTCCGATGAGGCGGATGCCTATATGAGCGATCCGAGAGTTACGTCATTTGCCGTCGGCGGAGAGCCCGTCGGACTTGATCCCACCGATGACGAGATCCGCCTGATCTACGAGAAGATGTCGAGCAATTCGGACTGGCTTGATAAGGCGTATTTCTACTACGTCGATGAGCCCACCGAAATGGGCAAGCTCGGAGCCTTGAAGGCCGCCGGCGAGCGCCTTGTATCACTTTACCCGAATTACAGAATGGTCTCCCCCTTCTTCTACAATATAGATATAGGGGATAAGGATCAGTTTGCGTATATGTCCGACTATCTCGGCATATGGTGTACGAAGATCAATGCGTGGACTCCCGTCGATACAGAGGTCGAGGGGGCTATCCACATGATGAGCAAGGAGCAGGTGGAGCTCTACGGAGACTATGCGTCGAGAGTTGCCGCCGAGGTCGAGGGCGGAGACCGTAACTGGGTGTACTACTGCTGGGAGCCTCTCGGGCCGTACACCACCTTCGATGCCTCCCGCCAGACTCTTGAACAGAGAGTTGCTCTGTGGCAGGCAATGGATAACGATGTTACCGGCTTTTTGTATTTCGCGGCTACGCTGTGGTCGAGCGGAACGTGGAGAACTATCCATACGATAAATGCCGGCGGCGACACCGTATACGGAGACGGGATCCTGCTTTACCCCGGCAAGTATCCGGGCAAGGAGGAGATAGCGGGGCCTATCAGCTCAATGAGATTCGAGAGCCTGAGAGACGGTATCGAGGACTATATGTATCTTGATATGGCGAAGGAGCTCCTCCCCGAGGCTACGTATAACAGCCTTATGGATGCCGTGACCGTCAGCGCCGTGGAATGGACTGACGATTCCGAGCTTTTCTACCACGTGAGAGTGGCTCTCGGAAAAATGCTTGAGGCAGCCGTAAACGGCAATGCTCTGCCCAAGGGACTTGTCTTTGACAAGGACTCGGGATACACGGCAAACACCTACACCGGATATGTCGGAGGAGTTGAGCCGAAGACCTCCGCCATGGAGCTGCTTTCCGCGCTTGAGTGCATGAACGGTGCGGAGATCCTGCGAGACGGGGAGCCTGTTGCTCTCTCCGATACGGTCCTCCCGAGCGATAAGCTCGTGCTGAGAGACGGCGACGGCAATACCGTATCCGAATTTACCGTAATAATCATCGGAAGCGTCAACGGCGACGGCAGGATAAATCTTGCGGACGTCACCGCGCTTCTCAGGTATATTATATCCGCAGAAAACGAGATAGACACGGTGGCGGCGGACGTTGACGGAAACGGAACCGCAGATCTCAGAGATGCCGTCATGCTTCTCAGATATATCGGCGGATGGGATCTGAGGCTTACCTCCGTGCCCGTGCTTTCGGGTGTCGGAAACGACAGCCTGTCGAAAAAGATAAAGACCTGCGGCGGCGGAACACAGGTGGCTCTCAATATGAGACACGGTCAGGAGCTCGGCGTCAAATTCTCCGTTGAGGAGGGACTGTACGCAAAGTCCGTTTCCGCACTGTGCCCGAGCTGGGGCGATTCCAAGGGCGATATACGCTTCAGCCTCTATAAGTGGAATAAGGATTACGAGACTACCGTTGCCGCAATGCCGATAGCGACCGAGAAATATTCGGGCTTTGCGGATAATTCGGAGCTTGTGCTCCGCCTAACCGACAGCGCCGGAAAGGGCGTTGGTGAGGGAGAATATCTCTGGCTCATTCACGAGGGCTACGATGTCAGAATAAACGAGAACGATAAAAACGAGCCTGTCGGAGTGGGCGTGTGGACATACGATGCACCGAGCGCGGATTCCGGAATGACGGTGTTCTTCGAGGGCGAGGAGATATCCCCCGACTCCGACGGAGCCTTCGGCCCCGAGGGCTACATCAGACTCGGCAAATAACGGTAAGACAACATGACAGAAGGACGGCGAGATGCGCCCGCACGGACACGCCGTACCTAAAATAACAATAGGAGTAAGAAAAATGAAAAGACTTATTTCCGGGATAACCTCGGCGGCGATACTGCTCTGCGGAGCGGTGCTGCTGCCGACCTCGGCAAGCGAGACGACACCTCCGAGGCTGAAAGAGGACTCCGCGCTGATAATGACAAGGGACGGCAGTGCGGTCTGCGGAACGGGAGGAGAGATAAGCGCGGAGCGACTTGTCGGTGAATTTGACGGAGAGGTGAGCGTGAAGCTGCCGGACGGCAATACCGCTCCCGCCGATGCGAGGGTCCCCACGGGAAGCACGGTCGAGGGCAGTGACGGCGGAAGCGTCGGCGTGCTCATCTCGGGAGACGTGGACTGCGACGGAAAGATCGGGCTGTCCGACGTGATAGCCATGCTTAAGCGTATCGCGGGCTGGAATACGGAGATAAACGAGGCGGCGGCAGAGCTTGTCGGAAATGACGGGGTAGATCTGTCCGATGCGGTGGTACTGCTCCGGTATATAGCGGACTGGGACGTGCGCCTCGGAAGTATGCGGATAATCATGAGCGAGGAGCCGCTTGTCGCGGCAGACGAGGATGCGGGCGTGGCTCTTTGGACAACTCACGGCAATGTGAAGCTGAAAAAGAACGATGCGACATCTACGGGAAAATGCACCTATTTGATAAATGCCGCCAAAAACGAGGCGGAGACGGCGAATATCTACATTTCTCCCGATGAGAAGAAGACCGATGTGACGGTATCCTCCACGGATTTTGTGAACTGCTACGGCGATACCGTAAAGTGCGAGACCTTTATCCTCTATTATCACAATATGGAAAGCTACGGCACCGCGCCCGATGCCATGATGCCCTCCTATTCCACCTATTCGGCTACCGTCAAGGACGGTAATTCTCAGGGCTTTGTCGTAAAGGCATCTACCGATGAGAACAGCACCGCGGGACTCTACGAGGCGACGGTCAGCATAATGAGCGAGGGCAAGGAGATAAAGAGAGCAAGGATCTATCTGAACGTGTGGGATTTCACGCTTGATGACACCGATGCTCCGCGCTCCTCCTTCGGACTCGGCGGCCCGACGGCATCCGCACTGCAATCACTGAACGGCGTGACGGACGATGCCGAGCGCTTAGAGCAGTATAAGCAGTGCTACGATCTGCTCCTTGAGAACAGAATGTGCGCGTACACTCTGCCGTATAAGATCGAGACTCCCGAGGCGGACGAGTATCTGAACGATCCCAGAGTAAACTCCTTTGTCGTAAAGGGAGAGGGCTACGGCGGAACGATGGATGCCACCGATGAGCAGGTGAAGGCGAGATACGAGAAGCTGTCTCAGAATGAGGAATGGTTTGAAAAGGGATATTTCTACCTTATAGACGAGCCGTACGATGAAAAGGATGCCGTAAGCGGCGTGTACGAACAGATGCGTACGGCAAGAAGCTATATCGACAGCATCTATCCCGGCGGAAAGCAGGTCATACCGATCGAGACGGGACATCACATAACCCTGTACGACGGCATTATGGATCTGTACCGCGAGACCTGTGATATCTACTGCCCCAAGACCTACGCATATCTTCCCGAAAAATACAGGGCGGATAATCCCCTCCTTTCGTTCATGACACCCGAGTATGTTGCGGCAAACGGCACGTATAAGGATATCGTGACGGAGTGTGTGGAAAATGACGGCAAGGAGGCGTGGTGGTATTTTGCGGGACTTCCCGCCATGCCGTGTGCCACCTATCATGCCCACGCCGACGGAATGTACACGCGTGTATCGGGCTGGCAGATGTTCCAAGAGGATGTCACCGGCGTTCTCTACTACCTTGTAGATGACTACAGGGGAGTAAATCCGCTGTTTAATATATCGTACCCGATAGGACTTGACGGCGGTATTGATGCGTGGGGCAACGGAATCCTCATCTACCCCGCGGCGCGCTACGGCATAGCCGGCGGAATTGAGTCGATAAGAGTCGAGCATATCCGCGACAGCTTTGAGGACTATATGTATCTGAAGATGGCGGAGAGGATCATCGGAGAGGAAAAGACCGAGCAGCTCCTTTTGAAGGTCACACGCGATCTGCTTGATTTTGAGACTGATGCCGATACGGTGCTTGCGGTAAGAGCAGAGCTTGCAGAGGCGATCATGTCCGGAAACAGGTAATACGAAAAAACGAGAAAAATCAAGAAAAAATGAGAAAAGCAGAGCTTTTGCCCTGCTTTTTTCTTTTAACCGCGCATGGAGACACGAAATTTGACTTTCTTTGACTTTGACTTTCTCTGACTATTGCGGTATAATAAAGGCACAAAAGAAAAAAGGAAAGGTGATCGGGATGCTTATTTCGGACAGCATTGCACAAATAATAGAACAGATGCTTGAGGACGGCGGCGGAAGCACCGAGGTGCGGCGCGCGGAGCTTGCCTCAAGGCTCGGATGTGTGCCGAGTCAGGTGACGTATGTCATAACGTCGCGATTTACCCCCGAGAGGGGGTATATAACGGAGAGCAGGCGTGGCGGCGGCGGATATATCCGCATTGCAAGGGTAGCCATGGAGCGAAGCGAATACCTGATGCACTTCTTCCATGCCGTGGGTGACTCCATAGACGAGGGAGAGGCGATGGCATTCCTGCGAAATCTCCGCGATAACGGCGTGATAGAGTCGAGGGAGGCGGAGATCATGGCGGCGGCGTTCTCCGAGAAGGCGCTTGCCCGTGTGGAGCCGAGAGGGAGAGCTTCCGTGCGGGCTGACATAATGCGGCACATTTTGCTATCCCTCTTGAAGTAAAATAAACTCAGTATAAAAGCGAAAAGGAGTGAATGATATGCTTTGTGAGAAATGCGGAAAGAACAATGCAGAGGTGTACTACAGCTGCAATATAAACGGCAAGGAGACGGAGCTGAGGCTGTGCCGTGAATGTGCACAGAAGCTTCAAAAATCCGGAGAGCTGTCCTTCTTCTCGGACGGCATCTTCGGCGGAGACCTCGGCGGACTCGGCTCGATGATCGGAAGTATGCTTGCTCCGATGGGAGTCAAGCGGAGCGGCGCACCCTCAAAGAGATGCGACCTTTGCGGTATGACCTTTGACGATATCAGGAGAGAGGGCAAGGCGGGGTGCCCGAGATGCTACGAGACCTTTGCCGACGAGCTTGAGAGGATAGTGGCGGGAATACACGGCGGAACGAAGCACACCGGAAGGACTCCCCAAAACTTTAAGGAGAGAAAGAGCGCCGCAGACCGCATCGAGGAGCTGAGAGGCTCACTGAAGAAGGCGGTGGCGGCAGAGGATTACGAGGAAGCGGCAAGGCTCCGTGACAAAATACGCGAGCTTGAAGGGGGCAGTGAACAATGAGCTTTAAGGAATTTGAAAAATATACATGGTGTACAGACGGTGCAGCAAGCTCCGACGTGGTGGTCAGCACGAGAGTGAGACTTGCGAGAAATCTCAAGGATTACCCGTTTGCGCTCCGCCTTGACGAGGCTTCGGCAAATGAGCTGATCGAAAAGGTGAGAGCGGTGCCGGAGATGAGCACATACAGCTATACCGATTTCACAAAGCTCTCCCCGATATATGCGGCGGCGCTTGCGGAGCGGCATATAGTGAGCCCCGAATTTGCAAAAAAGACGTCGCCTCACGGACTTCTGGCAAAGCCGGAGGAGGGTATGTACATCATGCTCTGCGAGGAGGATCACATCAGGATACAGTGCGTGCTTGCCGGACTTGAGCTTGAAAAGGCGTACAGCGCGGCGGCAGAGGCGGAGTCCGCCATGGACAGGAGCCTCAGTCTTGCATACAGCGACCGTTTCGGCTATTTGACGCACTGCCCGACAAATCTCGGCACGGGAATGAGGGCCTCGGTGATGCTGTTCCTGCCGGCGCTCGGCGCGGCGGGCGAGATAAGAGCTCTCCAGAATCAGCTTGCGAAATTCGGACTTACCGTTCGCGGCATGAGCGGAGAGGGAAGCAGTGCCGACGGCTGCCTGTACCAGATATCGAATCAGGTCACGCTCGGCATCAGCGAGGAGGAAACGATCCGCAAGCTGTCCGGCATAGTGGACAGCATAGTCAAGAGAGAGCGAGAGCTTCGTGCATCTGTTGACGGTGAGAGACTTCTGAGACTTCGCGACAGCGTGAGACGGTCGCTCGGCACACTTAGGTATGCGGAGCTGCTGGAGACTGGCGAGCTGCTTGAGCTTTATTCAAAGATAAGACTCGGCGCGGCGCTCGGCATGACTGGCGAGCTTGGCTGTGAGGCAATGGACAGACTTCTATTCTCATCCATGGCGGCGGGAATAACCACCGGCTCGGAAAAGTCCTCGGTAACGCCGCTTGAAAGAGATACTCTGCGTGCCGAAAAGGCAAGATGCACCGTTGAGGGGGTAAGGCTTTAGCCTCACGGGTGCTTAATACGGAGAATAACGGAAAGGACTGATATTATGACGAGCAGATTTACAAGAAAAGCGCAAAATTCGCTTAACAAGGCATTGTACTATGCCCGTGAAATGGGACATTCGTATGTCGGCTCCGAGCATTTGCTGCTCGGTCTGCTGTCGGAGCCGGACAGCATCGCCTACAGAGTGCTGAGCGGCGCGAACATCACGCTTGAGCAGTCGCAGGCAATGGTGGAAAAGACTGCCGGCAGGGGAGAGCCGTCGAATGTGAGCGCGGGGGATATGACTCCGCGAACGAAGAAGATAATCGAGGGCTCGGCGATGAGATCGGCATCACTCGGACACAGCTACATCGGCACGGAGCATCTGCTCCTTGCGATACTTGACGAGCCGGAATGCTTCGCCATGCAGCTCATAAAGGCGCAGGGAGCCGGAGCCAAGGATATCGAAGCGGGTATCATGAGCTGCCTCGGCACATCGGACGGCGCCGGCGGCGGAGACGGCGGCAAGAAGGAGACGGTGAAGGGCGCTCCGACGCTCTCGTCCTACGGAAGGGATCTGTGCGCTGCGGCAAGAGAGGGAAAGCTTGACCCGATCATCGGCAGAGACACGGAGACGGAGAGGGTTATCCAGATCCTCTCCCGCCGCACGAAGAACAATCCGTGCCTTATAGGAGAGCCGGGCGTCGGTAAAACGGCGGTGGTCGAGGGACTTGCCCAGCGAATAGTGAACGGAAGCGTGCCGGAAACCCTGAGAGATAAGCAGATAATCACACTTGATATTTCCTCCATGATCGCGGGAGCGAAATACCGAGGTGAGTTTGAGGAGCGTATGAAGGGCGTGATGGCGGAGGTGGCGAAGGATCCGTCGATCATTCTGTTCATTGATGAGATACACACCATTATAGGCGCCGGCGGAGCGGAGGGCGCGGTAGATGCCGCGAATATAATAAAGCCCGCTCTTGCGAGAGGCGAGATGCAGGTGATAGGTGCCACAACCATAGATGAATACAGAAGGTACATCGAAAAGGATGCGGCGCTTGAAAGGCGGTTTCAGTCGGTAACGGTGGGCGAGCCCACACCGGAGGAGGCTGTCATGATACTGAAGGGACTCCGCGATAAGTATGAGGCGCACCACAAGCTGAAGATATCGGATGAGGCGATAGATGCGGCGGTGAAGCTCTCCGTGAGATACATCGGAGACAGATACCTGCCGGATAAGGCGATAGATCTGATAGATGAGGCGGCATCGAAGATGAGGATACAGAGCTTCACTCCGACACCCGAGGTACGCGAGCTTGAGGAAAAGGTCAAGGCGGCATCGGCGGAAAAGGAGGAAGCGATACTTGCGGAGAACTTCGAGGAGGCGGCATCTCTCAGAGACAGGGAAAAGAAGCTGAAGGATGAGCTGGAGGAGCTGAAAAAGAAGACTGCCGCTTCCGCGACGGAGGAGGCTGTCGTCGGCGCCGACGAGATATGCGATATAGTGACCGCGTGGACGGGTATTCCCGTGAAGAAGCTCGGAGAGGAGGAGGGTGAGAGACTCCTGCATCTTGACGATATCCTGCGCGGAAGGATCATAGGACAGGATGCGGCGGTCGAGGCTGTCGCAAGGGCGATACGCCGCGGCAGAGTCGGACTGAAGGATCCGAGGAGACCTATCGGCTCGTTTATCTTCCTCGGTCCCACCGGTGTCGGTAAGACCGAGCTTACAAAGGCTCTTGCCGAGGTGATGTTCGGTGATGAAAACGCCATGATCCGAGTCGATATGTCGGAATATATGGAGAAGCACAGCACCTCAAAGCTCATCGGCTCACCTCCCGGCTACGTGGGCTACGATGACGGCGGACAGCTGACGGAGAAGATCCGCAGGCACCCGTATTCCGTGGTGCTCTTTGACGAGATCGAAAAGGCGCACCCCGATGTGTTCAATATACTGCTCCAGATACTTGAGGACGGTATTCTGACCGATTCGCAGGGACGGCGTGTGGATTTCAAAAACACCGTAATAATCATGACCTCCAACGTCGGCGCTTCGAGCATCACTCAGCCGAAGCCGCTCGGATTTACCGGAGGCGGCGTCTCCGACGGACAGGATAAGATGAAGTCCTCCGTTATGGATGCATTGAAGCAGACCTTCAGACCGGAGTTCCTTAACCGTATCGACGAGATCATAGTATTCAATAAGCTGACCGATGAGGATATACGCAGGATAGCATCGCTTATGCTTGAGGATACAAAGCGCAGGATAAACGATAACGGTATAGACATCACCTTCGGTGATGATGTTGCCGAGCTTTTGGCAAAGGAGGGCTTCGATCCGGTATACGGCGCACGTCCGCTGCGTAGGGCGATAATCCGTAAGGTCGAGGACAGCCTCTCCGAGACAATGCTGTCGGGAGCCGTAAAGAAGGGCGATACCGTCATGGCATATACCGAGGACGGAGAAATACGCTACTCCGTCGAGGACAAAACCGAATAACAGTGTGTGCGTTTGGGACTGCGGCCGAAAAGAATAATGCGGCGGCAAATCCGGGTCCATAGCCAAGGCTCTTGCCTTGGCTATGGACTTTTTCGCATTACGCGTATTTTGAAGGTCGAAAACGGACAGGTGCATTTCGCACCTGTCCGTTTCGCAGAGTTCAGCACTCTGCGACAAATATTGTATCATATATTGAACGTTTTTTCAAGTAGTAACCACTACATTTTTTAATTTTTCGTTCAAAAAATAAAGACGCACGTCGGATCAAACGGGAAAAGAGTGCGGATATTTTCCAAAAAACGTCGGTTTTTGTTTTTTCGCCGTCAAAATTCCAGTCAGCAAAGCCGCAATTTTTTCACTAAAATATTATTACCCTAAGATCAAGGAGGATAAAAATCATGAGCAAAAAGGGTGAAAACATATACAAAAGAAAGGACGGACGCTGGGAAGCCAGATATATAAAGTCACGTGCTCCGAGCGGCAGAGCGGTATACGGCTATTGCTACGGCAAAAGCTACCGAGAGGCAAAGGACAGGGTCAATACGGCAAGAGCGGCTTTGCTCGGCAATGAGCTTTTGGGTGACGTCGGACGGCGGGTGAGACTCGGGACATTTTGCGATGAATGGCTGAGGCTGAAGCGGAGCACGGTCAAGGAATCGACCTACATAAAATACTCCACGGTGATCGAAGCCCACATAAAGCCCTCTCTCGGCGGCTGTCTTGTCGCCTTGCTCGATTCACCGACAGTGGAGCAGTTCGCCTACGATCTCATTCACAAGCGCGGGCTTTCGGCAAAAACCGTGCGGGATATACTGACGGTACTGCATGCGGTGCTGGTATATACCGAGAAGCGTTCTCCGTATCTGCGCGGTGTGGAGATAGTATACCCAAAGGCGGAGAGAAAGGAGATGCGCGTGCTGTCCCGAGACGAGCAGATATGCCTTGTAAGCTATCTTTCGGGCGGCACGGACAGATGCAAATTCGGAACTCTCTTTACACTGCTCACGGGGCTTCGCATAGGCGAGGTCTGCGCCCTGCGGTGGCGCGATATTTCACTTGATGACGGCGTGGTATATGTGAGATCTGCGATGCAGAGAATAAAAAACATGGACAGCTCGGACGGCTCAAAGACAAGGATCATCATCAGCGATCCGAAAAGCTTTTCTTCATCAAGAGTGATACCGCTGTCTCCGTTTGCGATAGAGCTGTGCAAAAGATTTTGCACCGAGCGGGACGCATATATTTTGACGGGAGAGGAGAACAGGTATATTGAGCCGAGGACGCTTCAATACAAGATGAAGCATTACGCCGAGGAGTGCGGGCTTGCGGGAGTACATTTTCACACTCTCCGCCACAGCTTTGCCACGCGATGCGTGGAGGTTGGCTTTGAGATCAAATCCCTGTCGGAGGTCTTGGGACACGCAAGTCCGCAGATCACCTTGGAAAGATACGTTCATTCATCAATTGAGCTGAAGCGGGAGAACATGATGAAGCTGTCATCTATCGGATACTGATATTAACGCCGTCGAATGAGCAGTCGGAATATATGCCGATGCCCTTTACTGCTCGGCTTTTTGCCGATTTCGGCAGAGTGCTGAACTCTGCGAAACGGACAGGTGCGAAAATTCCTCTTTGATCGGGCTGCGATAAAGCGATTCGGACGGATAGTGCCCGTGCTTTGCGGTGGCTTTGCACCGATAATGAATGATGTGAGCTAATCTATTCATATAGCTTCCCCAAAAGTCCTCTCCGCCTCGGACGGAGGGGCGATCAAGGGACATAAAGCAATTTGTGTCCTTTGATCGCCTGTGACATGATCTGCAAAGGAGTGACTTAATGAAAAGTGAGTTTCTGTTGGGCGGTCTTGCGGTGATATTTATATTGCTGTTTTTCATCACGCTGAGGCTGGTCAGATTTTTCATAGGCTTTAACGGTGAGACACGGTATATTACGGGCGAGTTGAAGCGCGCCTGCGAGGAAAGAGAATATCACTACTGGCGCAAGGAACTCCGTTGCCATTACCTCTGCCTGATCCCGTTTGTGAACGAAAAAAACGTAAGGCGGCTCTACTCGGCTCTGTTCCACAAATCGGAGCACAGAAAAAAGTGAGTCTCGCCTCGGCACAAAGACTCCCCGCATCCTGCGGTGCGGCGGATGCCGGATAAATATAAAAACAATTCAGCCGTAACGCCATCTCGGACGTTACGGCTGAAGCTGTATTTGCGGCGTCACGGCGTGCGGCTGTCTGCCGTGTTGTATTCTATCGGGGTGCGGCGGGGCTCATTCGCCCTCACGGAGCTCTCCGTAGACGGAGGTTATCTCATTCCATGTGGGGAAGCCGACACTTTGTGAGCTCGGAAGCCCGAAGATCTCTCTGAAGGCGTTCACCGCATCCAGAGTCGAATATCCGAAGATGCCGTCCACGGCGATCTTCGGAATACTCGGGTAGTAGTCCCCGATGTAATTCAGATATTCCTGCAGGTGTCTGACCGAATCGCCCCTTGAGCCGACGGCAAGTGGAGTGCCCGAATACAGAAATGATACGCGGTCGAGATACTCATCGGGGAGAGAGGCGAGAAGCGATACGTATGTGCTGTAGATGCTCTGCCACGTGGGAAGCGTTACGGCGCCGGTGATGGGGAGGTTGTATTTGCGTTGGTATGCTTCGACCGCCGAGACAGTTGCGGGGCCGAACGCCCCGTCGATCTGTATTTTCGGGATCGACGGATCGAACTCGGCAATGAAGGCGAGGAAGTATTGCAGATTCCGAACATCGTTGCCGACATCCCCCTCACTAAGCTCCGCTTGGAAAACGTCGGTCACGTCCTCGGGCGGTATACCCTCGGAATTGACCTCGGAAAGGCGGCGCACCGCATTGTAGATGCGTGCGATCTTGTACCACGTCGCCCTGCCGACTATTCCGTCGGGGGTGAGATCGAAGATGCGCTGGAATTCCCGCACCGCCTCCTCTGTTTCCTCGTTGTATATGCCGACGGGAGCGCTTATCCTCGGGATAGAAGGGTAGTTCCGCGCTATCCTGTTGAGCCGCCGCTGGATAAAGGCGACGTCGTTACCGGATATGCCGAGGGTGAGATTTATGTTCGGGAAGCTCTCGGAGACGTTCTCCACTCTGTTGTCCGAGATTATGTCAATGTCATCACCGAAGTACGCCTGCAATATCTCATACGGCGTTCGCCCCGCCTCCGCAAGCGAAACACTGCCCCATTGGGACAGCCCGTTGCATACCACCTCAGCTCCGTCGCAATATGCCGCGAACAGCGGCTCAACACTGCCCCTGCGCGAGATGTAGTCGGTGAATATCTCATCGACTATGCGGGATATGTTCTCAAAAATATCCCTGCCGTAAATAAAGGATTGGTCGATGGCGGTGGAATTTGTGATATCGAAGCTGTAGCCCTGACTGCGGTAAAACTCCGTATAGATGCGGTTCAGCGTAAAGGATATCTGGGCAAGAATGTTCGCTCTGAGCGCGCTTTCCGGCCACGTGGGGTACACCTCACTTGAAGCCACGTTCTTTATGTATTCGGGGAAGCTGACTGTTACGTTTTGAGCCGGCTCACTCGGCGCACCGAGATGCACCGTTATGCTTTCCGGAATGACGGGGAGATTTTGCTCGGTCATTCTGTGATACCTCCTTCTTCAAGGGAAGCTCCGTCGGGGAGCACCGATACGGGTATAAGATTTATCGGCTGTATCGAGGTTATGCTCGGAAACAGCGGAACTGTGCGCCCCTCCGAGGGATAGAAGCCCTCCTTTGTCGCATATATGCTGTAGGTCGAAAAGGGTATCGACCCCCGAGGCAGAAACGATTCCGCAAGCGGCGGAGTCGGCAGAGCCACGGTGCTTGTGATGCCGTCCTCATCGGAGACAAGCGTGTAGAGAAGCGCTCTCTTGCCGCCGCCCTCCGTGTACACA
The DNA here is from genome assembly GCA_964631595.1 of uncultured Lachnospiraceae bacterium. Taxonomy (GTDB): domain Bacteria; phylum Bacillota; class Clostridia; order Oscillospirales; family CAG-272; genus UMGS1312. The sequence continues at coordinate 44,852 of CAZVXL010000006.1, read as the reverse complement.
TATACGGTCGCATCTCTTACGGGGATCGTGTTTCCGGCAGTTCCGACGGAAAAGCGGAGATATCCGATATTATCCGTCGGAGCATAGCTTTGATCTGTCATAATAATACCATGCCTTTCTCTTTTTGGAGCTGTGACGACTCCGTCGCAGGCGGAAGCGGGCACGAGGCTCAAACGGGACGGCACTTTTTGTCCCTCCCCCTGCTGAATGAAGCTTCCCTAACAGTGTATGCACCGCGCGGCAAAATGACCGCCCCGGAAGAAAAAGCCCCGCCTATCGTCATGCAATAGGCGGGGTGTTCGTGTTTTACTGTGCGTTCTGCCGTATCAGATCCTTGATCATGGCAATATACTGATCGTGCTGATTCTTGTTCTCACTGAAGTAGGTGGTAACGCCGTAGGATACGAAGTAGTAGTAATTCGTGCTTTCCGGAGTGAGTGCGGCGTTTATCGCACTTGCACTGGGATTTGCAATGGGCCCCGGAGGAAGCCCGTCATACAGATACGTGTTGTACGGCGAATCGTATGAGCTGTTGTCCTCGGGAGTGACAGTGGTGGGACGATTGCCCGTGTCGTGATGTATTGCGTACAGCACGGTGGCATCGCTTTGCAGCTTTGGGAAATACTGACTTTGCAGTCTGTTGTGGAATACCGAGGATACCAAATGGAAATCCGATGCCTGACCTGCCTCTTTTTCGACCATTGAGGCTACGGTCACGATCTGATCTGCCGTCATTCCCATGGTATCTGCGGCCTCTCGGTACTTTTTGCCGAATATCACGTTGAAGCGCGCAAGCAGCTTTTCGATCACGGCTCTCTCCGAGGATTCGTTGTAGAATTCGTAGGTATCGGGGAACAGATATCCGTCAAGGCGGTAGTACCTGCCGGCGCTTTTCCAATCGAGGGAATCAAGCGCCTTTACAAACCAATAGTCGAACGGATAGTTGTTTATCGCGTCAACGTATCCCTCCTTCGTGCCGATACCCATACCGACCATGAGCTCTATGATCTCGTCGGTGGTATAGCCCTCGGGGATAGTCACCCATGAGGTGCCCGTGTCGACCTGCTTCTTAAAGGAGGAAAGAAGATCCTCGTAGTCAAGATTGCAGGCAACGCTGTAGCTTCCCGCGATGAATTTTCCGTCATCCTTGTTGTGCGCGGCGTACATCTTGAATATCTTAGGATATTTTATGATATTGCTGTTTGAAAGTATCGAGGCGATGTCGTCGATGTCGGCGTTTTCGGGTATCGTCACCTCTACCACCTCGTCGGATTTGACGAAGGCGTAAACATCGTTGCCGACGAGAATTATAAATACGGAGGCGGAGATTGATATCACAAGCACGGCAACAATGTACACGACCGCCTTGATGATGCTGACGAGAGCATTGCTTCCGCCGGCGGCGGGCTTATCCACGTGGAGCGTGCGCGTTTTCTTCTTTGCCGCCTCAAGCTCCGCACCGGTGGGGGTCGGCATTACCTTGGTGCCGTCGGCACTGCTGTCGGCGGGTGTAGGAGTAGCGGATGGGATCTTTACCTGCCTTGTGCGGGAGAGAACTCCGTTCGGAGCACCTGCTCCGCTCGGCTTATGAGGTACCGACCGAGCACCTGCCGCACCTGCGGCGCCTATCGGGATCTGCCGCGTTTCCGAGGAATCCGCACTCACCGACTGAGCGGGAGTTGGACGCGGGACGGCACGGGACGATTGTCTCTGCACGGGGATCTGCCGCGTTTCCGAAGGGTCAGCACTCACCGACTGCACGGGAGTGGGACGCGGGACGGCACGGGACGATTGTCTCTGCACGGGGATCTGCCGCGTTTCCGAAGGGTCAGCACTCACCGACTGCACGGGAGTGGGACGCGGGACGGCACGGGACGATTGTCTCTGCACGGGGATCTGCCGCGTTTCGGAGGGGTCAGCACTCACCGACTGCACGGGAGTGGGACGCGGGACGGCGCGGGACGATTGTCTCTGCACGGGTATCTGCCGCGTTTCGGAATTATTCTGCTGAACGGGAATACGTCGCGTTTGCCCGTTTCTTTCTGTATTCGGATCGTTTCGGTTATTATCCATACGGATAAACCTCCAATTCTGTACCGCTCACGGTACGGGTAAGTCCTACAGCGCGATTGCCGCGATGATTATAAAAATAACCGTAAGGACTGTGAAAAGCGGAGTAAAGATGCCGTGGAAGATTCCGGCGGTGCCTCTGCCCTTGCGAAGCGAGCCGGTGTAATCGGAGCTTTCGTTCATTATACCGTATTCGGCGTAAAGCTTCCCGCATTCTCCGAACATCATCACGGCACTCAGGAGCATCAGAGCCACAAGAACGAGGCAGAATATTACGATACCCTGACTGCTTACAACTCTGTAGACCAGATCTCCGAAGAAGATCGTGGCGGTGTTGTTCAGCATATGTACAAGCATAACGGCAAACAGCGACCTTGTTGCGTACAGGACTGCGGCAAGCACGAGCCCGCAGAAGAAGTACACCGGAAGGCGTATGAAGCTGAAATGAAGCATCGCAAAGGTGAGGGAGGAGAGAAGCACCGAGGCGGGAACTCCGAGGTCACCGTACTCGGTCAGGATAACTCCGCGAAAGAGAAATTCCTCGGTGATGGCGGGAATGACCGCCATTGTCAGCACGAGATACAGACCGCCGGCAAAGCCGTCGGGAGTACCGTATGCGGCTGCTGCCGCCTTGCTCGGGAACAGGGAATACATAAGATAATTGATCCCCGCGCTTCCGAAAAACATAAACAGCAGGGAATAGAACATCAGAGCCATGTGCTTTACGCCGAACATCTTCAGACGGAGGCGCTTCATATATCCGCCGCCTCTCAGTCGACAGAATATAAGCGTCGGAAGCGCAAGCACGAAAAGCTGTACGATGGATGCCACGATATACGGATCCGCATCGGCTCCGAGCGCATCGGACGGAAGCAGTGTTACTCCGAAGCTGCACAGGAATACGACGATCAAAAGGAGCGGTGCGGCATGAACGGCTTTAGCCTTCACAGATCTTCACACCCTTTTCGCTGAGCAGGATATCGACCTTTGTATCGTATCGTCCTCTGGGAACCTCGGGGAGAATAAAATCGCTGTAGACGATACCGACCGAGGAACCCTTGAAGGAGGAGAGGAATCTGTCATAAAAGCCCTTTCCGTAGCCGAGACGGTAGCCCGAGCGGTCATAGACAAGTCCGGGGACAAAGCAGATGGCGCTGCCCATATCGGTTTCGGGATCGTAGACGGGAAGCTCATCGGACGGCTCTCTTATGCCGTAGCTGTCGACGTGAAGCTGATCGAGAGAATCCACGATATGATACTTCATGGTGTGATCCTCCTTGCGGCATCTGGGAAAGGCAAGCTTTTTCCCACGCTCAAGAGCGGCCTCGGCAATGCCGTTTATGTCGATCTCGTCATCTGTCGCAGCATACAAAAGCACGTATTCCGCAAAGCGGAAGCTGACAAGCCCCAGAGCGGATTCGCAAATGCGCCTGTCTCTTTCCGCGCGGACAGCCGTGTCGAGCTCCGCACGGCGGAGCTTGTATTCCGAGCGAATGACGTTCTTTCTGTCCCTGACGGGAGCTGTTGATCTGTTGTTCGGTGTTTCGTTGAAGCTTGACATAATACTCCGTGCCGCCTTTTACTGTAAATGAAGTGATTTTTTCGTATGGTAATGTCCGAGCTCGGCTCAGGCGAGGATCGCATCTCTCAGCTTGTCTGCGGCTTCGTCGCCCTTGAGTGCGCCGACCAGCTCCAGAGCAAAATCGACTGCCGAGCCCATGGCTCTGCCGGTGATGATCTCACCGTCTCTGATAACATCGCAGTCGTAGACCTCGGCACCGGTGAGCTTATCTTCGAATCCGGGGTAGCAGGTCGCCATTCTGCCCTCAAGAAGTCCCTTTTGACCGAGGATATACGGCGCGGCGCATATCGCGGCAATAAAGCATTCGGAGCCCTTGACGGCGGCGATCGATCGGGATACGTCCTCGGAGGCGAAAAGATTGTCCGCTCCGGGAAGCCCACCGGGGAGAATCAGCATTTCGGCACCCTCGGGAGAGCATATCCTGTCGGCGGCATCCTTTGCGCTCATGTCGCATACTACTCTTATGCCGTGAGCGCCGACTGCGGTGTCACCGCCAACTCCGACAAGAGCCACCTCTGCACCTGCACGGCGAAGAAGATCGGCGGCTGTCAGCGCTTCGACCTCCTCAAAGCCGTCGGCTAAAAAAATGTATACCATGATAGTCGGTCCTTTCGAAAAAATTATGTGATCTGCCACATAGGCTTGCAAACGGGGGATACGGGGGATACGAGGGCTCCCCAAAAACTTTCAAGCTGTTTTATATGGATAGAGCTCACAGCTTTTCGCCGTTCTGAAGCTTATTGAAAAAACAGTCTAAAGCTTTTTGAAGATCCAAGGAACTTTTTCTCGAAAAAGTTCCTTGGCGGAGTTTGAGGCAGCGCCTCAACAACGGGACTTTTGGAAAAAGTCCCCTCGGGCTTCCCCAAAGCTTTCAAGCTGTTTTATAGGAGGTAAGACCGAAGCCTTTTCGCAAGAAATATTCTGAGGCTTTTTGAGGCGCGCAGAGCGCGCGAGCGGCAACGCCGCAGGATGACACTTACGTGGCATCCACTGCACGTATATTATACCACGAAGCAAAAAGGCTTGCGTGCAAGGGCGTTTTTGCGAGGCCGTCAATGGTGCAGGCGCGCAGAGCGCGCGAGCGGCAACGCCGCAGGATGACACTTACGTGGCATCCACTGCACGTATATTATACCATTTTTGTCGGTTATAGCTGCGCCGTAACCAAAATGTTTATTCTTTCTTTACCTATTGGATATATTTGCCCGCCGAGGGTCGCGCCGTCAGCTCGGTATGCTGAATCCGAGAAGCTTCGATGCGGCATCGCACACCGAGCGGTGGATCACATCAATGGGGAGGATGCCGCCGCATCCGTCTTGACAGTCAATGACAGTCCAGCCGAGACGATCGGCGGCGTACATTGCGGCTTTTCGGCAAAGCTCCAGATAATTCGCGTCACACTCGTGGATATCCTTTGTCACGCCTGTCTCCGCACAGCGCTTTTCTATAAGATATGCCGATATTTCCGTAGGCAGAGACAGCATGATGACTCCGTCGGGGCGGGGAAGCCCGAGCTTCACAAATTCAAGATCCCACAGCCAGTCAAGGAACTCATCCCATTCTGCCTCGGGAAGCTTTGCCATCTGATGATACGCGTTGGCGGTGGTATATCTGTTTGCGATCACGACCGCACCGTCCTCGGCGGCCCTTTTCTCCCAGCCCGATTTGTAGCTGATGTAGCGGTCGGTGGCAAAAAGCATCGACGCGGCATATGCGCCCGTGTCGTCGGGCGATGCGCCGAGCTTTCCGGAAAGGTACATTTTCACCGGAATCGCACCGTCGCTTTCGTAATCGGGGAAGCTGACGGGCACGGGAATAAAGCCTGCCGCCCCGACGGATTCGGCAAGCAGGGCGCTCTGCGTGCCCTTGCCCGAGCCGTCAAGACCTTCTATTGCGATAAGCTTTGACATGATCGTCTCCGTTCGTTAAATTACTTTTTGAGCCGAGTAGGAGCGAGGCTCAGTCCTCGTCCTTGAGCACGAGCTCCATAAATTCCTGCTTTGATATAAGGACCTCACGCGGCTTTTGACCGTCGGGAGGGCTGACGTAGCCGAGCTGCTCCATGCGGTCTATGAGCTTTGCGGCTCTGCCGTAGCCGAGCGACAGCTTGCGCTGAATGAGGGAGGTGGAGATCTTTCGGCTCTCAACCGCAAGCTCTAGCGCGGCTCTGAGCATGGGATCGTCGTCCCCGTCGCCGTCCGCTACCGCCTCGGGCTTCTTCTTGCCCGAGATTCCGCACAGCTCCGCCTCTCTTTCGATCTGCTCTATGACCTCCTCGCTGTAGCTCTCCGTCTTTCCGCTGTTCTGCTCCTTGATGAAATCCACGATAGCCTCGACCTCGTTCTCCGAGACGAAGGCACCCTGCACACGGATCGGATCTATACCCACCGGCTTAAAGAGCATATCGCCGCGGCCGATGAGCTTTTCCGCGCCCGCGCGGTCAAGAATGGTACGGGAGTCAACCTGCGCGGTAACGGCACAGGAGATACGGGAGGGAATGTTGTTCTTGATAAGACCGGTGATGACATCGACCGAGGGTCGCTGTGTACCGATGATGAGGTGCATACCGGCGGCTCTCGCCTTTTGTGCAAGCCTTGCTATCGACTTCTCCACATCATCGGAGGCGGTCATCATAAGATCGGCAAGCTCGTCAATGATAATGACTATCTGCGGGAGCAGCTCAAGCCCCTCCTCAAGCCGCGCAAGCTCGTTGTATTTTGTGATATCGCGGACTCTTGCGTTCTCAAGTATGTTGAAGCGGCGCTCCATCTCGGATACAGCCCATGACAGTGAGCCGGCGGCCTTCTTGGGATCCGTGACCACGGGCACGAGCAGATGCGGCAGACCGCTGTACAGGCTGAACTCCACCTTCTTCGGATCGACGAGGATCAGCTTTACCTCATCGGGATTTGCTTTGTAAAGCAGGCTCACGATAAGGCAGTTTATGCATACCGATTTACCCATACCGGTAGCTCCGGCGATGAGCAGATGCGGCATCTTCGCTATGTCAAGATAGACAGCCTCACCCGCGACGTCCTCTCCGAGGGCGGCGTACAGTCTGCTGGAGGCATCCGTGAAGCGCTTGTCCTCAAGGAGAGTTCTGAGATGAACGGTGGCGGCGGTCTTGTTCGGTACCTCGATACCAACCGCGGATTTGCCCGGAACAGGCGCCTCGATACGAACGCCCTTGACGGCAAAGCTGAGTGCGATATCATCGGTGAGATTTGCTATCGTTCGCACCTTGGTGCCCGATTCCGGCATGAGCTCATAGCGCGTGACCGTGGGACCTCTCGATACGTCCACTATCCTTGTTTTAACATTGAAGCTGCGGAGCGTTTCCACAAGCTTCAGCGCGTTTTCCTTCAGCTCCTCTCTGACACCGGCATCCTTTTTCGAATTGTCGGGGGAAAGAAGCTCGATGGGCGGGAACTTGTACGGGGGCACGGTACCCTCGCCCTCGCCGTCTGACGTAGCTTCCTCCTCGGGAGTCGATACTGTCTCACGTGTGAACGGAAGCTCCGCCTCGGCATCGCTTCCGCTTCCGTCGGGCATATATGCGGCGCAGAGCTTGTCCAGCAGCTCCTCGTCGTCGGGATCGGTGAATATCTTTTTGAGGTCTACTCCATCCTCCGCCTGCTCCGACTCTGCGGCAACAGCCTCGGCATATTCGACCTCCTCGGCGCCCTTGTCCGAGCTTTCCTCATCGGGCGTGAAGCTCTCGATCTTGTCCGATATGCGACCGCTCGTGATCTCCTCGATCAGCTCCTCGCGCTCGCGCAGAGCGGCATCGAAGATGCTCTCATCTATCTCGGGAGCAACGTCCTCGTATTTGTCGCCGTCGGGCATCGGCACATCTGCCTCAAACTCCCTGCGATTCTTCCCGTCGCTCTCGGCACGGTGCTCATCCTCAACGTCGGGTGTGCGTCTTGACTCATTCCCCTCGCCGTCTGAGTATTTTCCGTAGCCGACCACGCCGCTGTCCTCAAGCCTTGCGCGCTCTCTCCTGTCGCGGCGAAGGATCTCGCGTTCCTCCTCCGCCTCGGCATGGCGCTCCTTTGCCATTTTCACCTTGTATGCGATGAGCACGTAAAGACCGCGCGGCGTATATCCGAACAGCATCGGAAGCAGAACGAGGAGTCCCGCCCCGAGCATGATGGGCGCGGCGATCCTAAAGCATTTCCACAGAAGTGTGCCGAGTATTCCGCCGATGAAGCCGCCGCCCTTCAGGGAGAGCCCGTCGGAGTAGAGTATCGCGGGAGAGGCGGTGAGAGCTCCCGAGGCACAGATGTGGAGAAATACCGAGATGATGAGTACAACGCCGAAGGCACAAGCCACCCGAACGCCGTTCTGCCCCTCCTCGGCATCACGTCTCCATCTTATCGCAAGCAGAGCCACGATCGGGGGTATCACGAGCGCTCCGCCCGCGAAAAGTCCCTTGAAGAACGCACCGATAGCACCTCCGACAGAGCCGGAGAGAGACTGAAGATATATGAATACGCCGAGCAAAATGGCAAGAATAGCCAGAAGATACGGCGTGAGCTGTGCGGAAAGGCTGTTTCTGCGCTTCTCGCGAAGCTCCTCCGCTCTCTTTTGGGCAGCCTTGCTTTGCTGTGCAGAGCCCTTCGACGTGCTCTTGCTCTTTATTTTGTATTTGTCGGCGCCGGAGGCTTTTTTGCCGCCGGACTTATTTTGTGAGCTTTTGTTCTGAGCCATAATAATCCCCGCAAATGTGTTTTATACAAATGTATAACATGATTAGACAGTTGTAAAATATCAATCGTGCCGCATGAAAGCAGAGCGGCGGTGCATAATAAGCCACGGATAACAATATCCTGCCACATGATATTGTAGCATATTTTTACGGATTTGGCAACATCTATTTATACAGAGAGGAACAGATGCTCGGAGAAGATAAAAAAAGCCCGATACGGTATCGGCGGTTTGCAATCGGCACGCTTGCGGCGGGAGCGGTGAACGGGCTTCTCGGCGCGGGAGGCGGAGTTATCATGCTGTATCTGGTAAGAGCGATGCTCGGTGAGAGAGAGGACGGGGAGGCGGCGCAAAAGGATGCCTTTGCTTCCGTCATTGCGATAATTCTCCCCGTGTCCGCGATATCCTCGCTGTCATATGCGGCGCGCGGGAGCTTTGATCTCGGTGAGCTGAGGATACTGCTCATACCGGCTCTTGTCGGAGGCGTGGTCGGCGCATATCTCACGGACAGGCTGTCGGCAAGGCTGATACGGTGGATATTTGCACTGCTTGTGATAATATCGGGGATAAGAATGGTGGTGTAGGAGAGAGGTGCTTTTGGATATTGCGGTAGGGGTGCTCATGGGGGTGCTGACCGGAATGGGGATCGGCGGCGGAGGGCTGTTGGTGATGTATCTCACTGCCGTCAGAGGCATGGGGCAGGTCGCCGCGCAGGGCTGTAATCTGCTGTTTTTTGTTTTCGCCTCCGCTTCATCACTCTATGTACACAGCAGGAAAAGGAGACTGGATCACAGAATGATAGGCGCGGCAGTGGTGCTTGCCTCGCTCGGCGCACTACTCGGAACCGCGCTTACGGGGGCTTTGCCGGAGCAGGTGATACGGAGGATATACGGCTGGATGCTGATATTTGCGGGAGCATCGACCGTGCTGAGACTCATGCGCTCCGAGAGAGGTGCCTCGGGAAAAGGATGAGGTCGCATCGTACCGCGTCGCGGCATATTTGGCTGCGTGATATCTTGAAAATACGGGAAAACAAAAAGCTCCGCGCTCAACTGTATGAGCTCGGGGCTTTTGTATTCAAGTAAATCCGCCTTACGATCAGTCGCTGATGTAGGGCAGAAGTGCGACCTGACGGGCACGCTTGATAGCGATCGTCAGCTGACGCTGATGCTTTGCACAGGTGCCGGAGATTCTGCGGGGCAGGATCTTGGCGCGCTCGCTGATGTGCTTTCTGAGACGGACGGTATCCTTGTAGTCGATCTCGTCGATCTTATCAACGCAGAAAGCGCAAACCTTTTTTCTTCTGCGATTCTGCTGACGGGGAGCTCTTGCCTCTCTTGCGGGGGCAGTGGTCTCTGCGGGGGTATTCTCTGCGGCAGACTCGGCTGCTACAGCTTCAGTTCTTTCCATATCCATTTTCAAATCCTCACTTTCTGATTATTAGAAGGGCAATTCTTCGTCGTCTGCGATCTCCTCAAACTTGGGAGCATCTCCCATGCTTGAGTATGAGGGCGCACCGTAATTCTCGGGCATATAGCCTGCCTGCTGAGCCGCGGCTGCCTGCTGAACGGCGAGCGGGCTCTCGGATTTGGCATCGACAAAGCTTGCCTCATCGGCAACTATCTCCACGGAGTAACGCTTGTTGCCCTGCTGATCTGTCCAGTTTCTGGTCTGCAGAGAACCGACGATACAAATGGAGCTTGCCTTTCTGAAGTATCTGGAAACAAACTCTGCGGTCTGTCTCCACGCGGTAACATTAAAGAAATCTGCGGTGGATTCCTCCCCGTTCTTGGAGCCGAAGCGTCTGTTCACCGCAACGGTGAAGGACACGACGGAAATTCCGGAGGGAGTAATCTTAAGCTCGGGATCGGCAGTGAGTCTGCCGCCGATGATCACCTTGTTAAAATTAAAATTAGCCATAATATACTTCTTCTCTTGTTATTATTTTTCGGTAAGGCTTATGCCTCTGCTGCTTCGGCTTTTTTCTCGTTCTTACGAATAACTATGCTGCGGAGAATACCCTCGGTGATGTTGAAGATACGCTCAAGCTCAGCGGGGAAATCGGGTGCGCTCTTGAACTCAACAAGAACGTAGTGACCCTCGGTCTGATCGTCGATGGGGTAAGCAAGTCTGCGGCGGCCCCACTCATCGACCTTGACAGTCTCACCGTTTTCTGCGATAAGTCCGGTGAATCTGTCGAACATTGCCTTGGTTTCTTCCTCTGAAAGTCTGGGATCAATGACAAACAGAGTCTCGTAAAGATTTTTGCTGTTTTCCATATTTACACCTCCCTATGGACATAAGGCCGGCTGCACATAAGTATAAATTTCAACCGGCAGAGAGAATGTGTCATAAGACACCATTCAATATGGAATTATACCATACAGTTTTTACGGTGTCAAGCGATTTTTCACGTTTTCTCGGAAAACAGTGGATTTTGTGCGGCATTTGTGGTAAAATAGCGTATCGGTATCTCCGCGCCGCGCGGAGAATACGGAATGATCTGCGTGCCGCACGGCGGCTGAAGGAGTAATTATGAAAAAGATAGCAAGATCCGGTGAGCTGATGTGGCTTCTCGGGATAATATTCGTGGCGCTCGGAGTTGCGATATGCAGTAAGGCGGAGCTGGGGGTATCAATGATCGCCGCGCCCGCATTCGTTGTGTACGATGCCGTCGCTCCTCTGTGGAGCGGCTTCTCCGTCGGCATGACGGAGTACATACTCCAAGGGCTGATGCTCGTCCTGCTTTGCGCCGTGATCCGCCGCTTCAATGTGAGGTATCTGCTTGCCTTTGCCGTCGCGGTCATCTACGGGTATGCGCTGAATTTCTTCATTTATATTCTCGGCGGAATAACTCCCGATGCGCTGTGGCTTCGCTGGCTGATGCTTATTGTCGGAGACGTTGTCTCCGCATTCGGAGTGGCGTGCTTTTTCAGAACGTATATGCCCCTGCAGGTCTATGAGCTGTTTGTAGCCGAGCTCTCACATCATTTCGGCTTTGACATAAACAGGACAAAGCAGATCTTCGACCTATCGCTCCTCGCGCTCTCCGTCGGACTTGCGCTGATCCTTTTCGGCGGCGAGGATCTCGGCGGAATAGGGAAAGCGGTATTTCGCAGCTATCACGGGCTCGGGCTCGGAACTCTCGTCACTACGGTGATAAATTCCCCGCTCATAGCACTTATGGGAGGGCTTGTTGACAGATTTTTCGAGACCTCACCGCGCTTTGAGCGGCTTTGGGCGGCGCTGAGAAGAAATTAAAAGCGGATGCTCCCGAGGAGATCCTCGGAAGCACCCGAAGGCACATCGTGCGGTACATGAGTCCTCATTTGCGTGAGGGCTCATTTGTTGTTTATCACCATGGCGGAGATCCTGCGACTGTCGCCGCCCGTGATGTGCAGAAGCAGATCTCCCGCGTATTTCTGCGTTGCATTTGCGTTCGTTCTGTCGATATCGAAATTTATCCTCACCGCGGCGGAGCCGTCATCGAGGACATACGCGTCCGTTATCTCAAGCACGTTTCGTACCTCTCCCGTCGCCGGAGCTATGTAGGAGTAGCCGTTTCCTGAGCTTTTGAGCTTCGTGTAAAGCTCACTTCCGCTGTCCACATATCCGAGCACAGCCGCAAGATTTGCCCCGAGATCTCTGTAGCCCTCGGAGGTGTAGTGGAAATACGCATCGGCAAAATCAAGCGCAAGGCGTGAGGTGTCCTCGTCGATCGTGACGGAGCGATCTGTCACAAATTCTCGAAGGATACCGCGCTCACTCTCCACGACAGTCTCCGTGAAGGCAAGATCGGTACCGTCGAGAGTTCCCGTGATGCTCACCGTCGGGGAATAGAGACCGCCTACCTTAAATACCTCGTATTCGGGCAAAGATGATGCTCCGAGGGAGAGCCCCTCAAAGGCGCTTTCGCGGTACGCCGCCTTGCCTGCCGGAATTCCGTTTATCAGTAGCTCCGTGCCGACGGGAGCCTTCACCGTAAGTGAGCACATAAGCCTCTCGGGATAAGATGCCGTGAAGCGGAGACCGTCAAGCTCCGCCTTTGTGTCGATGTCTCCGAGACCGACTCTCACCTCGGGAGCGGAGAGCATATGCCCCGTTTCATATATAGCCTGAGTCGGCAGGTCGTCCGAGGCTGCTTCGAATTCGGAATACTTGTACGGCACGCCCGTTTCCGTCGCATATTCGGAGCCGACGGGATTGCCGTTGACGTAGACGTCTGCACCCTCGGGCGCACATATCACGTAATTTAGCGGAGCCTCGGCGGAGCAGAGCACGGTGCCGTCCGACACGGTCACGCAGTATTTCTCATCTCCGAGCGTGCAGATGATATCGGGCTCGGTGTACAGCGTGCCGAGCTCGTACAGAGCAAACGAGGAGCGCGCATCGGAATCAAGCTCACTCAGCATGGGACAGACCGCACCGTGCCTTGACGGTGAGGTGAGAGACGTGCCGTTCACCGTGATCCGAGCCCCCTCGGGGGCGTATACGGAATAGCGCTTGCCGTTGTCCGTCACGGAGGAGAGGGAAAATTCGCATCGCTCAACGAGCCATCCGTCAAGCCCGTATTTCCCGTCTCCCGAGCCTGTCAGAGTAAGTCGGCAGACCTCGGCGTCGCCGCACATCACGGAATACACCGGCGCCTCGGCACTGCTGCCCTTGATGTACTTTCTGCATATCGGGTTATTGTCAGACCAAGCGGCGCGGTATTTGCCGATGTACTCGTCGCGATCCTCGTAGACCATTTCAAGCTCACCGAGTGCGTCCTCGGCAAGCCCGATGACGGTATCCTCGGTGAGGGTGGAGACGTATTTCTCGGCTGTGCCCTGCGGCTGAGACAGCTCGTATGCGGCGATGAGATCGTAGAACACGGCAAGCCCGATCAGTATGACGAGCACTGCGGCGCCTGTCGCGATCCCGTATATCATGCGAAAATCGTTTATGCGTTTTTTTATTTTCATTTTTTCACCAATATCGAGGTTGCCACTACTCTTTCTCCGAAAACATATGCGCTTGAGGTGAGATATTCACCGTTCATTATCATGATCGAGGACGAGCCTCCGTCGAGATTCGAGGCGTTTACCGCGCCGTGGGCGAGCATGATCTCGGCAAGATCGTCGAGGGTTGCGCCCAGACTGTCGATGGAGCGACCGTTGATCACAAGGAGAAGTATCGCGCCGTCGGCGCGCTGACCGATAGCCGTTCTCGGATTGAGACCTCCGCCGAGTCTGGCCCCGGCGGGCTCTCCGTTTATCACAAGCGCGGGACCGTAGCTTGCCGCATAGCGGACTCCCTTTTCGAGAGCCTCGGCGCCCGTCATGCTTCCGACGTGAAGTATGCCGTTGCCGTCAATACCCGCAAGGCTGTAGGTCTTGCCCGTATCCCCCCAGAGAAGCTCTCCTTCATATATTACTATGCCGTCGGGAATACCGCCGGTGCCCTGACCGTCGGGATCGTAGAAGCCTCCGGCATTCGTACCGGCTACGGCATCGTACTTTTCGATCATTGCGGCGACGGTGAGCCCCGATTTGTCCGCGCCGTAGGCATCGGGAACCCCGACGAATACTCTTGACGGATCCGGTATTACCATAAGCTTGCCGTTGTACGTGGAGCTTGTTATGTCGATAATCTCAATATCCTCGGAGGGCTCGGTGTCCGCGGGAACGTTGTCCCCGGAATCGGGAGCGGACGAGGAGTCGCCTTTGTCGGGAGTGGGGAGCTTTATGAGAGATGCGTCGGTGCTTTCGTCTGATATCTCGTCTCCGTCGGAGCCGAGTATCTCGGCTATCTCATCTTCGTTTAGAAAAATATCGGCAAGAAAGCCTCCGGCGGAGGTCTCCTTGACGGAGAGGACAAAAAGCCTTTTCGCCGTGGGAGAGGGACCGTTGACAAGGATCCACATTACACCGTACAGAGCTCCGACGGTGAGCATAAGCACCGTAAGAAATACAACGGCGATCCGCAGGATCAGGCGTTTCGGTGAGCACTTGCGTTTTACAGACATAAAAAGGCATTATCCCCCATATTTTATCATTATATTGTATTATATAGGCACGGCACGGAAATTTCAATAGCGAACGGGAAAAATTAAAAATAAATATGTGCCGAAATTATGCGATAACCACTTGACAAATCGAAAATAACGTGGTATTATGTAATTACTTTAGCTTAATAAAGCGCTAAAGTGCTAAAATGAAAGGGAGAAAATTATCATGAAAAAGCTTTTGGCGATATTTCTTGTGCTTGTTATGAGCCTTGCGGTATTTACCGCTTGTAATACCGATACGACAAACGATGCTGACGATGTCGACGGAACCGGCACTGCCGCAGTCGGCGGAGACGATGCCGCAGACAAGACGGACGGCTCCGATCTTGCCTACATTCTTGACAAGGGTAAGATGATCGTAGGTGTTACGGTATACGCACCCATGAACTACAAGGACGACGACGGCAAGTGGACGGGCTTTGACACCGAGTTTGCCGAGAAGGTCGGAGAGAAGCTCGGCGTTGACGTTGAGTTTATCGCGATCGACTGGAGCGGAAAGATCAGCGAGATCAACTCCAAGGCTATCGACTGCGTATGGAACGGCATGACTCTCACCGATGAGGCGCTGAAGGGTATGGATTGCACCGAGCCCTACATCGAGAATGCTCAGGTAGTCGTTATGGCTGCCGACAAGGTTGCCGACTACAAGACGGTAGACGATCTGAAGAAGCTCACCTTCGCCTGCGAGGACGGCTCTGCGGGTATGGGCGCACTTGAGGACAACGGTATCAAGTACACCTCTCTTGAGACTCAGGCAGATGCTCTCCTTGAGGTAAAGAGCGGAGCCGCAGATGCCTGCGTGATAGATCTTACCATGGCAGAGGCTATGACCGGTAAGGGAACCGATTACGAGCAGCTCGGCATCGGTATCACTCTTACCACCGAGGAGTACGGAATCGGCTTCAGAAAGGGCTCCGATATGCCCGCAAAGGTCAACTCCATCATGAAGGAGCTTGCTTCCGAGGGCTTCATGACAAGCATTGCGGATAAGTACGGGCTTGCCGATAAGCTGGCCGGAGAACTCATTGAGGCTGCTGCATCGGCAGCAACCGAAGTTGATTTCGCCGCATAACAGAAGCAAAACGGCTGCGAGGAGACCGTCAGGTCTCCTCGATTTGTGCATATAAGAAACCCCGCGGCTCCGGCTTTGCACCACCCTGCATTGCGGCCGAGGGGCTGTTCTTCGGTTTAACGAAAAAATATTCGCCCATTGGCGGCATAGGAGATAATAATGTTTTGGAAGGTTACTCTCGATCTGCTCAACGGCTTCGGCATGACGCTTCAAATATTCGGTCTTACGCTTTTGTTTGCTTTACCGCTCGGACTTATCATCTGCTTCGGGTCGATGAGCAAGCTCGGCATCACTCTCAAAAACGGCTTCGGCATCTACCCTATCGGCTGGCTCTGCAAGCTTCTTGTGTGGATCATAAGGGGCACACCGCTGATGCTTCAGATAATAGTCGTGTTCTACGGCCCCGGATTGCTGTTTGACTGGGATCTGCTTCCGAGATTCACGGCGGTCATCATCACCTTTGTGATAAACTACTCCTGCTATTTTTCGGAGATATACAGAGGCGGTATCGAGGCTATCCCCAAGGGACAGTACGAGGCGGGACAGGTCCTCGGTATGACAAAGACACAGATATTTTTCAAAGTCGTGCTTTTTCAGGTCATCAAGAGGATACTGCCTCCTATCGGCAATGAGATAATCACGCTGGTGAAGGATACCTCACTTGCCCGTATCATTGCGGTGTATGAGATAATCTGGAGTGCTCAGGTCTACATAAAGATGGAGGGTCTGATCTGGCCGCTGCTCTATACGGCGGTGTTCTATCTGCTCTTTAACGGGATCCTCACGCTTCTTCTCGGCTTTGCCGAAAGAAAGCTGAACTACTACAGGGGGTAAGATATGGCATTTCTTGAAATATTGAATATAACAAAAAGCTTCGGCGGCACGGAGGTACTGCGCGGCATTGATTTTTCTCTTGAAAAGGGAGAGGTGCTTGCCGTGATCGGAGCCTCGGGAAGCGGAAAGACGACTCTGCTTCGCTGCCTGAATTTCCTTGAGACGCCAGATACGGGATATATTGACGTTGCGGGTGAGGAGCTCTACGATGCCGCCGAGAAGTACAGTGATTCTCGGATACGTGAGATGAGACTCAGCTTCGGTCTGGTGTTCCAGTCCTTCAATCTGTTTCCGCAGTATACCGTCATGAAGAATTTGACACTTGCCCCCGAGCTCATGCGGCTGAAGGGAGTAAGATCGCGCAAGGAGAGGGCAGAGCTGTGCCGCGAGATCTCGGAGGAGGCGATGAGGGTGCTCGGCACCGTCGGACTCTCTCATAAGTCCGAGGCGTATCCGTGCGAGCTCTCCGGCGGACAGCAGCAGCGTGTTGCCATCGCAAGAGCGCTGATGATGAGCCCCGCGGTGCTGTGCTTCGATGAGCCGACCTCGGCGCTTGATCCCGAGCTGACTGGAGAGGTGCTGAAGGCGATAAAGAATCTGAAATCCTCCGATAGGACGATGATAGTGGTCACACACGAAATGGAGTTTGCCAAGATGGTAGCCGATAAGGTGATCTTTATGGCGGACGGCATCATCGAGGAGGAGGGTACTCCGGAGGAGCTGTTTGAGGCTCCGAGGAGCGAAAAGCTCAAGAGCTTTTTGAAGAAAAGCGCGGATATACTCGAATAACGCATACCTCGACCGCCTCGGAATCGGCGGTCATGCGGCAGGAAGATGGTTGTCTTCCTGCCGATTTTTTATATTTTTTGCAAGACCCTCTTGACAAATATATCGTACTGCGATATACTGTATATATCGCAGTGCTATATATCGCACCGATATATAAACGGAGGATAGAATATGGATCGGCATATAAGTAAGGTCTACGTTCCCATGACCGAAACCGCTTTTTACATCTTGCTGTGTCTGCGAGAGCCGAATCACGGCTACGGCATCGTTCAAGCGGTGGAAAGAATGACGGACGGTGCTGTCAGGCTTGCCCCCGGTACGATGTACGGTAGCCTGTCGAAAATGGAAAAGGACGGGGTGATCCGATTTGTCCGCGAGGAGGACAAAAGGAAGCTATACCGAATAACCGAGCTCGGTGAGGAACTTCTTCGGCTTGAATTCGGGCGGATAGAACGCCTGTATAAAACGGCACGGGAGGAAATGTAAAATGGAAATAAGAAAGCAGTTCAGACTGTTTACCGTATTCGAATATGAAAAAGAGCAGGCTTATCTGCGTGAGATGCACAAGGCCGGTTGGAGATTTATTAAAGTAAAAGGGCTCGGGATGTATTATTTTGAAAAATGCACCCCTCAAGATGTAGTGTACCAGCTTGACTATAATGAGGACGGACTTGCTCACAAGGATGAATACGTGAAGATGTTCGACGATTGCGGCTGGGAATACATACAGGATTACGCAGGCTACAGCTATTTCAGAAAAGCGGTCGGCAGTGACGGCGAGGAGGAGGAGATATTCTGCGATGAGGAATCGAGACTCCGAATGATGGAGCGTGTGATGAAGGGCAGAATGACGCCTCTGCTCGTCATATTCACCGCAGTCCTGCTCCCGCAGCTTCTTCTGAATCTTTTCTGCACGCACAACTACTTTATCGCGACCCTTTACGGCGCCGTTCTGGCGCTGTATGTTGCGGTATTCGCCGTATGCTTCGCAAAATACAGTCGGTATAAGAGGGACGTAAAATAACAGCTCCCGTGCACGGGGCTTTCCGAGCGGCGCAACCCGAGGTTTACATTTTGAAACGGCGAATTGGTGGTTTGCTTTCGTGCGATGCTCTATAATTTAGGTAACGCGTCGGGTGACGCAGTCTGAAAACAAAGGAGAAATATCATGACACTCGGTGAAAAGATCGCAAAGCAAAGAAAAGAGCTGAATTACACGCAGGAGCAGCTTGCCGATATTCTCGGCGTATCACGTCAGTCGGTAAGCAAATGGGAGTCGGATATCGCGTACCCCGAAACGGATAAGCTGATAGAGCTCGGAAAGCTGTTTGACTGCTCAATGGACTATTTGCTGAAGGATGACGTGACCGAAAAAAGCGGTATGCAGACATCGGGTGCAGCCGTCGGGCTCGGAGAGCTCGGTAAAGAAGTGATGAGTGAGAAAAACAGGGGCAGGGCGAAAAAGGTGTTGAAGATCATAGGTATCGTTCTGGCGGCGGCACTTGCGGTCGATATCATTTCGATGATACTGTATTTTTGCATAATCGGAGCACCGCATTAAAAAACATCGGCAGAGAGCCTCTCTCTGCCGATGCTTTTATTTTGTCATTGCTCTGCAAGCGGGATAACGGTACTGCAATTGTACGCATCCTCCTCGGAGTCCCAGTAGTTCAAGTACAGCATACCGTCGATAACGGAAAGATTTGAGATGCTGTATACGTGAGAGCCCATATCGACCTCGGTGACGGTCTCGCCGTCGTAATTGTACAGCCGTGAGCTTGATTCGGAGGATACCTCTATCAAAATGCCGCCGTCGTATTCGTAGCCGTATATTCCCTCAAAGAAGCCGGGATCGAGATCGAACGCCGCCTTGCTGCTCTTGCCGTCATACAGGTAGAACGTACTCATATTTTCCTGCTCGGAGCCGAAGTAGGAGTGGTTCTTGTAATACAGCATCTTACCGTCGAAGATGCCGAGCATGATATAGTAGTGATCCTTGTCAATGGTGCGCGATTTGCCGCCTTTTATATACATAAGACGGCTGCCCTTTGCATCGTAATCGTCGGAGATGGCGGATACAAACATTCCGTCGTTCCCCGCACTCATGAAGCCCGACGAGGTATATCCGTTCACCGTGAAATCCGTCACGATGCCGTCCTCGGTCACCTTCTTGTATGTGTAATCGAATTTGTCACCATCGCCCTTGCGCCGCTCGGTTCTTATGTACAGCTCACCGTTTGCCATGAAAATGTGAGAGTAGTCGTGCTTCTCGGTGGTGACCTTCTCTACCTCAAGTGTGTCGAGATCGTAGGAATATACGTTTGTCGCGGGTATTCCGTAGACCTTGTTCTTGTAGAGAACGGCGCTGTTCAGGTAGTAGCCGTCCTTGAAGATCTTCGTCTTCTCCGTGCCCTCTATCGCATAAATGCTACGTCCGCTGAAGGAGATTATCCGACCGTTGTATTTTCCGAGAATGGTCATGGGCTTCTTGACGAGCTTTTGCTCCGTCCTTGTGTCGAAGCTGTAGGTGTACAGCACGTTGTCGGTTGTGTAGTAGATATCGTTTCCTTCTCTCCAAAGAGAGGAGGCGTTTTCGGCAAGCTTTTCGGTGCTGCCGTCCTTTTCGTAAAGAATATCGCGGGAGCTGTAATACAGGACACCGCCGTCCACCTTTTCGACAGCTTCGATCTTGTGGAACGAGGTATCGTCTACGGTGCTTTTTTCAAATACGATCTCAGTGGCACATCCGGTCAAAAAGCATAAGCAAGCAAGCAAAACAAGTAAAGCTCTTTTCATATTCATATCCTCCGTTTGTCTATGCCGACAAATACCGTCGGTCACCATAACATACCATATTTTGTGACATAGGTCAATACGCGGTGTGGATTCGGACACAAAAACACAGCTTTTTGCCAAAGTATTCGGGGGCTCGGTGCCGTTAGGCGGCGCTGATAACGACTCTCGACCCACACGAAAATGCGGTACAGTCCTCGGGACGTACCGCATTTTTCGGATATATGTTGCCGTTGGGAGGCGTGGTCAGCGACCGACGATGTGCTCCGCCGTTAGCTTTACGCGCTCCGAGATGCTGACTGTTCCGACACCGAAAACGGAGGTGTGCAATGTATCGCGGATCGGCGCCGTCCAATACTCGGGGATCGAGGCTATGCCGTTTGCCATGCCGAGCACCGAGCCGACAGTCGCTCCGTTGCAGTCTGTGTCGAAGCCGGTCTCCACGGCGGCGCATACGGATGCACCGAAATCCCCCTCGCCGTACAGCAGAGCTGCCGCGACGATCATCGCGTTGGGGATCGTGTGACACCAGCCGTGCCCCGTGTGCTCATCGTATTCGGCGTGGATCATGTCGAAACATTCCTTTCGAGATACTCCCGACCGATGCGCCTTGATGACCGACATTATGCTCTCGTAGAGCCTTGATGATGCGGGGATCTCGGCAAGTCCGCCGAGAATGATATCCTCAATGACGTTCACGGAGGCGGCGACGGCGAGCATGGCGGAGACGAACATTTCTCCGTAGATGCCGTTCTTGACGTGCGATATGGAGGCATCTCTCCATGCCATTTCCGCGGCAAGCGCGGGATCGCCGGGATTTATGTATCCGAAATAGTCCCCTCTGATCTGGGCGCCGATCCACTCACGGTACGGATTTTTGTAGACCGCCGATTCGGGCGGGGCGAAGCCGTTTACGAAATTGCAGAAGGCGACGCGCTCCGCCGTGCAGTATGCGTCCTTGCACTGGTACCTGAGCCAAGCCGAGGCAACGTCGCGCGGGGTGAAATCTCTGCCGTATGCTCGGATGATCTCCTGCGCGAGCACCACGTAGTTGGTGTCATCGTCAACGGGCATACCGTCTATCTCATCGGCGTAGCACCGCCCCATGAAGCCGTACTTGTATTTTGCGATGATATCGTCGGTGAGATCGCTTCTGTATATGTACCGATGCATCGGGTAGTTACCTGTCTCCCGAAGGAACGGGATCAGCTCATCGGTGCGTATGCCCTCCACCGTCTTGCCGAGCATACAGCCGCATATCCTGCCCATCCAAGCGCCGTGGAGCTTACCCTCAAGGGAGTCCGCATCATAGTCGTACAGCTTGGATGCACCGTTTCTCAGAGCTCTTATCGCATCGAGCTCCGACGGCTCAACGTACCGATACCCATCCTTTTGCTTTGCGGAAACAACCACCTCAAATAGGATGTCTCCGAGCTTCTTTTTGATCTCACTTTTCGGGAGAAGTGACACCGCGGCGAAAACGTCGCCGTATTTTTCCACGTCAAGCCCCTCCTCCGTCGATTGCTGATATTCGACGGACAGGTTCGATGAATAAAATTCCCAGTCGTGAATGTTCTGATATTGCGGCTTTATCCGATGCGCCTTGCCCATTTCCTCAACAACACGGTTGTCGTTTCCCAAAACGAGCGCATCGAGCGATATGTCGAAATATTTGGAGATCATGACGATCTTTTCAAGCTCGGGCACGGAGGCCCCGCTTTCCCATTTCTGGGCGGATTGCTGGGACACCCCGAATATTTCGGCGAATTCCGCCTGCGTGAGCTTTGCCTGAGCTCTCAGCCCTGCTACCGTATGTCCTATGTTCATATCCCGCCTCCGATATTGTAGTCAAGGATATTATATATCCGCGCGCGCGGAAAAGCAAGCAATCGGAGCTTGTTGCAAATACAGCCGTCGGTTGTATTTGCCGTCGGACGACCCGCGCGGGACTGCGTTCTTTTGATGAGATGCAGGGCGGCGGAACGCCAAATTTTACGCAAACGATATTGACATCCAATCCCGCGAATGATACAATAGAAATGTAAAAATTCCCGAGGTTAGGAGAGATGAGTGATGTTCGGTGTCAATGTGACCGATTACGATAAAAAGGTCTGGGAGGAGGAGCTTGCCGATTTTCTGCCACAAAAGCTCGTAGACTGCCATGTCCACGTTTGGACGGAGGGTATGGAGCGTGAGGAGGCGGGCAAGGCGAACCGCAAGGGAATGGTGGACTGGACGAGGATAGTCGCGCCCGATCTGACCATCGAGGATCTTACGCAGTCCTACTCGCAGATGTTTCCCGGTAGAGACGTGCGTGCCGTTATCATGGGCTGGCCCTCAAACGATCTCAAAAAGACCAACGACTATGCGCTGAAGGTCGGCAAGGAAAAGAAATTCCCCGCCCTCTACTGCACCAATTGGGATACACCGGCGGAGGAGCTTCGCACCGCGCTGACGGAGAGGGGCTTTGCCGGACTGAAGCCGTATCTCAACAACTCCCCGAAGTATATCCCCGCCGCCGAGGTGCGGATCTTCGATTTTCTGCCGCATGAGCATCTTGAGGTCGCAAATGAGCTCGGCGCGACGGTAATGCTCCATATCCCGCGCTCACTGCGCCTCCGTGATCCTATAAATCTGGCGCAGATGCTTGAGATAAACGACAGATATCCCAACGCCAAGGTTATCATAGCCCACATCGGCAGAGCGTATTCCGTTGAGGATTTCGGAGATGCCTTCGAGGTGCTGAAGCCGGCGACAAGACTGTACTGGGATTTCACCGCAAACTGCCTTGATGAGGGAATGGTGAATGTCATAAAAATGGCGGGAGTTGACCGCGTGATGTTCGGCTCCGATATGCCCATCACGAAAATGAGAATGTACCGCATCACCGAAAACGGAAAATATCTCAACGTGGTTCCCAGAGGGCTTTACGGAGATGTTTCGGGCGATCCCAACATGAGGGAGACCGATGAGACCGATATCACGACCTTCATGTACGAGGAGCTTCTTGCATTCAAGAGATGCTCCGAAAGACTCGGGCTTTCCCGTGAGGACGTGGAAAAAATACTCTGTACCAACGCGGCGCGTCTGTTCGGTATGGAGCTTTGATAAGTATATAAAATATATATAAATAAAAAAGGAATGAAAAATCATGAAAACACCCAAGATAGGCTTTCTGCCTCTTTACATCAAGCTTTACGATGACTGCGGATTGCAGGATATCCGCGACAGACTTGAGCCGTTCTACGAGAAGATGGCTCGGGGCTTCGAGGAGCGCGGTATCGAGGTGATCCGCTCCTCATTCTGCTGTGTCAAGGCAGAGTTCGAGGCGGCTGTGTCGAAATTCGAGGCGGAGGGCGCGGACTGTATCGTAACATGGCACGCGGCGTACTCTCCCTCCCTTGAGTCATACGAGACTCTTGTAAAGACGAAGCTCCCGATAATCGTGATGGACTGCACCGATACATACGATTTCGGACCCGCATCGAGCCCTGCAAATGTAAATATGTGCCACGGCATACACGGCGTTATGGATATGACGAGCCTTCTCAAGAGATACGGCAAGCCGTATGAGATAGCTGCGGGACATTACCCCATATCCGACGTGATGGACAGGACGGAGGGCTACATCCGTGCGGCTGTTGCCGCCACCTCCCTTGCCGGATCGAAGGTGGGAACCATCGGCGGAAGCTTTGACGGCATGGGCGATTTTCTCGTATCCGACGAGGAGATGCTTGAGAGATTCGGCGTGACCGTCGTTTATGCCGCAAAGAAGCTGGTGGACATCAAGGCGGCTATCCCCGAGAGCGAGGTGCGTGCGGAAATGGCGCGCGATCTTGAGGAATGTACCGTTATCGGACCGCTTCCGGAGGAATCGCATTACCGTACCGCGCTCAACTGCCTTGCGGTAAGACGCTGGATCGAGGACGAGGGACTTGATGCCTTCACCGTAAACTTCAGAAAGATCATTCCCGAGGACGGACTTGAGATCATGCCGTTTATGGAGGCGTGCAAGGCGATGGCGAGAGGCACCGGATATGCCGGAGAGGGCGATGTGCTGACCGCCGCCGTTACGGGAGCTCTTATGAGAGGCTTCGGAGACACCGCGTTTGTTGAGATCTTCTGCCCCGACTGGAGAGGCGGCTCCCTTATGCTCAGTCATATGGGTGAGTATAACCGTGCTCTCGGCGCGGGCAAGCCCGAGATAAAGGAGATCCCCTTCACCTTCGGAGATGCCGCAGATCCCGTTGTCACCTACGGTCGCTACAAAGGCGGCGAGGCTGTTTTTGTGAATGTATTCAGAGCGGCAGACGGCTTCAAGATGGTCGCTGCTCCGGTAACCATGCTTGATGCGGCTGAGGATTCCTATACCGGAGTCGTAAGAGGCTTCATGAAGCCCCACGTGAGCGTGGAAAGCTTCCTTGAGAGGATCAGCCGCGAGGGCGTGACTCACCACAGCTCCCTCGTATACGGCAGACGTCCCGAGGAGATCCGCTTCTTCGCAAGCCTTCTCGGCATGGACTGCGTGATAGTTGACTGATAAAGCGTATATTTCTGCTTGCCGGAATCCGTGTTTGCGTGTTCCGGCAGGCTTTTAATTTTGAACATACAAAAAAACTTCTGTAAATCTCGTAAAAAATGTATAAAAACAGTAGAAATCGCGCCGCATCTGTGATATAATTATACGAGATATCATTAAAATACGCGGTACCTGTAATTCAAAAATCATATAGGAGCTCGGATATCATGAGAAAAAACGTAAAAGCCATACTTTGCGCGATACTTTGCGCGTCCATGCTTGTGCCTGCCATGTCATCCTGTGCAAACAATGAGGAGGAAAAGAAACCGAGTAAGACCGACAAGGTGAACACCGAGGATTCGGGAAAGGCTCCCGAGTTTGAGGAGGCGGATTTCGATCAGGCGGAATTTAAGATCCTGCACTACGGCGATACCGCTACCGACTTCCATGATGAGTATATTATATCCGAGGATTACACGGGTGGTGTTATCGGAGATGCCGTAATGGAGCGCAATCAGCTTGTCGAGGACAAATACAATGTTGTCATCACCGCCGAGGAGTGCGGCCCGATGGGCGAGGCTACCAAGAGAATGCAGGCAGGTCAGTGTGACTTCGATCTGATCTATGAGTGGGGCATCAGAAGCAAGAGCGCCGCTCTTGACGGTATGCTCTACAACTTCCATGAGCTTAACTACGTTGATTTCGATCAGAGCTACTGGGTGCCTAATGCGGTTAAGAAGCTGACGGTGGCAGACAAGATGTTCGTTGCAACGAACCTTATCTCCATGAACGCCATTTCGTGGGCTGGCTGCACGCTGTTCAACAAGAACATGATGGATAAGCTCAATTTAGATTATCCCTACGATTACGTGTACGAGAACAACTGGACTTGGGACGTTATGATCCCCATGCTCACCAAGGCAGAGGCGGATCTTAACGGTGACGGCAAGATGGATATCGAGGATCAGTTCGGCGGATACGACGGCGAAAGTATCCTTTCGAATATCTGCAACGCACCCCTTGTCATCGACAACGAAGACGGTACATACACTCTCAACGCATATACCGAGGCTATGGTAGCTAAGTACGATCAGTACAAAAACGTCGTCGGCTCTCTTGAGACCCTGCATTATGGTGACGTTTGGGATTCCGGTGCGGATTTGTCGTCCTTCCCGTCAAAGCACGTCGGCGCGAGATTTGTCATCTTCGGTGAGGATCACACGCTCTTTACCGGCGGTAACATGGACTTCACCAAGGAATTCACCAATATGAAAAGCGACTACGGCATCGTTCCCGATCCCGTGGTAACAGCCGGTGATGAGTTCACCTCCGGTATCGACTACTGCGCGCCCATGTTCTCTCTCCCCATTCAGCTTGCCGATCCCGATATGGCTGCCATGGTGATCGAGTACATGGCGTATGAGTCCGAGCAGCTCCTGCTCCCCGCATACTATGAGACCACTATCAAGACCAAGCGTATGCAGGATACGAGAGACTACGATATGCTTGATATCGTCAGAAACGGCGTCGATTACAACTGGGTAGGCATCTATATGTGGGATAAGGATATCGCTTCCCTCCGCGGAAAGATGCTCTCCTCCGGTAACTTTGCATCCGTGGCAAAGCGCTACAGCAACAAGTGTCAGGCGGAGATCGACGAGATAGTCGAAACGATCGCCTCCATTGATGCGTGACTTTAATATGTATTTACTCAGCCCCTCGGGGCTGTGTGGATTATAATCATACGGCTGCATAGCAGCACAGCTTTTTACAATAGCCAAGGAGGGCAAAATGAGTATCATGAAAAGACTTCTCAGCATGGGTCTTGCCGCGGCATTTGTTCTGTCGGCAATGGCATCCTGTGCAAACAATGAGGAGGAAAAGAAGCCGAGTAAGACCGATAAGGTGAACACCGAGGATTCGGGAAACGCGCCTACCTTCGAGGAAGCGGATTTCGATCAGGCGGAGTTCAAGATACTGCATTACGGTGAGACCGCGACCGACTTCCACGACCAGTATATCTGGGCGGAGGATTACACGGGCGGAACCATTGGCGACGCCGTAATGGAGCGTAATCAGCTTGTCGAGGACAGATATAACGTCGTCATCACCGCCGAGGAGTGCAGCCCGATGGGCGAGGCTACCAAGAGAATGCAGGCAGGTCAGTGTGACTTCGATCTGATCTACGAGTGGGGTATCAGAAGCAAGAGCGCCGCTCTTGACGGTATGCTCTACAACTTCCATGAGCTCAACTACATTGATCTTGAGCAGAGCTACTGGGTACCCAATGCGGTAGAGAAGCTGACGGTGGCAGACAAGATGTTCGTCGGCACGAACCTTATCTCCATGAACGCCATTTCATGGGCGGGCTTCCTGTTCTTCAACAAGAACATGATGGATAAGCTCAATATCGAGTATCCGTACGATAACGTATACGAGAACAGCTGGACTTGGGATGTTATGATCCCCATGCTCACCAAGGCAGAGGAAGACGTAAACGGTGACGGCAAGATGAACGTCGAGGATCAGTACGGCGGAATCTCCGGTAAGGATATTCTCGCAAATATCTGCAACGCACCTCTTGTTATCGACAACGGGGACGGCTCGTATACTCTCAACCCCTATACCGAGGCTATGGTCGCAAAATACGATCAGTACAGAAATCTGGTAGAGTCGATAGATACTATAGATCAGGACGATGTTTGGGATTCCGGTGCCGATATGTCGGCATACCCCTCCAAGTACGTCGGTGCGAGATTTGTAATCTTCGGTGAGGATCACACGCTCTTTGCCGGCGGTAACATGGACTTCACCAAGGAGTTCACCAACATGAAGAGCGACTATGGCATCGTTCCGTATCCCGTAGTAACTGCCGGTGATGAGTATACGGCAAGTATCGACTACTGCGCGCCCATGTTCTCTCTCCCCATTCAGCTTGAGGATCCCGACATGGCTGCTATGGTGATCGAGTACATGGCGTATGAGTCCGAGCAGCTCCTGCTCCCCGCATACTACGAGACCACTATCAAGACCAAGCGTATGCAGGATACAAGAGACTACGATATGCTTGATATCATCAGGAACAGCGTAGACTACAACTGGATGGGCATTTATATGTGGGATAAGGATGTGTATTCCCTCCGTGAAAAGATGCTCTCCTCCGGTAACTTCGCATCTGTGGCAAAGCGCTACAGCAACAAGTGTCAGGCGGAGATCGACGAGATAGTCGAAACTATCGCATCCATTGATGCATAAACCGTATTTGCTCAGTTCATACGGACTGTGTGGGTATAAATAATTTTCCGAAGATTCAAGGAGGATAAAATGAGAATTTGGAAAAAGCTTCTCAGTATGGGACTTGCCGCGACATTTCTTCTGTCGGCAATGGCATCCTGTGCAAACAATGAGGAGGAAAAGAAACCGAGTAAGACCGACAAGGTGAACACCGAGGATTCGGGAAAGGCTCCCGAGTTTGAGGAGGCGGATTTCGATCAGGCGGAATTTAAGATCCTGCACTACGGCGATACCGCTACCGACTTCCATGATGAGTATATTATATCCGAGGATTACACGGGTGGTGTTATCGGAGATGCCGTAATGGAGCGCAATCAGCTTGTCGAGGACAAATACAATGTTGTCATCACCGCCGAGGAGTGCGGCCCGATGGGCGAGGCTACCAAGAGAATGCAGGCAGGTCAGTGTGATTTTGATCTGATCTACGAGTGGGGTATCAGAAGTACGAGTGCCGCTCTTGACGGTATGCTCTACAACTTCCATGAGCTCAACTACGTTGATTTCGAGCAGAGCTACTGGATACCCAATGCGGTAAAGAAGCTGACTGTGGCAGACAAGATGTTCGTCGCAACGAACCTTATCTCCATGAATGCCATTTCATGGGCAAGCTGTTCGTTCTTCAATAAGAACATGATGGACAAGCTCAATATCGAGTATCCGTACGATAACGTATACGAGAACAACTGGACTTGGGACGTTATGATCCCCATGCTCACAAAGGCTCAGGAGGATCTTAACGGTGACGGTAAAATGGACGTTGAAGACCAGTACGGCGGAATTTCCGGTGAGAATGTTCTTGCACAGATCTGCAACGCACCCCTTGTCATCGACAACGAAGACGGCACATACACTCTCAACGCATATACCGAGGCTATGATCGCAAAGTACGATCAGTATAAGAACATCGTAAGCTCTATTGATGCTCTTACCTACGAGGAGATCTGGGATGCGGGCGTTGATATGTCCTCCTTCCCGTCCAAGCACGTCGGAGCACGCTACTACTGCTTCGGTGAGGATCATGAGCTGTTCGGCGGCGGAAGCCTTGATGTTACCAAGGAATTCACCAATATGAAGAGCGACTACGGCATCGTTCCCAATCCCGTAGTAACTGCCGGTGATGAGTTCACCTCCGGTATAGACTACTGCGCGCCCATGTTCTCTCTCCCCATTCAGCTTGCCGATCCCGACATGGCTGCTATGGTGATCGAGTACATGGCGTATGAGTCCGAGCAGCTTCTTCTTCCCGCATACTATGAGACCACTATCAAGACCAAGCGTATGCAGGATACAAGAGACTACGATATGATTGATATCGTCAGAGACGGCGTAGACTACAACTGGACGGGTATCTATCTGTGGGATAAGGATATTTCCTCTCTCCGCGGAAAGATGCTCTCCTCCGGTAACTTCGCATCTGTGGCAAAGCGCTACAGCAACAAGTGTCAGGCTGAGATCGACGAGGTCGTCGAAACTATCGCATCCATTGATGCGTGATCTCGGCGTTCGGTAACCGAATAATTAAAGTGCGACTGTCCGTAAATTTCGGACGGTCGCACTTTTTGCGTGTAAATGAACGGTGCTGCCGCGCAGTCGGCAGATGCAAGTGAGACGAAAAAACACAAATATTAATTAAAAACAATGCAAATTTATATTTGATTTACTTGTTATTTACAAAATCAATGTCGAAAGATGTTATAATAAGAAACAAGACCTGTCGGAATCGGCAGAAACGGAAATCTTTGAAGGGAGACGCTTATGAACGCGGTGAAATGTTGTGTCAGCGCACTGCTTGCGGTATCGGCGGCAGTCGGCGTAATTGTCTCCTGCAGAGCTCCGAAGGACGATACTGTGGCAGGCTCCTCCAATATGGAAAGATACGGTACGACCGCATCGGTAAATGTGCCGCCCACCTTCAGAGAGGACGATCTCGAAGGCAGGGACTTCACATTCTTGATCTACAATCAGCACTCGAGCTATGCGGATAATTATATCTGGGCGGACTCCTCCGCCGGAGATACGATGAGCAGTGCCGTTGCCGCAAGGAACAGCGATGTGGAGGACAAGTACAACATAAAGCTCGGAGTGGACACGGCGTATTCACCGAGAGGCGAAGCGGTAGTTAGGATCCACGCGGGGCAGAACGACTTCGACGTGATATATGAGAGCGGCACAAAGCTGAGCTCTATGGCGCTTGAGGGTATGCTTTACGATTTCAGAGATCTCAGATACGTCGATCTCGGCAGAAGCTATTGGGTGCCGAGCACCGTCAGCGACCTTACCGTAGGCGGCAAGATGTATATGGCAACGGGCTGCATTACGCTTAACAGCCTTGACTGGGCGAGCGTTCTGTATTTCAATAAGGATATGTATGCAGAGCTCGGAAATACCGAGTCGCTTTACGATGCGGTAAATGCTCACGAATGGACCTTTGACAGATATGCCGAGCTTGCGATCTCCGCATACTGCGATATAAACAACGACGGAAGCATGACCTCCTCCGACAGATACGGGATACTCGGTGATGTGAGCAGCTGTCTGACCGAGCTTGTTCAGAGCGCGGGAGTCCAGAATACGGTGAAAAACGAAGACGGAAGCTATTCCCTCAACGTCTATAACGAATCGGCGGTCAATATCTACACAACTCTGCACGACAGGCTGAAGGAGAGCAATACCTTTATATCCTGCAAGGATATACTGAACGAAAAGCCGGATATGACGGGCTATGCCACGCGTGACGTGGGTGCGCGCTTCATCGGCTTCGGCAAGGGGCATACGCTGTTCATGACGAGCGTGCTGAACTATGCCGATGAGTTTGCCGAGATGGAGGATTCCTACGGTACTTTGCCGAATCCTCTGTACAGCACGGAGCAGGCGAATTACTGCCATTTCGTCGATGCGTCCTCGCCGCTTTTGTCTATCCCCGCCGAGGGAGGAGACCGCGACACCGTCGGAATGATCCTTGAATATATGACGTACGTGTCGGAAAAATATCTCCTGCCCGAGTATTACGCAAATTCGGTGATAACGAACGGGAATATCGAGGCCGGTGATATCCAAATGCTTGATATCATAAGAAATTCCGCCAAGTATGAGTGGACGGAGCTGTACGATCTTCAGGTCACCACCGGTATTGTGAAAAAAATGATGACGGCGGGAAGCTTCAAGAGTGTGTACAACAGATTCCACAGTAAGGCAAAAGCCGAAATCGACAGCTGTATCAATACGCTTGCGTTTATCGGACTGAAATAGCGTATTTGCGACAATAAAAAACGAGACGGTAAAGTCGAGCTTCTTGACTTTACCGTCTGTCTTTTTATTTGTGTCCCTGTTGCCTCAGCCAGATCCGCATTACGAGTGAGTGTGGCAAAAGCTTTACCGCCAATACCTGAAGCTTTATGGGCGCTCCGTGGATCGAAACATCACGACCTCGCTTCATATCGCGTATTGCCGTTCTCACCACGTCGCGCGGAGCGTATATGCGGTTGAAATATGTTACCGCATCAGAATCCGAGGTGGCGGCGCGGTCGAAAAATTCCGTACCCACCCAGCCGGGGCAGACCGCCATCGGCTTGATACCGCGGTCTGTGAGCTCACGGCGCAGACCTCTTGTGTAGCTCAGAACGAATGCCTTGCTTGCGGCGTAGGTGTTGAGATACGGCACGGGCTGGAACGAGGACAATGATGCGAGCTGGTATATCGCGGCGCCCTCACTCATGTAGGGGAGCGAAAGCTCGGTCACGGCGAGGAGAGCCTTGCAGTTCAGGTCGATCATGTTGAGACTCTCGGAGAGCTTGACGGCGGTGTGATGCCCGAATTTTCCGAAGCCGCCGGCGTTTACAAGTATTCTGATGTCGGGCATCTCGTCGCGGAGAAGCGCGGCGTAGTGCTCAAGGGAGGCGGCATCGGTCAGATCCATTGGAATAACACGGCACGGCACGGGAAGCTCCGCGGCGAGGGCCTTCAGCCTGTCCTCACGTCGGGCGATGAGCCACATTTCATCGAAAACGGGATCTTCGGCAAGCGCCTTTGCAAATTCAAGCCCGATCCCCGAGCTTGCTCCTGTAACAACTGCGATCTTCATATTAGCTTACTTCGGCTGAAAACAGCGCGATCCTCCGTTCGGTCTGTATAGGTATATTATATCCCAAAAAGTGCGCCGAGTCAATCGCGATCCGCATTAAGCGCACCGTAATTGACTTTGACGGGGAAATGCTGTATACTATAGGCGGTATTTTGAAATTACGGATCTGCGGAAGGGGTCGGAGGTTTATATGACGGATAACGGCAAGGACAAGATCATAGCAATGCAGCTTGAGCTGATTCGCGATATGACGGAGCGCAATCTGCGGAACATCGGATCCGATATGTGGGGAACGCCGAGGTCGCCCGAAAACGGCGGCGCAAGGAGCGGTGCGGCGAAGCCCGAGAGCGCACAGACCGCGAAAAGCGCAGGAGGGGGCGACGGTGCTTCGGAGAGCGCCGAGGCACTGCCGAAGGAGGATATTGATGAGCTTCGCGGGGAGCTTCACGGATATATCGGACTTGACGAGGTGAAGCGCGAGGTGGACAGCCTCATAAATATCGCCGCGGTGTATAAGCTGCGCCGAGAGCAGGGGCTTCCCGTGGCGGATATGTCGCTCCACATGGTATTTACGGGGAATCCCGGAACGGGAAAAACCATGATAGCGCGCTTTATGGCGAGAGTTTACCATTCGCTCGGACTTCTCTCAAAGGGACAGCTTGTCGAGACGGACAGAAGCGGACTTGTTGCGGGATATGTCGGACAGACCGCCATGAAAACAAGAAAGCTTGCCGAGACCGCGATAGGCGGCGTGCTGTTTATAGATGAGGCGTATTCTCTGACGGGTGGAAGCGAGAACGATTTCGGCGGAGAGGCGATAGATACGCTCCTGAAGCTTATGGAGGACAATCGCGACGATCTCATTGTAATAGTTGCGGGCTATCCGGAGCTCATGCGCGATTTTATCGAGTCAAACCCCGGTCTTGAATCCCGCTTCAATCGGTATATTGAATTTAAGGATTACGGCATTGATGATATGCTTGCCATATTCAAGATGCAGTGCGATAAGAATTTCTACACCCTTACCGCAGAGGCGGAGACGGAGGTGCGGCGGCTCTTGGAGATGGCATCGACCTCATCGGACAGCTTCGGAAATGCGAGAGGTGTGAGAAATGTTTTTGAAAATGTGCTTGTTGCACAGGCAAATAGATTGGCAAGTGCCGAAAATATCACCCGTGAGCTGCTCATGCAGATCACGGAGGAGGATATCCGCAGGACTGCGGAGGCGCTGAGGTGAGCTTCGCCTTGACGGCACGGCGCCGTGGCTCGGCGCACCCGCCCGATCACACATAATGCGACCATGTCCCGAATATATTGAAACAAAAGCCGAAAGGACGGATGTTTTAATGAACGGGATAACCAACGATGATTTTGCGGAACGCACCGATGCGCATCAGACAAGCATCGAGGAGATATTGATGTGTGCGCCGAGTCCTCCGATAGAGCAGGGAACGGTCGGGTCAGATGAGACAGACGAGATGCGGCTTGAAACGGAGGACGTCACCGCCGAGGCGACCGTGTCCGGCAGGGGTCGATTGCGGCGACTCGGCACGATGTGCTGCGCCTTGCTCGGGGTCATAGGTGCGCTTTGCTATATCGGTCTCG
The DNA here is from genome assembly GCA_964631595.1 of uncultured Lachnospiraceae bacterium. GTDB lineage: Bacteria > Bacillota > Clostridia > Oscillospirales > CAG-272 > UMGS1312. The sequence goes on along the minus strand of CAZVXL010000006.1, from coordinate 11,454 downwards.
GCTGTGAGGCTGTGCGGTATCTTCGTGACGGCGGCTTCGGCAGAGTAGTGGCAAGCAGTATTTTCGGCGGAAGCCTAACAGCGGTGGGGACTCTGCCCGAGGTACATATACCGATCGAGAGTGGCGGAACGGTAGCGGAAACCGACGAAGAAAATTCGGCAAACGCAGAATATATCGGTGCCGTATCGGCGGATATCGGGTGCGATGAGCCGAGCGATGTGTTCAACGAAACAAAGTACAGCGCAGATATAAGTGACTCGGCGGTGGCGGCGGCAGTGTCCGAGACCGACGGGGAAAAGGCGGTGCTCATAATACATACTCACGGCACGGAGGCGTATGCCGCCGAGGACGGCGGTGCGGTGGGCGGTAGCTTTAGGAGCACCGACACGGAGACGAATATCGTCGCGGTGGGAAAGGCATTTGCCGAAAAGCTTGCCGAATGTGGAGTGCGTGCGTACCACTGCGAGACGATGTTTGATGCGGAGGAATACATAAGCGCGTATGAGCGGAGCGCAAAAGCGGTGCTTGAGTACAGAGAAAGGTATCCCGATATCGCGTATGTGCTTGATATCCACAGAGATGCCGTGATACGCGAGAACGGCGCGGCGGTCAGAAGCGACGGCGGCTGCGGGGCACAGCTTATGATAGTCTGCGGGACAGATGAAATGGGTGCGGATTTTCCCGACTGGCGGGAAAATTTTGCGTTCGGCGCGGCATACCAGCGTAGATTGTGGAACAGGGAGAGACGGATCGTCAGACACATGAATCTTCGCAGTGCTTCCTTTAATCAGCAGCTTTGCGACAGATATATTTTGCTTGAGGTCGGTACGTGCGGGAATACCGTGGAGGAGGCTAAGGCAAGCGCTCGGATCGCCGCAGAGGAGCTTGCCGGCTTGATCTCGGCAGATAGATGAAGGCTTTGCGGTAAATAAAAAAATCGCCCGAGCGTTCCATGAACACTCGGGTGGCTCTGCTTGCAGTGCACTTTCGGATATTCGATTTCGGTAAAGACTGTCGGGAGGGGACTACTCCTCCACCGTGACGTTTATGCATTTCTCCGTCACCGTCGGCTCTCCCTTGACGGTACAGCGATTGCGCCGAACGATAACTCCGTCGGCATTTCTGATGTAAAAAGCATGGTCGGAGGCGGGCGCATAGACAATGTTGTCTTCGATCACGATATTGCGTATGCTCTGCCCGACGGGCTCCGGCGCATCTGCCTTGACTGTGACCCCCGCCGCCTCACCGTGCAGTACGGCGCACTGCTCAAAGCGGTTGCGGCGAATGATGACGTTTGCGGGCGTAACGCCCTCGTACCAGTAGGATTCGGCGGCAACGACAACGCCCGCGCCGTTTATGTCATAGAAGAAGTTGTCCTCAATACGCGCGTTGCGGCATTTGATAAGCACACCGCGCGCGTAGTGGTGCGCGGAATAACAGCCGATCACCTCAAGCTCGGGCAGGCGCGTCACATCCGAGAGCGCCAGCCCTTCCGTGCATTCCGGCAACGGGTGGTCGAGCGTGACACGGCTCATCCATTCCTCCGGCATGGGCTCACAGGCGACAACGCGGAACGAATCCACCGTTTGCAGAGTGTTCATGTCGGTGAGCTCAAGCGTGTCGCCCACATCGGGATAATCAAGCGTTTGCGCGTGCGTGCCGTCCGGCGTTTTTTCCTGCATCAGACACACATTCGGGGCTTCCCGCGCGATTATTGCGTGATAATATGCGTGAACGTTTGTCAGATCGTCACCCTGCCAGCTGAAGCGGCAGTTTTCAAGCCTCAGCTTTCCCGTCATCGAGGTGAAATGCGTCGCATCGGTGTTTGTGGAATAATGATGACCGCAGCTCGGCTCAACGTTGAGACGTGTCAGGAATACGTTCGAGCTTCTGTTTCCGACAACGCCCATGCCGGGCTGATCGTGAATTGTTACGTCTGTTACGCGTATGTTCTCGGAATATTCGATCAGGATCGCGGGGCGCGAATGGTATGTGTGCGCGTTTAGATATTCCATTCCGATCCCGATATTTTCCGCATTTCCGAAGCGGATGCGGAGATGATGAGCGTCAAGCACCCGCGCCTCTCTCTCGGAGAGAGGTATCTTCCTGTCGGCGGCGGGATCATACGCCATCGAGCGCAGAAACGGCGTCTTTTCGCATACGGGACTGTCCTTGTCAAGCGTGATGATACACACACGGTCTCCGTTTTCGTCGATCTCCCCCGCCTCCGTCACAAATCCGCGCGCATACGGCTTTCGCTTGTGCTCAACGGTGAAGCCGCAAATCTCCACGTTTCGGCAGTTCGTAACGGAAACAGGCTCCATGAAGCCGTCGATCAGAAATGTGGCGCCGTACGCTTCGACGCGGCAGTCCGTAAGTCCGTCAAGGTCGATCCCCTTGGTATAGATGAATCTCGGATTGAACATGGTCGACTGCGGATCCCGACCGTATGCGCCGGAGAGCACATTTTCCATGGTATCCTGAGCAAGCTCGCTTGTAAGCTCATAGACATCGGGCTCTACGACGAGAGTAGTGGCGGGATGCTGTCGCATATAGTCGGCGGCTGCCTTGAAGCGGGCAACGGCATCCGCGCCGTTGAAGGATGATAAATATATTTTTTCGTACATGATAACTCACTCCTGTTTCGGTCGGCTTTGCGCTTGTGTTCGTGGGTAGCTTCATTCTACCACGGCGGCACCGCGGTGTCAATCTGTATTTGAGAGATGTGTATGAGTCCCACGCACGGTCGCGGCACAAGCAGATCCGCACTGCGGCGTATCTGCGAGAGTCCTTCGTATAGAGTATCTCGATCAAAACAAAAAAGGCATCAAAAGATGCCTTTTTTGTTTTGGCAGGGGCACAAAGACTCGGGAACTCACACCACGCGCACAGCTTGTGCGGACTTTTCGAATTTCACAGGCGCGTGGTGGATCAAATACCCGCCTCCGGCGAATATTTTACGAGAGTCCTCGTGTCACGTTTATCCACAAAATACATAAGGGACATCCTCCGGATGCCCCTTATGTATTTGGCAGGGGCACAAAGACTCGAACTCTGGACACGCGGTTTTGGAGACCGCTGCTCTACCAACTGAGCTATACCCCTATAGATCGTACGTGGTACGTACTTATTCAGTATACCATAATTTCCGCGTGTTTGCAATACCTGTTTTGAATTTTTTTCTTGAAATGCAAAAAAACTTGCTTCTTCGCGAGAACCTCTCGGAAAAATTTCGCGCAGGGGGTCTTATATGCACAAGGACGGATAATTTGTCTTGACGGAAGCAAAACCGCGTGATATAATACATATGTATATACATCCGTGCTTTTTCGGTACGCGAAGGGTGTTTAGACTGCGGTCTGTCGGTATATACTAAGTTAATAAAACCGTGGAGGCTTCTCCATGATCGGAAAGGGGATACATTATGTTCAAAAAAGAGGATAAGAGCTTCGGGCTCATTCGTGCGCTCATGATCACCGTCGGAGCGATCCTGTTCATTGCGGCGGCTGCGGCTGTCCTGTACAGATTCTTCAAGAAGCATTTCAAGATCACTCTTGAATGCGGGGATTACGATTTCGGTGATGACGACTGCTTCTGCGATGACTCCGATTTCGAGCCGGAATGCTGCGTTTACGACAGCTGTTGCTGCGATAACTGCACCGACGAGCCCTCCGATGCTGAATGAATAATGACGGCGGCGCGCCTTGGCTATTGCAATGCCTGTGCGCCGCTTTCCTTTTGAAAGGATATCTCATGAGACTATGCGACATGAATACCGGCGATACGATGCGCCTTGAGGCGCTCTCACTCCCCACGCCGGTGAAAAGACGGCTGATGATCCTCGGACTTACGGGTGATGCCGAAATAACTTTGATGAAAAAGAAGCGCAGGGGCGCCGTGATATTCAAGGTGCGCGGTGTCAGATACGCTGTCGGCAGACGTATTGCCGAGGGGATATTTGTGGGAGGAGGACACACCGATGAATGATGTAAAGACGAAAAACGGCTCACGCTTTCTGACGCTTGCCTTCGTCGGAAATCCCAACTGCGGCAAAACCACTCTCTTTAACGCATATACCGGTGCGAATCTCAAGGTGGCGAATTGGCCCGGCGTGACCGTCGAGAAAAAGGAGGGTGTGTTCCGCTTCCACGATGAGGAATTTGTCCTTGTCGATCTGCCGGGTACATACAGCCTTACCTCGTACACCATGGAGGAGAAGCTGTCACGCGGCTTCATCATGGGCGAGGACGGCGGAGAGGGCGCCGATGTCATAATCAACGTGGCGGATGCCTCGGCGCTTGAGAGAAATCTTTATCTGACGCTCCAGCTCATAGAGCTCGGCAGGCCGGTCGTGCTTGCCCTCAATATGATGGATATTGTCGAAAAAAGGGGCATGGAGCTTGATATCCACCGTCTGCCCGAGATGCTCGGTATTCCCGTAATCCCCGTATCGGCAAGGCGCGGCACGGGACTTGAGGTGCTGATGCACGCCGCCGCGCATCACAAGGATGCCTCACCGATACCGGTAGACCACCATCACGACAGCTCCGGCTCACACGTACACGATCACCACAGCGATACGGTAATGGTGTACTCCGACGATATCGAGGACAGGATAGACACCCTGCTTCTCAGGCTTGCCGAAGCATATCCGGAGGCTGACAATCCGAGGTGGATCGCGATAAAGCTGCTTGAGCATGATACCGAGATCATGCAAAGGTACAGGATAGACGTGTCCGACGTTGCGCCCGCATCACTTGAAAACGTGATGGCGGGACAGAGGTACGATTTCATCGGTGAGATCATGGACGAGTGCCTTCTCAATAAGGAAAAGCGCAGTGCCGCCACCGACAAGATCGACGGAATACTTGCTCACCCCGTTCTCGGTATGCCCGTTTTCTTCGCCGTAATGGCTGTCGTTTTCGCGCTCACCTTTTCTCTCGGGGATCTGTTTTCCGGATTGCTTGAGAGCGGACTTGACGCACTGTCTGCGACTGTCTCGTCGGCGCTGTCCGAGCTCGGAGTATATCCGTGGCTGATATCTCTTGCCGTTGACGGAATTATAGCGGGTGTCGGCGGAATACTCACCTTCCTTCCGAATATCTTTATATTGTTTCTGGCGCTTGCCCTGCTTGAGGACAGCGGATATATGTCGAGAGTCGCGTACGTCATGGATTCGCTCATGTCAAAGCTCGGACTGTCCGGCAGAGCCTTTATCCCGATGCTTCTCGGCTTCGGCTGTACCGTGCCGGCGATCATGGCATCGCGCGTGCTTGAGGATCGCCGCGACCGCATGAGGGTAATGCTTGTTACCCCGTTTATGTCGTGCAGTGCAAGGCTTCCCGTGTATGTGCTGCTGTCGGGACTGTTCTTCGGAAAATATGCGGGGCTTGCGGCGCTGTCCATGTACGTTGTCGGCTTCGCCGTGGCGGTCATCGTCGCAAAGCTCTCCCGTGTCTTTGACAAAAGCGGCGGTGAGGAGGCCTCACTGCTCATAGAGCTCCCCGAATATAAGCTTCCGTCCGCGCGTACCGTGCTCATATACGTGTGGGAGAAGATCAAGGATTTCCTGACAAAGGCGGGCACGGTCATCTTCCTTGCCTCCGTGATACTTTGGATTATCATGAGCTTCGGCCCCTCGGGCATGACGGACGATCCCGCCGAGAGCTTTGCCGCTATCGCCGGAAGAAGTATTGCGCCCGTGCTTGCACCTGCGGGACTCGGCATTTGGCAGGTGGCGGTGGCGCTGATCTGCGGTATCGCCGCAAAGGAGCTTGTTGTATCGGGACTTTGTATGCTTTTCGGCGGAATCAATCCGGCATCGTCTGCCGGACTCGGAACACTTGCGGCGGCGCTGTCCGCCGAGGGGTTCGGCGCTGTAAATGCGTATTCCCTCATGCTTTTCGTGCTTTTGTATATTCCGTGTGCCGCTACCTTCGCCGCAATGCGTAGTGAGATGAAGTCCACTCCGAAGGCTCTCGGAGCCGTGGGACTTCAGCTCGGCATAGCCTATGCCGTATCCGTAATCTTCTATCAGATAGCGATACACATCATATGAGCGGACTTGACATTCTGAGATGCTGTACGCTCTGTCCGCGGCAATGCGGCGCAGACCGCACGGTCGGGACGGGGGTCTGCGGCGGCGGAGAGAATGTGCGTATATCAAAGACCATGCTGCACCGCTGGGAGGAGCCGTGCATTTGCGGAGATCTCGGCACGGGCGCGGTGTTCTTTTCCGGCTGTGCTCTCGGCTGTGTCTATTGCCAAAACAAGAGCATTGGGCACGGCGGAACGGAGTACGGGTCTCGGGCTCTTGCCGAGCTTTTCACGGAGCTTGCGGAGAGCGGGGCGGTGAGCCTTGATCTCGTAACCCCGTCCCACTATGCTCCGCAAATAGCCGAGGCACTTAAAATGTGTCGGCTGAGCGTGCCCGTGGTGTACAATATCGGCGGATACGAGACGTGCGAAACGGTGAGCGGGTACATGGGGCGTGCCGATATCTTTTTGACCGATTTCAAGTACGGCTCCGCGGAGACGGCGGAGCGGTATTCCTCGGCGGCGGATTATCCCGAGCGTGCGGAGGCGGCTCTTGCCGAGATGTACCGCATCACGGGAGAGCCCGTGTGGGGGAATGACGGCTTGCTCAAAAGGGGTATCGTTTTGAGACACCTCGTACTGCCGGGGGAGAGACGCGATTCCGTAAAGGCTCTTGAGCGTGCCGCCGCCGCAGTCCCGCCGAGCTCGGTGATCCTGAGCCTCATGAGGCAGTATACGCCGGATTTTGCTCCGCGTGAGTACCGGAATCTTTGCCGCCGCGTGACTACCTTTGAATATGAGTACGTACGCGACGCCGCCCTTGAGATGGGATTTTCGGGATATTCTCAGGATGCGTCGTCCGCATCCGCGGCATATACGCCCGATTTTTCGTAAAAAAATTGGGGTCGTGAATTATTTATCTTGACTGATTATCGTGGGTGTGGTACAATATAATTTGTAAAAAATCTTCGAAAAGGAGAGATATTATGAAAAAAAGGGTAATTTCGGCGGTCTCTGCCGTCACTGTTTTTTTGGGTTCGCTTGTCGGCGTATCGGCTGCCGATGAGGCGGTGCTTTCCCCCAGAGCCACAGTGGAGATCAATGCGGAAAGCGGATATTTGACCGGTATTACGGGCACTGTCGATGCGGATTTTGTGGTATCGCAGTTTGCGGACGAGGTCACCCTCGTCGCTCCCTCGGGAGAAACCGTGTCGGGCGATACGAAGGTTGCCGCCGATACAAAGGTAATGCGCGGGGACGAGGAGCTTGCGCGCATGCTTATCTCCGGTGATCTCAACCGCGACGGTAAGATGACCCTGAACGATGCCGTATCCCTGCTGAAGCTTATCGCGAAGTGGGATATCGACGTATGCGAGGCGGCTGCCGATGCGAACTGCGACGGCAAGACGGATCTCGGAGATGCGATGGAGGTGCTGAAGTGCGTTGCCGGCTGGAACGTGACTCTCGGCAAGCCCTCGATTCTGAACACCTCCGATTACAAGCTTCTGTCAAACGGCGGAAATGTTGAGAAAAGCATTATCGCCGCCGCAAGCGAGAAGGGCGCCGAGATCTCCGTGATCACGGAGGCGGGCGACGGAGACCGCTTTGTTGCGGTCGGTGTCGATCTTCAGAATACCTATTCCTTCATTGACGGGGACGAGGTATCGTCACTTCCCGAGCTCTCCGAAGAGAGCAAGCTTGCAAATTCGCTTTATGTGGATACCTACAACGGAAACATCTATATAACCTCAAACGATGAGGCGGCGCTCAATGCGGCATCCGAGCTTATTGCGGATATTCTCTCCGGCGCATCTTCGCTTGATATACTCAGAGGCTTCTACGGCCCTCTGAACTATATGACCGAATCCGGAGCGCTGTATCTGCGCGCCGTCAGAAATATCCGCGCCACCGAGCCGGTGACCGACGGAACGAACGGAATGAACGAGGATATATACATAGCAATTTCCAATGCGGAGTACACAAAGCCCAAGAACTTCATCTACATGATCGGTGACGGTATGGGCAAGAACATCACCGTTGCCACAAAAGCTTATTTCGAGGATACTCTGTACGGCGGAAAGCTTGCGATGAATTATCTGCCCTACGAGGGACGTCAGAGCACCTATTCCGCAAGCGATCAGACTACGGATTCCGCTGCGGGCGGTACCGCTCTTTCGACGGGTCATAAGACCACCAACGGCGTAGTCGGACAGAGCAAGAACTGCGATGCCGATTACAAGACTCTCCTTGAGCTGGCGGCTGAGAAGGGTAAGAGCACGGGCGTTATCGCCACCAAGTGCGTGACCGATGCAACTCCCGCCTCCTTCACCGCTCACGTTCGGGATCGCGGAATGGAGAACGAGATAGCCGGTCAGCAGCTTGCAAAGCTCACCGACGGAACTCTCGATCTGATCCTCGGAGGAGGAAAGGGACACTACGAAGCCGATACAAATGCCGAGGCACTTGCGGCGGCAAAGGCTGCCGGAGTAACCTACACCGGATCGTGGGAGAGAGTGAAGACGGCGTCGCTTCCCATCGCGGGTCTTTTCGCAAGCCACGCTATGGAGACCGATTCCGAGGTAGCTCCCGACGAGCCGCATATTGCGGAGATGACGGCGCTTGCGATCGACCTGCTTTCGGAGGACGAGAACGGCTTCTTCCTCATGGTGGAGGGCTCCAAGATAGACTCCTACGGACATGAGAATAAGCTGTACGATGAGATATGCGAGGCGTATGAGTTCGACTGCGCTATCGCGGTCGCTCTCCGTTATGTTGCGCTCAACCCCGATACCGTGCTTATCATCACGGCAGATCATGAGACGGGCGGCCTGAGAGTTCCCGTTGATGTGGATTCGAGTAATGTAATGGATTCCAGCTACAGTTACGGCGGACATTATTTTATAGATGTGCCGGTATATGCGGTAGGCTACGGCACCGAGGTGCTTCTCGGATACAATGAGAATACCGATATCGCAAATCTCGTGGCAAGCCTCATGGGCGAGGACAACTTCGGACAGACGAGCGAGGTCGTGCCCCTTTTCGATCTCACCGATAAGGATTTCACGGATGCCCTGCTTGAGCTGAATGAGAACAACGAGGCAATACAGGTAAGAGATGACGGCGTTATCGTTAACTACAATAACGGCATCCAGAAGATGTATCTGCCGACGGATAAGCTTGCGCTTGATGCGTCCGAGTATAAGAACGTCACCGCGGTTCGTGTTACATATACCAATGTGGGCGAAAAGGCGAAGCTGATCCCGTTCTTCGGAATAAGGGCTGAGGACGGTGTGCTCCACTCTACCGGAGAGAGGATCACGAACAGTGTACCGGGAGAGACGATGACATATACATACGTGCTTCCCACGGAATCGAGAAACAGCGATATTATTCCGACCGCTCAGGAGATACTTATATATGCCTATGCGGGAGTTAAGACAGACGTGCTCATTTCCGATATTTCCGTGGTTATGCGAGATACGAGCAAGTAATTGAACACAGCTTTCGGAGGGGTGCCGCAGGGCATCCCTCCTCTTGTGTGCGCTCTCCGACTGCGCGGAGAGTGCGGACGGCGTAATTTTGTAAATTTTGTAAATATTCGAAAAGCTCTTTACAAAACGAAAAAAACGTGCTATAATTGTAGAGCTGTACCGAGGACTCGGGTGTCGGAAGCGTTCACCCACCGCAGCCTGTGTTTTCGGAATTAATTTATTATGAGGTGAAATCATGATCACAAAGGAAGAAAAGAACAAGATTATCGAGGAGTATAAGATACACGACGGCGACACCGGATCCCCCGAGGTTCAGATCGCTATTCTTACTCACCGTATCAACACTCTCACCGAGCATCTCAAGACAAACAAGAAGGATCACCACAGCCGTCGCGGACTTTTGAAGATGGTCGGCCACAGACGCAACCTTCTCGGATATCTTCAGAAGAAGGATATCGAGCGCTACCGTGCAATAATCGACAAGCTCGGTCTGAGAAAGTAATATTGACCGCTGACGGGCTTCGTTCCCGTTCGCAACAAAGCTGCGGCGGATGCTGTCCCCGCAGCTTTGCGTTGTATTTGGACACAATAAAAGGATATATATAAAATAAGGATCGGGAGACGTGTCACCTACTCCCAATCCCTCCTATTCCGGCGGAATGGGAGAAAAGAAAGGATCGGTAACAAGAATGTTTGAAAATTTCAAAACATTTACCTACGAGTATGCAGGTCGTGAGCTTACCATCGAAACAGGTAAAATGGCGGGACTTGCAAACGGCTCATGCCTCGTAAGATACGGTGATACCGTTATTCTTGCCTGCGCTACTGCATCTAAAAGACCGCGTGACGGAATCGACTTTCTCCCCCTGTCGGTAGACTTTGAGGAGAGACTTTACGCTGTCGGACGTATTCCGGGAAGCTATCTCAAGAGAGAGGGACGTCCCTCCGAGAAGGCGATACTCACCTCCCGTGTGATCGACAGACCTATCCGTCCCCTGTTCCCCAAGGATCTCAGAAACGACGTTAATATATCCCTCACCGTGCTTGCCGTGGATCACGATTGCTCACCGGAGATCGCGGGTATGATCGGAGCCTCCGTGGCTCTCTCCATCTCCGATATTCCGTGGAACGGACCTATCGGCGGAGCCTTTGTCGGAATGACCGAGGAGGAGGGCTTTATCATCAACCCGACTCTTGAGCAGAGAAGCCGCTCCGTGCTTGAGCTGACCGTTGCTGCCTCCGAGAAGAAGGTCGTAATGATCGAGGCGGGCGCAAAGGAGGTATCCGATGAGGATATGTTCAATGCGATCATGCTGGCTCACGAGGAGATCAGAGGACTGCTCGTATTCATCAACTCCATTATTGCCGAGGTCGGCAAGCCCAAGTTCGAGTATCCCTCCTGCGAGCTTGATCACGATATGCTTGACGAGATATTCGCCTTCTGCGAGAAGGACGTTATGGAGGCTCTTGACACGGATGACAAGAATATCCGCGATGAGAGAATGGAGCCTATCCGTGATAAGATCATGGAGGAGTTTTCCGAGAAGTATCCCGAGCTGGAGACCATCTACGGAGAGCTCATCTACAAGATACAGAAGAAGATCGTTCGCCGCTGGCTTCTTGAGGACGGCAAGCGCGTAGACGGCCGCCGCCTTGATCAGATCAGACCCCTTGCCGCCGAGGTCGGACTTATGCGCCGCACCCATGGCTCGGGTATGTTCACCAGAGGTCAGACTCAGGTGCTCACCGTTGCTACTCTCGGCCCCATATCCGATGAGCAGATGCTTGACGGTATCAGCGAGGAGGAGAGCAAGAGGTATATGCACCACTACAATATGCCCGGCTATTCCGTAGGCGAGGCAAAATCCTCCCGCAGCCCCGGCAGACGTGAGATCGGTCACGGAGCACTTGCGGAGCGTTCGCTCGT